>CAMDFK010000022.1 GCA_945897465.1 Limnohabitans sp. Rim8 | reverse complement strand
GAAAAAATCAGCTTGTTGCAGAGTTACGAACTGGCAACACAGCGTGGTCGATGGCAATTCATCGGTGGGTTGGCTTTGGTGTGGGTGCTTGCCATGCTGGCCGGATGGTTGGCTGAAGTCGACTTGGTGAAGTTTTACGACAACATCGGTAACTTCACCAGCTACATTGGCCGAATTTTTTATTTGGAATCTGGTCAGGCGGTCATTCGCGACCCTTTTGAATGGTTTTGGGGTCTTGACAAGTGGCTGAAGCTGCTGGGCGAGACCTTGATGATGGCTTATGTGGGCACGCTCTTAGGTGCTTTAGGCGCCGTGCTTTTTTGTTTCATGGCCAGCAAAAACATCACCCGATCTTCAGCGGTGGTTTTTGTATCTCGTCGATTCATGGAATTTTGCAGAACTGTTCCTGAACTCGTCTTCGCTTTGATTTTTGTTGTCGCCTTTGGTTTGGGTCCAATGGCCGGAGTTTTAGCAATCGCCATCCACACCATGGGCGCACTGGGTAAGTTATTCGCTGAAGTGGTGGAAAACATCGACATGAAACCCATCCATGGTGTTGTCGCCACTGGGGGCAACTGGTTGCAAAAAATTCGTTTCGCGGTTCTCCCCCAAGTTTTATCCAACTTTGCAAGCTACGCACTGCTGCGGTTCGAGATCAACGTCAGGGGAGCCGCCGTTTTGGGTTTTGTGGGTGCTGGCGGCATTGGCGAGACCTTGATCTCTGCCATCCGAAAGTTTTATTACTCTGACGTGAGTGCTCTGTTGATTTTGATCATCATCACCGTGGTGGTGATTGACACCTTGACGGAAAAACTGCGCCACCTTTTGATCGGCTCTGGCCCCGAAAGCAAAGCATGACCACAGACGCGCAGATCGCCAAATACCCCCAGCATTTCCGCACGGTGACACGTCATCGAGTGATCACCATCACGGTGATCACCCTTCTGTTGGGTTTATTGATTTTTAGTTTTTACCGCCTGGATTTCAGTGCCATGCGGATTTTCACTGGTTTAAGCAAACTATTGGACGTTACCCGACTGATGTTTCCCCCTGACCCTGGATGGGGTCCGACTTTGCTGCGTTACCTGCACGCCATGGTTGAAACGGTGGCGATTGCCTTTTTAGGCACCTTGATTGCAGCACTGTTGGCATTCCCTTTGGCCTCTTTGGCGGCCCGGAACACCAGCATAAACCGCTTAGTCCATTTTTTATCACGTCGCACTTTTGACACTTTGCGCGGTGTAGACACCCTCATTTGGGCTCTGATCTGGATCAATGTGGTGGGTTTGGGACCCTTTGCCGGTGTGCTCGCCATCATTTGCTCTGATCTGGGCTCTTTTGGCAAATTATTTTCTGAAGCCATTGAAGCCGCCGACCGCAAACCTGTAGAAGGCATTGCTTCGACTGGTGGCAGTCGCATTCAGCAAATTCGCTTTGGCATCGTGCCGCAAGTCTTGCCAGTGTTTTTGAGCCAGGTGTTGTATTACTTCGAATCCAACACCCGCAGCGCCACCATCATTGGCATTGTGGGGGCGGGTGGCATTGGCTTGATCTTGTCAGAACAAATACGCACTCTGGAGTTTCAACAAGTGTCGTTTGTCATTTTGATGATTCTGGTGACTGTATCGGCCATTGACTGGTTGTGCTCAAAACTGCGATTCAAGGTGATCGGTCAACCTCAGCATTGACGCGTCAACCCCATGGAAAACTGGCTCAAGCAAATACACGCATTCAGTTCTTTGCCATTCCAATAAAGTCAGTGGCATTCCATCATTAACGGCTTGGTACTGATCGGTGTTTACTGTTTGAATGCTTGAGCCATGAAAAAAACCATCGCCATTTTTGACCTTGATAAGACCCTCATCCCATTTGACTGCGATGAGGCCTGGGGCCAATTCTTGTATGCACGCGGCTTGGCAGAACATGATTTTTTAAGCCGACAGACCGCATTTTTCGCCCAGTACGACGCAGGCACATTGGACATTCATGAATACCAAAGGTTTTCCATCGCGGCCACTGTCCAAGCCGGCCCAGTTTTGGCACAACAGGCTTTGGCGGAGTTTGTTGAGCAATGCGTGCGCCCCCGCCTAGACTCAAGCGTGCTGCAACTGATCAATATGCACCGCCAGCAAGGACACCACCTCTTGGTCATCACCGCCACCAATGTGTTTGTGAGCCGCGCTGTGGTCGATGCACTGGGCATTGTTGACCTGTTGGCGATTGACTTGTCTGTAGATGAAAAGGGCTGGTTCACAGGCCAAATCGAAGGCACACCCTCTTTCAGAGAGGGCAAAGTTACCCGATTGAACCAATGGCTGGCCACATTAGGCTTGCAGCGCTCTGATGTGGTGCTCCACTTTTACTCTGACTCGGCCAATGACCTGCCTTTATTGGCGTTGGTTGATCACCCCGTGGCCACCAATCCTTCGCCCGATTTGCGCGAACGTGCCCTTCGCCAGGGCTGGCCTGTTTTGGACTTGTTTGGTCCTTAAAAGCTGCTGCAAGTCTTGATCACGGTCAAACGTCTGGAACCCAGCGGATGTGCTCGTCCGAGGCCACCAGTGTGACGGCTGCGTCTTGTGAGTGGCTATTGGCTGTGTTGTTCGAGATCACCAACACATCGCCGACAGCGGTCTCGACCGAGTACTCCATGCAATGACCCAGATAAGCCACTTTGCTGACCCGGCCACCCAATTGGACGGCAGCGGTCACATGCGGAGTGTTAACAGACGCCATATGCCAGTGCTGCGGGCGCACCGATAAGACTGCTGCACCATCGGGCAATGCACATGGGCCTGTCACATCACAGACCAAGCCTTTGGCAGAGAACAGACGACCCGAGGGTTGTGTGCTCAATTGACCTCGAATCAAATTGGCGTCGCCAATGAAGTCAGCGATGAAATGGCTCTGTGGGGCTTCGTACAAATCACGCGGTGTGCCGACCTGAGCGATGCGGGCTTGCGACATCACGATCACTTGGTCAGATACCGCCAATGCTTCCGATTGATCGTGGGTGACATAGACCACCGTCAAGCCCAAAGATTGCTGCAGCGCCCGAATATCGGCACGTACCTGGCGACGCAGCTTGGCGTCCAAATTCGATAAAGGCTCATCGAAGAGCAAGACCTGCGGTTCGAGCACCAAGGCACGCGCAACAGCAACGCGTTGCTGTTGACCACCGGATAACTCAGAGGGCAAGCGCAGCGCTAAATCTTGTAAGCCCAACAAAGCCATTTTTTCTCTGGCCTGTTCGTGCGCTTTGGGCTTGGCCGTATGACTGGCCAACAAACCATAGGCCACGTTGTCCAAGATGTTCATGTGTGGGAACAAGGCATACGACTGGAAGACCATGCTGACGTCGCGCTGCGAGGCCGACAAGCGCGTCACCTCTTGGTCGCCAATATAAATCTCTCCCTCGGTGACGGCGTCTAAGCCAGCAATCATGCGCAGCGTGGTGGTTTTGCCGCAACCCGAGGGGCCGAGCAAGGTCACGAGCGTGCCTTTTTCAACGGTGAAACTGACACGGTCCACCGCCGTGACATCGCCATAGCGTTTACTCACGTTCTTGAACACCACACGCTCGGCTGTCGACATCAATGCACTCCTGGCAATACGTTGGGGGTCAGCATGGATGGTGATCGGCGTTCAGATCTTCTGCCCAGTTGCCGCTCACCCACCAGGCCCTGGATCAAAATGATCACCAACAACATGAAAGCAATCAAAAAAGTGCAGTATGCGATCGCCAAGGCATATTCACCCGCCTCGACCCGGCCGGCAATGTAAGCGGTGGCCATGTTGTATTTGGCTGTGACCAAAAAGATCACCGCACTTACCGCTGTCATGGCCTGCACAAAGCTGAACACCAAGGTGGCGGTGATGGCCGGTTTGATTAAGGGCAGGATAACCCGCTGCAGGGTGTAGGCGGTGCTGGCACGCAAAGTGTTTGAGGCCTCGTCCAGACTTTTGTCGATTTGACTCAGCGCCGCCAGGCCAGCCCTCACCCCAACGGGCATGTTGCGAAAAACAAAACAAATCACCAAGATCAAGCCTGTGCCCGTCAGCTCAAAAGGTGGCACGTTGAAGGCCACGATGTAGGCGATGCCAATCACGGTGCCAGGAATGGCGAAGCTGAGCATGGTCAAAAACTCGAAGCTGCGCCGCCCAGCAAAGTCTTGGCGTGCCAAGACATAGGCCGTCAAAATGCCCACCACGGTGGTCAAGGGTGCCGCCACCGCCGCCACCATGGTGGTGATGAAGAAGCTATCCCAAGCCGAGCCAGTCCACTGCAAGCCAAACTGGCCCCATTCCACACCAAAGCCGGTGCCGAAATGCGCCAGAGTCGGGCTGAAATTGGCGCGACCAATGTCCACCACAAAACCACCGACCACGATCAAGCCGTACAGCACGGCTGTAAACATAGCCCATGGTAAAGCAGTGGCATAGCATAGCCATCGAACCCGACGGGGCAATGGCGTGGGAAGGCCTGCATCGCCTTTGCCGGTGACGGTGACAAAGGAAGTCTTGCCCAACCAGCGGTATTGCAACCAAAACGCACCCAGCGTCATGACCAACAAAATCAGCGCCAAGATGGCCGCACGCCCCGGGTCGTTCTGTGCGCCGGCAATGGCAAAGAATATTTTGGTCGACAAGACCTCGAAGTTGCCACCCAGCACGAGTGGGTTGCCAAAGTCGGACAAGCTTTCCACAAATCCCAGCAAAAACGTGCTGGTGATGCCTGGACGCATAAGTGGCCAAGTGATGGTCTTGAAACTGTGCCAGTGCGAGGCCCGCAGCGTTTGAGAGGCTTCTTCGAGGGTGGGACTGATACCCTGAATCACGCCCAACAAAATCAAAAACGAGAGCGGTGTTTGTGACAGCACTTGGGCCATCAAAACGCCCCAATAGCCATAAATCCATCGACTGGGTTCAATGCCGAACCACACATCGAGCCAGCCGGTGACCATGCCTGATCGTCCAAACAGCACCACCAAAGCCAGCGCAATCACAAAGGGCGGCGTGATGATGGGCAGAATTGACAAGACCTTCAGACTTTTCTGGAAACGAAACCCCGATCGCAATGCCAGCAAAGCAAACGACAATCCCAACAAGGTGCTGATGATGCCGGTGCTGGTGGCCAAAAACAGCGAGTTCCAAGCCACGCCACAGCCGGTGCCCTGCCCTAAACAGCCCAAGCCCCAAATATCGGGCGCACCCAAACGGGTCAATGCCAAGCCGGCATCCCAAGCACCCGACTCATCGGTAAAGGCACGCAGCAGCGAACGCAAAACGGGGTAAAACACAAACAACAGCACCAAGCCGCCAACGCCCCAGACAGTGCCGGCCAAAAAACCGTCTCCCCGAAACTTGCCCAATGCTGCCACGCCTTGTGACAGCAGTAGCAGCAAAGACAGCGACAACAACATACCGCCCCAGCCCAAACCCGCTTGACCGTCTTGCATTAAGGCGAAGGCTTCTGCATCGCCCATGCCCAAAACGCTTGACCAGATGGGCCAGTTGATACCTTTGAGGCCGATGGCGAAACCTTGCAGCAGAACCCACAGCAAGCCCCACCCCGACCCCACAGCCCAGCACCAAGCACGCAGCACCGAGCCTTGGCGCATTGCAAAACCCAGTGCCACAACCCCCAAGGCACTGGCAGGCGGCAACAACCACAACCGATCGCTGGACAAACTCAGCTGAAAAGCAGCAGCATCACCTTGCCAATACCAGGGCAAAAAGGCCCATGACACCAAGGCCATGAGCCACCAAAACACCACAGGCCATGGGGTTGCCCGAACGGCCTGTTTGTTCATGTGCGTGAGTTATCCAACAGATTATTTGGGCAGCACTTTGACTTCAGCGTCCCACTTGGCCAACAAGCGGGTGCGCTCAGCGCTGGATCCGTACTTGGCAAAGTCGTAGTTGATCAGCTTCACGTCGCTGAGCTTGGGCGCTTCTTTCGGAACAGGTGCTTTTTTGTTGGATGGCACTTGATATGACTTGGCATTCACGGCGAGGGCTTGGGTGCTGGCTTCCAGTGCGAAGTCGTACCAACGCTTGGCATTGGCCATGTTCTTGGCGCCTTTGACAATGCTCATGGAGCCAATCTCATAGCCCGTGCCTTCGCAAGGCGCCACCGACACCACAGGGGCACCGCCAACGGCTTGTGCCACAGCATCGTGAATGAAGGTGATACCGACCATGGACTCACCAGTCGCTGCAGCACGGGCAGGCGCTCCGCCCGATTTGGTGTACTGGTTGATGTTGCGGTGCAGGGCTTTCATGTATGCAAAACCCTTCTCTTCTCCCATCAGCTGAACCATGGTGGCCAGCATGGTGTAAGAGGTACCAGACGAGTTAGGGTCGGCCACTTGAACCTCGCCTTTGTATTCGGGCTTGGTCAGATCGGCCCAGCATTTGGGTGCGGCAATGCCTTTGCGCTTGAGCATGGGCTCGTTGTAGCTGTAGCCCAAAGCGCCCGCATAAATACCGACGGTGCGGTACTTGGACTGCTCGGCTTGACGAAGTGCCCAGTCTTGGAGTTCGGACAAACGGGGAGATTTGTAGGTCTCGGTCAAGCCTTCTTCGGCGGCCTGCAAGTGTGGGTCACCCGTGCCACCCCACCACACATCGGCTTTGGGGTTGGCTGCTTCAGCTTTCAATTGGGCGTAGGTTTCACCCGAGCTCTTGCGGGTCATGGCCACCTTGATGCCCGTGGTGCGCGTGAAGGTGGTGGCCATCTCGCGGCACCATTCCTCTTGCACACTGCAATACACCACCAATTCGTTGCTTGTACTTTGGGCCGATGCCGCAAAAGGCGAAGCAGATGCCAAAGCGGCCAAGGCCAGCGCCACAGGGTTCAGTTTCTTCATCATGGTCGTTCCTTCGGTTAAAAAACGGGCGTTAGCCCCAAAAAAATCACAAGGCAATGCCTGTAACAGCACTCATTTCTGTTGCCAAATTTGGAGCACAGGCCAAAACTGGGTTGCCCCTGTTCAAAGCACCAGGCGTCCAAAAATCATTGACCACACCACTGGCTTCGGTGACGATCAACAAGCCAGCGGCGACGTCCCAAGAATTGATGTGCAATTCCACATAGGCATCACACCGACCTGCCGCCACATAAGCCAAACCCAAGGCACCAGAGCCAGCCCGTCGAATCGCAGCACCCGCTTCGATCACGGCAGAAAGCTGCGACAAATAATCGCTCGTCGGCACGCGCTTGTTCCAGCCCACCTCCACAGAGGCCACATCAAGGCGGTGTACATCGCTGACACGCATACGTTCACCGTTGAGAAAGGCACCTCGGCCTTTGGCCGCCAAAAACAATTCGTCCCGCATCGGGTCGTAAATGGCGCCCACA
The DNA here is from genome assembly GCA_945897465.1 of Limnohabitans sp. Rim8. GTDB lineage: Bacteria > Pseudomonadota > Gammaproteobacteria > Burkholderiales > Burkholderiaceae_C > Limnohabitans_A. The sequence goes on along the minus strand of CAMDFK010000022.1, from coordinate 56,841 downwards.
ACGGGCAAGCCGAACTCAAGCAAAGCCAAAGAGATACAAAAATGGGGCACGCCGCGAGCAAAATTGGCCGTACCGTCAACTGGGTCAACAATCCACAAACGGGGCACAGACTCTGTCACGCCTCCAGTTTCCTCGCCCAGGAAACTGTCATTGGGATATGCCAAGCAAAGGGCCTGCTTGACCATCGCCTCAACTTCACCGTCGGTTTGGGTCAAGTAGTCTTGCTGTCCCTTCAGACTAAAACCACTTTCGGTAGTCTTGGCAAACGCCTTCTTCATGTGAGCGCCTGCTGTGCGCACCATGTTTTCAATCCAAGCCATCTCTTGCATGCACAACCTTTGTTCATCCAAGTGCCAATGTCCTTGGGATTAAAGATTGTTGGCGGAAAAACGTGACGACTTGATGACAGTGGCGTTGTCAACCCAGTTGCAAGCATCAAACCAAATGGGTATTTCCCGATGGCTTGGACAAACCGTGTGAGCTCAAAAAAAGGCCCTCTAAAGCATCCACTATTTCAAACACGGCTTGGTTGTTCAGTTTTTGGACCTTGCTTTTGTAATCTTGAAGATGGGACAAAATTTCGTCGACCGCCTGTGGCAAATCAGCCAACGAGGCAATGACCTTACCCAACTGGTTCTCTTCAACCCACGTTGTGTTGTACCGCTCTTGAGGCATGGTGGATGCATTGCGAAATGTGATCACTGGCAAACCCATGTGTACAGCCTCACTCAAACTGCCTGGGCCAGGCTTGCCGACAAAGTAATCACTCAATTGCATGTAATGGTCGATGTCCTTGGTGAATCCCAAGACAAGGTGTCGTGGTGAGGCCGATTGCACGGCCATTTTCCGTGCCAATGCGGTGTTGTGACCTGCTACAAAAATCAGTTGCTGGTCTGGCAAAGCCTTGGCGATCTTGAGCATGTCGTTGGAGCCGTGACCGCCAAACAGCACCAAACCCGTGGGGCGCTGCGGGTCAAGTCCAATTTCAGCGAATCGCTCAGCCTTGTTCAAGCAGCGTTTGCTGTAAAAACTGGGACGCAAAATCATCCCGGATGTTCGGATGATGGATTCGGCGTCGTAACCCGATGCCACAGCCTGTGAGGCCGCAAACTCTGTGCCGCAGATGATGTACTGACCTTGGTTCGGCTCGATCCAGAAGTTAGGGGGGTAGTCGGCCATATCGGTCAACACCGTGACATAGGGCACACCCGGCAATTCGTCTCGCAAGGCCTCGTACATGACCTTGTTGAAATTGGGCACCAGCGAGACCACCAGATCAGGCTGGGTGTTGCGCCAAAAAATACGCATCTTCTTTTTGAGCTTGGGCAAAGTCAGGCGAATCATGGCCTGAAACAGCTTGAGCTCAGCGGCCAAGCCCCGAGTCCAGCCCCGTTTAAGACGCATGTTGTAGAGGTCTTCCGGCGCAAAACCCGTTAATTTTTGGTAGAAACGGTCTGAATCAATGACCTCAAACAGATTCACCAATGTTACGGTCCAATCAGGATGCGCTTGGGCCATAACTTCTTGGAGCGCCAAAGCTGCAGACCGATGACCGCCACCGGCGTTGAAATAAATCAGCTGAACATCGTGTGCCATGGTGTTTAGCTTGGCCGATGCGAATGACAGCGATATGACCGTGTGGGACTTTTTGATCTCCATCAATAAATGCAAAATCTGATGTGCATTGCCATATTTCTATAACAAAAATTTCACATTTAAAGGAAACCATCAAGCACACAATCAAGCTTTTTGAGTTTGAACATGCGTGCCATCAAAAAAGTCCGTCACATCATCGCCCACGAGCCCTTGAATCCCACGGCTCAGATTTTTGCCCGGTTGATTTCTTCCTTAGTGGACGAAGTGGATTTTTCGCTCAAGGATCTTTATGAGCTCAGCGCCTCAGATTTCGAACTGGCCATGAACATTCTGCAAGAATGGCGTCTGGACCGTTATTACATGGGCAAAGCCAAAACATTCGATGTGGCCATGCAAGCCCTGCAGTTGAACCAACCCCAACCGAACAAGTCACTGGCTTGACGATGGAATATTTTTAAGTCAGGAACAGATCCCATGCGGATTGCTTCATTTGTAGGACAAAAGGGTGGTGTTGGCAAAAGCACTCTGGCCCGTGTCTTGGCCGTGGCGGCTGCCCGTGCGCAGCACAAGGTGCTGATCGGTGATTTCGATTTGGAGCAACTCACCTGCGTGGAGTGGGGCGCCTTGAGGATGCGCAACGGCATCGAGCCCGAGATCGAAGCCCGTGCCTTCAAAAGCCTGAAAAAACTGCGCAAAACAGTCGAGGGCTATGACCTGGTGGTGGTGGACACACGGGGATTGGCCGATGAGCTGACCGAAGATGTCAGCCGCGAAAGTGACGTGGTGTTTTTGCCCACGGGCACTTCCATGGACGATCTTCGGCCCACCTTGGCGCTGGCCCGCAAGTTGGCCAAAACCCGATCCGTGGGCAACAAGATCGTCATTGTTTTGTCCAAAACCGGCCGTTCAGAGCGGCTGCTGGAACAAGCCGAAGCCACCATAGCCGAGGCAGGTTTTGACATGCTCAATGCTGTCTGGCCAGAGCGTGACGGCTTTCAAGCCGACCTGGATGTGGGCCGCGCTGGCAGCGAGTCGAGCAACCCGCACCTCAAACAAGCAGCCCAAGATGTGGAGCGGGCGCTGCTGACTTTGGCGATGTCCTGATTATTTCTGCGCAGTTTTGCTGCGTAAGCATTTGTGTTGGCTTATATTGGTCATTTCAAGCCTTTTGGAATGAACCATGCATTTCCCCCCTGCTCTCCGGCTCTTTCTGCTTGCTTGGGCCTTGCTACTGAGTCTGAACACATGGGCTGTCGAGGTGGTTTTCCACCCCGTGGCCCCCAACATCTACGTGTATGTGGGCGACACCGAGGGCCGCACCTATGACAACGAGGCCTTGAATGCCAACTTCGGACTGTTGGTGACCCATGCAGGGGCATTGCTGATCGACAGTGGCGCCAGCATGCAAGGCGCCCAAAAAATCGCCGAAGCCGCGAAAAAAGTAACCAGTCAACCCATCCGATGGGTCATCAACACGGGTGGGCAAGACCACCGCTGGATGGGCAATGGCTTCTTCAAGAACCAAGGCGCCGAGATCCTGGCCCATGCCAACGGTCGAGCCGACATGAAAGCCCGAGGGCCTGAGCATCTGCGCAGCAATGCGCCCGTGCTCAAAGAGAGATTGGCAGGCACCGAGGTGGTGATGCCAACCCGCTGGTTGACCGAGGCTGACACCACGCTCCAATGGGGCGGCGTGACGGTGCAGGTGGTGCACCGGGGCGGTGGTCACACACCGGGTGACAGCATGGTCTGGTTGCCACAAACTGGCGTGTTGTTCACGGGCGATGTGGTGTATGTGGACCGCATTTTGGGCCTGCACCCGGTCAGCAAAACCAAGACTTGGGTTCAGTCCTTTGCCGCACTGCAAGCGCTCAATCCTCAAGTGGTGGTGCCCGGCCATGGCCGCGTGACCACCTTGGCGCAAGCCCAAAAGGACACTGGGGCTTTGCTTACCGCTTTGAGGGCACACATGGGCAAAGCCGTTGATGTGGGCACCGACATTGGCGCGGCCGTCAAAAGCTTCGATGCGGCCCCTTTCAAGCACCTGCAGCATGTGGATGTCTGGCTGCCCCAGCTGGCCAACCGCACTTACCTGGAAATGGAAATGCAGTAAACCGTGGCCCAAGTTCCCAACAAATCCGAAAACGTCCTGCGCATGCAGCATGAGTTGCCCATGAATTTTGCAAAACGCAGACAGCTGACACTGGGTTTAGGCCTGGGTGCCTTTTGGCCGTGGGCCCGTGCACAAGCCCCCTCTGAAGCCGCCCTGGAAGCCATGGCACCTGCCATGCCCAAAGTCGGCGACGTTTTGAAAGTACCGCCCATCCGTTTGCTCACTGGCCAAGACTTTCAACACGAGCGCCAGCCATTGCTGCTGTATTGGTGGTCCAGCACCTGCCCTTTTTGCGCCCTGCAAAGTCCCAGCATGCAGGCCCTCTGGCTTTCACAAAAAAGCCGAGGTTTGCGCATGCTGGCCTTGTCCATCGACAAAAAGCCCGAAGACGCGCAGGCTTATCTGCAAAAACGGGGTTACACCTTCCCCGCAGCTTGGGCCAGCACCGAGTGGCGCAAACAATTTCCCAAGCCCAAGGGCTTGCCCATCACGCTCTTGATGAACAGCCAGCATAAAGTGCTGTTGGCAGAAAAGGGCCAAATGTTCGCCGAGGACGTCGAGGCCATACCTCGCTTGCTCTGAACACTTGGCCCCAGGGCTTTACAGCCCGATCACACCACCGTCTTTGCGGGTGATCACGATGGTGGCAGAACGTGGGCGGCCTTGTGGGCCGTAACCTGTGTTGCCAGGCCACATGCTTTGGGGCGCCGAGCCTGTAGCCACAGGCTTGGATTTCTCACCCGGGTGCTGGATGTTGACAAACAAGGTGCGACCATCGGGCGTCTCGGTGATGCCGGTCACTTCCGCACCAGGTGGGGCAACCAGGAAACGGCGCAGCTTGGCCTCGCCTAAAGCTGCACCCAAGAAAGTCTCTTGCGTGCCGCTTTGCTCAGTACCACCCACCACCATTTTGTTTTTCACGGTCACTTTGCCGCCGTCACCCACTTGGCCCGGAATAGCGGCCAGCATCATGCAGTTGGTCTCGTCGGTGAAGGCGCCGTCATCGGTCTGGATCCAGCAAATGCCGGTGGCTTTGCTGAACCACAAGCCGTCTGGCGATGAGAACGAGTTCTTGGCGGTCAAGCCCGACAGGTTGGCGTCGCCCGAGTCTTCCTCGGCGCCAAACAAGAAGATGTCCCAGGCAAAGGTTTTGGCCGTGGCTTGGTGGCCTGGCTCTTTGAAGCGGATGATGTGGCCATGCGGGTTGCCCATGCCTTTTTTGCCGTCCAAGTCCATGTAGGCACGTGGGTTGGCTGCATCGACCTTGGCGGGTGTGCGATTGGATGCGCTGTTGTTGGTCAGCGCAAAGTACACCTCGCCGTTGCGGTAGTTCACGGCGCCCCACTCCGGGCGGTCCATCTTGGTCGCGCCCACAGCGTCTGCGGCGTGACGGGCATTGACGTACACATCGGCTTGGTTGGCAAACTTGTAAGCACTGTGGTTGGCAATGCGCGGGTCAGCGATGGTCAACTCCAACCACTCACCTTGGCCTGTGGCGTTGAAACTTGCAGCGTACAGCTTGCCTTCGCTCAGGTACTTGTCACCGGCCACCATGCCGCCACCCACATCACGCGGGTCCCACACTGCTGTGGACACGAACTTGTAGATGTATTCGTTGCGGGCGTCACAGCCCATGTAAAACGCCAAGGGCTGACCGGCCACAGGCAGGCTGCACACCGCAGCTTCGTGTGCGAAGCGGCCCATGGCCACGCGCTTGGCGGGTGTGGAATTGGGTGACAAGGGATCGATTTCGACGTTGAAACCAAAAGTGTTGGCTTCGTTGCGGAAGTCTTTCTCTGCGTTGGCGCCAGTGGCCGCCAAGTTCCAACGGGCAAAACGGTCGTCAGTGGCCGACACGGTGTGCCAGCCTTGACTGGCAGCTTTCTTGACTCCCGCTGCAGGTGCGGCAGAAGCGACGCCGTAGCGCTTGCGCGAAGCCACTTCTTTGGCAGGCAGTGCAGCCCCATTGGCCGTGGCTTGGAAATAGTAAGCCCAGTTTTCTTCACAGCCCAAATAAGTGCCCCAAGGTGTTTTGCCATGACCGCAGTTGTTCAGCGTGCCACGCGCCATGGAGCCTGCAGTGTCCCAGCGGGTGATCATGAAGCTGCGAATCGCATTGATGTCAGCACGGGGACCGCTGATGCGCACGGGCGTTTGTGCGGTGATACGACGGTTCAGCGGCGAGTCCTGCTTGACACGCCAGCCTTGGGGCGTCTTGACGATCTCCACCACCGACACGCCGTGGTGGTTGATCTCTTTGAGCACTTCCAGTTCGGGTCGAGCACCCAAGTCCCAGTCGCCGAATTGAGAGAACTTTTTGCCAGCCATGCCGTTGGACGTTTGGCCGTTGGGGTGCATGAAATGGGCGTCAGCCGAGCTCTCGTGGTTCACACACAGCACAGCGCGACCGGTTTCTTTTTCGGAATAGCGGCCGTTGGCATCGATGTAATAGATGTCCATGCCATCGTGGTGATCGCCCACACGGCGCGACCAGTCGTCCGCTTCTGTGCCTTTGTTCGAGTACGCAGCAAGCGCCGAATCCAGCGCGTCGCCTGTGGCGTGCAACACACTGTATTGGTAGCCGGGCGGCAGCATCACGTTGTCGAGCAAGCTCTTTTCAACAGAAGGAAAACCCAGCGCCTTGGGCGCAGCAGCCATGCCCGAAGTCAAGGTGGCGCAACCGGGCAGCATGGCCAGGCCAGCCAAGCCCAAGCCGCCACGCAGCAAACCGCGGCGCATCGGGTTGTGCAGGGACTGGCTCAGGACATCCTGAAAGTGGGGATTGTTGGAGGTGTTGTGAATGGGGTCGAGGTCGTGGTGTGACATAAATTGCATTTCAAAAACATCATTTTGGCCACTTAGAAATGAAAATTTGATGTCACCCAAATAATCACAGCCACTTCAAAATTTTGGGTCTGTTCAATGTCCCGTGACCACCAGACTCCATTGAACCAATCGACCAGAATCTTCCTCTTGAAGATCCTGAATATGCAATCGCCAAATACCTGAAGCCTCTTCCCCCATGTGGCGAACGCTGTGAAAGGTCCAACCTTGACTGAAGTCGCCACAAACGCCCTTGAAATCCACATTGCACAAATGAGGCCGAGCCAACAAGCTTTGACGCTGCGCCGGCGAAGTCAAGACCATTTGTAAATCTGCGCCATAAGCATGCTCGATCTTGACTGTCAATTGGACTGACTCCACAACCGACAAGTCACAACTCGGGAAACGGTGTTCCAAAATCAGTCCCGGGTCGGGTGCATCTGCAATCGCTTGCGGGGCACTGAGCCAGCCACTGTTGCATTGGCGTTCAACTGGCAAGCCACGGAAAACACGGGCAACATCCACTGCATCTGCTGCGTGAACGCGACCAAAACCCACCAAAGGATGAAATCCATGGCTGTTCATGGCCGAAGCAGCTGTTTCCAGTGGCCCAAGTGATGCTGGCCTCGCGGTGCGTGCCAACAACCAGCGCACGTCGCGCCAACTTAAAGAAGGGTTGGCTTGGAGCATCAAAGCTACGACGCCTGAGACCATGGGTGCTGAGGCCGATGTGCCTCCAGAAAAAGCTGCATAGTCGGCTATGTCAGATTCCTTACCGCCTGAAAGCCCTCTTGGACCAGCCAAGTCTGTGGTCCATATAGCAGACTCCCCAAAAAAGTTCTGTGCCAGCGCCACGGAGGGTGCGCTGACAAGCACATTCGAACCAGGCTCCGCATAGGCTGGAGGGCGGCCTTGGTGATCAACAGCACCTACTGCCAATACACCGGGGTGATTGGCATAACCATCACGGTTACTGTCATCACCACCACCGCCGTTGCCCGCAGCAAACACCACGACAGTACCGCGTCCTTGGCGACCTTGAGTGACTGCGCGATCGAGGGCTTCGCGCCAAACTGGATCGGCGCTTTGGTAAAGCTGGTCGCCGCTCTTTTGTGGATCCAGAAAACCCCAACTGTTGTTGACAATGTCTGCACCTTGTTCAACGGCCGCTCGCAAGGCGTCTCCGACTCGTCCGTTCGACAGGCCATTGAAGGCCATAAATCGGGCTTCAGGGGCCACGCCACGACCGCCCTTGCTGTTGTTGGCACGTGCCAGGGCAATGCCCACGACCGCCGTGCCATGGGCGTCATCCCAAGCGCCTGCTGTGTCCTTGTAAGGTGCATCTGGTGGTGCCGTTTCTGGAGAGGGATCCGCAATGGGCAGATAGCCACCGACTGTGTACAGATTGGCCACCAAATCGGGATGCCTGATTTGCACAGCCCCATCGACAAAGGCCATCAAAACGCCGCGGCCTGTCTCTTTGACACCCCCAAGCCCCAGGTCCATGCCTGGCACACCACCACTTTGACCGTTATTGAACAGGTGCCACTGTTTCGACAACAAGGGGTCCGGACCCACCACCTCCGGCGGCAAAGGCGGTGCAGAGATGAAAGCCCCTGAGTCACCCCCACCGCACGCTGACAGCAAACAAGCCATCAGCATACCGGCCATCGTCATGCGCATGGTGTCACGACGCAGGCTCAAATTCGAGTTCAATGGCATAGTCAGTAGCCTGAGGGCCCGTCTGTTGGAACCACAAAGTCATGAAGCCGGCACGCAACTGTTCTGGCATTACGTTCTCAACCACGTTGCGCTTAAGGTCCTGTGGACCCATGTGGCCGTAGACCATCATGCGGCTCACATCGATGCCGGCATCAAAGACCGCAGAGCGTTGCAAGGCAAAAAAAGCAACAGGGTCAGCAGACACATAGTGCACCAGCCGCATCGATCTCAGCCTTAAACCTGCTGGAACTTCCCATCGCACATAGTCGGCATCTCCTCGGACCACTGAACCATGCAACAACACCGTCCGAGCCTGCTGCAATGACAACACGCTGGGCTGCATTGGATTGTTCGATGCTTCATGCCATGTCTGATTGCCCGACTCCCGAAGGTTGACCGTCCCCACAGAAGACAGGTTGCCTGCCTGGTCCACCTGGCGAAGTGACAACACCGACACAGCATTGCCCATGACCGCCAAACGATCGCCTGCGCCCGGCCACCAGCTCCGCTGCTCGTCCACGGAGTATTCCCAGCGGCTTTGCGGCTCTAGGCCCATGACACGCACCAAGCGGGTCTGGTCCTGGTTTTCGATTTCCGTCTGCAATGGTGCCGGCGGCATGGTATCCAGCACGCAACTGACCATGACGATGTCCGATGTGTTGCCAAGCTCATCACGAGCGCGAACCCAGATGGTTTTGGCACCATCGCCTTGGACATCAAAGTTGTCTCCGACCCCTTGAATCCAACTCACTCCCTGGTCAAAAGAATACTCCCAGCCCTCTAAAGTGCTGACCTCCCATGCACCAATGCGGGTCACACCATCGGTCACGCTCAGACCCGTGTCGGTGAAGGACAGCACGGGTTTTTCCAATACCCTGATCAAAGGGTTGGCTACAGGTGATTCAACCGATGTCCCTGCTGAAGTGCCAACTTCGGAAACAGCAAGAGCATTGCTGCCCCCCCCGCATCCCATGAGGCCAAAAACCAAGAACAGCGCGATCAGCGACCTGCACTTCAAATGTGGATCTCTGACATGCGTCACTTGGAGAAGTTGTCTAAGCATTTCAATCATGCGGCATCCACCACCATTTGATCGGTAAAAATAAATAGGGCCACCCTCAGGGTGGTTCAAACTCAATGGCAAACCGAGTTTGCCATTGGCTTGTATCAGGTGCCGATCACGCCACCATCGTTTTTGCGAATCACCACCGTGCCTGAGCGCGGACGACCAGCGCTCGCGCCGTCAGGCCACTTGGAGAAAGCCGTTGGGTTGGCATTGGTCCAAGCATCCTTATCTGTCGCAGTCTTGTATCCGGCAGGCGCGTTAGGGTGGCTACCCACTTCACCGGGGTGCTGGATGTTGATGAACATGGTGCGGCCGTCTGGGGTCCAGCAAACACCTGTCACTTCACAACCTGCAGGGCCGACCAGGAAGCGGGTGATCTTCTTAGTCGCGATGTCGGCCACCAACATCTGGTTATTGCCTTGATTCACGAAATTACCTGTATTGGCATAGCTGCCATCCGTTTGGATCCAGAGACGGCCTTCGGGGTCCACCTGGATGCCATCTGGTGAGTTGAAGGTGTTGTTGGCGTCAATGTTGCTCGAGCCTTTCTTGGCGCCTTCCAAGGCTGGATTACCGGCGATCACGAAGATGTCCCAGTTGAAAGTGGTGGCTGCGGCGTCAGAGCCCATTTCATTGATGCGCACCACATGGCCCCAACGGTTATCAGCGCGTGGATTGGCTTCATCAACGGCTGGGTTAGCTGAACTGGCTGCAGAAGTTCCATCTTGCTTGTTGGAGGATGCTGTACCAACACCACGACGGCTGTTGTTGGTACAGGCCAGAAACACTTCACCTGGCTTGGTGCGATTGGCTGCCACCCACTCAGGACGGTCCATCATGGTGGCGCCGACGCGGTCTGCGGCCTGACGGGCCTTGATCAAGACCTCGGCTTGGTTGGCAAAGCCGTTTTCGGCGGTCAAGCCGTTTTGGCCATGGACCAAAGGTAACCAGACGCCCGTGCCTTGGTTGTCACCCACCACGGTGCCAGCGTCAAAGCGGGCCACGTACAAGATGCCTGCATCGAGTAAGTTGGCGCCACTGGCCTTGTTCGCCGGGTCATAAGTGCCGGTGGACACAAACTTATAGAGGTACTCGTTGACCTCGTCGCAACCGGTATAGACAACTGCTTTGTTGGTTTTGGACAGCACACATTCTGCGTTTTCGTGCTTGAAGCGGCCCAGGGCAGTGCGCTTCTTGGGCTTGCTGTTGGGCGCGTAAGGATCGATTTCGACCACCCAGCCGTGTCGGTTGGGTTCATTGGGGTTAACAGCCAGATCGAAACGTGGATCGCCTTTGTGCCAGCCATAACCGAAGCCAGTCGCACGCAGTCCATAACGGCTTTGCAGCGTATTGGGTGTCCAGCCTGCTGCGTCGGTGCCAAAGTAGCCGTTAAAGTTTTCTTCACAGGTGATGAAGGTGCCCCAAGGCGTCTGGCCAGCGCCGCAGTTGTTGAGGGTGCCCAACACTTCGGTGCCGGTGGCGTCGGCGGCGGTCTTGAGCAAATCGTTGCCCGCAGCAGGGCCCGTGATCGTCATGGGTGTGTAGCCGGTAATGCGGCGGTTGTATGGGGAGTCCTTGACATATTCCCACTTACCTGCTGCGTTACGGCGAACTTCAATCACGGACACACCGTGTCCAGCAAGCATTTTTTTGGTGTTGTCAGGAATTTCAGGTTTGAAGAAGTTGGCCACATTCAGAAAGTACTCGGGGTTGATGTACTCGTGGTTCATGGCCAAGATACCGCGGCTGTTGCCATCGGTACCGGGGTAGGGGAAAAAGTTGATGCCGTCGTGGTTATCACCCGACTGGACTTCCTGCTCACGCCAAGTCTCGCTGGCGTCACCCTTGAAGGCCGGTGCATTGGCGATGATGGGGTCACCCCAGCGGTACATCACATCAGCTGTGTAGCCCTCAGGCACCACAATGGCATCACCGCTGCTGGTGGCCACGGCTTTGAAGCCGATGCTGCCAGCCGCAGGGGCCGAGCTGCCACCGCAGGCTGTCAAGGCGCTGCCGAAAATACCGAGCAATCCCAACGCTGCGCCAGATTTGAGCATGTTGCGGCGGCTTGGGTTGCGAGCGATTTCACGCTCAATGAGGTCGTGCAAGTGGTCGTTGGTAGAAGCGTTGGAAACGCCATCATCGTCTCGAATGAGATTGGACATGTTAAAAACTCCTGTGGGTTAAAAAGCCAATACAGGTTAGACAATGTCCGTGAAAAAATCGTGACATATCACCCGCATTCTCAAAGGAAAATTCATGGGTTTTCAGCAGTGAAATATTCATCATCGAGTCATTAATTTGAAATTTTCATCACTGTGTTTTGACCATGTACGACCCATCTTTCACAGCTCAAATCGATAGGTTTAAGAACGCAATTTCTGACAGTTTCGCTTGGCCCAATCCACCCACTGATCGTCATCAAAATGCCACAAATAACTTCCATAATGTTCGAACTATCGAATGAGAGGTTTCCCTATGAAAGTCGGAATCAACGGAATGGGCCGCATCGGCCGTTTGGCCCTGCGTGCGGCCATGGGCGCTGCCGAGCGCCAATCAGACGACCCCCGTGCAGGCAACCGATTGGAGGTGGTGCACCTGAACGAACTCAAGGGCGGCGCGGCGGCCACCGCCCATTTGCTGGCGTTTGACAGCGTGCAGGGCAAGTGGCGTGAGCGCATTGAGGCGGAAGGCGACAGCCATATTCGCATCGGCGAGCGCACCCTAGGCTTTTCCTCACACGCCAATCCGGCCGACATCCCTTGGGGCGACATGGGTGTGGACTTGGTGCTCGAATGCACGGGCAAGTTTTTAACGCCCGAGACGATTCAAGGCCACCTGGACCGGGGCGCCAAGCGCGTGATCGTGGCCGCACCCGTCAAGGTGGGCGATGTGCTGAACATCGTGGTGGGCATCAACCACACCCTGTACAACCCGGCCAAAGACCGCATCGTCACCGCCGCATCGTGCACCACCAACTGTCTGGCTCCGGTGGTCAAAGTGGTGCATGAGGCCATTGGCATCCGGCACGGCCAGATCACCACCATCCACGACCCCACCAACACCAACTTGGTGGTCGATGCCCCACACAAAGACCTGCGTCGCGCCCGCAGCGCCATGATGAGCCTGGCCCCCACCACCACGGGCAGCGCCACGGCGATTGCCTTGATTTACCCTGAACTCAAGGGCAAGCTCAACGGCCACGCCGTGCGTGCCCCGGTGCTCAATGCGTCGCTGACCGACTGTGTGTTCGAGATGAAGCGCGAGACCAGCGCCGATGAAGTCAATGCCTTGTTTGCAGCAGCTGCAAAAGGCCCTTTGGCGGGCATCCTGGGGTACGAAGAGCGCCCCCTGGTGAGTGCCGACTACGCTCGCGACACGCGCAGCAGCATTGTGGACGCGTTGTCTACATTGGTGACCGACGGCACATTGCTCAAGGTCTACGCTTGGTACGACAACGAAATGGGCTATGCCTGCCGCATGGTCGATTTGGCTTGCCACATGAACGACGTCGGCATCTGAGATGAATGCCGCTGAACGCCACAACGGCATCGTCACCGCGGCAGAGCGGAACTACGGCATCGTGACCGCCGCCTATTGGGGCTTCACCCTGACCGACGGCGCTTTGCGCATGTTGGTGCTGCTGCACTTTTACAAGCTCGGTTACTCGCCCTTCACGCTGGCCTTCTTGTTCTTGCTCTATGAGGGCGCGGGCGTGCTGGCCAACCTGATCGGCGGCTGGCTGGCCACACGCTTTGGCATTGCCCGCATGCTCACTGTGGGCCTGTCCACACAAATCATCGGCTTTGGCTTGCTCTCGGCCCTGCAGCCTGAATGGACAGCGGCCATGTCGGTGGCTTGGGTGGTGCTGGCGCAAGGCGTGTGTGGTGTGGCCAAAGACTTGACCAAGACCGCCAGCAAGTCGGCCATCAAGATCACACAGGCGCAAGCCAAAGACACGGGCAACGGGCAACTCTTCAAATGGGTGGCCTGGTTCACGGGCAGCAAAAACGCCATGAAAGGCTTTGGCTTTTTTCTGGGTGGTTTGCTGCTGGAGACGCTGGGGTTTCAGGGTTCTTTATGGGCCATGTCGGGCCTCTTGGCGCTGGTGCTCATTGGCGTGGTGACGAGCTTGCCGCCCATGATGGGCAAGAGCAAGCCTTCCGGTACGGCCAAAGAGCTATTTGCCAAAAACCCGGGCATCAACGCGCTGGCCGCAGCCCGCGTGGCCTTGTTTGGGGCGCGGGACGTGTGGTTTGTGGTGGGCGTACCCGTGTTCCTTTACTCGGTGGGCTGGACTTTCACCATGGTGGGTGGCTTTTTGGCGGCTTGGACCATTGGTTATGGCCTGGTGCAAGCGCTGGCCCCACAGATCGTGCGCCGCAGCGCCGACGGCCTGAGCCGAGAAGTGCCTGCCGCGCGGTGGTGGTCGGCGGTGCTCACGCTCATTCCGCTGGGCATTGCCGCGGCCATGTATTGGCAAGCGCCGCAGCTGCAGTGGTGGGTGGTCGGGGGCCTGAGTTTGTTCGGCTTTGCTTTTGCCATCAATTCCTCGGTTCACAGTTATTTGGTGCTGGCCTATGCGGGCTCTGAAAAAGCAGCCGAAGACGTGGGCTTTTATTACGCGGCCAATGCGCTGGGCCGCTTCATGGGCACGCTGCTGTCGGGCCTGCTCTACCAATGGGGTGGGTTGATGTACGCACTCTTGGGCTCGGCGCTGATGCTGCTCTTGTGCTGGCTGGCCACGCTGCGTTTGCCCATGGGTTTGCTCACCCACACCCCTGCAGAAAAGGCCACACCATGAACCCCGTCTCACTTTTCAATGTCATGGACGAAGGGGTTGCCGTCAAGGCCTTGGCGGCTTTGGCGCAAAGCTCGCGCCTGAAGGTGTTTCGCGCCATCGTGGGCGCGGGGCCCGAGGGCATTCAGCCTGGGCAGCTGTCTGCAGCGCTCGACATTCCGGCCAACACGCTGTCGTTTCACCTCAAAGAACTGCACCACGCCGCCTTGGTCAGTGTGCAGCGCGAGGGCCGCTTTTTGCGCTACCGCGCCGACCTTGGCGCCATGCAAAGCCTGATGGACTTTTTGACAGCGCACTGCTGCCAGGGTGTGCCCTGCGGCGACGCGCTCAATCTGGCTTGCGAACCCAGCCGATGCTGAATCCCATTTTTTGAACGGAGAAACACCTGTGGCCACACACAACATCCTCTTCATTTGCACCGGCAATTCCTCGCGCAGCATCATGGCCGAGGCCATCATGAACCACTTGGGTCCGAATCGCTTTATGGCCTACAGCGCTGGCAGCCGTCCGGCCGGTCATGTCAATGCGCATGCTTTGAACTGCCTTGAGCGCAATCAACTGAGCACCGAAGGCTTGCGCAGTAAAAGCTGGTCCGAATTTGCAGCCCCCGATGCGCCCACCATGGACTTCGTGATCACCGTGTGCGACAACGCGGCGGGCGAGGTCTGCCCCGTTTGGCCAGGTCAGCCCATGACCGCGCACTGGGGTGTGGAAGACCCTGGCCACATCGGCACCACCGACGCCGAAAAAGCCCAAGCTTTTTGGGATGCTTTCATGAAGCTGCACCGGCGCATCTCGATTTTGCTGAGCCTGCCCATCGACAAGCTCGATCGGCTGGCCTTGAAGAAAGAGCTCGATCAGATCGGCCGTTCTTGAACCCGTCTTAAAAAAATCTGCCAGCCTATAACCACAACGCTTGAAGTGACCACACGACATGGGATTTTTTGAACGCTTTTTGTCGATTTGGGTGGCTTTGGGCATGGCGGCCGGATTGGGCTTGGGCCTGCTGGTGCCCAGCTTGTTTCAGACCTTAGCCGGACTTGAATTTGCACACGTCAACCTGGTGGTGGCGGTGTTCATCTGGGTGATGATTTTCCCGATGATGGTGCAGATCGACTGGAATGCGGTGAAAGACGTGGGCCAAAAGCCGCAAGGCCTTCTGCTCACGCTGGTGGTCAACTGGCTCATCAAGCCCTTCACCATGGCCGCACTGGGTGTGCTGTTTTTCCAATACCTGTTTGCGCCCTGGGTCGATCCGCAATCGGCCCAAGAATACATCGCTGGCATGATCTTGCTGGGTGTTGCCCCGTGTACAGCAATGGTGTTTGTGTGGAGCCAACTGGTCAAGGGTGATGCCAACTACACCTTGGTGCAAGTCTCGGTCAACGACCTCATCATGGTCGTGGCTTTTGCGCCCATTGCTGCATTTTTGCTGGGTGTGACCGATGTGACGGTGCCTTGGGAAACCTTGTTGTTGTCCACCGCACTTTATGTGGTGCTGCCGTTGTCAGCGGGCATGTTGTGCCGCCGACTGTGGCTGGCTCGTGGCCATGAACACTTGCAACGCCGCATGGCCCAACTCAAGCCATGGTCGGTCACAGGCTTGATCGCCACAGTGGTCTTGTTGTTTGGCTTTCAAGCGACCACAATCGTGGACAAACCGCTCGTCATTGCCATGATTGCCGTGCCCTTGGTGCTGCAGACTTATGGCATTTTCTTTATCGCTTGGTGGGGCGCTCGTTGGCTCCAATTGCCCCACAACGTGACTGGCCCCGCTTGCCTGATCGGCACCTCCAATTTTTTCGAATTGGCCGTGGCCGTGGCCATCTCGCTTTTTGGTCTGAACTCGGGTGCGGCCTTGGCCACCGTGGTGGGCGTCTTGGTCGAGGTGCCTGTGATGCTGTCGCTGGTGGCTTTGATCAACCGTTGGGCGCCGACCCAAACCGATCAGACCCCGGCCTAAGCGCTCCACGCCACCCAGCCCGCCCAACAAATCGAGCACAGATGTCATTTGAATTTCACAATCCGGTCACATAATCATCACTTTGCCTGTTCGCTTCCGCTTCCCACGCCATGCAGACCCATTCCCTCTACGCCGCCGTCGATCTGGGCTCTAACAGTTTTCGCCTTGAAATCGGACAAATGGATGCGGGCCAGTTGCGGCGCGTGGAGTACATCAAAGAGACCGTGCGTCAAGGCAATGGCTTAGACAGTGAGCGCAACCTGAGTGAAGACGCCATGGCCCGCGGCTGGGAGTGCTTGGCCCGATTTGGCGAACGGATAGCCGGTTTCGAGCCCCATCAAGTGCGGGCCGTGGCCACCCAAACCCTGCGCGAAGCCCGCAACCGCGAGGTGTTTTTGGCCAAAGCCAAAGAGATTCTGGGCTTTCCGATCGAGGTGATTGCCGGGCGCGAAGAGGCCCGCTTGATTTATCTGGGGGTCTCGCACCTGCTGCCACAGTCAGACGAGCGCCGTTTGGTGGTGGACATCGGCGGGCGGTCAACCGAAATGATTTTGGGACAACACGAAACCGCCAACACACTCGAGTCCTACCGCGTGGGCAGCGTGGGCTGGTCCATGAAATATTTCCCTGATGGCTTATGGACGCCTCAAGCCTTCAAGGCCGCCGAGATTGGAGCCCTGGCCGTGCTCGACGAAGCCCACATTCTGTTCAATCGCCAACACTGGGACACCTGTTATGGCTCATCGGGCACGGTGGGCGCGGTGTCCGACGTTTTGACCCAAGCCGGATGGCCCGAAGGGCGTGTCACGCGGGATGGCTTGAATTGGCTCAAGGAGCGCTTGCTCAAGGCACAAAAACCCGACAATCTTCGGCTAGACGGCGTCAAAGAAGAACGTAAACCGGTGATCGGGGGCGGCTTGGCCGTGTTGCAAGCTTTGTTTGATCTGCTGCAAATCGATGAGATGCATGCCGCCCAGGGGGCCTTAAGGCACGGTGCGCTGTTCGACCTGATCGACCGCGAGTCACCTCAGGATGTGCGCTCGTCCATGGTCAGTTGGTTGGCGCAGCGCTTTGGCACGGATGAGCAACAAGCTGAGCGTGTTTCCCGAACAGCCCAAGGCTTGCTGCAAGCCATGATCGCATCGGGAAAATCTGACGTGTCCCAAAGCGAGCGACAACGCCATTTGCAAAAACTGCATTGGGCCTGCCAACTGCATGAGTCTGGCATGCGCATCTCGCACAGCGATTACCACAAACATGGTGCCTACATCCTCGACAACACCGATCTGCCCGGCTTCACCCTGGATGAGTTACACCGCTTGAGCCAACTGGTGCTTGGCCACCGTGGCAAGCTGCGCAAGCTCGATGCCGAACTGCAAAACACCCGGTTTGTGCAACAGCTCATGGCGCTGCGTTTGGCGGTCATCTTGTGCCATGCCCGGCGCGAACCTGATTTGTCTGGCCTGCATGTCCAATGCGATGCTGAAAGGCGTGTGGCCACCCTGAACATGGAAAGCGATTGGGCGGAACTCTGGCCGCAATCGGCCCATTTGCTGCGTGAAGAGAAGAATGCTTGGCAAAAAACCGATTGGATCTTTCAAGTGACCGTGAACTGAATTTCCCTGATTTTTAGCCGTCATATCTTGCCCCTGGAAAATCAACGGTATAAACTGTATGCACCGTTAATTTTTTGAAAGTTGATTTTCCATGAACGATACAACCATCTCTTCAGCGACCAGCAGTGACGCTTCGGCCCCAGTGAAAACCGATCCATCTGCAGCCAAACCTGCGGCCAAGGCAGCCACAAAGGCAGCGCACGCCACCCAGGCTCCCGTGAAAGCACGCAGTCCAAGCGCCAAATCAGCGCCTAAAAACAAAACGGTGAAAGCCACTGAAACGGCAGTCAAAGCGCCTGTAACACCCGCCAAAGCCAAGACGCCCCCGGCCAAAGCAGTCCAAACCAAAACTTTGGACAAGAAAAAATCGCCGGCTCCTGCCAAGGTCTTGAAAGAGAAAAAAGTCAAAGTTGTGCGCGACAGCTTCACCCTGCCCAAGACCGAGTTGCTTCAAATCACCGAGATGAAAAAACGTGCCATGGCTTTGGGCGTTGCCGTCAAGAAAAGCGAACTCATCCGAGCCGGCCTGCAGGCCTTGTTTGGCATGACCGACACCGGGTTCAAGAAAGCCATGGCCAACGTTCCCACCATCAAAACCGGTCGACCTGCCAAAGACTGAATGTGCTGTCGTTCGCGCAGCTCACAAGCGGTCGGGGCAGGTCACAGCCAGCAGCACGGTTTGCGCCTGAGCTTCGCGAATGCGGTGGCGCAACCACCACACCGCGCCTTTGCGGATGGCGCATGCGGGCTCAGGCATGCCCAACAATTTCGCCACCAAACCGCCCAATGCCGGTTGGTGACCCACCAGCAAGACCGGGTAACGTGCTTCTGGCCAACCTGAAGTGTCGAGTACATCTTCCACACTGGCACCTGGCGAGAGCGCGTCTCGCACTTTGTATTTTCGGTTCAAGGCCCGCACAGTTTGCTCTGCCCGAATGGCTGGACTGCTGAGCAACCGGGTACCTTGGGGCAGTTGGATGTCAAGCCAGGCGGCCATGCGCTCAGCCTGTTTGCGACCTCGTGGCGTCAAGGCACGCTGCAGGTCGTCTTCTCCGGGCTCAGCCTCATGGGCTTCGGCGTGCCGCCACAAGATCAAGTCCATGGCACTTACCCTCTTCCTGGGGTTGCGTCGTAGCGCTGCATCAGCGCTTGCTGAGCACCAGGCCCGGGTGCCGTCAGGCCCACGCGGTGGTACTGGCCGTCCGGCGCCAGATCCCAAGCATCACGCCCATCGTGGAGGTAAGCAATCAGGCATTCGTCAATGATGCGCTGGCGCAGCAGTGGGTCGGTCACGGGCCAAGCCAGTTCGATGCGGCGCGTCATGTTGCGGCTCATCCAGTCAGCACTCGACAAATACAAGGACTCAACTTGGTCAGCGCAAAAATAGAACACCCGCGAGTGTTCCAAAAAGCGCCCGATCACCGAGCGCACCCGGATGTTGTCGCTCACGCCGGCCACAGCGGCAGGCAGTACGCAAGCCCCACGAACGATCAAATCAATCTTGGCGCCTTTTTGCCCTGCCGCCAACAAGGCTTGCACCAACGGGATGTCGGTCAAGGCATTCATCTTGATGACGATGCGACCGGGAGCACCTCGCGCGGCGGCGCTGCCCACAGCCTCAATGAGGGTCATCATGTGGGCATGCAAATGGAAGGGTGCGACCAACAAACGTTTCATTTTGGGCAAGCGGCTTTGACTGGCCAAATGCCCAAACAACTGGTCCATATCACTGGTGATTTCAGGATCGGCCGTGAGGTAGCTGATGTCGGTGTACAAAGCAGCAGTGCGGCGGTTGTAGTTGCCCGTGGACAGATGGCCATATCGACGCAATACACGGCCTTCACGGCGGGTGACCAGCAGCATTTTGGCGTGTGTTTTCAGGCCCACAATGCCGTAAACCACTTGCGCACCGATCGATTCGAGTTGCTCGGCCCAGTTGATGTTGGCCTCTTCGTCAAAACGGGCCTTGAGCTCAACCACAGCCGTGACCTCTTTGCCACGGCGCACCGCTTCGCGCAACAAGTCCATCATGGTGGTGTCACTGCCCGCGCGGTAAATGGTTTGTTTGATGGCCAGCACATTCGGGTCCATCACGGCCTCACGCAAAAAAGCCAATACGCCATCAAAGGTTTCAAAGGGCTGGTGGATCACCACGTCGCCCTCTTTGAGCCGGTTGAACACCGAGCCGTGTTGTGGCAGTTGCACCGGGAAGCTGGCTTTGAAGGGCGGAAAGAGCAACTCCGGCGCAGGCACCAGGTCAATGAGTTGCATCAAGCGCACCAGGTTCACCGGACCATTGACCCGGAAAACGGAAGCTTCGGGCAGCCGAAACTCTTTGCGTAAAAACTCCGCCAATTGGGGGGCGCAATTGGAAGACACCTCCAATCGAACCGCCTGGCCATAGTGGCGGTGCTGCAGACCTTGGCGCAGGGCCATGCGCAAATTGGCGATCTCGTCTTCGTCGACCGCCAGATCCGAATGGCGCGTGACCCGAAACTGAGAAAACTGACCCACTTCCCGACCGGGAAACAACTCGGCCAAGTGCGCTCGGATCACGCTGGACAAAAGCACAAAAGCCTTGGTGCCTTCACAAACCCGATCCGGCAAGGCAATCACCCGAGGCAACACACGCGGCACCTTGACGATGGCGATTTCATTGGCTCGGCCAAAAGCATCTTTGCCCGACAACTGCACGATGAAGTTGAGCGATTTGTTGGCCACTTTGGGGAAAGGGTGCGCCGGGTCCAAGCCCACAGGCACCAACAAGGGTTGGACCTCTCGTTGGAAAAAACTGCGCACCCATCGGCGCTGCTCAGCATTGCGCTCGCCGTGCGACAACAACCGGTAGCCTTGGCGCTGCAATGTGGGCAGTAAATCGTCGTTGTACAGCGCGTATTGTCGCGCCACCATGGCGTTGGTTTTGTCAGCGATGGCCGACAGACTGTCAGGCGTGTATTGACCGGACTTGATCTCCTGCAAGCTGCCCATCACATGCGGCTCAGCCCGTACTTCAAAGAACTCATCCAAGTTGGACGACACGATGCACAGATAGCGCAAGCGCTCGAGAACGGGGACTTCGGGTCGGTGCGCCCAATCGAGCACCCGCTCATTGAATGCCAAAATACTCAGGTCACGGTCCAATAACTCAGAAGAGGACCCTGCCGTTTTGTTTTGTGAAAGTGTGGTGGTCATTGCACATCTGTGGTTTCTTTACAATGATTTTAGGTAAGTTACGCGACAGTTCGATGACAATTTCGTGAATGCTCGGGGTGATTTTGTCTTAACCTGGAAACCACGACACCCCAAAACGAGTCAGCTTTCATTCATGCGGTGACCGCTTGAGCAGGCAGGGCATTGATGACCACCGCCTGAGCACCCCAGTGGATGATTTCCAAACGACCATCAGCGTGCTCGACCAACGCGGTTCGGCTCTCGACCCAATCACCATCGTTGCAGTACAAGGTACCGTTCACATCACGAATTTCGGCATGGTGAATGTGACCGCACACCACCCCATCAAAGCCTCGGCGCTTGGCCTCTTGCGCCACAGCCACCTCAAAGTCACTGATGAAGTTGACCGCTTTTTTGACTTTGAGTTTGAGGTACGCTGATAAAGACCAATAACCCAAACCCAGCCGAGCCCTGTAGCTGTTGAGGTGCCGGTTCATCCGCAAAGTCAGCTCATACAGCCAATCGCCGACATAAGCCAACCACTTGGCATATTGAATCACGCCATCAAAATGGTCACCATGCACCACCCACAACTTGAGGCCTTGGGCTGTGGTGTGGACCGTGTCGTGCAGCACCTCGACACCCCCAAACGCATGGCCCACAAAATGACGTGCGAACTCGTCGTGATTGCCGGGCACATAAATGACCCGACAGCCTTTACGTGCCCGGCGTAACAACTTCTGCACCACATCGTTGTGGCTCTGCGGCCAGAACCATCGCCTGCGCAATTGCCACCCATCCACGATGTCACCGACCAAATACAACACATCGCTGGGGTGATGCTTCAAGAAATCAAGCAGGGCTTCGGCCTGAAAGCCCGGCGTGCCAATGTGCAGGTCCGAAATGAAAACAGCCCGCAGTCTGGGGCGATCTGCGGGCGAATGGTCATCATCTGGCTCCTCAGGGCCTTGAGTCTGCTGACGGGGTAAGTCAGGCAAGGCAGGGTGCAAACGGTTATGGGACCCGGCAAACGAGGATTCAAAGAACGCGCTTGCAGGAGAAGGATGGATGACTGACTTCATGATGCCCCCATGGAGAAGTGCTTGCGGTATCGCTGTGGTAAGTCGGCTGTGCGCATCATCATGGGCAGATCGGCGGTATTGAAATCCGGATCCCAAGCAGGCGCCCCCAAAACCTTGGCACCCAGACGCAAATAACCTTTGATGAGCGCAGGTGGCTCAATGGGTAATGAAGAGTCCAATTCTTCCACCGGCAAAGGCAAACGAGGACGCACATGGAACTGGATATCGGCCAGATGGGTTTGGCGCAGCTGGTGCCAAATGCTGGCGGCCACATCACCCGTCACCAGACCGTTGTGCAGCATGGGAATGCTGGCGCAGCCAATCATGGTGTCCAAGCGGTTGCGGTCCATGAATTCGAACAAAGCACCCCACAAAGCCATGATGACACCGCCATGGCGATGGTCTGCGTGCACGCAGCTGCGGCCCAACTCCACCATGCGGCCGCGCAAATCACGCAAACGTGTGAGGTCAAATTCGGTGTCACTGTAGGTGCTGCCCGCCCGTTTGGCCTGCGCAGGGGTGAGAACCCGGTAGGTGCCAATGACTTGACCAGAGGCACTGTCACGCACCAGAAGGTGTTCGCAGTAATCGTCAAACAAATCGATGTCGTGGCCAGGCACCGTTTTAGGCAAACGTGCCCCCAACTCGGTGGCAAACACTTGGTGCCTCAGTTGCTGCGCTTCCCGAACTTCGTCTTGATGCTGCGCCCAGCTGACCTCAATGGTGCTTTGCACACGCCGCGGCAAAAAATCCAAACCGGTGAGAGCGGACCCCGGATGAAGTGACCCCCTGGGCAGCTGAACAGGGGACAGCGGAAGGGTGGGGTTCGGTAGCTCTTTCATGACTTCATCTCCTGATTCTTCATGTACCGAATGGTCCACCCATCGAATGTCAACACCATGACTTTTTTGTTAAATTTGAATGACTTTCTCTCGCGCCACCAGATACATCAACTGCGTCAAGTGGTCCAGCGCGTCATGCCGTGAGTCATCAAACCAAGCTGACTTTTTGCCCAAATCATCCCAAACGCGCAGTTTCACAGCATCTGCAAAATAAGGCTCTGCTTCAAATGCTGCGCATTCCTGCTGGGCCATGGGGCCGCCCTGCAAGTGCAGACTCCGCACCGAGTCAGGGGAGAGCTTGCGGGCATAGCTTTCACGAGTGCTGACCAAATAGCGCTTGGCTTGCACATGCAAACGCACAGGCTCAGAGACGGCTGGTCCAAACACTGGCAACAGGACCTCAGCACCGATTTTTTCGTGCGCATCGTTTTGTCCACGAAGCGTTGGGGTGCCTTCCAAATTCACCCACAAATGACCCACATCGTGCAACCAACTGGCCAGCTGCAAAGCCACAGAGGCACCTGATTTTTCAGCCAGCCTTCCGCACTGCCAAGCGTGCATCAGCTGGGTGACCGGCTCGCCTGCATAGACCAAGTCACCGCCTTGCTGGTAAAGCGCCAAGATGGAGTTGAGCATTTTTTGCATGGTGTGACTTTGGACTCAGCGCGTGTCAAAAAGATGACAAACTGGTGCCTTGGCACAACGATTTTTGGTCTTCATGAAAGCTTCACAGGCCGTTTGTAAAATTTCATAGATGTATACATTTTCACCAACGACTTGCACAGCTGCAACGCCCACAGTGATGCGCGGTGTGCAACTTTTCAAAATGCCTGCGGTCAGACAGGTTTGTCTGCTGACTTCGACCTGAGCGTGGTGAGCTCAATGCGCCAAGCCCTGAATTTTGGTCAAGCGTTTTGGTCGCGCCTTGACGTTTCGCAACAAGCTTGGCTGGCTGAGCAATTGAAAGCCCAACAAGCGCTGCCATCCGGTGGCTTTCGGTGGTCGTGTGATGGCGTCGAGATGGGTTGGGTCTCACCCGAACGCGCCCAAGAAATGGTGGCTTTGCTGCCGGGCTGCACCCTCGTGCAGGGCCGATTGCTCTGGCAAACAGCCGCAGACCAAGCTTTGCAGCGGAGCCGAACGCTGCAGGTTTTTTTAGAACAGCAAGCGGCCCAAGGTCGCTTGATCGGTTGGCGTGGTGAGTTTTTTGCGTGGTGGGCAGACACACCCGCCTGGCCACCGGCTTTGGACGTGCCCCCTTTTTTGTGTGTGGAGCGGGCAGGTTTCAGGCACCTGGGCCTGATGAGCCATGCGGTGCACATACATGGCTTTTTGCCACAAGGCGACTTGTGGTGCGGGCGCCGTGCTGACCACAAAGCCACCGACCCGGGGCTGCTGGACAACTTGGCTGCGGGAGGTTTAACGGCCGGAGAATCCCCTTTGGCCACGGCGGTGCGCGAACTGACCGAAGAGTCCGGCCTGCACTTGAGCGATCCTGCCCGCTTGCAGGGGTCTGGGGTGATCCGCACACAAAGGCTTGAGCCCCAAGGCTGGCATGACGAGCAATTGCTGGTGTACACACTGCACCTGTCTGAGCAGGAGACCCCCATCAATGCCGATGGCGAAGTGCAGGAATTTTTGTGCCTGAGCCCGGGCGAAGTGGTATCGCGCATGCAATCGGGGCATTTCACCGCCGACGCTTGCGCCTCGCTGGCCCAAAGCCTGATGGGGCTGATGACCTCGTCCTGAGTGACGCCTTCTCGCACAGAGCCGTCTCCAACGCAAACAGATCACGTGCGCCGCGATTGGTATCCAGGTGATACGAAATGGACCCAGAGTCGGTTATCGTTTGGTTTTTTCATCAGACCCTTGGGAACTCGCCATGATCCTCGAACTCGCCGACATCCGCATCCAACCTGGCCAACAAGCCGCTTTTGAACAAGCCATTGAGCTGGGCCTGAACACCGTGGCCTCCAAGGCCAAGGGCTTTCGGGGAGCCAAGGTCAACCGCTGCATCGAGACCCCCGAGCGCTTTGTGTTGCAGATATTCTGGGACACCCTGGAGGACCACACAGTGGGCTTTCGTCAGTCACCGCTTTTTACCGAATGGCGTGCCATTGTGGGTCCCTTCTTTGCCGCGCCCCCGCATGTGGAGCACTTTGAGCTGAGCTACACCTCGGCCTGAGCCAAGCCAGAGGCCATCTGAAGGCCTGCATCAACTGCTTTGATGGCCTTTGACCAGAAGCGAGAGCAAATGCACAAACTGGCTTTGCTCTTGCGGCGTCAGCGGACTCAGGATTTTTTCTTGCACCCGGGCCACATCGGACTGGATGTCGGCCAAGGCCTGCACAGCTTGCGGGGTAACCACCAGCAGCTTGCGCCTGCGGTCGGTCGGGTCGGCCTCGCGCACCACCCAGCCCTTGGCCTCCAGCCGCCCAATCACCGAGCCCGAAGTCGCCGGGTCAAAGGCCACCCGCTTGGCCAGGCTCACCTGGTCGATGCCGGGGCTGCCCAGCAAGGCATTCAAGATGGCAAATTGAACGGGCGTGATGTCGGCACTGGCCAATTGCTCGGCAAAAATGGCCACCGCAATTTGTTGGGCCCGGCGTATCAGGTGACCCGGTGTGGTTTGCAGGTCGATGCTTTTGATCATGTGCGTGACGTGTTGCGGGGATTGCCCAGGTGCCCGAGCCCAGAGTTTCCGTTTACCATCTGATTTTCAATTATTGAGAAAGCGACCCATGAGTTTTGTATTTTCACCCATGCCCGTGGTCTCGGTGCCTGTGCTCGGCCAACCCGAACGATTTCCGGTGCACCGCATTTACTGCGTGGGCCGCAATTATGAAGAGCATGCCAAAGAGATGGGCTTCACCGGGCGCGAGCCGCCTTTCTTTTTCCTCAAACCCGCCGACAGCCTGGTGGTGGTCGAAGCCGGCCAGACCGGCACCATGCCCTACCCCAGCCTCACGCACAACCTGCACCACGAGATCGAACTCGTGGTGGCCATAGGCCAAGGCGGGCGCAACATCTCGGCCGCCGATGCGGCCAAGCACATCTATGGTTACGCGGTGGGCTTGGACATGACACGCCGAGACCTGCAAAACGAGATGAAAAAGCAAGGCCGCCCCTGGTGCATCGGCAAAGCCTTCGACCATTCAGCGCCGATTGGCCCGATCACGCCCATCGCGCAAGCCGGTGATGTGAACAACGCCGAGATCAGCCTGCAGGTCAACGGTGCAGACCGTCAGCGCAGCAATGTGGCCAAACTCATCTGGAACGTGGCCGAAACCATCGAACACCTGTCCGCCGCCTGGGAACTGCAGCCCGGCGACCTGATTTACACCGGCACGCCCGAAGGCGTGGCCGCCGTGGTGGCCGGTGACACCATGGTGGGTCAAGTGGCGGGCTTGGGCAGCCTGCACGTCCAAATCGTGTAAAAAAAGCTGGGAAATGCGCTGATTGCCGAATCGCGCCAAAGGCGTTTTCCCTATGAATAAAAATTCTCAACAGGATGGAGAAACAGGGTTAACCCCAATAAATCCCTGGAAAATATGCAACATAATTCATATTTCAAGCACTCAAACACCCTCTTCGCTTTTGATTGAGCGTATCTGATGTGTTCAATTTAATTAACCGACCGAGCGGTTGGTTTATGATCAATTCTTTTAACCCTGTTGGAGACCAACCGATGAAAAAATTCCTGCAACAAACGGCCTTGGCCGCAGGCCTGATGGCCGTTGGTTTTGGCGTCCACGCCCAAACCATCACTTTGAAGGTGCACCACTTTTTAGGACCACAGTCCATCCAGCACACCACCATGCTGGGCGACTGGTGCAAGAACATCGCACGCGACTCCAACAACCGCCTGCAGTGCCAGATATTCCCGGCCATGCAGTTGGGCGGCACCCCGGTTCAGTTGTTTGACCAAACCCGCGATGGCGTGGTCGATGTCGCCTGGACTTTGCAGGCCTACACCGCAAAGCTGCAAAAGCTGGAAGTGTTCGAATTGCCATTCATGATGACGAATGCCGAGGCCACCAGCCGCGCCGCTTGGGATTACGCCCAGAAATTTGCTGCCGAGGACATGAAGGATGTCAAGATGTTGGCTGTTCACGTGCATGGACCAGGCAACATTTACACCAAGAGCAAAGCAGTAACCACCATGGCCGACCTGAAAGGCCTGAAGGTCCGCGCACCTACTCGCCAAGTCAACAAAATGGTCGCCATGATGGGCGCAACCCCTGTGGCCATGCCCGTACCGCAAGTGACCGAGGCCTTGTCCAAAGGCGTGATCGACGGCGCAGTGATCCCTTACGAAGTGGCTCCAGGCTTGAAAGTTCAAGAGCTGACCAACTTCACAGCAGAAACAGACCGCTCCTACAACGCCCTTTACACCACGGTGTTTATAGTACCCATGAACAAGGCTAAGTACGAGTCCTTGCCCGCTGATTTGAAAGCGGTCATTGACAAAAATTCCGGTCGCGAATTCTCCGCATTCTTGGGTAAAACCCAAGCGGGCCAAGATACCCCCAGCAAGCAAGTATTTCTGGATGCCAAAAATCAGAAGATCACCGTGATTCCAAAGGCAGAACTGGAAAAGTGGAAAAAAGCCACCGACTCCCTGGACGATGCTTGGGTCAAAGAGATGACCGCTAAGGGCATGGACGGCAAAGCCATGCTCGATGGTGCCAGTGCCTTGATCAAGCAATACACCAAGTAACCATCAACCAAAATCAAAAAGGGGCGGAGTTTCTCCGCCCTTTTTTCGCCCATAAATATATTGCCTTTCAATCTTCCAAGGAACGACCGTGGCTGAACTCCATGTCACAGACACCTCACATGCCAGAGGACCTGCTGGCAAGGTCATCGAGTGGGTTTGCAAATTCTTAGCCATCTGCGCTGGACTGGTGCTCACAGCAATGGCCGCCATGTCCATCGCCAGCATTGTGGGTCGAACCTTTTTCAGCAACCCCATCGTCGGCGATTACGAGCTGGTGCAGGCGCTTTGTGCAGTGGCAGTCAGTATGAGCTTGCCCTACACCCACTGGATACGTGGGCATGTGATCGTAGACTTTTTCACCGCGAACGCCAGCCCCAAACTCAACGCTTGGCTGGACTTGCTCGCCAACCTGACTTTGGCCATATTCTCCGCGGTCATCACTTGGCGCATCTGGACAGGTCTTTGGGAACTCAAAAGCTCCAAGGAAGCTTCCATGCTTCTGGACATCCCAACCTGGTGGAGTTATGCCCCCATGGTTCCCTCTTTTGCTCTGCTTTGTGCCAGTGCGATCTACGCCGCCGGTGCCAACTTTAGAAAGATCCAGTCATGACCGGCATTGAGCTTGGCAGCCTCGTTTTTGTGGGGCTGATTGTTTTGCTTGCCATGAGGGTACACATTGGAGTTGCCATGTTGTTGGCAGGCTCTGCAGGTTATGTGGCGCTGTCTGGATTGGATCCCTTGCTGAATTATTTCAAGTCAGCACCATACACCCGCTTTTCAGTCTATGACTTGTCCGTTGTTCCCTTGTTTTTACTGATGGGTCAATTTGCCACACATGGCGGCTTGTCCAAAGCGCTGTTCAAAGCGGGCAATGCCATGATCGGTCACTGGCGCGGCGGCATGGCGATGGCGGCGGTGACTTCATGTGCGGGATTCGGTGCCATTTGTGGATCTTCATTGGCCACTGCGGCCACCATGGGCCAAGTTGCGCTGCCCGAACTCAAAGCGCACAAATACTCACCTCGCCTCTCTACGGCCGTGATTGCAGCGGGTGGCACTTTGGGCATTCTGATTCCACCTTCTGTACCCTTGGTGATTTACGCCATCATCACCGAGCAAAATATTGCCAAGCTGTTTTTGGCGGCCTTCATTCCGGGCATCATCGCCGCCATTGGTTACATGGTGGTCATTGGCATCATTGCCCACTTGCGTCCTCAAGAAGCCCCCCGCGGTGATCGCTTCACCTGGGCCAAGCGACTGCAAGCCTTGGCTGAGACCTGGCCCGTTTTGCTGATTTTTGCGGTCGTGATTGGTGGCATTTACGGCGGACTTTTCACGCCCACCGAAGCCGCATCCATCGGCACCATTGCCACCGGCTTTGTGGCCTGGACGTCGGGTGGCCTGAAGGGAAAAGGATTTCTGGAGTGCATGTATGGAGCAGCAGGTGCCACGGGCATGATCTTTCTGATCTTGCTTGGGGCCGATGTGTTGAACGTGTTCTTGGCTTTGACCCAGGTCAACACCGAATTGGCCAAATGGGTGGTGGGCTTGAACTTGCACCCCTTGATGGTGGTTTTTACCATCATCGCCATCTACTTGTTGCTGGGCTGCATCATGGACAGCTTGTCCATGATTTTGCTCACCGTGCCCATGTTTTTCCCCATCATCATGGGCATAGACATTTGGGGACTGGACAACGAGTCCAAAGCCATTTGGTTCGGCATTCTGGCTTTGATGGTGGTTGAAATTGGCCTGATCACACCGCCCGTGGGCATGAACGTCTTTATCATCAGCAACATGGCCAAGGACGTGCCGATGAAAGAAACCTTCAAATACATCGTGCCCTTCCTGATTTCAGACCTTCTGCGCATCACAGCCGTTGTTTTCTTCCCAAGCATTACACTTGTGGCTTTGAAAATTTTTGCTTGACCATGCACACACGAGAAGCCATTCGACATTGCCGCCAGTGCGGCGCATCGGTGGCTTACCGTTTGCCCGACGACGGCGACACCAAGCAGCGTGCCATTTGCACCGCCTGCCACACGGTGCACTACGAAAACCCCCTGAACGTGGTGGGCACCGTGCCCCACTGGGGAGACCAGGTGCTGCTGTGCAAGCGCAACATCGAGCCACGCAAGGGCAAATGGACCTTGCCTGCAGGCTTCATGGAACTGGGCGAATCCACATCACAAGGCGCGGCCCGCGAGACCTCCGAAGAAGCCGGGGCCCAATTCATCATGGAAGACCTGCTCACCGTGATGAGCGTGCCGCGTGTCGGCCAGGTGCACCTGTATTACCGCGCCCGCCTGACCAGCGATGTGTTCGACCCCGGCCATGAAACCATGGAAGCGCGGCTGTTTAAAGAAAACGAAATTCCCTGGGACGAATTGGCCTTTCGCACCGTCAAAGAAACCCTGGAGCACTACTTTGCCGACCGGCGTGCGGGCTGTTTTGCCACACACGCGTTTGACATCGCCTGAGCGTTGAGCGTTGAGCGTTAAACCCTTAGCGCGAATCGCTCACACGTCAATCGCCGCAGCCGATCCCGCCTGCTTGCGCAATTCAAATTTCTGAATCTTGCCCGTGCTGGTTTTGGGCAACTCCCCAAACACCACGGCACGCGGCACCTTGAAACCCGCCAAATGCTGCTTGCAATGCGCCACGATCTGCTCGGCTGTGGCTTGGGCATCGGCTTTGAGCTCCACAAAGGCGCAGGGCGTCTCACCCCAGCGGGCATCGGGCTTGGCGACCACGGCGGCGGCCAGCACCGCAGGGTGGCGGTACAGCACGTCTTCCACCTCGATCGATGAAATGTTTTCGCCGCCCGAGATGATGATGTCTTTGCTGCGGTCCTTGATCTTGAAGTAGCCATCAGGGTATTGCACCGCCAAGTCACCGCTGTGGAACCAGCCGCCCGCAAAAGCTTCTTGTGTGGCCTTGGGGTTTTTCAAGTAACCCTTCATGGTGATGTTGCCCTTGAACATGATCTCGCCCATGGTTTCGCCATCTTGTGGGACGGGCTGCATGGTTTCGGGGTTGAGCACGCGCACATCGCGCTGCAGGTGGTAACGCACGCCTTGGCGGGCATTCAGCTTGGCGCGATCGCCGATGTCCAGCGCATCCCACTCGGGGTGCTTGGGGCAAACGGTGGCCGGTCCATACACCTCGGTCAGGCCGTACACATGGGTCAAGTCAAAACCCATTTGCTCCATGCCCTCGATCATCGAGGCCGGGGGCGCTGCGCCCGCCACCATGGCTTGGATGCCTGCGGGCACCCCTGCTTTCATGGCCTGCGGTGCGTTGACCAGCAGGCCATGCACGATGGGGGCGCCGCAGTAATGCGTGACGCCGTGGTCGCGCATGGCGTCGAACATGGCCTGTGCGTCTACCTTGCGCAAGCACACGTTCACGCCCGCACGCGCCGCCACCGTCCACGGAAAGCACCAGCCGTTGCAATGGAACATGGGCAGCGTCCACATGTAGACCGCGTGCTTGGGCATGTCCCATTCCAGAATGTTCGAGATCGCGTTCGTCGCCGCGCCCCGGTGGTGGTAGACCACGCCCTTGGGGTTACCGGTGGTGCCGCTGGTGTAGTTCAGTGCAATCGCGTCCCATTCGTTGCCGGGCAAGCTCCAGGCAAAGTCGGCGTCGCCACTGGCCACAAAGTCTTCGTAAGTCACCGAGCCCAGCTTTTCGGTGGGGCCTGTGTACAGCGCGTCCTCCACATCGATCACCAGCAAAGGCCGGGTGGATTGGCGCAGCGCCAGGGCTTTTTTCATCACGCCCGCAAACTCCGGGTCCACGATCACCGCCTTGGCCTCGCCGTGGTCCAGCATGAAGGCCACGGTCTCCGGGTCCAGCCGGGTGTTGAGGGCGTTGAGCACCGCCCCGGCCATGGGGATGCCGAAGTGCGCCTCCACCATGGGCGGCGTGTTGGGCAGCATCACGGCCACCGTGTCGTTCTTGCCAATGCCCACCTGCGCCAGCGCACTGGCCAGCTGGCAGGTGCGGCGGTAAGTGGTGGCCCAGTCCTGGCGCAAATCGCCGTGCACGATGGCCAGCCGGGTCGGGTAGACCTCGGCCGTGCGCTCGATGAAGCTGAGCGGCGAGATCGGCGCGTGGTTGGCGGGGGTTTGGGGCAAATCTTGGTCAAAAATGCTGGTCATGGGGGTCTCCTAACTTATTGGTTTCATTGTAGGCAATGCGCTCCCAATGATGTGATCCGCGTCATCGCGAGGCACGAAGCGATCTACAGGGGTCCAAGAACGGATGGATTGCCGCGCTTCGCTCGCAATGACGGATTCGGCGTCATCGCGAGGCACGAAGCGATCTACAGGGGTCCAAGAACGCATGGATTGCCGCGCTTGTGGTGACACAGCAAGACCAAGGCCTGCCCGAACATCGGCGAAAATACCCAGATGGCCATCCCCCAGTCTTTCATCCAGGAGTTGCTGTCCCGCGTCGACGTGGTCGACATCGTGGGCAAATACGTGCAGCTCAAGAAAGGCGGCGCCAACTTCATGGGCCTGTGCCCTTTTCATGGCGAAAAATCCCCCAGCTTCAGCGTTAGCCCCACCAAACAGTTTTTCCACTGCTTTGGCTGCGGCAAGAACGGTAACGCCATCGGCTTTTTGATGGAACACGCGGGCATGACCTTCATCGAGGCAGTAAAAGACCTGGCCCAGCAAACCGGCATGGTGGTGCCAGAGGAACAACAGTCGCCCGAAGACCGCGCCCGCGCCGCCGCTGCCAAGGCCAAACAAGACAGCCTGAGCGATGTGCTCGAAAAAGCGGGCGAGGCTTACCGCGACCAACTCAAGATCACGCCGCACGCCATCGACTACCTCAAGGGCCGGGGCCTGTCGGGCCAGATTGCCAAGCGCTTTGGCCTGGGCTATGCGCCCGAAGGCTGGCGCAGTCTGGCCAGCATCTTCCCCAAATACGATGACCCCCTCTTGGCTGAATCGGGTCTGGTGATCGTCAACGAGGAAGACGACAAACGCTACGACCGTTTTCGGGATCGCATCATGTTCCCGATCCGCAACATCAAGGGCGAGTGCATCGGCTTTGGCGGGCGGGTGATCGGCGCTGGCACCCCCAAGTATTTGAACTCGCCCGAAACCCCGGTCTTCCACAAAGGCCGCGAACTGTATGGCCTGTACGAAGCACGCGAAGCTCTGCACAGCGCGGGCTACGTGCTGGTCACCGAAGGCTATATGGATGTGGTGGCGCTGGCGCAACTGGGCTTTTCCAACGCCGTGGCCACGCTGGGCACCGCCTGCACACCCGACCATGTGCAAAAGTTGTTCCGATTCACCGACTCGGTGGTCTTCAGCTTTGACGGCGACAGCGCAGGCCGCCGCGCCGCCCGCAAAGCGCTCGATGGCGCCCTGCCCTACGCCACCGATGTGCGCAGCATCAAGTTTTTGTTTTTGCCTGCCGAACACGACCCCGACAGCTATGTGCGCGAGTTTGGCCAAGAGGCGTTTGCCGTGCAGATCAAGTTGGCCATGCCGCTGTCACGCTTTCTGGTCGAAGCGGCCAGCGCCGACTGCGATCTGCAAACCGCCGAAGGCCGGGCACGCCTGTCAAGCCAGGCTCGTCCACTTTGGCAGCTGCTGCCCGACGGTGCACTCAAGCAGCAATTGCTGTCTGAGCTGGCGCAACTCATCCAGCTGGAAACGGCAGGCCTCGAAAAACTGTGGGGCCAACAAGCGGCCAGCGACCAACGCTTTGCGCCCGCGGCACGCAGTGCGGCCACAGCTGCACCCCAGTCTGCAAACGCGGCCTTCAGCCAAGCGGCCAGCGCTGGGCATGATGACTACCCCCAGTTTGAGCCGCACTACGGCGAGCCAACAGTCTGGTCGAGTGCCAACACGTTTGCGCAGCCCAACGGCAACAGCCCCTGGAAAAACAAAAACCCCAACTGGACGCCGGGCAGCAAGTTTGGCAACAGCAAATACAAACGCGAGCAGCCCCCGGTCTACACCGGCCCGCGCACCGTGCCCGCAAGCAGGGCCGACCACGCCGCCCGCCTGCTGCTGGGCAATATGGCGCTGTGGGAAACGCTGGCAGGCGAAGACAACGCCATGCTGTGCGCCCTGCCCGCGCCGCATGGCCCCCTGTTTGCATGGCTCGAATCACAGTTCCACGAGCAAGGGGCTTTGGGCTGGTCCACCCTGCGCGAGCACATGCAAGGCCAGCCTTTTGCCGACGACGCCACCCGCTGGATGGCGCAAGACAAACTCCATGCCGTGGCTGGGAGCGAAGAGGCCACCCCGCCCGACCCGCAAGAAGCCCGGCAGGAATTGCGCCGCTTGCTCACCCTGCTGATGGTCGACCGCCTCAAGCAGCTCGAAACCGAAGCCCTGACCCAGGCCAGCACCGGGCAAGACCCCGATGCCCAGCAACGTTGGCGCAGCCTGCACGAACGCCGCAAAACGCTGACGGCCGCGGCTGCTGCGTTCCAAGAAACACCCTGAAGATTCGATCTCAGGGTCAAAAGCCTGACAGCAAACGTCAAATGGCGATCACTTACCCACCAATTGGTTGAACTTGTCCGCCTCGAAGGTCTCGCGGGTCGCCGCATCACCGGGCATGGGCACTTTTTGCTGGGCACACAGTTGCGCCAGCGCCTGCCAGATCATGGCGATCTGGTGCTCTTGTCCGGCCGCGTTGTCGATCAAACCGCGCAAGGCCTGACTCAGCGGGTCGTCGTTTTGCGTCACGCCATAGGCCGAGAAACCCATTTTGGAAGCCGCTTCTTCGCGCTTGGCGTCTTGCTCGGCCTGGATGATGCGCGCCGGGTTGCCCACTGCCGTGGCACCGGCCGGCACTGGCTTGGTCACCACCGCGTTCGAGCCCACCTTGGCCCCATCACCCACTTCAAAACCACCCAGCACCTTGGCCCCCGCGCCGATCACCACATCGCAGCCCAGCGTGGGGTGGCGCTTGGCCCCTTTGTACAGCGATGTGCCGCCCAAAGTGACGCCGTGGTAGATGGTGCAACCCTCGCCAATCTGGGCCGTCTCGCCAATCACGATGCCCATGCCGTGGTCAAAAAACACCCGCTCGCCAATCTGCGCACCGGGATGGATCTCAATGCCCGTGAGCCATCGCGACACATGCGAAATAAAGCGCCCCAGCCATTTGAAGCCATGGTTCCAGCACCAGTGCGCCCGGCGATGAAGCACCAAAGCGTGCAATCCCGGGTAACAGGTCAGCACCTCCCAGGCAGTGCGCGCTGCGGGGTCCCGGTCAAGGATGCATTGGATGTCGGAGCGAAGGCGAGAAAACATAGGCCCAGAGTCTATCGCTTGACTGGGCTTTTGGATTGAGCGCTTTGAATCATGGCTTTGGCCACCCCGCGCAGAATGTGGATCTCTTCCGGGCTCAGGTCAGCCCGGTTGAACAACTGGTTCAGGCGCGGCATCAACTTTTTGGGCGCGGCTGGGTCCAGAAAGCCAATGTCGGTCAAGGCCTGCTCCCAGTGCGTGAGCATGCCCGCCACCTGCTGTGCGTCGGCCTTGTCGGTGGGCGGCACCGCGTCCTGCACCGGAAAGCCACCCAAAGCCACCCGCCAGTCGTAGGCGATCACCTGAATGGCCGAGCCCAGGTTGAGCGAGCCGAACTGCGGATGGGTCGGGATCGACAGCGCCACATGGCAGCGGTAAACGTCCTCGTTTTTCATGCCAAAACGCTCGGAGCCAAACAAGAAGGCCACGCACTGCTCGGGCGCACCGGGCCGGGTCAGCTCGGCAAAATGCTCGCGCGGTGAGCGAGTAGGCGGGCCAAAGTCGCGCGGCGTCATCGCCGTGGCGCACAAATGGGTCACACCCTCCAAAGCTTCTTCGAGGGTGTCGACCACACGGGCTTTGGCCAGCACGTCGTTGGCTCCACTGGCGCGTTGGATGGTTTCTTCCTTGCGCAGCACATTGGGCCAGCGCGGTTTGACCAGCACCAGATCGTCAAAGCCCATGACTTTCAGGGCCCGGGCAGCCGCGCCCACGTTGCCGGCATGGCTGGTTTCTATCAAGATAAATCGCGTTTGCATGCCCCGATTGTCCACGCTCGTCAGCGCTCACCCAACAGCGCCAAAGCACGCCCTGCAGCCCTTATGCCTGACCAGCCCGCTTTTCATGAGAAAATCCCATTTCTGCCGCCGCGATCGTGCGCGCGGTAGACCCGCTCTTCACACAATTCATGTCGTCCAACCTCCACCCCATGCTCAACGTGGCCATCAAGGCTGCGCGCGCCGCTGGCGCCATCATCAACCGCGCCGCGCTCGACGTTGAAGCCATTCGCATCTCGCAAAAGCAGGTCAACGACTTCGTCACTGAAGTCGACCACGCCAGCGAAAAAGTCATCATCGACACCCTGCTGACCGCCTACCCTGACCACGGCATCCTGGCCGAAGAGTCAGGCCGCGAATTCGGCAACCCGCTCGCTGACCACATCTGGATCATTGACCCCCTGGACGGCACGACCAACTTCATCCACGGCTTCCCTGTTTATTGCGTGAGCATCGCCCTGCAAGTGCGCGGCAAGATCGAGCAAGCCGTCATTTACGACCCCACCCGCAACGACCTGTTCACCGCCACCAAAGGCCGAGGCGCGTTCATGAACGACCGCCGCTTGCGCGTGAGCAAGCGCATCCGCTTGCAGGAATGCATCATCTCCACGGGCTTTCCCTTCCGCAAGGGCGACAACTTCAACCAGTACCTGCGCATGATGGGCGACGTGATGCAACGCACCGCAGGCTTGCGCCGCCCAGGTTCTGCCGCACTCGACCTGGCCTATGTGGCCGCAGGCTTCACCGATGGTTTCTTTGAAACAGGTTTGTCGCCATGGGACGTGGCTGCAGGTTCATTGTTGGTCACCGAAGCCGGTGGCCTGATCGGCAACTTCACCGGAGAGTCTGACTTTTTGGAACAAAAAGAATGCCTGGCGGGCGCCCCTCGCATCTACGGCCAGCTGGTCACCATCTTGGGCAAGTACAGCAAATTTGCCAGCGCAGGCGACAAAGCCAATGTGCGCACCGCCGTGGACGCTTTGAGCCGCGAGCGCACGGACGACACGCAGAACCCAGAATCCGTGGCCTCGGAGATTGGCACACCCGATAGCGCTGATACGAGCCAAGAAGAGCGCAAAGACACTCCGTTTTAAGTTCGAGGCTGACGCTGCCAAGCAGCATCAGCAGCTCAGTGGCCTGATGTTGGCTCTTCGCCTGATTCGCTGCGCACCTCTTCAGGCGGCAAACGCACCGCCAGCACCTTGTCGATGGCGCGGCCATCCATGTCCACAATCTCCAGCTTCCAGCCTTCCCACTGCACCGCATCGGCCACCTTGGGCAAGGTGCCGGTCAGCAGCATGATCATGCCGCTCAGGGTATGGTAGCGGCCACGCTCTTCTTCGGGCACCTCTTCCAGGCCTAGGCGGTCCTTGAGTTCTGGCACCGGAATGTGGCCGTCGAGCAGCCAGCTGCCATCGTCGCGCTGCACTGCCCAAGAGGTCTCGGGGTCACGCGGCTGGAACTCACCCGTGATCGCCTCGATCAGGTCCTGCAGCGTGATGATGCCCTGCACCTCGCCGTACTCGTCAATGACAAAGGCCATGTGCACATCGGACAACCTGAAGTTGTCCAGCAACTCCATGCCGGTGATGGTCTCGGGCACGTACAAAGGCGCTTGCAGCGCTTGCTCGCGCAAGGACTGTGATTTGTCTTTCAACGCACGCGCCAACCATTGGCGGGCGTTGATCACACCCAAGATGTTTTCGATGCCGCCTTGCACCACCGGAAAGCGGGCATGGTCTGACTCTTGGATGTGGCGCAGGTTGTCCTCGAAGGCATCGTCCACGTCCAGACACACAATGTCGGCACGCGGCACCATGAGCGAGCCGATTTGCCGGTCATCCAGCCTGAACACATTGCGCACCATGGTGTGCTCGTGCGACTCGATCACGCCCGCTGAGGTGCCCTCGACCAGCATGGCATGAATTTCCTCCTCGGTCACGGGTGTGCCTTTGGTCTCCTTCACCCCCATCAGGCGCAGCAAGGTGCGGGTCGATGCCGACAATAAAATCACAAAAGGTTTGGTCGCCAAGGCCAAAAAGTTGATGGGCCGGGCCACCAGACGGGCAAAGGTCTCGGGGTAGGACTGGCCAATGCGTTTGGGCACCAACTCGCCCACGACAATCGAGAAATAGGTGATGGTCAGCACCACAATACCGGTCGCAACAATGCTGGCCGAGGCAGCGGGAATCCCCAAAGACACCAACCACATGGCCATGGGCGCGGCCAAAGCGGCCTCACCCACGATACCGTTCAAAACACCGATGGAGGTGATGCCGATCTGGATGGTGGACAAAAAACGTGTGGGGTCTTCGCCTAATTTGACAGCCGCTGCCGCGCCGCTGTCGCCCTCATCGATGAGTTTCTGAAGCCTGGCTTTTCGGGCCGTGACCAAGGCAATCTCGGACATGGCAAACACCCCGTTCAGGCAGATGAGGGCAAAAAGTATCGCTATTTCCATACAAAGGGCTCGACAGAGCCCTGGGAGTTGAGAGGCTTACATTGTAAGCAAATGCATTTCAGCCCCCCAATGACCTTGGTGGCCCACGCGCAACATCACTTCATGAAGTTGGGCCAAGACCCGATGTTGTAGACCTGTGCAAAACCCTTCTTTTTGAGCAGCATCTTGGCCATGCCACTGCGGGTGCCGCTGGCGCAACCCACCACCACAGGGGTATGGCGCGGGATTTCGTCCAGTCGGGCACCCAACTCCTGCAGCGGAATATTGACAGTGCCGGGCGCATTGGCGCTGGCAAACTCAGCCACCGATCGCACATCCAGCATGGTCGCGCCTTGCTGCTTCAAAGCGGGCAACAGGGCTACCACACGCCGAGCGCTCCACCATTTGTAGCCCAACCACAAGGCCAAGGCCAACAGGGGCCAGTAGTTTTTCAGGAATTCCATTCGTCTAAAACCCTCGTGCATCACATCAAGAACGCCATGGTACCCCGCGCCGAATAAAATCAGCCGTGCCTCACCATGGTCTCTTGCCCCGGTGATCCTTGCCGAATCGGCCCAGCCCTTGATGCCAAACGACACCTCTCCTGCCTCCAGCCCCGCTGACCACGCTGGCCACACGCCCATGATGGCCCAGTACCTGGGCATCAAGGCGGCGTTTCCAGACACGTTGGTGTTCTACCGCATGGGCGACTTTTACGAGTTGTTCTTTGGCGACGCCGAAAAAGCCGCAGGCCTGCTCGACATCACCCTCACCCGCCGTGGCCAGTCCGCTGGCCAGCCGGTGCTGATGGCGGGCGTGCCCTTTCACTCGGTCGAGACGTATTTGGCGCGCCTCATCAAGCTGGGCGAGTCGGTCGCCATTTGCGAACAAGTGGGCGATGTGGCCACGTCCAAAGGCCCGGTCGAGCGCAAAGTGGTGCGCGTGGTCACCCCCGGCACCCTGACCGACACCGAGCTGCTGTCCGACAAGAGCGAAGCCATTTTGCTGGCCGTGCACCAAGCGGGCAAAAACCGCTGCGGCTTGTCTTGGTTGAGCGTCACCCAAGGGGTGGTGCACTTGGCCGAATGCAGCCAAGATGAACTGGCCGACTGGATCGACCGCATCGCGCCCAGCGAACTGCTGGCCAGCGCGGGCATGACGCCCACCTTTGAGCAAAAACTGCGCGGCCTCAAAACCAGCGGACGCGGCAGCTGGGCTTTGGCCTTGCGGCCCGACTTTCAGTTTGACGCGGGCCTGGGCCAACGCAAGCTGCTCGAGCAACTGCAAGCCGCGTCACTTGCCGCCTGGAGTGCCGACACACTGGCCGACGCGCACGCCGCCGCCGCTGCGCTGCTCACTTACGCCGAACACACCCAAGGCCGCAGCCTGCCGCATGTGCAGCGTGTGCAGGTGCAGCGCTCGGACGCGCTCATGGACCTGCCCGCCAGCACGCGTCGCAACCTGGAGCTGACGCAGACGTTGCGCGGCGAAAGCGCTTCGGATTCACCCACCCTGTTTGCCCTGCTCGACACCTGCATGACCGGCATGGGCAGCCGCTTGCTCAAAAGCTGGCTGCTCAGCCCACCGCGCGAGCGCCAAGCTGCGATGGACCGCCTGCAAGCCCAAGCGGTGTTGCGCGGCGAGAGCGGCGCTGGGCCCTGGAGCAGTCTGCGCGAACAGCTCAAAGGTGCCAGTGATGTGGAGCGCATCACCGCCCGGACCGCGCTGCGCCAAGTGCGCCCGCGCGAGCTGGTGGCCCTGCGCCATGCGCTGGCGCGCGCGGGGGCGTTGTCGGTGCAACTGCAAGCCTTGAAACCTGATCCTGGCACCTTGCTGGGTGGCATGGCCCGCAGGCTCACACCGCCCACCCATTGCGCCGAACTGCTGCAAATGGCCTTGCTCGAAGAGCCCGCCGCGCTGGTGCGCGACGGTGGCGTGATCGCCGACGGCCTGGACGCCGAGCTGGACGAGTTGCGCGGCATCCAGACCCACTGCGATGCGTTTTTGCTCGACTTGGAAACCCGCGAAAAAGAACGCACCGGCATCGCCAACCTGCGCGTACAGTTCAACAAAGTGCACGGCTTTTACATCGAGGTCACGCAAGGTCAACTGGACAAAGTGCCCGACGACTACCGCCGTCGCCAAACCCTGAAAAACGCCGAGCGCTTCATCACGCCCGAGCTCAAAACCTTTGAAGACAAAGCCCTGTCGGCGCAAGAACGTGCCTTGGCCCGCGAGAAATGGTTGTATGAAGGCCTGATCGACCAATTGCAGCCCTTTGTGCCCGCGCTCACCGAACTGGCGCAGGCCATGGCTTCGCTTGACGCCTTGTGCGCCCTGACCGAGCGCTCGCTCACCCTGAATTGGTGCGCCCCGGAGTTCACCAAAGAGCCTTGCATCGAAATTCGCCAAGGCCGCCACCCGGTGGTGGAGGCGCGGCTGGCTCAGATGTCGGGCGCGAGCTTCATCGCCAACGACACGCTGATGGGCCCCAAGCAGCGCCTGCAAATCATCACCGGCCCCAACATGGGCGGCAAATCGACCTACATGCGCCAGGTGGCCCTGATCGTGCTGCTGGCCAGCATCGGCAGCCATGTGCCCGCCAGCCGCTGTCGCTTGGGGCCGATCGACGCCATCCACACCCGCATCGGCGCGGCTGACGACTTGGCCAATGCCCAATCGACCTTCATGCTGGAGATGACCGAGGCCGCACAAATTTTGCACAGCGCCACGCCGCACAGCCTGGTGCTGATGGACGAGATCGGGCGCGGCACCTCGACTTTTGACGGCCTGGCTCTCGCCAGCGGCATCGCCACTCACCTGCACAACAAAACACAAGCCTTTGCGCTGTTTGCCACGCACTACTTTGAGCTCACCGAGTTCCCAGCCACACACACCGCCGCTGTGAATATGCATGTGAGCGCCGCCGAATCGGGTGCGTCCATCGTCTTCTTGCACGAGTTGCAGCCCGGCCCCGCCAGCAAGAGCTACGGCGTGCAAGTGGCCCGCTTGGCAGGCATGCCTGCGGCCGTGCTCAACCACGCACGGCACGCGCTCAGCGCACTCGAAGCTGGCGCCACCGAAAGCCGCCAGCAGGTGGACCTGTTTGCAGCCCCGCCCGAATCCGAAGCCACTGGTCTCAGCCCCATCGAAGTGGCGCTGGCCCAAATCAACCCTGACGCTTTGAGCCCCCGCGAAGCGCTCGATGCCCTGTATGCCCTGCAGCGTTTGCTGCCCAAACCTTAAAGAGCCCCCCACATGACCTATTGTGTTGCCGTCAAAACCCGCGCCGGGCTGGTGTTCTTGTCCGACTCCCGCACCAATGCAGGCCTGGACCAGATCAGCACCTTCCGCAAAATGATCGTCTATGAAAAATCAGGCGACCGCTTCATGGCCTTGTTGTCGGCAGGCAACCTCAGCATCTCGCAATCGGTGCGCGAAGTGCTGCAGATCGAAAAACTGGTCGAACCTGGCCAGGACGAACCGCTGACCATCTGGAACGCCAAGAGCATGTTCGACGCCACCCGCGTGCTGGGCGCGGCCGTGCGCCGGGTTTACGAGCGCGATGCCGCTGCGCTACGGGCTTCGGGTGTGGAGTTCAATGTGTCCATGATTTTTGGTGGCCAAATCGGCGGCGAAGGCATGCGCCTGTTTCAGGTGTACTCGCCCGGCAACTTCATCGAAGCAACCGACGAAACGCCCTACTTCCAGATTGGCGAATCCAAATACGGCAAGCCCGTGCTCGACCGTGTCATCACCCCCAACACGCCCTTGGACGAAGCCGCCAAATGCGCCTTGGTGTCGATGGACTCGACCCTCAAGTCCAACCTGTCGGTGGGCCTGCCGCTGGACATGGTGGTCTACCAAGCGGGCAGCCTGCAGACCGACCGCATCATGTGCATTGACGAGCACAACCCCTACTTCAAAATGTTGCGCACCAGCTGGGGCGACAAACTGCGCCAAATGTTCGACAGCATCGAAGACCCGATGTGGAACGGCGGCGCGACCGACATCCCGCTCATGGTGGCATCCCAGCGCAATGCTTTGCTCAAGAAAATCACCACGCCCGAAGAGAAACTGATCTGATGGCACGCATCATCTTCTCGCACGGCAACAGCTTTCCGGCCAGCACCTACAAGGTGATGTTCGACAACCTGCGCCAGCGCGGCTTTAGTGTGGACGCCATCGAAAAATTTGGCCACGACCCGCGTTACCCCGTCACCAACAACTGGCCCCACTTGGTTGAGCAATTGGCCGACTTTGCGCGGGACAAGCAAAACCAATGCAGCACTGCCCTTTTCGATGCAAAGCAGCAATCCATGGATCGCTTCGTTCCTCGCGATGACGGAAAAAGCGTCACTGCGAGCGCAGCGCGGCAGTCCATGCGTCAGACCACCCCCGATGAGGGTCAAACCGTCACTGCGAGCGCAGCGCGGCAGTCCTTGCATCCGTCATCACAGTGTCTTGACGAATCCCACGAACCCGCCTTCTTGGTGGGGCACTCACTCGGTGGCATCTTGAGCCTCATGTGCGCCGCCCGCCACCCCGAGCTGGCGCGTGGCGTGGTTCTGATCGACTCACCCGTGATCGGCGGCTGGCGGGCCACCACCTTGGGCCTGGCCAAACGCACGCCCCTTATTGGCGCGCTTTCGCCCGGGCGCATCAGCCAAAAACGCCGCCACCACTGGCCCGACGCGCAGGCTGCGATGGAGAGCTTTGCGCACAAAAAATCATTTGCCCGCTGGGACCCGCAAGTGCTCCAGGACTACATTGACCACGGCACACACGACGAAGGCGGCCAGCGTGTGCTCAGCTTTGACCGCGACATCGAAACCGCCATCTACAACAGCCTGCCGCACAAACTCGACAGCCTGCTCAAGCGCAAACCCCTCAAATGCCCCGTCGCCTTCATCGGCGGCACGCACTCGGCCGAAATGCGCCAAGCGGGCACAGACCTGACGCATCAAGTGGTCAAGGGACGCATCATGATGCTCGACGGCTCGCACCTGGTGCCGATGGAAAAACCCTTGGCCACTGCAGCGGCCATTGAGGCCTCGCTGCGCAACTTGGGCGCCTGACCCCTGCCCGGTCAAGCCACCCAGTTCACCGCCCCCGCATAACTGGTACCCAAAATCACCAAACCAAAAACAATGCGGTACCAGGCAAACACCACAAAACTGTGGTCGGCCACAAAGCGCAGCAGCCAGCGCACGCACACCCACGCCGACAAGTAAGACACCACCAAGCCCACCACAAACATCGGTATGTCGGCTGTGGTCAAGAGCGCATGGTTTTTGTAGAGGTCGTACGCAGCCGCGCCAAACAACATGGGGATGGCCAAGAAGAAACTGAACTCGGTGGCCGCCTTGCGGTTAAAGCCCAGCCACATCGCGCCGATGATGGTCGCGCCCGAACGGCTCACGCCCGGCACCAAAGCGGC
This sequence comes from Limnohabitans sp. Rim8, assembly GCA_945897465.1. Taxonomy (GTDB): domain Bacteria; phylum Pseudomonadota; class Gammaproteobacteria; order Burkholderiales; family Burkholderiaceae_C; genus Limnohabitans_A. The sequence continues at coordinate 13,375 of CAMDFK010000022.1, read as the reverse complement.
GCACTGAATCAAACCGACTTTCAAAGCATCGCTCCAGCGCACATCGTCTACCTCTTGGATGGGGCTGACCGCGCCCAAGCGCTGCAAGCGCTCGACCCACAAAATCACGAAGCCGCCCACAATAAAACCCAAGGCCACGACCATGGGCGAGAACAACACACTCTTGATCACATCGATGAACAAAAAACCGGCCAGCGCCGCCGGGAAAAACCCGATCAACACATTGGCCGTGAAGCGCCGTGCCTGCGGCTGAGTGGGCAAGCCCACCACCGTTTGCCATAAACGCTGCGCATACAGTGACACGATGGCCAAAATCGCCCCAGTTTGAATCACCACCTCAAACAACTTGGTCTTCTCTCCCGGCATGTTCAGCAACGAGGCCGCCAAAATCAAATGCCCCGTGGACGACACCGGCAAAAACTCGGTCAAGCCCTCCACCACGCCCATCACGGCGGCTTTCAACAACAGCATCAGATCCACAAACGTTCCCCTAAAAGTGCTTGGATTATCGTTGTTGGTTGAGGGAATACGCTGCAAGATCACTCGCAAGCTATATTGCTCGATGTGTCACCACTCCAACTCCGAAAAACCGCCCGACTAGGCGCCTTGGCCATCGCAGCTGTGTGGCTCGCCGTGGCTGGGGTGTTGTACCTGGTGTTTGACCAGATTGAGCAAAAACGCCAGGCCAGCCTCAAGCCCTATGCGCTCAGCTCGGGCGATTTGGTCATTCCGCGCCAACGCGACGGGCATTTTCATGTGGAGGGTGAAGTCAACCGCCAGCCCGTGCGTTTTTTGGTGGACACCGGGGCCAGCCATGTGAGCGTGAGCCAGGCGCTGGCCACCCTAGCCGGGCTGCCTGAAGGCCAAAGCATCACCTTGCACACCGCCAACGGCCAACGCCCTGGCCAGCTGGTGCGCAGCGTGCCTGTGCGGGCGGGGCATTTGGTGATGAATGACACCAGCGTCACCGTGGGCCTGACCGGCATGCCGCCCGAACAAGCGCTGCTGGGCCAGGCGTTTTTGAAACACTTTGATGTGGAAATCCGGCGCGACGAGATGGTGCTGCGCCAGCGGCGCTGATCGGTTGGCTGCATCATCTCGGCGCTGCATCGGCCATCACCACCGATGCGCTGCCCCCATGCGTTCGCTCAATGCCGCCACTGATCGCGCGGCCCCCGCCAGCCACCGCGCTCACGTTCCTCCTCGCGGAAGTGCCGCTGCTCTTGGTCGCGGCGCCCACGGTCGTACCCGTGGCCCCAAATTTGCGCTGGCGGATGGCCCAGGGGCACATGAACACGAGGAACATGAACCCGGGGCACATAAATCACACGCGGCGGCGGCGGCGGTGGCGTGGCATAGATCACACGAGGCGGGGCGTAATAGACCGGGCCGGGCACGCCCACATGGCCATAAACCGGGGCATGGCCGATGCGCGAATGCACCGACACCGACGGCTCCACCACCACCGGGTGAGCGCAGCCCACCTGCACCAAAGCCAGACCCAACAGCCCGAGCAAGGCCAACGGCCTTGAAAACGACGACTTGAACGGAAAAAGCATCACAAAGTTCCTCTGATGACGTTGGCTTTTCTTGAAAGCATGCTCCCTGCCCCTTTAGCGCGTCAGCCAGGGCTTTAGTGCACAGCCTGCACCTGAGATTCTTGTCCATTCGTAACCGGCCCGGCAAAGACTGGCCCGCACCACCCCCTAAAATCAATCGCTATGACCACTCCCACCGCCCCAGACAACAACGCCGACCACAAGGTCAGTAACTTCCTGCGCCAAATCATCGAAAAAGACCTGGAACTTGGCACCTACGCCAGTCGCCGCTGGGCGGGCAGCCCGGGCGATGCCGCGCACCACGCTGCAGGCCAACCCGACCCGGCCAAGATCCGCACCCGCTTTCCGCCCGAGCCCAACGGCTACCTGCATGTGGGCCACGCCAAAAGCATCTGCATCAACTTTGGGCTGGCCAAGGAATACGGCGGCGTGTGCCACCTGCGCTTTGACGACACCAACCCCGAAAAAGAAGACACCGAATACGTCAACAGCATCATCGACGCCGTGAAGTGGCTGGGCTTTGACTGGGCGCAATTGGGCCAAGCCGCAGGCTCTGCCGCGCCCTACCAAGCCAGCGACTATTTCGACTTCATGTACCGCGCCGCCGAAGCGCTGATTGAAGCCGGCTACGCCTACGTGGACGAACAAAGCGCAGAAGACATGCGCGCCAACCGGGGCGACTTTGGCAAGCCCGGCGTGGACAGCCCCTTCCGCAGCCGTACCGTGGCAGAGAACCTGGCGCGGTTCCGCGAAATGAAGGGCGGCAAGTTGGCCGACGGCGCCGCCGTGCTGCGGGCCAAGATCGACATGGCTTCGCCCAACATCAATATGCGCGACCCGGCCATCTACCGCATCCGCCGCGCCACCCACCACCACACGGGCGACAAATGGTGCATCTACCCGATGTACACCTTTGCCCACCCCATCGAAGACGCGCTGGAGCAAATCACCCACAGCATCTGCACGCTCGAGTTTGAAGACCAGCGCCCGTTTTACGACTGGCTGATGGAGCGCCTGTGTGAGTGCAAGCTGCTGGCCGCGCCCAGCCCCAAACAATACGAATTTGCCCGCCTGAACCTGACCTATGTGATCACCAGCAAACGCAAGCTGGCGCAACTGGTCAATGAAGGCAAAGTCAGCGGCTGGGACGACCCGCGCATGCCGACCATCGTGGGCCTGCGACGCCGGGGCTACACGCCCGAGAGCCTGCGCCTGTTTGCCGACCGCATCGGCGTGACCAAATCGGACAGCTGGATCGACTACAGCACGCTCGAAGGGTGCCTGCGCGAAGACCTGGAAAACAAAGCCCACCGCGGCATGGCCGTGCTCGACCCCGTCAAGCTCGTGCTGACCAACTGGGCCGAAGCCTTTGGCAGCGACGGCTACACCGAGGCCTGCACCCAACCCGCCCTGCCCCACTCGGCCATTGCCGAAGGCCAAACGCCACCTGCCGACCGCACGTTCCAGATCGGCAAAGAGGTGTGGATCGAGCGCGAAGACTTTGAAGAAGTGCCTCCCAAGGGCTACAAACGCCTGAGCCCGCCAAAGGTGAACCCTGACGGCTCCACGTCCCCCGGCGCTGTGGTGCGCCTCAAAGGCGGCTACGTGATCGAATGCACCGGCTGCGCACGCGACGCAGCGGGCCAAGTGACCGAGGTGCACGCCAAAGTGATCCCCGGCACCAAGAGCGGCACGCCCGGCGCCGACAGCGTCAAAGCCAAAGCCGCCATCACCTGGGTGAGCGTGGCCGACGGCGTGAAGGCCGAAGTGCGCCTGTACGACCGCCTGTTTGCCGAAGCGCACCCCGATGCGGGCGGCAAAGACTTCTTGCAGTCGCTCAACCCGGACAGCTTGAAGGTCGTCACGGCCTATGTGGAGCCGTCATTGGCCGGGGCGCAGCCGGACCAGAAGTTTCAATTTGAGCGCTTTGGCTACTTTGTGGCGGATCGCTTGGATCATGTGGCGGGAGCGAAGCCTGTGTTCAACCGGGTCACGGGGTTGAAGGATTCTTGGGGTCAATAACACTCTCCCGTGCCCCATAGAACCCGCATGAAAATCGTCACTTGAAATTGCAAAGGGCACTTCGCAACAAGACTGAAGCTTTAGACACCCTCAACGCAGACGTCTACGTCATTCAAGAGTGTGAGAACCCAGGCCTGTCGACATCGAAATTCCAAGAGTGGGCCAGCGATTACTTGTGGGTTGGCACATCCAAACACAAGGGGTTGGGGATTTTTCCAAAGAAGGGCAATACGGTTCAAGCATGCCAATGGCATGGGACTTTTTCCCATTCCGGTGTCATCAACAGCAATCCATCATCTTTATGGTCCACGGATGCCCTGAAACTGTTTTTGCCTTTTATCCTGAACGACAAATACCAAGTGTTGGGAGTGTGGATAAAAGCTGACCATGCTGAGGTATTCAGCTACATCGGTCAGCTGTGGAAATACCTGCAAATTCACCGTGACCAACTGAAGAGAAGCGACACCTTGTTGCTGGGTGATTTCAACAGCAACCGCATTTGGGACAAACCAGAACGCTGGTGGAACCATTCAGATGTCATTGAAGAATTGGCTGCCATCAACCTCGAAAGCCTTTACCACCAAAAATCAATGATTCAACTGCCCCCAAGCCTTCTCCAGCCGCTTGATGCTCACCGGCTGCGGGGTGCGCAGTTCTTGCGCGAAGAAGCTCACGCGCAGCTCTTCCAGTAGCCAGCGGAACTCCAGCATGCGGGCGTCTTGGGCGCCTTTGCGTTCGGCCACCAAGCGCCAATAGCGTTGTTCTTGCGGTTTCAGCTCAGCAAGGCGCTGGGCGTCGCGGGTGGGATCGGCGCGGTATTTATCGAGGCGCAGGGTCACGGCCTTGAGGTAGCGGGCGCAGTGCTGCAACTGCGGCCACGGGGTGGCGGCCATGAAGTTTTTGGGCATCAGGCGTTGCAGTTGCTGGGTGCAGTCTGCCGTCGCGTCCGGCGCGTTCTTGGTGTCTTTGATCTTGCGGGTGGCCACGCCAAACTCCAGCAAGATGGTGCCCGCCAGCCGGGCCACTTCGTTGGCAATCAAGGTGAGGCGGCCTCGGCCTTCTTCGATGCGGCGTTTGAAATTGAGCTCGTCGTTGGGCAGCGGGCCCTGCAAGAAGGCGCGGTCCAGCGCCACGTCGATGATCTGGGTTTTCAGCTCGTCGGCCGTACCCAGCGGCATGTAGGCCACGGCCATTTTTTGCAGGTCGGGGATGTTTTTCTCAAGGTACTTGAGCGCGTCTTTGATTTGCAGCGCAAACAGGCGGCGCAGTCCCGCGCGGTTTTTGCTGGCGGCCACGTCGGGCTCGTCAAACACCTCAATGGTCACGGCGTCTTGCACGTCCACCAGCGCCGGAAAGCCGATCAGGGTCTGCCCGCCTTTGCTGATTTCCATCAGCTCGGGCAGTTCGCCAAACGTCCAAGCGGTGTAGCGCTGGGGGGCCAGGGGCTTGGGGGCTGCGGCGGCTTTGGCCGGGGCGGTGTTGTTGCGGTTGGCGCCTGTTGTGTGGGCTGGTGCGTTGGCCAAGGACTGGCCTGCGTTGGCCGTTGCCGGGGCCACAGCAGGCGCTGCCGCGACTTTCAGCTGCGCCAGCGCCTGGAACGCGCCACGCGCTTTGGCACCCAGCTCGCCTTTGAGCGCACCCAGGTTGCGGCCCATGCCCAATTGACGCCCGTGCTCGTCCACCACCAGCAGGTTCATGAACAAATGCGGGCTGAGCATCTCGTGTTTGAAGTCAGTCCGCTTGATGTCCAGGCTGGTTTCGTCGCGCACTTTTTTGAGCAGCACATCGGTGAGCGAACCGGCGCCAAACAGCTCGGGCACCGACAGCTCGGCGGCCAAGCGTGTGGCCGATTCAGGCAGCGGCACAAAGCGGCTGCGCGGGCGCTGCGGCAAGCTTTTGAGCAGGGCCTGGATCTTGTCTTTTAGCAAGCCGGGCACCAGCCATTCGCAACGGTCTTCGCTCACTTGGTTCAGCACAAACAAAGGCACCGTCACCGTGACACCGTCGCGGGCATCGCCCGGCTGGTGCAGATAAGTGGCTGTGCAATCGGTGCCGCCCAAACGGATTTGCTTAGGGAAAGCCAGCGTGGTGATGCCCGCCGCTTCGTGGCGCATCAGCTCCTCCCGGCTCAGCAGCAACAGGCGCGCCTGCTTGGTGCTCTCATGGCGGTACCAATCTTCGAGCAGGCGGCCGCTGCACACCTCGGGCGGGATCTGCTGGTCGTAAAAGGCGTAAATCAGCTCGTCGTCCACCAGCACATCTTGCCTGCGCGATTTGTGCTCCAGCTCTTCGACCTTGGCGATCATCTTGTGGTTAGCGGCCAGGAAAGGCAGCTTGGTCTCCCACTGATCGCCCACCAGCGCTTCGCGGATGAAAATCTCGCGGGCGCCGTGCAGGTCCACCCGGCTGTAGGACGTTCGCCGCCCGCTGTAGACCACCAAGCCATAAAGCGTGGCTCGCTCCAGCGCCACGACTTCGGCGGATTTCTTTTCCCAATGCGGGTCGAGCACTTGCTTGCGCAGCAGGTGCGCGCCGACCTGCTCCAGCCACTGCGGCTCAATCGCTGCAATACCCCGGCCAAACAGGCGCGTGGTCTCGACCAATTCGGCCACCACGATCCAGCGGCCCGGCTTTTTGCTCAGGTGCGCACCAGGGTGTTTGTGGAACTTGATACCGCGTGCACCCAAATAGGCTTCCTCGTCTTCGAGCTTGTAGCCCACGTTGCCCAGCAGGCCCGCCAGCATGGACAGGTGCAGTTGCTCGTAGCTCGCAGGCTGCATGTTGATGCGCCACTTGTGCTCGGTCACCACCGTGAGCAGTTGGGTGTGCGTGTCACGCCACTCGCGCACGCGGCGCACATTGATGAAGTTCTGGCGCAGCAGCTGCTCGTACTGGCGGTTGCTCAGCTTATGCTGCGAGGCTTCTTTAATGGGGGTCAGATCCCGATTGTTTTGACCCGGCTGGCCAGCTGGATTTAATTGGGATCTGACCCCGATTGATTTGGAGGGGCCACCCCGTGCGTCGTGGATCCATTTCCAGAGCTTGAGGTAGCCGGTGAACTCGCTTTTGTCGTTGTCAAACTTGGCGTGTTGTTGGTCGGCCTGCGCTTGCGCGTCCATGGGGCGGTCGCGCACGTCTTGCACGCTCATGGCGCTGGCGATCACCAGCACTTCGTCCAGGGCGTTGCGGCCACGCGCCTCCAAAATCATGCGACCCACGCGGGGGTCGAGTGGCAGGCGGGCCAGCTCTTGGCCAATGGGGGTGAGTTCGTTGTCGTCATCCACCGCACCCAGTTCGGCCAGCAGTTGGTAGCCGTCGGTGATGGCCCGTTTGGACGGCGCTTCGATGAACGGGAAGTCTTCGACCACACCCAGGTGCAGCGACTTCATGCGCAAGATCACGCCTGCCAAGGACGAGCGCAAGATTTCCGGATCGGTAAAGCGCGGGCGGCCCGCAAAATCTTTGTCGTCGTAAAGCCGGATGCAAATGCCGTTGGCCACGCGGCCGCATCGGCCTGCACGCTGGTTGGCCGCCGCTTGGCTGATGGGCTCAACCAGCAGCTGTTCAACCTTGCTGCGCAGGCTGTAGCGCTTGACCCGCGCCGTGCCTGCGTCGATCACATAACGGATGCCGGGCACCGTGAGGGACGTTTCGGCCACGTTGGTGGCCAGCACGATGCGGCGGCCGTTAGACGCTTCAAAAATCTGGTCTTGCTCGGCCTGCGACAGGCGGGCAAACAGGGGCAAAACTTCGGCGTTACGGGTCAGCGGCTGGTGCGCCAGGTGCTTGCGTAAGTGGTCGGCGGCTTCGCGAATCTCGCGCTCGCCGGGCAAAAAGATCAGGATGTCGCCCCCTGCCCCGCCTTGCCAGAGTTCGTCCACGGCATCGGCCATGGCCTCGTTCAGGCCGTAGTCACGCGACTCTTCAAACGGGCGGTAGCGCTGCTCCACCGGGAAGGTGCGGCCCGAGACCATAATGACCGGGGCTAGGCCGTTGCGGGACGCAAAGTGCTTGGCAAAACGGTCGGCGTCGATGGTGGCCGATGTCACCACGATTTTGAGGTCCGGCCTGCGCGGCAGGATCTGGCGCAAATAACCCAGTAAGAAGTCGATGTTCAGGCTGCGCTCGTGCGCCTCGTCGATGATGAGGGTGTCGTAGGCCTGCAGCAGCGGATCGGTCTGGGTTTCAGCCAGCAAAATGCCGTCGGTCATCAGCTTGACGGACGCGTTTTTGCTCAAACGGTCCTGGAACCGCACCTTAAAGCCCACCACCTCGCCCAGCGGCGTCTTCAATTCTTCGGCAATGCGCTTGGCCACCGAGCTGGCCGCAATGCGCCGGGGCTGGGTGTGGCCGATCATCCGCGCCCGCTCGCCCGGTTTTGCGTTCAGCTTGCCACGCCCCAGCATCAGCGCAATTTTGGGCAGCTGCGTGGTCTTGCCCGAGCCGGTTTCGCCGCACACGATGATGACCTGGTGCTGGTCCATGGCGGCCATGATTTCGTCACGGCGGGCCGAGACGGGCAGACCCTCGGGAAAGTCGATTTGGAGGGGGGCGGGGTTTAGGGGCTCAGTCACACGCTGGATTATCCCACGGCACGTGTTCACGTGCTACACTGGTTTACGTGAACTTTCGGGACGGATACTGACCATGACCAACCTGACCATTTCCTTGGACGAGAACCTCGTTAAACAAGCCCGCATCAAAGCCATCCAAGAAGGCACTTCGCTGAGCGCCAAGGTGCGCGAGATGCTGGCGGCTTATGTGCGGCAAGACATGCCTACCGCTCCGGTGGTGATTCCCAAACTGCCTGTCTCCAAAGCCCGTGGTGGTCTCAAGCCGGGCATCGACCCCAGCAGCAACCGATCCCTTTACGACGCGATGGACGCCGGCATGGACCTGAAGAACCTGTCATGACGCCGGATGTGAATGTGTTGGTTTCGGCATTTCGGACAGACCACCCCCACCATTTGAGTGCCCGCGCCTGGCTGGACGATGCAGTGATTCAAGCTGCCAACGGACGTGCCAGCCTGATGCTGTTGGGCACCGTGGTGAACGGCTTTTTGCGCATCACCACCAACCCCAAAATCTTTCGGGAAACCGATCCTTTGCAGGATGTGAGCGACTTCATCGACAGGCTGCTCAGCTGTCCTGGCGTGCAATTTCAGCCGCAATGCGCCACCTGGCCCAACCTTAGACAAGTATGTCTGGCACGACAAGCCACTGGCAACTTGATCACCGACGCTTGGATTGCCGCAACTGTGATCCAATCCGGTGAGACACTCTGCACATTCGACCGCGACTTTTCGCGTCTACTGCCTGCAGACCAACTCCTTTTGCTCAAGCCCTGACGCCTCCAGCCCATGTCCACAGTTTTCAACTTCACCTTCGTGCCCTGGTTCCGGTCTGTGGCGCCCTACATCCACATGCACCGGGGCAAGACTTTTGTGGTGGGCATCGCGGGCGAAGCCATTGCGGCGGGCAAGCTGCACAACCTGGCGCAAGACCTAGCGCTGATCCAAAGCATGGGCGTGAAGATCGTGTTGGTGCACGGCTTTCGCCCTCAGGTGAACGAGCAACTGGCCGCCAAGGGCCATACGCCCCAATACGCACAAGGCATCCGCATCACCGACAGCGTGGCGCTCGACTGCGCCCAAGAGGCTGCGGGCCAACTGCGTTACGAGATCGAAGCCGCCTTCAGCCAGGGGCTGCCCAACACCCCCATGGCGGGCTCCACCGTGCGGGTGATTTCGGGCAACTTCATCACTGCCCGGCCCGTGGGCATTGTGGACGGGGTGGACTTCATCCACTCAGGCTTGGTGCGCAAGGTGGATGTCGACGGCATCATGCGCACCTTGGACATGGGCGCGATGGTGCTGCTCTCGCCCTTTGGCTTCTCGCCCACGGGCGAGGCCTTCAACCTGACCATGGAAGAAGTGGCCACCAGCGTGGCGGCTGAGTTGCAAGCCGACAAACTGATTTTTTTGACCGAGATCCCAGGCATCCGCATGCAGCCCGGCGAGCCGGTCAGCGAAGACAACCCGATCGACACCGAGTTGCCTCTGGCGGCTGCCAAGCAGTTGCTTGCATCGTTGCCTACTCCCACTGAGCCGACCGACATCGGCTTTTACCTGCAGCACTGCGTCAAAGCCTGCGAGGAAGGCGTGGAGCGCTCACACATCCTCCCCTTCGCGGTAGACGGCGCTTTGTTGCTGGAGATTTATGTGCACGACGGCATCGGTACCATGGTGGTCGATGAAAAACTCGAAGAACTGCGTGAGGCCACGGCGGACGACGTGGGCGGCATCTTGCAACTGATCGAGCCCTTTGAGAAAGACGGTACCCTGGTCAAGCGCGACCGTACCGAGATCGAGCGCGACATCGACCACTACACCATCATCGACCACGACGGCGTGATCTTTGCCTGCGCGGCCCTTTACCCCTACCCCGAAGGCAAGACAGCCGAGATGGCGGCACTCACCGTGTCACCGCAGTCACAGGGACAGGGCGATGGTGAAAAGGTGCTCAAGCGCATCGAGCAACGCGCACGCGCCATGGGCCTCAAAAGCATTTTTGTGCTCACCACCCGCACCATGCACTGGTTCATCAAGCGCGGTTTTGCGCAGGTCGACCCAGACTGGCTGCCCGAGGCCCGCAAGCGCAAATACAACTGGGACCGCAAGAGCCAGGTCCTGGTCAAAAAACTCTGATCACAAATCTAGCACCCAAGGCGCCGATCAAAGCTGGAACAGCACCCCTACCAGCCACAAACTCAAAGATGGCACCATCAACAGGACAAGCAAACGACCAATGTCCCATACCAAAAACGGAACCAAGCCTTTGTAGGTCTCGCTCATGGGAACGTCCCGTGCCAGGTTGTTGACCACGTAGACATTCAAACCCACAGGCGGAGCTATCAAGCCAAAGCTGACGGTCATTAAGACCAAAATGCCGAACCACAACGCCTTGAGTTCATAGGACAAGCCCCATAGCTCCAGCGCCATCACAGCCGGAAAAATCACAGGGATGGTCAGCAGCAGCATGGACAACTCATCCATCACGCACCCGAGCGCGATGTACAACACAAGCACCGCCGCCACTATCGCCAAAGGTGCCACTGGCAAGCCAGAAACCCATGATGCGACCATTTTGGGCATTTCGGTGAGTGCCAATGTGGCATTCATCATGTCCGCGCCCAAAAAAATCAAAAACACCATGGCCGTGGTTTCTGCTGTGCTGAGCAAGGCCGTCTGCAGACCCGACAATTTGAGATCCCTCTTGAACAGTCCCACCACCAAGGTCAACACTGCCCCTACACCTGCGCCCTCTGTCGGCGAAAAGAGACCCCCATATATGCCCCCAAAAACCGCCAAGAAAATACCCAATATCGGCCAAATTTTAATCAAGGCAGTCCATTTTTCTGGCCAAGGCAGCGCTGGGGTCAGGGGGGCCATGTCAGGCCGGGCGCGAGCATAAAGGCCAATGACCAAAAGGTATCCCATCAAAGCCAAGATGCCAGGAACAATCGCAGCCGCAAACAATTTGGCGATGTTCTGTTCTGTCAAAATCGCATAGACCACCAAGGGCACAGAGGGTGGGATCAAGATGCCCAAAGTACCACCTGCGGCCAGCGAAGCGGTAGACAAGCGACCCTTGTAGCCGTGCCGACGCATCTCGGGGTATGCCACTTGGGTGATGGTGGCCGACGTCGCCACCGAAGAGCCGCAAACGGCTCCAAATGCACCTGCCGACAAGACCGAGGCCATGGCCAATCCACCTCGTACATGCCCCACCCAAGCCGCAGCTGCATTGAACAGATCCCGGCTGAGCCCGCCCTGAGTGGCGAACTGACCCATCAGCAAAAATAAAGGAATCACACTTAGCTCGTAAACCGTCAATCGCGCCACAGCACTTCCCTTAAGGAAGTTGAGGGTCGATGCACTGTCGGTGATGAGCCAATATCCAATCAAACCAGGAATAAACATAGCGGCGGAAATGGGCATGCGCAACACCATCAGCACCACCATGGCGACAAACATCGCCAAACCCAATTGAGGCGCCCATGTCATCATGAAGCCACCTCTTCGTTCGATGTCGAAAACCCAGACAAACCTTGCACCAAGGCTACCCACCCCGCTAGCGCCAAACCGGGGGCCAGGCAAGCGTAGGCCCACCACATGGGCAAGCTGATGATCATGGTGGTCTCACGTGCTTCGCGAACCGACATGGCACCCACACTGGTCCGCCAGGCCAGAAGACCATACAAAATAACAAGAGACAAGTTTCCCAACGCATCCAGCATCTGCCTGCGTCGATGAGAGGTCGATTGCGTGAAGAAATCGACAATGATGTTTGCCCTTTGCAATTGGCAATAGGGCAGGCACAGGGAGATGGCAAAAGCAATGCCCATCTGAGTCATTTCCACATCACCGGGAATGGGCTGAGACCAAACGGCCCGCATGATCACACTCACGGTGGTCAACAAACCCGTCACCAGAGCCATGAAGGCACCCACCAGAGCAAAAGCCCGACAAAAGGGTGCCAACAGCATTGACGAAAGCAACATGAAAAGTCCAATTCCGATACACCGATGCCACCCCACTTTTCAGTGGGGCGGTCACGGAATCATTTGTTGTATTTTTTGATCAAGTCTTTGGCGTCTTGGAGCATCTGTTTGCCGGGTAAACCACGCTTGTCCATGTCGGCCACCCACTCCTCGTACAAGGGAGCGGAGGCCTGAATCCAACGATCGGTCTCGGCTGCATTGATTTTGTTGAAGGTGTTGCCGCGGGCCAAAGCCGCATTGCGACCAGCAGCAGTGGCCTCATCCCAATAACGTCCGATGGTGCGGGACAAGCCAGCACCACTGTGCTTATCGATCACACTCTTGAGATCGGCTGGCAAGCTGTCGTATTTGGCTTGGTTCATCGCCATCACAAAACCCGCAGTGAACATGGAAGGACGGCTTGGCTCAATTTCCGTGTGGAATTTACTGACCTCATGCAATTTGAAGGCTGGGATGATTTCCCAAGCCGTCAAGAAACCATCGATTGTTCCTTTGGTCATGGCATCAGCAACTGGCGGAATGGGCATGCCGACCGGGGTAGCTCCGAGCTTGGCGAGAAGCTTGGACGACTGACGGCTAGCCGCACGGATTTTCAAACCCCGAAAATCTTCCATGGTTCGGATGGGCTTCTTGGAAGTACTCACGAATCCTTCGTCATGGACCCAAGTGGCCAAGATTTTGGTGCCCGAGAATTCTTTGGTCGCGTACTTGGAGTAGTAATCCCAAGCTGCAGCAGAAGCAGCTTCTGCTGTATTGGTCATGAAAGGTAACTCCAGGGCTTCCATGATTGGGAATCGACCCGGGGTGTAGCCTGGCAGTGTCAGAACCATGTCATCAACACCGTCTTTCACGCGGTCTACCAATTGAGCGGGCGTGCCGCCACCGGTCATCGCAGGCAGAATCTGGCAGCGCATCCGGTTGTTGGAGTCTTTCGCAATGGCTTCGCACCATGGCACCACCACACGCTGGTGTCCCATGGCCACCGTGGGCCAAATGTGGTGAACTTTAAGAATCACCTCTTGGGCTTGCGCTTGCGCAACAGCCGTCAAAGCCAGCACAGCTGCGCCTTGTTTTAAACGTTTTATCAGTAGTGTCCGGTTAAAAAGTGAATAAATTCAATTGCTTAGCGCAGTCAGGTGGTTCGGTTGTGTAAGCATCGGTCTGCAAGGCGCATGAAATCGACGTTTTCTCGAAAACAGACACCGACAAAATCTGTAGGCAAGTGTAGAGC
>CAMDFK010000021.1 GCA_945897465.1 Limnohabitans sp. Rim8 | reverse complement strand
AACACCCGGGAAAAGGGGATGTTGGCAGTGGTACATTGTGCGGCAATCTCATGGCTTGCAAGGCTCGAGTCAAGGCTTTCGGCACGGACTTTGCAGGAGACTTATTCAGATATTCCATCCCACCCGACATGACCACACCCCTCTTGTCTTTGCAGGGCATCACCAAGCGCTATCCGGGCGTGGTGGCCAACCAAGACGTGTCGCTGACTGTGATGCCCGGCCAGGCCCATGCCGTGCTGGGTGAAAACGGCGCGGGCAAGTCCACGCTGATGAAGATCATTTATGGCTCGGTCAAACCCGACGAAGGTCAGGTGGTGTTCAACGGTCAGTCGGTCAATATCCGCAACCCACAAGAAGCGCGCAAGCTGGGCATCAGCATGGTGTTCCAGCACTTCAGCCTGTTTGACACGCTCACTGTGGCTGAAAACGTGTGGTTGGGTCTGGACAAGTCGCTGAGCCTGGCCGAGGTGACCGAGCGCATTGTGGCCAAGGCCAGTGAATACGGCCTGGACCTGGAGCCTGAGCGCCCGGTGCACACCTTGAGCGTGGGCGAGATGCAGCGGGTGGAGATCATCCGAGCGCTCTTGACCGAGCCCAAGTTGTTGATTTTGGATGAGCCGACTTCGGTGTTGACACCGCAGGCGGTGGAGAAGCTTTTTGTGGTGCTGCACAAGCTGGTCAGCCAGGGCGTGAGCATTTTGTACATCTCGCACAAACTGCACGAGATCCGGGCGCTGTGCAGCGCCTGCACGGTGTTGCGCGGCGGCAAGCTCACGGGCGTGTGCGACCCGCGTGAAGAAACAAACGCCTCGCTCAGCCGCTTGATGATCGGTGCCGAGCCGCCGGCTTTGCAGCATGTGGCGCGTGCGCCGGGCGAGGTGGTCTTGTCGGTGCAGGGCCTGAGCCTCACGCGGCAAGACCCATTTGGTGTGGACCTGGACGGCATCAGCCTGCAGGTGCGGGCGGGCGAGGTGGTGGGCCTGGCCGGCGTATCAGGCAATGGCCAAAGAGAATTGATGTGGGCTTTGTCAGGGGAAGACACCCGGGCGGGCGTGCAGTGTGGTGCGGCCAGTGTGAGTTTGTCTGGCCAAGCGGTGGCGGCTTTGGGGCCGGTGCCACGCAGGCAAATGGGTCTGCATTTTGTGCCCGAAGAGCGCTTAGGGCGCGGCGCTGTGCCATCCCTGAGCCTGTCGCAAAACCTCTTGCTCACGCGCAGCGAGGCCGTGGGCACGGGCGGTTGGGTGCGCATGGGGGCGCTGGCCGATCAGGCCCGCAGCATCATCGAGCGCTTCAAGGTCAAGGCCTCGGGGCCCGATGCCGCAGCACAGTCGCTGTCTGGCGGCAATTTGCAAAAGTTCATTGTGGGCCGCGAAATCAGCGCGGCTCCCAAGCTGCTCATCGTCTCGCAACCCACTTGGGGCGTGGACGTGGGCGCGGCGGCGCAGATTCGCGCTGAGATTTTGGCGCTGCGCGACGCGGGTTGTGCGGTGCTGGTGGTGTCTGAGGAGTTGGAAGAGTTATTTGAGTTGTCGGATCGATTGCATGTGATCGCCAAGGGGCACTTGTCGCCGTCTGTGGCGCGGGCCGAGGCCACGGTAGCGCTTATTGGCGAGTGGATGAGCGGCTTGTGGCCGGACTCCAAGAACAACAAGGTTCAGGAGGCGCAACATGCTGCGGCTTGAACCCCGTTCCCAGGCTTCGCGCCTATGGACTTACGCCTCGCCCTTGTTGGCGCTGGTGCTCACCGTGCTGCTGGGTGTGGCGCTGTTCATGGCGCTGGGCAAAGACCCGGTGCGCGGGCTGCAGATGTTCTTTTGGGAGCCGATCAAAACAGTTTACGCCATGGGCGAATTGATGGTCAAGGCCACACCGCTCTTGGTGATCGCTTTGGGTTTGTCGGTGTGTTTTCGCTCCAATGTTTGGAACATCGGGGCGGAGGGTCAGTTTGTCATTGGCGCGGTGTGCGCCGGGGGTGTGGCCTTGTTGGCCGACAAAGACACGGGCCGCTGGATAGTGTTGGTGGTGCTCTTGGCGGGCGTGCTGGGCGGCATGTTGTGGGCCGGCATCACAGCGTTGCTGCGCGACCGCTTCAACGCCAGCGAAATTTTGGTCAGTTTGATGCTGGTGTATGTGGCCGACATGGTGCTGAGCTATCTGGTGTATGGCCCCTGGAAAGACCCAGCGGGATTCAATTTCCCGCAGTCCAAAACCTTTGAGGCGGTCACGCAGATCCCGCGTTTGATGGACGGCTCGCGCGTGAGTGTGGGTTTGCTCTTGGCGCTGGTGGGTGCGGGCTTGCTGTGGGTGTTCTTGTTCCGCACGCGAGCGGGCTTTGCCCAGCAGGTGGGCGGCCTGGCCCCGGATGCAGCGCGGTATGCCGGGTTTTCTTCGCGCAAGGCACTGTGGGTGGCCCTCATGGTGTCGGGCGGCGCGGCGGGTTTGGCAGGCGCTTTGGAGGTGGCTGGGCCGATTGGGCAGCTGACGCCTTATGTGCCTGCGGGCTATGGTTTTGCCGCGATCATTGTGGCCTTTGTCGGGCGCTTGCACCCGGCGGGCATGGTGCTGTCGGCCGTGCTGATGAGCATGTTCTATATCGGCGGGGAACTCGCGCAATCGCGTCTGGGGCTGCCCAAATCGATCACCGGCGTGTTCCAGGGCTTGCTGCTGTTTTGTTTGTTGGCGTGTGATACGCTGGTGGCCTACCGTTTGCGCTGGGTAGCGGCCAAGAAAGGGGGCGTGTGATGGAGTCGTATGCATTGCTGATCGCAGCCACCCTGAATGCGGGGACGGTGCTGGCCATCGCCGCTTTGGGTTTGCTGATCAATGAAAAAGCCGGGGTGGTCAACCTGGGGGCCGAAGGCATGATGCTGTGCGCGGCCATAGCGGGCTTTGCCTGTGTGGTGCACACCGGCAACGACTGGTTGGGATTTGCGGCGGGCATGGGCGCTGGCGCGGTATTGGCAGCGATTTTTGGCGTGCTGGTCATCTGGCTGGGCACCAACCAATACGCCACGGGCCTGGCGCTGAGTTTGTTTGGTGTGGGTTTTTCAGCCTTTGTGGGCATCGGCTATGTGAAAGAAAAACTGCCCGAGCGGCCTCATTTTGCAGTACCTTATTTATCCGACATTCCGCTGGTGGGGCCCGCCTTGTTCAAACAGCACCCGCTCGTTTATGGGGCGATGGCGCTGGTCTTGGCCCTGATTTGGTTCCTCTACAAAAGCCGCACCGGATTGGTGCTGCGGGCGGTGGGCGAATCGCCCGCCTCGGCCCACGCTTTGGGCTACCCGGTGCGCCGCATCCGTTTGGCGGCGGTGGTGGCTGGAGGCGCATTGTGCGGCCTGGCCGGGGCCTACATTTCGGTGATCTACACCCCGCTGTGGGTCGAGGGCATGGTGGCGGGCAAGGGCTGGATTGCCCTGGCCCTGACCACCTTTGCCACATGGCGTCCGGCACGGGTCTTGCTGGGTGCTTACCTGTTTGGTGGTGTGACCATGCTGCAGTTCCATTTGCAAGGCATGGGCGTGCAAGTGCCCAGCCAGTTGCTCACGGCGCTGCCCTACATCGCCACCATCGTGGTGCTGGCCTTGATCTCGCGCAACCCGGCCTGGATTCGTGTGAACATGCCAGCCTCGCTGGGTAAGCCCTTTTATCCCGGTTCATAATTGCTTTTTTCAATCCCTGTAACCCTGTTCAAAAAGGACCTGACATGACAGACCTCTCCAAGCGCTCCATCGTCAAGATGGTGGCCCTGACCGCTGTGGCCGCCGCCGCACTGGTTGGCTGTGGCAAAAAAGAAGAAGCCCCCAAGGCCGAAGCCCCGGCTGCTGCGCCCGCCAAGCCCGAGCCGCTGAAGATTGCGTTTGCCTACGTCGGCCCTGTGGGCGACGGCGGCTGGACCTTTGCGCACGACAACGGCCGCAAGGAAATCGAAAAAGCATTCGGCGACAAAGTGGTCACCACCTTCGTTGAGAAGGTGCCAGAGAGCGCTGACGCCGAGCGCGTGATCCGCGACATGGCCGCCCAAGGCAACAAGCTGATTTTTGGCACCACGTTTGGTTATATGGAGCCCATGCTCAAAGTGGCCGCTGACAACAAAGAAGTGAAGTTCGAGCACGCCACCGGCTACAAAACCGCTGAGAACATGCGCACTTACGACAGCCGCACCTACGAAGGCGCGTACATGGCGGGCGTGATCGCGGGCAAGATGACCAAGACCAACACCCTGGGTGTGGTCGCCTCCATCCCAATCCCAGAGGTGGTGCGCAACATCAACAGCTTCACCATGGGCGCCCAGTCGGTCAACCCCAAGATCAAGACCAAGGTGGTCTGGGTCAACGAGTGGTTCAACCCACCGAAAGAATCCGAAGCCGCCACCTCGCTGATCAACGGCGGCGCGGACGTGCTGATGCAAAACACCGATTCGTCGGCTGTGCTGCAGACCGCCGAAAAAATGGGCAAACGTGCTTTCGGTTGGGACTCCGACATGACCGCCTACGGCCCCAAGGCCCACCTGGGCTCGGCCGTGATCAACTGGGGCCCTTACTACGTCAAGGCCGTGGGTGAAGCCCTCGAAGGCAAGTGGAGCACCGGTTCTAGCTGGTGGGGCGTGAAAGAAGGCGCGATCGAGATGGTCAATGTGGCCGCTGATGTTCCCGAAGACATTCAAAAGAAGATCGCTGACATCAAAGCGGGTTTGAAAGACGGCAGCTTCCACATCTGGAAGGGCCCGATCGTGGACCAGGCCGGTAAAGAAATGCTGGCCAAAGACGCTGTGGCCGACGACAAGTTCCTGGGTGGTGTGATGTTCTACGTCAAGGGCGTGGAAGGCAAGATCCCCGGCAAGTGATGTGTCTGGTCAGGAGGGGCCACTGCTGAGTGCATTGGCTTTCCTGCAAGAGGCTGCAAGGACCAGGTTTTTGCAGCCTTTTTTGTTGCCTGAACTGTTCAACGTGGTTTGTAGGCCGTGACGTCGATTTCGACTTTGGCATCGATCATCAGGCGTGACTCTACCGTTGAGCGGGCTGGACGGTGATCGCCAAAGCACTCTATGTAAACACGGTTGAAACTTCCAAAGTCACGTGCATCGTCAAGCCAAACGCTGACTTTGCAAACATCGTTCAAGGTGCATCCCGCCAAGGCCAACGCTTGCTGCAGGCGCACAAAGACCTGACGAGTTTGAGCTTCGATGCCACCAGACACGACTTCACCTTGGTCGTTGGTAGGAACCTGCCCTGATACAAAAACAAAATCACCAGCACGAGTTGCTGGAGAAATAGGCCGAGCCAAGCGATCTGACGCGATGGGCGATGTACCAAGCATTTCGACGGTCATGGGTTTTTCCTTAGCGAGTTTTTGAAAAAAAGAAATGACATTATTCAACATTTTCTTACAGGAAAACCCTGTTTTATCTTCTGCAAGAATTGATTTAGAGTTAAAAATGTAAAAAATTTACATCAACCCTCACCTCTCTAGGAGACTCTCATGCTGCGTTTGCCTCGTCGACATCTGCTGACTCTGCTCTTGGCTGCCATGCCCTTGGTGTCATTCGCTGCGCCTCCCAAGGGGGGCGCGGCCAATCTGGCCATGATCGGAGAGCCTCAAAGTTTGGATCCGATGGCCTCCACTGCCGACTTGGTCGGCACGATCATGCAGCATGTGTACGAGACGCTCTACACCTTTGACAGCAAATGGAACGCTACCCCCATGCTGGCCGACGGTATGCCCAGGGTCTCGGCAGACGGTTTGACCTATTCCATCAACATCCGCAAGGGCGTGAAGTTGCACAGCGGCCGTGATCTGGATGCACAGGATGTGGTGGCTTCACTCAAGCGCTGGATGGACATGGCTCCGCGAGGCAAGTCGGTGGCCAAAGACACGGTGAGTCTCGAGGCCAAAGGCAGCCATGCCATCGAGTGGAAATTCAGCGTACCCAGCGCATCCTTGCTGGCCCAGTTGGCCTTGCCGTCGGGCATGGCGGTGATCATGGCCAAGGAGAGTATCGCCACGCCACTGGCGTCCTTTATAGGGACCGGTCCTTACCGCTTCAAAGAGCGTCGCGCAGACCAGTTCGTGATCTTGTCGCGCTTTGATGCCTACAGCGCACGCACCGAGCCGGCCAACGGCTACGGCGGTAAGCGCGAGGCCTTGCTTGATGAGTTGCGCTTTGTCCCTGTGCCCAACGCCAACACGCGCGTCGAAGGGGCCTTGTCTGGGCAGTTTCAATTTGCCGACCAGTTGCCCTCAGAGGCCTTGTCGCGTGTCGAAAAAGGCGGCGCTGGGTTGGTGCCCATCCTCACGCCCTCCTACGGTTTTCCGTACCTGGTGCTCAACACCAAAGAGGGTGTCATGGCCAACCAGGGTATCCGACAAGCCATCCAGATCGCCATCGGAAAAGCTGAAATGCTGACGGCGGCTTATGGTGATAAGCGGTTCTTCACAGCAGAAGGTAATCACTTCCCACAGGGCACGCCGTTTTACTCGACCGCTGGTACGGATCAATACAACAAGCAAGACGCCAAGCGCGCCAAAGACATGGCTGAGAAAGCAGGCTACAAGGGCGAGACTGTCCGTTTGCTGACCAGCCGAAACTTTGAGTTCCATCACACCATGATGCAAGTGATGGCTGAGCAGCTGCGCGCCGCCGGATTCAAGCCTGAGATGCAAGTTGTGGACTGGGCCACTTTGATACAGCGACGTGGTGATTCAAAGGTGTGGGACATCTACATGACCCATTCGGGCCAGTTCCCCGAGCCTATGCTGTCCCCACCGCAGTTGGGTGAAGGCGCACCGGGCTGGTGGAGTTCACCTGCCAAAGCCAAAGCTTTGGGTGACTTCAACCGCCAGACCGACCCAGCCAAGCGAGCCCAGCTGTGGGGTCCTGTGCAGCAAGTGGTTTATACGGAAGTGCCTTACATCAATGTGGGCAAGTTCAGCAGTTTGTCTGCGCGTTCAAGCAAGCTGGAGGGCTACACCCCCTCTACTTGGCCATTCTTCTGGAATACCGGTTTGGCCAAATAAACCGCAGGAACTGAGCGATGTCCCGAATGTCCTGGGCGAGCCTGGGACGTACTTTGCTGGGCCGCTTGGGCGGCATGCTGGCGGTGCTGTCCCTGGTCTCTGTGCTAGTGTTTCTCCTCACCCGACTGGCCGCTGGCGACCCGATCGCGGTCTTGTTGGGTGACCAGGCGTCTCTGGAGGACATCGCCCAGGCACGACAGCTCTACGGTCTCGATCAACCGCTCACCAGCCAATTTATACTCTGGTTGGGGGAGGTTTTGAAAGGCAACCTGGGGCAATCAATTTTTCTGCAAATGCCGGTCACGCAAGTGTTGTTGGATCGCGTGGAGCCCACAGCTTGGTTGGCCTTTTTGTCGGTCAGTTTGGCCATGCTGATCGGCGTGCCTTGCGGCATTGTTTCTGCTGTGTGGCGCGGGCGTTGGATCGATCAATGCGTGAGCACCCTGGCCATGTTGGGCGCGAGCATGCCCAGTTTCTGGATGGGACTGATGGTCATTCAGTTGCTGGCTGTAGGCGCAGGCTGGTTTCCGGTGTCAGGGTATGGTGATCCGGGCGCAAATTGGGCCATGCGCATCCACCACTTGATGCTGCCCGCCTTGGTGCTGGGTACCCTCAATTCGGCGCTGATCATTCGCTTCACCCGTGCATCCATGCTCGACATCCTCAGCGAAGACTACATCCGAACGGCGCGTTCCAAAGGCTTGTCAGAAAGCGTGGTGGTGCTCAAGCATGCTTTGCTCAATGCCCTGGTGCCGATTTTGACGGTGCTGGGCCTGACGCTGGCACTGATGATCGGTGGGGCCGTGGTGACAGAAACCGTGTTCAACCTGCCGGGCTTGGGCAATCTGGTGGTACGTGCGGTTTTGCGCCGTGACTACCCGGTGATTCAGGGGGCCCTCCTGGCCATTGCCGGGGTTTACGTGATCATCAACTTTGTGATCGATGTGTTGTATGTTTTTGTCGATCCAAGGGTGCGGCATGGTTGAGTGGCGACAGACTTTGACGCAATTGTTTGCCCGCCGGGTGGTCCTGATGGCCGTCCTGCTGCTGGGCTTGATGCTGTTCATGGCGGTGGCAGGGCAGTGGATCTTGCCGCACGAGCCGATGGAGATGAAAGTCAGCTTGCGCCTGAAGGCCCCCAGTTGGACCTATTGGAGCGGCACAGATGAATTGGGCCGCGACATCACCAGTCGGATTTTTTATGGGGCACGTTATTCTTTGGCCATTGGCGCAGGCACAGCCATTTTGGCGGTGGTGCTGGGTACTTTGCTCGGCTTGTTGGCCGGTTTTTTCAAGAAACTCGACGCTGTGCTGATGCGCTGTGTCGATGCGATGATGGCTTTCCCTGACATTTTGCTCGGGATCGCGCTGGTGTCGATTCTGGGCGCAAGTCCGGTCAATGTGGTGCTGGCCTTGACGCTGGTTTACACGCCACGCGTGGCTAGGGTGGTGCGTGCTTGCACCTTGGTGATTCGTGAATTGCCTTATGTCGAAGCAGCCCGCGCTGTGGGTGTGAGTACCCCTAGGTTGCTGCGTGTGCACATCTTGCCCAATTTGATGTCGCCAATCTTGGTGCAGCTGAGCTTCATCTTTGCCTATGCCTTGTTGGCCGAGGCTGGCTTGTCTTTCCTGGGAGTTGGGGCGGGTGCAGAAATTCCAACTTGGGGCACCATGGTGGCGGCCAGTACGCAACATGCCGATCGGGCGGTCTGGACACTCTTTTACCCGGGCATGGCGATTGTGTTGACCGCTTTGTCTTTGCAGTTGCTGGGTGACGGTGTGCGCGATTTGCTCGACCCTCGCTTGAAAGGTACCACATGAATGCCCCTGAAGCCGCATCACCCGTGCCGCGCTTGCAGGTGCGAAATTTGACCACCACATTGGTGCAGAGCGATGGGGTGGTGCCTTTGGTGCGTGGGGTCAGCTTTGATTTGCATGGAGGTCAAACGCTGGCGCTGGTGGGGGAGTCTGGCAGTGGGAAGTCACTGACGGCGCTCAGCATCATGCGCTTGCTGGCGCGCAATGCACGATGGCAATGTGGTGGCCAAGCTTTGTTCACCGATGCTTCCGGGCAAACACGCGATGTGCTGCAACTGAGTGACACCGAAATGCGGCAATTGCGCGGGCACCAAATGGCCATGATCTTTCAGGAGCCCATGACTTGCCTGAACCCGGTGCTGACGGTGGGTGAACAGATCGCCGAGTCGGTCCGTCTGCACTGGGGTTTAAACAAGCGCGATGCGCGCCAGCGCGCTTTGCATGCTTTACAACAAGTGGAGATCCCTGCTGCGGGACAGCGGATGGACGAGTATCCCCACCAGTTGTCCGGTGGCATGCGTCAGAGGGTGATGATCGCCATGGCCATGGTTTGTGAGCCCCAGGTGTTGATTGCTGACGAGCCCACGACGGCGCTGGACGTGACCATTCAGGCCCAAATTTTGTCACTCATGTCACGCTTGCAGCGCGACACTGGCATGAGCATGCTGTTCATCACCCACAACCTGGGGGTGGTGGCTCACCATGCCGAGCGTGTGGCTGTGATGTATGCGGGCCAGGTGGTGGAACAGGCTAATGTGCACGCATTGTTTGGGCAACCCGCACACCCTTACACACAAGGCCTTTTGGCGTGTCTGCCCGGTCGTGCCCGGCAGCTGTCTTTGCAGGAAGGGCGCCGCATGGCCTTGCAGGACATTCCGGGCCAAGCCCCGGCCATGGACCGATTGGGTGAGGGCTGCAGTTTCGCCGAGCGTTGTGCATCCAGACTGCCCATCTGCAGTCTTCAATCCCCAGAATGGCAAGGAAATGCGGACCATGCCCGAGCGTGCCATTTGGAGCAGCTTTCATGAAACCCATGCTGAAGATTGCCGACTTGTCGGTCGAGTTTGGCCGTGGGGCCCAGCGTGTCCGCGCGGTGCGTGGTGTGAGTTTTGAAATCGCCCCTGGCGAAACCTTGGGTCTTGTGGGAGAGTCGGGCTCGGGCAAAAGCACCTTAGGGCGAGCCGTTTTGCAATTGATCGAGGTGACTCAGGGG
Source organism: Limnohabitans sp. Rim8 (assembly GCA_945897465.1). Taxonomy (GTDB): domain Bacteria; phylum Pseudomonadota; class Gammaproteobacteria; order Burkholderiales; family Burkholderiaceae_C; genus Limnohabitans_A. Next base: position 55,673 of record CAMDFK010000021.1, on the reverse strand, counting down.
TCAGTGCAGTTCGAAGGCCGCGAATTGGTCGGTTTGAGCGCCTCGCAAATGCGTCCATTGAGGCGCGAAGTCCAAATGGTGTTTCAGGATCCCAGCTTGAATCCCCGTCAGCGGGCGGGTGACATGCTGGATGAAGTGCTCAGCACGCACGCGCTGCATGAGGGATCAGAGCGCGGTCCGCGCATTGCGCAACTGCTCCAGTTGGTAGGACTTAAGCCTGAGTATGCCAGCCGTTTTGCACACGAATTTTCGGGTGGGCAAAAGCAAAGACTGGGCATCGCCAGGGCATTGGCGGCACAGCCACGGTTCATCGTGGCGGACGAGCCTCTGTCTGCGCTGGACATGTCGATTCAGGCTCAAATCGTCAACCTGCTGATCAAATTGCGCGATCAGCTGGGCTTGACGCTGCTCTTCATTTCGCACGATCTGGATGTGGTCCAGTATTTGTGCGACCGTGTGGTGGTCTTGTATCTGGGGCGCGTGATGGAGATTGCAACGACCACTGAGCTTTTTGCTTCACCCGCGCATCCCTATACCCGAGCGTTGTTGTCAGCGGCGCCCATCCCAGATCCCACCCAAGTTGCCCCACGGGTGGACTTGAAGGGTGATCCCCCGAGCCCCCTGAATCCACCTTCTGGTTGTGTGTTCCGCACCCGTTGTCCGCATGCGTTGCCGGCCTGTGCCGAAACCATGCCTGAACTCGTCCCCACCACAGCGGGCCGTCTGGTGGCCTGTTGGCGACATGAAGAATTGAACTGAGTCATGCAACTGAACGCTGCCTGCAAGGGCTATCCATCGCACCTGACCCCCATCGAGCTGAAAGACGTCGATCGGCAGGGGTGGCAGTTGCTGCAGGGAGATTTGTCATTTCCGCTGGCAGTGCTCAAGGATTCAGCGCTTAAGCACAACCTGGACTGGATGCAGGATTTCTGCCGATCGCGCGGGCTGGACATTGCCCCCCATGGCAAGACCACGATGTCACCCGAATTGTATACCCGCCAACTGGCCGCTGGTGCATGGGGCATCAGCTTTGCCAACGTCTTTCAAGCGGGTCTAGGTGCTCGACACGGTGTGCACCGCATCATCATTGCCAATCAGGTTTTGCAGGCGGTGGATCTGGACAGCCTGTCGGCTTTGCTGCAAGCCCATGCAGGTTTACAGGTTTATTTTTTGGTCGATTCGCTGGCTCAGTTGCGTTGCATCGAATCTTGGCGTGTTCAGCGTCAGTCCACCACGGTGTTCACTGTGCTGTTGGAACTGGGCATCGAGGGCAAACGAACAGGTTGTCGTGACCATGAGGAAGCCTTCACACTGGCGCGGGCCATCCGCTTGAGCCCGGCCGTGCAACTGGTCGGCATCGAATGTTACGAAGGCGCTTTGGCGACTTGTCACCACGCGCATGACCGCGCCAACGTAGCGGCATTGATGGCGCGAGTACAAAAAATGGCGACGGCCTGTGAGGCCGAGCAGTGTTTTGAAACCGACGAAGTGCTGATCACGGCAGGTGGTTCGGCCATTTTTGATTTGGTGGCAGAACATTTGAAACCCCATTTGAGACGACCTGTTCGGGGCATCTTGCGATCGGGATGCTACTTGACACATGACCATGTCCAATATCGGCAGCATTTGATATGTGTGGCAGAGCGTTTGAATTTGCAGGAAACTTTGCGCCCCGCTATCGAGCTGATCAGTGTGGTTCAATCCTGCCCGGAGCCGGGGTTGGCCATTTTGGCGATGGGCAAACGCGATGTCTCGTACGACCTCGACATGCCCGTTCCCGAATGGCGTGCCGATCTGGGCGATGTCCGAACCCGAGGCGTTCCGGCGCACTGGTCCGTGACGGCACTGAACGATCAGCATGCGTATTTGCGGTTTGATGCGCAGGCACCGCAAGACCAGCATCCGGTTGTGGGTCAATTGCTCGGTTGCGGCATTTCGCACCCCTGCACGACCTTTGACAAGTGGCGCTGGATGCCGGTGGTGGACGATGACTACCGAGTGGTAGACGCGGTATCGGTGAACTTTTGAGAGCGGTTCGCGATGACTGAGCCATTTTCCTCTTTGCTCCAGCGATTGCAGTCGGTCGCACCGAGCTTGCCCCGCGCTCAGCAGCAAGTCATTGCCACCTTGCTTCAGGATCCTGAGCGGGCCTTGTCCTTGGGGGTTGATGCGCTGGCACGGCAAGCAAAGGTGTCCATGCCCACCATCATGCGCACCGCAAGACAGTTCGGTTTTGAGGGGGTGCGCGAATTCAAGCTGGCCTTGGCGCAAGATCTGGCGCGTCACGCTCCTATATATAGCTCGATCACGATGCACGACAGTACCCCCGACATCGTGCAAAAAATTCTCAGCGGTGCAGCAGCGTCCATCACGGCCTTGCAGCAGCAACTGGACCCGCGGGTCCTTGAAAAGGCCGCAGGCTTGCTGGCCGGTGCACAGCGCATCGACTGCTACTCGGTAGGGGCCACCTCCGCATTCATGGCCAGCGATTTGCAAGGCCGCTTGTTTCGTCTGGGGCGGCATGCACATGCGGTGCATGATGCGCACCAGCAACTCATCTCGGCTGCGACCTTGGGTCCTTCAGGTGTCGCTGTGGCGATCTCGCATGTGGGGCGCATGCCATTCTTGCTGGAAGCGGTAGGTTTTGCCAGATCGCAAGGTGCAAAAGTGATTGCCATCACGCGGCCCGACACGGCATTGGCCCAATTGGCTGATGTGGTGATAGGGGTCAGTGTGCCGCCTGACGCCGTGATGCGTGTAGGGACTGAGGCTTACATCGCCCATTTGTTGGTGATCGAATTACTGATGGTTCTTGTGCTGCAAGCCTTGGGGCCCGATGCAGCAAGGCACCTGGCACAGTTCAAATCGGTTTTGCAAGCCCACGGGCAGGATGTGGACCAACACCCCACGGTGGACTGGGCTTGGTCCACCGTTGAGAAAGATGCTCAAGCATGAAAACGCTTTTGTTGCGCAACACGCAATTGGTCGATGGCACCGGAGCACCTGCTCGGATCGCAGATGTCTGTGTGCGGGGTGACCGGATTGCCACCATTGGCCGAAATTTGTCTATTTCTGCCGACGAAGTCGTTGACGTGGGTGGTTTGACCATCGCACCGGGTTTCATTGACGTGCACACCCACGACGACGCCATCGTGCTGCGCGACTCGAGCATGCTGCCCAAATTGTCACAAGGGGTGACCACCGTCATCACGGGCAACTGCGGCTTGTCGCTGGTGCCCTTGGTCAGCGATGCACCAGGGTCGCCGCTGGATTTGCTGAACACGTCCGAATTTCGTTTTGCGCATCTGAACGATTACGCCCAAGCGATTGCTGACAAACCTCCTGCCGTCAATGTCGGGGCTTTGATTGGTCACACCACCTTGCGCGCCAAGGTCATGCAGGACCTTGCGCGTGCTGCGACGCCAGAGGAAACCCAGGACATGGCGGCCTTGCTCGATGAGGCCTTGTCACAAGGGGCCTTGGGTCTTTCTTCTGGCCTTTTTTATCAGCAGGCCTATGCGGCTGACATGGCTGAAATGCAAGCCTTGACCCGGGTCGTTGGTCGCCATGGTGGTGTGTATGTGACCCACATCCGCAGCGAGATGGATGACATCCTGAATGCCATGCAGGAAGCTGCGGATACGGCGCAATCGGGGGCAGCTCAATGGATCATGTCGCACCACAAATGCGCTGGGCCACGCAACTGGGGCCGGACGATTGAAACGCTGGCTTTGCTGGAGCGGCTGAGCCAACGTCAAAGTGTGGGCACCGATGTCTACCCCTACAGTGCGGGTTCGACCTTGCTGCGTGAGGATCTGGTCGACGGGATCATTGACATTTTGATCACGCGCAGCGACAACCATCCGGAAATGGCAGGGCGTTATCTCGCAGACATTGCCCAGGAGTGGGGAACAGACCAATTACAAGCCTGCAGGCGTTTGATGCCCGGTGGTGCGTGCTATTTCCAGATGCGCGAAGACGATGTGCGCCGTGTGCTGGCTCACCCCATGAGCATGATCGGCTCCGACGGCTTGCCACACGATGAACGCCCACATCCGAGGTTGTGGGGCGCATTTGCACGAGTTTTGGGTCATTACTGTCGAGATGAAAAATTGTTCAGTTTGCCCGAGGCGATCCACAAAATGACTGGCTTGTCTGCTCAGCGCTTTGGTTTGCACGATCGGGGTGTGCTGCGAGAGGGGGCATTTGCGGATCTGGTGTTGCTGGATCCTCACGGTATTCAGGACAGGGCCACCTACGAAAATCCCCGGCAAATGTGTGAAGGCATTGAGCGTGTCATGGTCAATGGCCAGTGGGCGTTCGCCCATGGGAAAGCTCTGGGAACGGGGACTGGACGATTTTTGCGTCGTTGAAGTCGCATCACAAGTGCCGCTGGCTTTTTGGTACGCTGGAGTCACCTCGTCCCCATGAAAGCACCTGTCTTGTTCAATCATTTGGAGCCCTCCACCTTAGCCCCTAGCTCTTGGCGGAAAATCCGCGCAGACTTCGGGACCACTTACGCTGCCAATGCGCTGATCGGTTTCATCTTTGCCGCGACCGGGCCGGTGGCCGTCATTTTGTCGGTGGGTACCCGTGGGAATTTGTCGCCCGAAGAGCTGGCGTCTTGGGTGTTCGGGGTGTTTTTTGTCAATGGCCTGGTCAGTTTGCTCATGAGCTGGCGTTACACCACGCCGCTGGCTTTTGGCTGGACGATTCCCGGCACGGTGTTGGTGGGGCCAGCCTTGCAGCACCTGAGTTTTGCCGAGGTCATTGGCGCTTTTTATGCGACCAGTGCCTTGATTTTGTTGCTGGGTCTGAGCGGCTGGGTCAAGCGGGTCATGGCGGCGCTGCCCATGCCGATTGTCATGGGCATGGTGGCCGGGGTGTTCTTGCGTTTTGGCCTCGATATTGTGCGGGCGCTGCAAAGCGATGTGCCCATCGCAGCGCCCATGGTGGCGGTGTTTTTGTTGTTGTCGGCCAAGGCCGATTGGGGCAAACGTTTGCCCCCAGTCATTGGTGCTTTGTTGGTTGGGGCTTTGGCGGTGGCGGTGTCGGGCCGACTCGATGCGGCCGCCGTGGGGCAATTGGCTTTGGCGCAGCCCGTCATCCAGGCCCCGGTGTGGTCTTGGGCGGCCATGTTGGAGCTGGTGGTGCCTTTGGCCATCACGGTGTTGGTGGTGCAAAACGGGCAGGGCGTGGCCGTGCTCAAAAACGCCGGGCACGAGCCACCTGTGAACATGATCGCGGTGGCCTGCGGTGTGGGCGCCGCCATCAGCGCGGTGTTTGGCGCGGTCAGCACTTGCCTCACGGGGCCAACCAATGGCTTGCTCACCTCGTCCGGCGAGAAATCGCGCCACTACACAGGGGCGCTGATGTTTGGCGTGCTGGCGCTGTTGTTCGGTCTGATGGCGCCCACCTTCACGGGTTGGATGCTGGCCGCACCCAAGGAGTTCATCATGGTGCTGGGAGGCCTGGCCATGTTGCGCGTCTTGCAGGGCGCGTTTGTGGCTTCGTTTGGTGTGGGCAAGTTTTCGCTCGGCGCTTTGGTAAGTTTGCTGGTCACGGTGGCCGACATCGGTTTGTTCAACATTGGCGCGGCTTTCTGGGGCTTGGTGGCTGGGTTTGCGGTGTCGTGGTGGATGGAGCGAGGCGATTTTCAGGGCCGTTGAAATGCATGGATACTGCCAGCATGCACATTCAAAAAATCAACGATGGCGTTCATGCCCTGCACGACAAGGCGGGCCTGCATGTCGGCAATTTCAAGTGGATCAACGGCCAATGGAAGTTCAAGGCCGTGGGCTATGGCCCTGCAGGCCAAGTGATGCCGGGCCATGGGCCTTTGTCCGACCGGCACAACGCTTGTTTTGATCGGCTCGACGAAGCCGCCATTCATGCCCAATTTTTTCAGGATTGACCATGTTCAAAGTCCACGCCATTCCCCCAGATCGCCTGCCCGAGTTGCTGAGCGTCATGCCCAAGGCCGAGTTGCACATCCACATCGAAGGCTCATTGGAGCCCGAGCTGATCTTTGAACTGGCCCAACGCAACGGTGTGCAGCTGCCTTATGCCGATGTGGCCGCTTTGCGCAGCGCTTATGCCTTCACCAACCTGCAAAGTTTTCTGGATTTGTATTACGCCGGAGCCAGTGTGCTGCTGCGCGAGCAGGATTTTTACGACATGGCCTGGGCCTATTTTGAAAAAGCCGCCGCCGACCATGTGCTGCGGGCTGAATTGTTCTTTGACCCCCAAACCCACACGGCGCGGGGTGTGCCCACGGCCGCGGTCATCGAAGGCCTGAGCCGCGCCTGCCGCGATGCGCAAAGCCAACTGAACATCAGCGCCGATTTGATCTTGTGTTTTTTGCGCCACCTGTCTGAAGAAGAGGCCTTGGCCACTTTGGAAGAAGCCATGCCCTGGCGAGAGCACTTCATCGGCGTGGGACTCGATTCGAGCGAACTGGGCCATCCGCCCGAAAAGTTTACCCGCGTGTTTGCCCGTGCCCGCGAGCTGGGCTTTCACTGCGTGGCGCATGCGGGTGAAGAGGGGCCGCCCGCTTACGTTTGGGGCGCTTTGGACGTGCTGCAGGTCGAGCGCATCGACCACGGCGTGCAGGCCATCCACGACGCTGCACTGATGAAACGCCTGGCCGACAGCCGCATGCCCCTCACCGTCTGCCCGCTGTCCAACCTCAAGCTGTGCGTGTTCAAAAACCTGGCCGACCACAACCTGGGCCAGATGCTGGACGCAGGCTTGTGCATCACCCTTAACTCCGATGACCCGGCCTACTTTGGCGGCTACCTGAATGACAACTACCTGCAGACCTTTGCCGCCTTGGACCTGAGCGCTCAGCAGGCCTACCAACTGGCCGCCAACAGCATCGAAGCGAGCTTTGCGCCAGAGACCGACAAGCGCCGATGGATGCATGAGCTGAAAGCGTGTTTTCAGGGGTTTGCGGAGCAGGACTGAGTGCTCGTCCACTCGGGTTAAAATCTAGTTCCAAAGCCCGCCGCCCCGGCGGGCTTTGTTTTGTTCAATCTCGGGGCCATGTAGAGGACTACCATGTATAAAAACCTCGCTGCCTCGCTCGTGGCCGCCTGCTTTTTTCTTTCGGCCGCACAGGCCCAAATTTCAGCACAAACCTCCAAACCACCGACCGCGCCCATCAAGGCCGGTTTTGTCTATGTTTCGCCCATCACCGAAGCGGGCTGGACGCGACAGCATGACGAGGGCCGCAAGGCCGTTGAGCGGGCTTTGGGTGATCAGGTCAAGACCACTTTTGTGGCCGATGTGGCCGAGGGTGCGGATGCCGAGCGCGTGATCCGTGATCTGGCCAGCCAAGGCCATCAGATCATCTTCACGCCCAGCTTTGGCTACATGGAGCCCACGCTGCGGGTGGCCAAAGACTTTCCGAATGTGAGGTTCGAGTCGGTGACTGGTTTCAAGACCGCGCCCAACGTATCGGCGTCGAACGCCCGTTATTACGAGGGCCGCTATTTGGCGGGCATCGCGGCGGGTCGCATGACGAAAACGAATGTGGCCGGTTATGTGGCGGGCTTTCCGATTCCCGAAGTCCTGCAGGGCATCAACGCGTTCACTTTGGGCATGCGCTCGGTCAACCCCAAAGCCACTGTCAAGGTGGTCTGGCTCAATGCCTGGTTTGACCCACCCAAAGAGCGTGAAGCGGCCATGGCCTTGTTCAACCAGGACGTGGACGTGATCGCTTTCCACACCGGATCGACTGCCGTGATGGCCGCAGCGCAAGAGCGTGGCAAGATGGCCGTGGCCTACCACTCCGACATGCGCCGGATTGCACCGGATGCGCAAATCATCGCCGTGACCCACCAGTGGGGCGACTACTACACGGCCCGCGTCAAGGCCGCACTGACCGGTCAGTGGAAATCGGGCAGCGTGTGGGGCGGTGTGAAGGACGGCATGATCCGCGTGGGCGACTTTGGCCCCAAGGTGCCCAAGGCTGTGCAAGACGAAATTTTGACCCGGCAAAAAGCCGTGGGAGACGGTCGCTTGAATCCCTTTGCTGGCCCGATCACCGACAACGAGGGCAAGTTGGTGTTGTCCGCTGGGCAGACCTTGAGTGATGCCCAAATCCTGAACATGAACTACCTGGTTCAAGGGGTGCAAGGGCGCATCAACCGTTGAAGTTTTGCGCCTAACCGGGTGCCTGCCCATTGCCGGCATCTCGACCAAAAAAACCGGGGCCTGATGGCCCCGGTTTTTTTACTGCAGTCACTGATGCGCTCAGGGCTTGAGCAGCGCGAGCAGGCCTTGCAGATTGGGCGCTTGGCCCAAACTCCAGCAGGTTTTCAAAATGTCATTCACCCGGGCACTGCCCAAGATCGGGTCGGACAGGTCGTGGAACTTGCTTTCCAGATCGTCATCGGTCATGGGCTTTTGCAGAGAACCAATGGCGTGCTCCACATGCACTTTCACGCTGCGGCCATCTGTCAGATGGGCGGTAACGACCACGCTTTCTTCACGCACCGAGGTGTCCACCACGGCTTGGACTTTGTCACGCAGGCTCACCACGTCTTCGCGGCGCACGATGTGGTCAGAAAACTCTTCTTCGCCCGCACGGCCAAAGATCAGGCCGACGGCGCAGCCGTGGTAGACGCTGAACTTGCCTTGCAAGCCGTCTTGAGGGGTCTTCTTGCCGGTCAGCTCCAGCACCAGCGGGTGCACACGCAACTCGATGTTCTTGACCTCTTCGGGTTTGACACCTTGTGTACGCAGTTGTGCGCAGGCTTCGATGCTGGGGTGGATCACGATGCCGCAGGCAAAGGGCTTGTAGGCGTTGAAACTGATCTCAAAACGCTGGCCCAATTCGTCTTGCGCCTCACGCCAATCGTATTTGGTGGACACCACTTGAGCCCAGCCTCGTGGCGCTTCCAGTGCGCGGACGCTGGAGGTGAAGCCGTGCTTGGCCATCAGGGCCGACATCAATCCAGCGCGAGCGGCGCCACCGGGATGAAAGGGTTTGGTCATGGTGCCAAACTGCTCACGCAGACCAATGGGTTGCGAGGCCGCAATGCCCAATGCCATGGTTGTTTGTTGCGCATTCAGACCCAACAAACGTGCGCATGCTGCGGCAGCACCCAAGGTGCCGGTCGAGCCCGTGATGTGCCAGCCGCGGTCGTAGTGCTGGGGGTACACCAAGTTGCCCATGCGGCAGGCCACGTCAATGCCCAGCACCAGCGCGTCCATGACCTGGCGGCCCGAGCTGTTTTGGGTTTCGGCCAAAGCCATCACGGCAGACGCCACGGGGCCTGCGGGGTGGATGATGGTCTTGAGGTGGGTGTCGTCAAAGTCAAAGGTGTGCGAGGAGATGCCGTTGATCAGGGCGGCACTGGCCATGTCCACTCGTTCAGCACGCCCGGCCAGCGTGGCCTGGGTCGCGGGCGAGAGCATGTTTACGGCGGCCAAGGCCGATTCCACCGCCTCGTGACGAGCAGCGCCAATGGCGCAGCCCAACCAGTTCAGGAAGGTGCGGTGGGCTTCGTGTTCAACGGTTTCGCCCCAGCCTTGGCTGGGGTGTTCGGCCACAAATTGGGCCAATTGAGCCGTGATGGGCGGGGCGTTGTGGTCTGCAGCCACAGCGGTGTTGATGGTCATGTGCAATCCAGTCAGGGTTTGAAAAAATCAGGCATCCAAGTTGATCTTGCGTTCGCGGGCCAAGTCGGTCCAGCGGGCCAGGTCTTTCTTCATGTAATCCAGAAATTGGGTGGGGGTCATGGGGGTCAGTTCAACGGCTTCGGCGCTGAGTTTTTCCCGGAAGTCGGGTTGAGCCAGCACTTGGGTCATGGCATCGTTGAGCTGTTTGACGATGTTGGCAGGCATGCCTGCAGGGCCCACCACGCCATACCACTGCTGGGCATCAAAGCCCTTGAGTCCTGCTTCTTCCATGGTGGGCACATCTTTGAGTGCGGGATGTCGCTGAGTACCGGTGACAGCCAGGGCCCGCACACGGCCGCTTCGGATGTGCGGCAGGGCTGCGGCCAGTCCGGGGAACATGGCTTGAGTCTGACCAGCGATCAAGTCGGTGGTGGCCGGTGCAATGCCGCGGTAGGGAATGTGCACCATGAAGGCCCCGGTTTGAGCCTTGAACAATTCGGCCGTCAAGTGGGTCAGGGAGCCGGCACCTGCAGAGCCGTAAGAAATTTTTCCAGGGTTTTTCTTGACGTAATCGATGAACTCTTTCACGTCTTTGGCGGGAACGTTGGTGTTGACCACCAACACATTGGGGGTGCTGCCGATCATGCCGATGGGGGTGAAGTCCTTGATCGGGTCGTAGCTGAGTTTGCGGGTCGCTGGTGATGTGCCATGGGTGGCCACATAGCCTTGCATCAGGGTGTAGCCGTCAGGGGCCGATTTGGCGGCCATTTGGGAGGCGATCACGCCACCACCGCCGCCATGGTTTTCTACAACCATGGTCTGCCCCAGAACCTTGCCCAGGCGGTCGCACAATTGGCGCCCGATCATGTCCGAGCCGCCGCCGGGGGCCACGGGCACGATGTATTTGATGGGTCGATTGGGGAAGGCCGCTTGGGCTGAGGCCAGTCCGGGCATGGCCATCAGCAAGGGGGCGGCCTGGATGAGTGTGCGTCTTTTCATAGTGTCTCCTCTGGGGTGGTTGAAATCATTTCGGTGCCTGTCAGGCTTCGGCTCAAGCGCTGGTGCGCTTGAGTGACGTGATCGGCCAACAGGCTCTGTGCGCTGCGCACATCTCCATGCTCAATGGCTTGGTTGATGTTTTGGTGTTCGGCAATCGATGTGGCCATGCCGCTGACTTGGGCCAAGCTTTGCAGTCGGGCCAAGTGCAGCTTTTGCACCACCTCTTGGTAGGTGCGGCTGAGCTGCTCGCTGTTTGCAGCCACTACGATCAGCCAATGGAAATGCAGATTTTCCGAGTAATAGGCGGACAGATTGTGTTGAGCGCTGGCTTCACGCATGGTTGCTATGGAGACATTCAGGGCACGGGTCAGCTTTTGTCTGGCAGGGGCGGGCAGGGCGGCGGATTTGGCGCCGGCAAAACCATCAAGCAGGCTGCGTATTTCATACAAGTCACGCACCTCTTGGGCCTCGATGGCCCTGACAAATACGCCTGCGTGCTTTCGTGAGATCACCAGCCCAGAGCTTTCCAATTCGCGCAAAGCTTCTCGAACAGGAACCCGGGATACATTCAAACGTTTGGCAACGTCAGGTTCGTTGATGCGGTCGCCCGGCGCGAGTTGACCCTTGAGGATATGTTCAAGCAAATCCTCCCGCACCAGCTTGGCCAGCGAGGTTTCGCGCATGTCTCTGATGCGTTCTGATGTGTCGGAGGTGATCCAAGGAAGCATATTAAAAAACGATCAATTTTGAATATCGTATACGAAAATTTTGATCCGCCGCACGTGACTTTGCAGTCGCCCGTAAAATAAACGAAACATTCTGAGGTTAAGCGATGAGTATCAAGAGCGACAAATGGATCCGCCGCATGGCTGAAGAGCACGGCATGATTGAGCCTTTCGAGCCGGGACAGATCCGCCAAAACGCCGCTGGCGAAAAAATTGTCAGCTACGGCACCAGCAGTTATGGCTATGACATCCGCTGCGCCCCCGAATTCAAGGTCTTCACCAACATCTACAGCACGGTGGTGGATCCGAAGAACTTCGACCCCAAAAGTTTCGTGGACATCGAGTCCGACGTTTGCATCATCCCGCCCAACAGTTTTGCGCTGGCTCGTACCATGGAGTACTTCCGGATTCCGCGCAATGTGCTGACCATTTGCCTGGGCAAGAGCACCTATGCCCGCTGCGGCATCATCGTCAACGTGACCCCTTTCGAGCCTGAGTGGGAAGGTTATGTGACGCTCGAGTTCAGCAACACCACGCCGCTGCCCGCCAAAATTTATGCTGGGGAAGGTTGCGCCCAAGTGCTGTTCTTTGAGAGTGACAAAGACGATGTTTGCGAAACCAGTTACAAGGATCGGGGTGGCAAATACCAAGGCCAAGTGGGTGTGACCTTGCCAAAGACCTGAGTTCAACCGGTCAGGGCCTAAATGCGCGGGGAATTTTGCTTGCGTTGGGGGTCTTTGAACAATTTCGCTGATCGCGACCGTCGGGATGTTGCGTAAGGTCCTCCGGCACTTGCACCAACGCCAATGAGCGATCTGCTTTGGGTAATGCGCGCTCTTTAGCGCTATTTCTGCATAAGCAAAGATCAAATCAATGGTTTGAAACTTCAACAATTTTGGTCACAATGTCTATTGTTGATGATTCGAAGGACGTGACAACCCCGTTACCCACAGCCACATCCGCTCGGTTTTTTGCTCTTGAGGACCCTCAAACGGCATCACAGACAACCCAAAAAAAGACACCATGGCCAAAACTGCAATACCCGAAGACAACGTTCTGACTGAATCGGAGGAGGTTTTTGAAAAAGCCGCCGAGGTCTTTCGTGTCATGTCGGCCCCGATGCGCTTGCGCATCATCAGCGCTCTGTGCAATGGCGAAAAAAATGTGGGTGAGCTGCTGGCTGAAATCGACACCACCCAACCCAACATGTCTCAGCACCTGAACACGCTCTACCAGTCGGGTGTGCTGGGGAAGCGCCGCGAAGGTGTACAAATCTATTACCGCATCATCAATGACCGCGTGGTCACGCTGTGCCGTGCTGTGTGCGTGCAGATCGCCAGCGAAGGCGATTGAAAGATCGACGTCAGTTTCAGGCCGGGTTTTCACGGGCACGCTTTCGCAGTGGACCCGGCTAACATCCATACATAAGGAGTAATGAATGAAGAAACATCTGCTGTTAATTTCCGGCCTCTTGGCCTGCACCCTTAGCTGGGCAGAGATCAAGGTGGTTTACCACCTGAGCGAAGGCATCCCTCAGGCCTCACGGGCCATTGGCAACATCCGCAACCACCTCAATGCCGACCCGACCGCCAAAATCGTGGTGGTTTCCCACGGCTTGGGCATCGACTTTTTGATCAGCGGTGCCACCAACCAGTTGGACCAACCTTTTGCGGGGGGTGTTGCTGACTTGGTCAACAAAGGTGTGGAGTTTCGCGTGTGCAACAACACCTTGGTGTCGCGAAAGATCTCGGCCGACAAGCTGTTGATGGAAGCCAAAGTGGTGCCTTCCGGTGTGGCTGAAGTCGCCAAACTGCAGGCCAACGACAAATATGTATACCTGCGCCCCTGATGAGCGATAAGCCGCACATCAGCCCCGAGAGTTTTTTTCAAGGAAAACCTATGATGATTCGACACGCTTTGACCGCGACCGCCTTGGTCGCTTTGTCTGGCCTGGCACAAGCCCAGGTCGATCCGCTGCACGTGCGCAGCTGGGCCGCGTCGTGCGCGGCCTGCCACGGCACCGATGGACGCGCTCAACCGGGCATGATTTCTTTGGCCGGTGTTCCCAAAGAAATCACCATCCAAAAAATGCTGGATTACAAAGCCGGTCGTGTACCTGCTGCCACCATCATGCACCAGCTCGCCAAGGGCTATTCAGATGAGCAGATCGCTGCCATTGCTGGCTACTTCGCCGCTCAAAAGAAATAAGGAAAACTGCCATGCAACGTCGTCATTTTTTGCAGACTGGCTCCGCTTTGGGCGCCATGGGACTGGTTTCGGGTTGTGCCACCGTGGGTGGCGGCAGCGGCCCCAAGGTGGTGGTCATTGGCGGGGGATACTCCGGTGCCACAGCCGCCAAATACACGCGCATGTGGTCTGAGCACAAAATCCAGGTCACCCTGGTCGAGCCCAGCGATGCCTTCATTTCCTGCCCCATGTCCAACCTGGTGATCGGTGGCAGCAAAACCATCACAGAAATCACCACCCCTTATGACAACCTGACCAAACGCCATGGCGTGAAGGTGGTCAAGGACCGTGTCAACACCATTGACGCTGACAAGCGCATCGTCAAGCTGGCCAGCGGTGCCGAGCTGAGCTATGACCGCTTGATCGTTTCTCCCGGTGTGGACTTCATGTGGGAGACACTGCCCGGCATGAACAAAGCCGGTGCCAAAGACAAAATCATGCACGCTTGGAAGGCTGGCGCACAAACCGTCACCCTGCGCAAGCAGCTCGAAGCCATGCCTGATGGCGGTGTCTTCGCCATGTCCATCCCCTTGGCACCTTACCGCTGCCCCCCCGGCCCTTACGAGCGGGCTTGCCAAGCGGCCGAGTACTTCAGCAAGGCCAAGCCCAAGAGCAAGGTGTTGATTCTGGACGCGAACGACGACGTGACCTCCAAGGGGCCCTTGTTCAAAAAAGCCTGGGCTGAGCGCTACAAGGGTATCGTCGAGTACCGCGGCAAGCACCGCGTGACCGATGTCGATGCAGCGACCAACACCTTGAAGTTCGAGTTCAACGACGACCTCAAAGCCAACGTGCTCAACGTCATCCCCAATATGCGTGCCGGTGACATCGCCGTCAACGCAGGCTTGGCCACCGCCAACAAGCGCTGGTGCGAAGTGGACTTCCTCACCTTTGAATCCAAAGCCGCTAAAAACGTGCACGTTCTGGGAGACTCGATCCAGATTGCGCCGGGCATGCCCAAGTCGGGCCACATGGCCAACCAACACGGCAAAACCTGCGCTGCAGCTGTGGTGGCTCTGTTGATGGGCAAAGAGGTCAATCCTATGCCGATCTACAACAACACTTGCTACAGCTATGTCAGCAGCAAAGACGTGGTTCACGTGGCCAGCGTGCACCGCTACGACGCAGAAAAGAAAACCATGCTGACCGTGCCTGGTTCGGGCGGCGTGTCCAGCGCGGCCAATGAACTTGAAGGGGTTTACGCCTGGTCTTGGGCACAAAACATCTGGGCCGACACACTGGCTTGATGCTTGGTGCGTGGCGGATGCCACGCCATTAAAATACGCCGCAGTCTTTTGGACTGGCGGCGTTTTTTATGGCGATCACATGGCGTTGGCTTGCATCCAACTCAGATGGGCCAGCCCATGCTGCGGTTGATGCGCCAGGCCAAACCCGCGCCCAGCCAAATCGCGATCAGGGTCAACCAAGCGGTCAGCGAGAAAATAGAACCTCCAGTCATGCCAGCACCCACGGTGCAACCACCTGCCAGCACCGCGCCAAAACCCATCAGGACCGCACCTGTGAGGTAGTGGCCCAGTTTGTTCTCGGTTTTGAAGCCCTCGAACTTGAAGTCACCCCCGACCAAAGCGCCCAACAAAGAACCTGCAAAAGTGGCCGGTAGCAAGCCCGCATCAAAGCCTAATTTGGGTGATGTCGCGCTGGACAGTACCCGCATCAGCATCTCCGCCGATGCGCTGCTGAAGCTCAGCCCCTGAATCTGTACCGCTTCAAATGACTGCGAGGCAATCGCCTGTGTCAGCCCCCAGCCCAGCGCAATGCTCAAGCCCGTGATGATGGCCCCCAGTGCCAGGCCCCATCGGCGCTGGTGCGTCTTGAAGAAAAAGTAAAACCCAGTGCCCAAAGCGAGCAGGGCCAGCACCAGCCCGCCTGTCGGTCCAATGCCTGTGAGTTGCAACAAATCACGTCCGGGCCCACCGTCAATGGGCCACCAACTGGCCAAAGCCTGGCGGGCAGGCGCAAGCCATCCGGCAATGCTGGCCTGCACGGTGACGGCAAACACCAGACCGGCCAGCAAGGCGCGCAAATTGCCATTGGCCGACAAAATCAGCAAACGGCTGGCGCAGCCGCGCGTCAAAATCATGCCCGCACCAAACAACAAGCCGCCCAGAACCGCACCCGATAAAGTGCCTGTTGCGCCAATGTAGCGTGCATCTGAAGGCTTGAGACCGCCCGCCCAGACAAGCGCCTGAACTCCCACGAGGGCTGCCCCAAAAGCCAGCCACCACACGCTGAAACGGTCACCCGTTTGGCCTTCGCAGCACTCCACCACGGCCGCTCTGGCACAAAACCGGGTACGTTGTGCTGCCAAGCCAAATATGAAGCCCACCAACGCACCGGCCAAGGCCAGTACATTTGAATCACCCCAGGTTTCGAGCAAGCTTGCGAGATTCACGGATTTCTCCAATAATTCATTGGTTTCTTATATTGAAAATGCGACTTTGGCGTGACGTCAGCCCGCTGCGCAAAACCCGATATTGTCCACGGTCCGCAATTCATGGCTTCCAACCCGTCTATGATTTTCTTGTCTGATCTGCGCCGTCGTGACTGGCTTTTACGGGTGGGGGTATCGCTTGTGGCCACGCCCGTTTGGGCTCAATTGGGCCGCGAAGCCACCTTGCCCGCAGCCCAATCGTTGCCCGACGAACTGGCACGCGCCCTCCAAAACAAGCAGCCCTTGATCGTGATGGTCAGCCTGGATGGCTGCGTGTTTTGCCGCCAAGCCCGGCAAAGCCACCTCTCACCCATGGCGCGTGCAGGCACTGCCATCGTGCAGGTGGACATGCGCAACAACCAACCCGTGCTCGACTTTTCGGGCCAACTCACCACGCACGATGAGCTGACCCGGCGGTGGAAAGTCTCCATCACGCCCACCCTGCTGTTTTTTGGACCCGGCGGCAAAGAGGTGGCCGAGCGCATGGAAGGCGCGTACCAACCGGATTTTTATGGTCCCTACCTCGAAGACCGCATGGCGCAAGGGCGCAAAGCCCTCTAAAGCCAGACTCTGTGTCAGTTGGGGACACTTTGGACGTGCTAAATTCAAAACATGATCCCCATCAAGATTGACTCGGCCTGGAAAGGTACCTCGGACTGCCGCAACTGCGGCATCCGCGACATGGTGCTATTTGCCGACCTGAATGAACAGGACTTTGGCGAAATCCACACACCCATCGACGACATGGTGTTCTCAGCAGATGCGCCGCTGTACACCGAAGGCCAAACGGCGGTGGGCGTGTTCACGCTGCGCAAAGGCATGGTCAAACTGGTGCGGGCCACCGCCGACGGTCGCGAACGCATCGTGCGCGTGCTGCGCCCCGGCGACGTGATTGGCCTCGAAGCCCTGGCCACCGCCCGCTACGACAGTGAAGCCATTGCTTTGGTCGAAGCCCACGTTTGCCGGATACCCCTGTCTGTGCTGCATCACCTGTCGTCTAACTCGCCACGGCTGCACAAACGCCTGATGCAAAAGTGGCAGGGCGCCCTGAAAGACGCCGACGACTGGCTGGCTGATTTGAACTTCGGCTCTGCCCGGCAACGTGTGGCCGCCCTGGCCCTGAAAATGCGCGACCCCGACCAACCAGATTTCACTTCATTTTTTGCGCGTGACGACATGGGTGCCATGCTCGACATCAAACTCGAAACCGTCAGCCGCGAAATCAGTGCCCTGGTCCGCGACGGTGCCTTGAAGCCCTGCGACAAACAGGGCAGGCGCTATGAAATCACCAACGAAGTGTTGTTGCAGCGCCAGTGATTCAAGGCAGCTGATCCTCAGGCCTTGGGCCAGTGCATGCCAAAGCGTTGCGCCAGGTGGCTTTCGGCTTCCTCGAGCATGAAGTAGCGAAACGCCTCGGCCGCGGGCGAGAGCATTTTGGATTGGGTGTGCACCACGTTCCATGAGCGCACCACGGGCGCACCTTCCACATCGAGCATGCGGATCAACTTGTGCTCGAGCTCCAAGCCAATGGTGTGCAGCGACAAAAAGCCCAGGCCCAGTCCCGCCATCACAGCTTGCTTGATGATTTCGTTGCTGTGCAGCTCGATTTTCATGCGCGGCTCGACGTGTGTGTCTTCAAAAAACTTTTCCATGGCGGCGCGGGTGCCTGCGCCCTTTTCGCGCACGATGAAGTCGAAGGGTCGCAGGTCTTCCACGCGCAGGTGGTCGCGATGTGCCAGAGGGTGGTCCACGGCTGAGACAAACACATGCGGGTGCGCCGCAAAGGGCTCGGCCCGGGTTTGCAGCTCTTTGGGGGGGCGGCCCATCACGGCAATGTCGACCTCGCTGTTTTGCAGCATGCCGACCAGTTGGTCCCGGTTGCCGATGGAGATCTGAATGTCCACGCCCGGGTGCAATGTGCGAAATTCGGCCAGCAAGCGCATCAAAAAATACTTGGCGGTGCTGACAAAACCGATGGTCAGGACACCTGTTTCGGCCCGCTGCAAACGGGCTGCAGCGTCTTCAGCGTCTTTCACGGTGGCCAAAATTTTGCGGGCATAAACCAGCATGTACTCGCCCGTGGTGGTCAGGCTCACTTGTTTGCCTTTGCGGTCAAACAGGGGCATGCCCACATGGCCTTCGAGTTCCTTGACCTGCATGGTCACGGCGGGTGGGGTCAGGTGCAGGTTTTCGGCGGCACGCACAAAGCTCAGGTGTCGAGCCACCTCGTTGAACACGCGAAGTTGGCGAAAGGTGGCGTTTTTCATCGGGCAGGTCCTGAATCAAGCGGGGCAGGGCAATTGCAAATTATGGACGGTGCTCAAACAGCCAGGCCTTGAAGGCCAGGGCCGCAGGTGACTGACGCTTGCCTCGGGGGTAGACCAGGTGCCAGCGCCGGATGAGGGGGAAGCCCATGACATCGAGCTGAACCAGTTCGCCCAAAGCCAATTCGGCGTCGAGAGTGGAGGCCGACAGCACGGCCAGCCCCAGGCCGCCAGAGACGGTTTTTTTGATCGCCTCGTTGCTGCCCAGCTCTAACCGGTTGATGGGCGTGACGCCGTGTTCACTGAAAAACCGCTCCATGGTCAAGCGCGTGCCCGAACCGGGCTCGCGCATGATGAAAGGCTCGTGGCGCAGCCGCTCCGGGCGGATGCGGCGTTTGCCCGCCAGCGCGTGGGTGGGCGGTCCCACCATGACCAAGGGGTTGTCGGCAAAGGCTTCACAAAACACGTCCATGTGCTCGGGGGGTTGGCCCATGATGTAGAGGTCGTCTTGGTTTTGCGACAGACGTTGCAGCAGGTTTTCGCGGTTGCCCACCACCATGACCACGTCGATGCCGGGGTGCGCTGCGCAAAAGCCGCCCAGCAGTTTGGGCACGGTGTACTTCACGGTGGTGAGGATGGCAATTTTCAGGCTGCCGCGCTCTACACCTTGCAGCGCGGCCAGGTCATCGCTGAGCAGGTCCATGCGCCGTGCGATGTCCTGGCAAGCCTCGGCCAGGATCTTGCCTGCGGCCGTCAGAAAAATCTTTTTGCCCAGTTGCTCAAACAAGGGTTGCCCCACGGTTTCAGCCAGTTGCTTGACCTGCAACGACAAAGTTGGGGGCGAGAGGTGCAAAGCCTCGGCGGCGCGGGCAAAGCTGTTGTGCTCGGCCACTGCCTGAAAAATCCGCAGCTGGTGCAAGGTGGCATGTCTCAGGTTCATTGTTTTATTAAAGTAAATGATGATGATCTAAACATTTTACTTTTACTTATTATCAGTCTGTCTAAAAATTCGCATCAGTTCAGAGCACCACGGTCCCTCTTGCCCCAAGCAAAGCCTCGGTCACTTTGGGCCAATCAGCCAGACATTCAACTTTCATCAGGAGCACAACGCATGGCCACCAAAACCTACAACGCCGGTGTCAAGGAATACCGCAGCACTTACTGGGAACCCCATTACACGCCCAAGGAAACCGACATCCTGGCCTGTTTCAAGATCACGCCGCAAGCGGGCGTGCCCCGCGAAGAAGTGGCCGCTGCTGTGGCCGCCGAATCGTCCACCGGCACCTGGACCACGGTGTGGACCGACTTGCTCACCGATCTGGACCATTACAAGGGCCGTGCTTACGCCATTGAAGACGTGCCCGGCGACGACACCTGTTTTTATGCCTTTGTGGCCTACCCCATCGATCTGTTCGAAGAGGGCTCCATCGTCAACGTGTTGACTTCCTTGGTGGGCAACGTGTTTGGCTTCAAGGCGCTGCGTGCCTTGCGATTGGAAGACGTGCGCTTCCCGATCGCTTACGTCAAAACCTGTGGCGGCCCGCCCGCCGGCATCCAGGTCGAGCGCGACCGCTTCAACAAATATGGCCGCCCCTTGTTGGGTTGCACCATCAAACCCAAGTTGGGCTTGTCGGCTAAAAACTATGGCCGTGCCGTTTATGAATGCTTGCGCGGCGGCTTGGACCTCACCAAGGACGACGAGAACGTCAACAGCCAACCTTTCATGCGTTGGCGCGACCGGTTTGAATTTGTGGTGGAAGCGTGTCAAAAGGCTGAGCGTGAGACCGGTGAACGCAAAGGCCACTACCTCAACGTGACCTCGCCCACGGTGGAAGAAATGTTCAAGCGGGCCGAATTCGCCAAGGAGCTGGGTGCACCGATCATCATGCACGACTTCTTGACGGGTGGCTTCACCGCCAACACCAGTTTGGCCAACTGGTGCCGCGACAACGGCATGCTGCTGCACATCCACCGCGCCATGCACGCGGTGCTGGACCGCAACCCCCACCACGGCATCCACTTCCGCGTGCTCAGCAAGTGCTTGCGCCTGTCTGGCGGTGACCATCTGCACTCGGGTACCGTCGTGGGCAAGCTCGAAGGCGACCGCGAAGCCACCTTGGGCTGGATCGACATCATGCGCGATAGCTTCATCAAGGAAGACCGCAGCCGCGGCATCTTCTTCGACCAAGACTTCGGCTCCATGCCCGGCATGTTCCCCGTCGCCTCGGGCGGCATCCACGTCTGGCACATGCCTGCGCTGGTGAATATTTTTGGCGACGACTCCTGTTTGCAGTTCGGTGGTGGCACCTTGGGTCACCCTTGGGGCAACGCCGCAGGCGCTTGCGCCAACCGCGTGGCAGTCGAGGCCTGCGTCAAAGCGCGTAACGAGGGTGTGGCCGTTGAAAAAGAGGGCAAGGCTGTGCTGAGCGAGGCCGCCAAGCACTCGCCCGAACTCAAGATCGCCATGGAAACCTGGAAAGAAATCAAGTTTGAATTCGACACCGTCGACAAGCTCGATATCGCCCACAAGTGATTGAACCCATTATTTTTAGGAGCCACTCATGCAAGACTACACCTCACGCCTGTCCGACCCCGCCAGCCGAAAGTTCGAGACTTTTTCTTACCTGCCACCCATGACCGATGCGGAGATCCGCAAACAGGTGGAGTACTTGGTCAAGAAAGGTTGGAATCCCGCCATTGAGCACACCGAGCCGCGCTACCTGAGCGACTCTTACTGGTACATGTGGAAGCTGCCCATGTTCGGTGAGACCGATGTGGACAAGGTCTTGGCTGAAGCCGCTGCTTGCCGCCAAGCCAATCCGGACAACCACATCCGTTTGATTGGTTACAACAACTTCACCCAATCGCAGGGCACGGCGATGGTGATTTACCGCGGCAAGACGATTTAATGCCCGCCGCCCGCGCCGCGCACATCCGTGTGGCGCGGTGCGGTCGGCGAAGCGCGGCCATTGAGACAACGGAGACGAGAAAATGAGCGAGCCACTTGACGCCTACCGCGTCGCCCAAGAACCTTATTACCGCCCGGTGGCCGACGAGGTCGAGCTGTTCGAAGCCGCCTACTCGGTGCGCATGCCCATGATGCTCAAAGGTCCCACCGGCTGCGGCAAAACCCGCTTTGTCGAGCACATGGCCTGGAAGCTGAACAAGCCCCTGATCACCGTGGCCTGCAACGAGGACATGACCGCCAGCGACCTGGTGGGCCGTTTCTTGTTGGACGCCAACGGTACCCGCTGGCAAGACGGCCCTTTGGCCGTGGCCGCCCGCCATGGTGCGATGTGTTACCTCGATGAGGTTGTTGAGGCGCGTCAAGACACCACCGTCGTCATCCACCCTTTGACCGACAACCGCCGTGTTCTGCCATTGGAAAAGAAGGGCGAGTTGGTGCAAGCCCACCCCGATTTCCAGATCGTCATCTCGTACAACCCGGGCTACCAAAGCCTGATGAAAGACCTGAAGCAGTCGACCAAACAGCGGTTTGGTGCCCTGGACTTCAACTACCCAGAACACGACATCGAAACCGAAATCGTCGCGCACGAAACTGGTGTCAGCGCCGATGTCGCGGCCAAGCTGGTGGGCATTGCCGAGCGGGCGCGCAACCTCAAAGGCCATGGTCTGGATGAAGGCATTTCCACCCGCATGTTGATTTACGCGGGCAGCCTGATTGCCCAAGGCGTGGCCGCGCAAGCCGCTTGCCGTGTGGCCTTGGTGCGCCCAATCACCGACGACCCCGACATGCGCGACGCTTTGGACGCCGCGGTTTCCACGTTCTTCTGACGCAGGCACCCCCATGTCGGTGCAGCTTCAAGACCACGCCGAGTGGGTCGAGCAACTTGACCCAGCTTCGGTAAATTGGCTCACACACACCTGGCCCGAGGCCACCAAGGTGTTTTCTGCCCGTGGGCTCGACAACTACGTCAAGGGCGCTGCGGCCTTGCGCGGTTTGGGCCGCGGCCATGCCTTGGTCAACGCTTGGATCGATGGCGCACCGCAAGTGGCCAAAGAGATTGGTGAGGATGTGGTCGGCGAATTGGCCAGCACCGCCCTCATGCTGGCATCCAAAACCTCGGGTGCGGTGATCGAGTTGGTGCTGGCCACCGCACCGACTGCAGCCAGGCGATTGGCCGACGCTGAACTCTTTATGCAGTACCTGCAGTTCCTCAACACCTTGGTGTCGCAAGCCCCACGCGGCTTGAGGCCCATGCTGGGGCAGCTCGATGCGCTGTTGGGCCAGCTGACTTTGGGGGGCTTGCGCCGATGGGCGACTTGGGGCGCACAAGCCCACCGCACAGAGTACGAGGCCCAGATCGCTTATTTCGGTTTGCAGTCCAAAGAATCTTTGGCCATGCTGCAACAAGAGCGCAAAGGTACTTTGTTGGTCGATGTGCAGCGGCGCATCAATATGTACCTCCGTGCCTTGTGGGGCCGCGACTTTTTCATGCGCCCCACCGCCGGTGACTTCGAAAATCGGGAAGGCTTGCGCCCCTTCATCGAGGACTATTTCATCCACTTGCCCGACGCTTTGGATGCCGTGCAGGGCAACGACGGCCTGGTGGACGCCACCCAGCTCTACCGTGCGGCTTGTGTTCATGCTGCGGCCCATGTGGTGTTCACGCGCCAACCGATCTCGGCCGAATCGCTCAACCCGTGGCAGATGGCCATGGTGGCCTTGGCCGAAGACGCGCGGGTGGAAGCCTTGGCGGTGGCTCGCTTTCCCGGCATGCGGCCTTTGTGGGCACAGTTGCACACCACCCCCGCCACACAGCAAGCCACAGCAGGCGATTGGTTGGCCCGCATGGCGCGGGCATGGATCGACCCCACGCATGACGACGATCATCCTTGGATTGACCAAGGCCGTGCCTTGATGGCCGAAGCCATGCCACGCCTGCTGGCCCAGCCCCACGACAATAGCGAATCGTGGGCCATGGGTGTGCAGTTGGCACACAGCTACCACGAGCTCACCCAAGGCCCTGCCTTCGCCCCCCGAACGGATGGTCAAGCCGCCGTTTACCGCGACGACAACCGCTACTTTTGGGCCTTTGACGGCTACGACTTTGAGCGTTCGGTCGCTGCGGGTTACGAGCCGCCCCAACAGGTGCGCAAGCAAGTCAACCTGATGGAGTTCGTCAACGAGCTGGAAGTGGAGGGCGCGGGCGACGACGCGCAAGAGGTCTGGGTGCTGGGCACCGAGTTGTTCCCTTATGAAGACCTGGGCGTGTCCTTCAATGAAAGTGAAGGTCGCGAACCGGTGTTGCCGCCCGTGCATTACGGCGAGTGGGACCACATGATCCAGCTCGAGCGTCCCGCTTGGGCCACGGTGCAAGAGCGTCGTCCCAAAGCGGGCGACCCGACACTGATCGATGGCATCTTGAGTGAGCACCGCCGTTTGATCGGCCGCATGAAATTCATTTTGGATGCCATGCAGCCCCAAGGGGTGCAGCGCATCCGCAAGCTCGAGGACGGTGACGAGATTGACCTCAACGCTGCGTTGGCTTCGGTGATCGAGATGCGCATGGGCCGTCAGCCCGACCCGCGCATCATGATGCGCAGCGTGCGCAAAACCCGCGACATTTCGGTGCTGGTCTTGCTTGACCTGTCGCACTCCACGAACGACAAGGTGGCAGGGCAAGAACACACGGTGTTGGACCTGACCCGATCGGCCTGTGCTTTGCTGGCCGACGCCATCCAGAAAGTGGGCGACCCGTTTGCAATCCATGGTTTCTGCTCAGACGGCCGCCACGATGTGAACTACTGGCGCTTCAAAGATTTTGATCAGCCCTACGATGAGCTGGCCAAGGCCCGCTTGGCAGGCATGCAAGGCCAGTTGTCCACCCGCATGGGCGCGGCCATTCGGCACGCCACGGCCGCGCTCAAAGCCCAGCGCAGCAGCAAAAAACTCTTGCTCGTCATCACCGATGGCGAGCCCGCCGATGTGGATGTGCGCGACCCGCAGTACCTGCGCCACGACACCAAAAAAGCCGTTGAGGCGGCCGCTCGCAATGGTGTGACCACCTACTGCATGAGCTTGGACCCCCGGGCCGACCAATATGTCAGCCGCATTTTTGGCGAACGCCATTACCTGGTGGTCGACAAGGTCGAGCGCCTGCCCGAAAAACTCCCCGTCCTGTATGCTGGACTGACCCGTTGAACAGGACCCCCCATGAGCATGATCCAAAGCCGCACTAAAACCTACAGCGGCATCGACCACGAAGAGCACCACGGCATGACCATGACCGGACGCATCGTCCGCGACGCATGGGTGTTTGGTTTGTTGCCCGAAGGCGATGGCTTTGCCGGCAAACACGCGGGCGATTTGCAGCGTCTGTTTGAGGCGGTGCACGCTGCTTGGGAGCCGTATGGCCAGCTGCCAAGCCGCTTGCCGCTCGAGCTGGCTGCCAAACACGCCCGCATCCACGACGAGGCCCTGCAACGCGCCAAAGGCATGGGTTGGGATGCCGAGTTGGGCGACGACGACTGAGTGGGTGTTCAAGCGGGGCCCAGTGCCGCGAATCGTTCAGCGTCCAGTCTTGCTTGATCCCCATTGGTCCATCAGGCGCTGGTCGCGGGCGATTTCAGCTTCGACGCTGTCTTGGGGCAGCTGGCGCAGGCAGTCGGCCAGCGCTTGCGGGTCCATTGGGGCAGTTGGGGTGGGTGCGGTCACCACTTGGGGGGATTTGCCGTCCCAAGCAAAAGGGTTGCGGAACACGGGCGGCTCGGGCAGGCAGTCGTCCCTGTAAATGGGCGGCCCGTCGTTGGCAAAAGGTGAAAACGAAATCGTCTTGTCAAAAATCAGCGGCTTGCCCGTGGGGGTGGGCGGCAGCGGTGGCATGTTTTGAATGGCTTGCCTTGCGAGTTGTTCGGCCTTGGCCGAGGTGGTCCACAGCGTTTGCAATTGCGTCAAGCGGCCGTCGGGCGCGATCTCGATGCGAAAGCGCACCACGCCTTGATCGGGGCCTTCAACGGCAGTGCCCATCATGCTGCGCACTTGCTGGCCCCAGCTGAAGCGGTAGCCCTTGCTGTTTTTGTTCGTGTATTGGGCGGCAAAAGCCCATTCTTCGGCGGTGGGTGGCGGGGGCGCGGCCATGCTGGCGAGGGGGTGATCGGGTGAGGGCGGTGGGGCTGGAGCCGCCAAGGCTGTGTCGGGCGGGGGCACCGTGATGGGTGTTGTGGGGGGCGCTGATGGCGGTTCAGGCAGCGGCTGACGCGGCGGTGGGATCAGCTCTAAAAAGACGATTTTTCCAGTGGGTTGGGGCGCTTGCGGTGGGCTAACGTGTTGGAACGGGTAGCCACTGGCCAGCAGCCACACGGCTGCATGCAAGGCCAGCGTGAGCAACAGCGCGATGAAATTTTTGTCTCTGGGCATGGGCGCCGTAGCGTTTGTTGGCGGTCTTGCCACCGTTCAGCGACAATATTCGTTTTGACTGATATTACCTGACGAAGTGGAGACACCCATGCGCTTTCGAACCCTCGCTCTTGCCGCTGCCACCGCTTGCAGCTTGCTGCTGGCCCCGGCAGCCCACGCCGACAACAAAGCCATTGCCACCGACGAGATGGAGGCCTATCTGGAATTCGTGGACTACGGGGGCGGTGTGATTTTTGCCGAGCAAATACCCAAAGACGAATGGCCCAAGATGGTGGTGATCGATGCGCGTGACCCGGCGCAATTTGCCAAGGGACACATTCCCGGTGCCATCAACATGGACTGGCGGCAGGTGCTGGCCAAGCGCAACACCATTCCCAAAAACAAGCCTGTGCTGATTTATTGCAACACCGGGTCGCTGTCGGCCCAAGCCGGTTTTGCGCTGCGCGTGGCGGGCTGGGAGAACGTGCGCATCTTGCAAGGCGGCATGACAGAGTGGCAGGCCAAAGGCGGCTTTGACGCGGCGGCCAAAGCCGCAGGGCCAGCCAAGCATTGAGACCACAATAAAGCCATCTTTTTTAAAAAATCGGCACCTCGACCTGCTTATCAAGGAAGTCCCATGCACATCGAATCGTTTTTTGATCCAGCCACATTCACCTTCAGCCACATTCTGGCCGACCTGAGCACCCGGCAGTGCGCCTTGATTGACAGCGTGCTGGACTATGACCCTAAGTCGGGCCGCACCCGCACCGCCAGCGCCGACCAGTTGGTGGCGCGTGTGAAGGCGCTGGACCTGCGTGTGTTGTGGATTTTGGAGACACATGTGCACGCTGACCATTTGTCGGCCGCGCCCTATTTGCAAAAGCAGCTGGGCGGCCAATTGGCCATTGGTTCGCACATCACCACGGTGCAAAACGTGTTTGGCAAACTGTTCAACGCGGGCACCGAATTTGCCCGCGACGGCAGCCAGTTCGACCGCTTGCTGAGCGATGGCGAGACCTTTCAGATTGGTGCTTTGCAGGCGCAGGCCCTGCACACCCCCGGCCACACCCCGGCGTGCATGACCTATGTGGTCACAGATGACAGCGTCGATCCTGCGCGGCAGGTGGCCTTTGTGGGTGACACCTTGTTCATGCCCGACTACGGCACGGCACGCTGCGACTTTCCTGGGGGCAGTGCCAGCGTGTTGTTCCAGTCGATCCAGAAAGTGCTCAGCTTGCCGGACAACACCGAGTTGTTCATGTGCCATGACTACCCGCCCGAGACCCGCCAGCCCCAATGCGTGAGCACCGTGGCCGAGCAGAGAAAGGCCAATGTGCATGTGCACCAAGGCGTGAGCGAGGCCGAGTTTGTGGCCATGCGCGAAAAGCGCGATGCCACTTTGTCCATGCCCGTGTTGATTTTGCCTTCGGTGCAAATCAACATGCGTGCTGGCCACATGCCGCCGCCCGAAGACAATGGTCAGCGTTACCTGAAGATCCCGGTGGATGCATTGTGAGTTCGGCACTTGAGCGCTGGTTCCCCATTCTGAATTGGGGGCGGCGTTACAACCGTTCGCTGCTCACCGCCGATGGTGTGGCCGCTGTGGTGGTGACGCTGATGCTGATCCCGCAAAGCCTGGCCTATGCGCTGTTGGCGGGCTTGCCCGCGCAGGCGGGCCTGTACGCCAGCATGGCCCCCTTGGTGCTGTACGCCTTGATGGGCAGCAGCGGTACCTTGGCTGTGGGGCCTGCGGCGGTGACCTCGCTCATGACAGCGGCCAGTGTGGGCGCGGTGGCGGCGCAAGGCAGCGTGGCTTACACCGAGGCGGCTTTGATGTTGGCGCTGCTCAGCGGGGCCAACATGCTGGTGATGGGCGCGGCTCGGCTGGGTTTTTTGGCCAATTTTTTGAGCCACCCGGTCATCTCGGGCTTTGTCTCGGCGTCGGGTTTGTTGATCGCGGCCAGCCAGCTCAAGCATTTGTTGGGTGTGCCCCTGCATGGTGAGAACCTCTTGCAGCTGCTGCCGCAGCTGTGGCACAACTTGTCCAGCCTGCATGTGCCGACCAGTGTGATGGGGTTGGGGGCTTTGGCTTTGCTGCTGCTGGTGCGCCGTCAGCTCAAGCCCGGGCTCAAGCGCTTGGGGGTGTCTGCGGGGGCGGCCGATTTGGCGTCCAAGGCGGCCCCCGTGGTGGTGCTGCTCATGAGCATTGCCTTGTCGGCCGCCTGGCAGTTGGCCGAGCAGGGTGTGCGGGTGGTGGGCACGCTGCCGCAAGGCTTGCCGTCGCTCACGTTGCCGGGTGGAACGTCTGGTGATTGGGTCGCCCCATGGGCGCTGGCCCAGGCTTTGTGGGTGCCTGCTTTGCTGATTTCCTTGGTGGGCTTTGTGGAGTCGGTGTCGGTGGGCCAGTCTTTGGCGGCCAAGCGGCGTGAACGCATCGACCCCGATGCCGAGCTGCGTGCGCTGGGCCTGAGCAATTTGGGCGCAGGCCTCTCCGGCGGCTTTCCGGTCACGGGCGGGTTTTCCCGCTCGGTGGTCAATTTTGATGCGGGTGCACGCACGCCTGCCGCGGGCATCTACACCGCAGTGGGGCTGGCGCTGGCGGCTTTGTTCTTGACGCCTTGGCTCTTTCATTTGCCCCAAGCCACCTTGGCCGCCACCATCATGGTGGCCGTGCTCACCTTGGTCGATGTCGGGGTGTTTGCCCGCACCTGGCATTACGCCAAGGCCGATTTCATTGCCTTGTTGCTGACCTTTGGCCTGACCTTGGCGGTGGGTGTGGAGACCGGGCTGATCGCAGGCGTGAGCGCCTCGGTGCTGTTGCTGCTGTACCGCACCAGCCGCCCGCACATCGCGGTGGTGGGGCAGGTACCGGGCACCGAGCATTACCGCAATGTGCTGCGTCACGCCGTGCTGGAGCAGCCGGGCATTTTGGGTCTGCGCATTGACGAAAGCCTGTACTTTGCCAACGCCCGTTTCCTCGAAGACACCATCGCGGCCCAGGTGGCCATGCGCTCAGGTGTGCGGCATGTGATTCTGCAATGCTCGGCGGTCAACGACATTGACGCCAGCGCACTCGAAAGCCTGGAAACCATCAACGCCCGTTTGCAGGCTTCAGGTGTGCAGCTGCACCTGTCCGAGGTCAAGGGCCCCGTGCACGACCGGTTGCAGCGCAGCCATTTGTTGGCCGAGTTAAGTGGCCAAGTGTTTTTGACGCATCACCAAGCGGTGCAGGCTTTGTCGCACTAGCCGGTCAGGGCAATTGGGTCTTCAAGGGGCCACATTGCCAACAGGACAAGTTGCCTGTAAAAAAAAGGTCCTTAGCCTTCGCGGCGCAGCTTGTCGTGGATGCGCTTGTTGGTGCGCCACACCAGCCACAGGACCAAGGGCACCAAAGCGCCAGCGGCCATTTCGGGGTGGATGGGCAGACCAGCGGCATCGGCGGCTTTGCCCAGGTAGAAAAGGAGGCTGATGACGTAGTATGAGATGGCCGCAATCGACAGGCCTTCCACCGTGGTTTGTAAGCGCAGCTGCAACTCTTGGCCTTTGGTGAGCTTGGCCAAAAGTTGGCTGTTTTGTTCTTCGGTCGCGATGTCCACGCGCGTGCGCAGCAAGGCGCTGGTGCGGCTGATGCGTTCGGAGAGGGACGACAGGCGCTGCGCCGTGGCGGCCACGGTGGACATGGCGGGCGACAAACGCCGCTGCATGAATTCACCGATGGTTTGTGTGCCGCTGATGGGCGACTCGCGCAACTCGGTGATGCGCTCGCGCACCAATTTGTCGTAGGCCGCGGTGGCGGCAAATCGGTAAGCGTGCTCTGCGGTGATGAGTTCGACCGACGCGGCCAAACCGATCAGGCGGTCGAGCAAGGCCTGGTCTTGGGCGGCCTTGCTTTGCAACTCGGCAGTGATGTCGGCGAGTTCGCGCTCGGCATGGCCAAGTTGGGCGCCGACGGCCTTGGCCACGGGCAAGCCGCGCAGGGCCATGAGGCGGTAGGTTTCGAGTTCGAGCAAGCGCTGAGAAATGCGACCGCCACGGGTGTCGCTGGTGGATTCTGGCGCCAACACCAAAATGCGCTCAAAACCGCTGGGACGCAAATGGAAATCGGTCACCACCAGCGAGTGGGCGGGGTTGCCCATGCGCGAGGCCACCACGGTTTGCTCCCCAAACCAGTGCCGCGCTTTGCGCAGAGACAAATGCGGGTCGCTCAGTTCATCGGTGATCATGATGAGCTTGACCGCCGCAAAAGTGCGCCCTGGTATGGCCGCCAACCAACCTTCGGGCAACGCCAGGTAAGACAGCAGTTCTGGGTCTTGGGCTTCCAAACCGGCATCTTGCGGCAGCGGTTGAACCAAGGAATAGCGCGTGAATTCGGTGTGCCGCTCCCACTTGAGGGTGTATGCACCCAGACGCAAGCGGACAAAGTTACCTTGCATCTCTTCAAGCTTCAAAGCGGGTTGGAGGCGCCTCAGGTGCTCCCATTCCTGCTCACGGCTGACCCCGCTGTTGAATACGCCCACCAAGACGATAAAAGCAGGCAAGCGGATACGGGCGCTGGGGCGGGCATGGACTTCGTTGTGCAGCGCAACGCGCAAGGGGTCGTCAACAGGCAGGGAATTCATGGACGTGCTCTGGTGGGCTGGGCGTGGACGGAGATTCATTCTAACGAGCGGGCACTTGATTAAACCCGGCATTGGTATGGCCATCACGGTGATTGCAGGGCCGTTGATGTTGAACCGACAAGGCAAATGATTGCGGCTTGCACAACTGCTTGCTGTTATACATTAAGTAATTGCTTAATTAATCGATTGGCAATATTGAATTGTCCTGAGCCTCAGACCTTCTTAAAGTGGAGTCCTTCTTTCCCACGAAGGGCTAACCCCATGCTGCAAGCACTGATCTTTGATGTCGACGGCACCTTGGCCGACACTGAAATGGCGCATTTGGCGGCGTTCAATCACGCTTTTGCCGAGATGGGGCTGGACTGGCGCTGGGATGTGCCGCTGTACACCCGCTTGTTGGCCGTCTCAGGCGGCAAAGAGCGCATCAAGGCGTATTGGCAAACCCTCGAGACACAGCCCAAGGACATCACCGGCGCAGGCATGCAAGAGACCATTGACCATCTGCACGAGATCAAGACCGCCGCTTACGAGCAAGCCGTGCAAGACGGTGCGGTGCAGATGCGCCCCGGGGTGCTGGCGCTGCTGTCGGCCGCCAGTGCGGCGGGGCTCCAACTGGCCATTGCCACCACCACCTCGCCCGTCAACATTGCGGCCTTGCTGCGCCAAGCCATCGGCCCGGACTGGAAGCAGCATTTTTTGGTCATCGAAGACGCTTCGACCGCGCCGCGTAAAAAACCCGATCCGATGGTCTACCAGCAAACCCTCTCGCGCTTGGGTTTGGCGCCTGAACATTGCTTGGCGTTTGAAGATTCCGAAAACGGTCTGCGAGCCGCCATGGCCGCGGGTCTGTCCACCCTCATCACCCCCAACGATTTCACCGCCGATCACGATTTCAAAGGCGCATTGCGCATCGTCCCCAGCCTGCATGGCGTGGGGCTGGCGCAGTTGCGTGAATGGCACCAATCCGCTTTCAAGGCCACCGCATGAGCACCGTCCGAATTGCCCCCTCCATTTTGTCCGCCGACTTTGCCCGTTTGGGCGAAGAGGTCCGCGCCATTGAAGCCGCTGGCGCGGACTGGGTGCACTTTGATGTGATGGACAACCATTACGTGCCCAACCTCACCATTGGCCCACTGGTGTGCGAGGCGATCCGCCCGCATGTCCAGATCCCGATCGATGTGCATTTGATGGTCGAGCCGGTCGATGCCTTGGTGCCTTTGTTCGCCAAAGCTGGGGCCAACATCATCACCTTTCACCCCGAAGCCAGCCGCCATGTGGACCGCACTTTGCAAATGATCCGCGACCACGGCTGCAAAGCGGGCCTGGTGTTCAACCCGGCTACGCCGCTGGAGTGGATGGACCATGTGATGGACCGCTTGGACGTGGTCTTGCTCATGAGCGTGAACCCTGGCTTTGGTGGCCAAAAATTCATCCCCTCGACCTTGCCCAAGCTGCAAGCGGCCCGCCAGCGCATCCACACCCATTTGGCCCGGGGTGGCCAGCCCATCGTGCTGGAGGTGGACGGCGGCGTGAAGACCGACAACATCGCGCAGATCGTGGCGGCCGGTGCCGACACCTGCGTGGCGGGCAGCGCCGTGTTCGGTGCACCCGATGCCGATGGGGGCTACCGGGGGGTGATGCAAGCCCTCAAGCAAGCCGCTGTGGCTTGAGCCAAATGAAGCATTGCCGAATTCCCGCATTTTTAAAACTTCAGAGAGTGTTGACCCCATGTCCTTGAGCCCACGCACCACACCCACCTTGACGCAGTACCTGATCGAAGAGCGTCGCCGTTTTCCCGATGCAAGTGGTGACTTCAACGCCCTGATTTTGGATGTGGCCATGGCCTGCAAAGCCATTGCCAAATCGGTCGCCTATGGCGCTTTGGCCGACATGTACGGCAACCACGCGGCCGATGCCGGTGGCAGCATCAACGTGCAAGGCGAGACTCAGAAAAAGCTGGACGTGGTGAGCAATGAATTGTTCATCCGCATGAACGAGTGGGGCGGTCACTTGGCGGGCATGGCCTCTGAAGAAATGGATTTGCCCTACGACATTCCGCCGCAACACCCCCGGGGCAAATACCTGCTGGTGTTTGACCCTCTGGACGGCTCCAGCAACATCGACGTGAACGTGTCGGTGGGCAGCATTTTCAGTGTGCTGCGTGCGCCCGACGCCACCGCCGAGGGTGGGCCCTTGACCGAGGCCGATTTCCTCCAACCGGGAACCCGCCAGATTGCTGCCGGTTACGCCTTGTACGGCCCCACCACCATGTTGGTGCTCAGTGTGGGCAATGGTGTGGCCGGTTTCACACTCGACCCGGTGATGGGCGAGTTCATGCTGACCCATCCCGAATTGCGCGTGCCCGAAGACACCCAGGAGTTCGCCATCAACGCCTCCAACAGCCGCTTTTGGGAAGCCCCGGTCAAGCGCTATGTGGACGAGTGTTTGGCCGGCAAAACTGGCCCGCGTGGCAAAGACTTCAACATGCGCTGGATCGCCTCCATGGTGGCCGAAGCCCACCGCATCTTGATGCGCGGCGGCGTGTTCATGTACCCCCGTGACACCAAAGACCCGAGCAAGCCTGGCCGCCTGCGCCTGCTGTACGAGGCCAACCCGGTCGGCTTCATCATGGAACAAGCCGGAGGCCGCGCCAGCACGGGACAAGTCCCCATGTTGAGTGTGCAGCCCACCAGCTTGCACCAGCGCATTGGCCTGGTGTTTGGCTCCAAAAACGAGGTCGAGCGCATTGAGCGTTACCACGCCGAGCCGCCTAAGAAAGACAGCTCTGCCCCGCTGTTTGGCGAACGCAGCCTGTTCCGCGACTGAGCCCGATTTCAAAACGCTTGAAAAAACAACAAGGAGATTCCCATGTCTGAACGCCACCCCATCATTGCCATCACCGGTTCTTCGGGCGCAGGCACCTCGACGGTGACACGCACGTTTTCCAACATCTTCCGCCGCGAAGGCGTGAAAGCGGCCATCATCGAAGGCGACAGCTTCCACCGCTATGACCGCAAAGAGATGAAGCAACGTGGCGCTGAAGCTGAAAAAGATGGCAACAAACATTTCAGCCACTTCAGTGCCGAGAACAACCTGTTTGGCGAGATTGAAAACCTGTTTCGCACCTACGGTGCCACGGGGCAAGGCAAGTCACGCAAATACCTGCACAACGCCGAAGAAGCTGCGCCTTACCAACAAGACCCCGGCACGTTCACACCTTGGGAAGACCTGCCGAACGACACCGATATGCTGTTTTACGAAGGTTTGCACGGCGCCGTGGTCACGCCCGAGCACAACATCGCGCAGCACCCCGATTTGCGCGTGGGCGTGGTGCCCGTCATCA
Organism: Limnohabitans sp. Rim8; assembly: GCA_945897465.1. Classification (GTDB taxonomy): domain Bacteria; phylum Pseudomonadota; class Gammaproteobacteria; order Burkholderiales; family Burkholderiaceae_C; genus Limnohabitans_A. Next base: position 22,037 of record CAMDFK010000021.1, on the reverse strand, counting down.
ACCTGGAATGGATTCAGAAACTCTGGCGTGACAAGCACCAGCGCGGCTACAGCACCGAGGCGGTGACCGACACCATCTTGCGCCGCATGCCCGACTATGTGAACTACATCGTGCCGCAGTTTGAGCACACACATGTCAACTTCCAGCGCGTGCCTTTGGTCGACACCTCCAACCCTTTCATTTCTCGCGACATTCCATCGGCCGATGAAAGCGTGGTGGTGATCCGTTTTGCCAATCCCAAAGGCATCGACTTTCCTTACTTGCTCAACATGATCAACGACTCTTGGATGAGCCGTGCCAACACCATCGTGGTGCCCGGCGGCAAGATGGAAATTGCCATGCAACTCATCTTCACACCGTTCGTGTGGCGAATGATGGAGCGCCGCAAACGCGCTCTGGGCCAGGCTTGAAGCGGGGCAAAAGCACTATGAACATCGCAGCAAATCCCCCCACCCCCGAGATGGCCCGCCGCATGGCCAACGCCGTGCGCATGCTGGCCGTGGACGCCGTTGAGGCGGCCAAGTCTGGCCACCCCGGTGCCCCTATGGGCATGGCCGACATCGCCGAAGTCCTGTGGAACCGGCATCTGAAACACAACCCACTCAACCCGCAGTGGGCTGACCGTGACCGTTTTGTGTTGTCCAACGGCCACGGCTCGATGCTGATTTATGCCTTGCTGCACCTGACAGGCTACGACCTGGCACTGGACGAGCTGAAAAAGTTCCGCCAACTGCACAGCAAAACCCCTGGCCACCCAGAAGTGGACATCACGCCTGGCGTGGAAACCACCACCGGCCCCTTGGGTCAGGGCATCACCAACGCCGTGGGCATGGCACTGGCCGAAAAAATGTTGGCCGATGAATTCAACCGCGAAGAAGATGGCCTGCGCCTGGACATCGTGGACCACATGACCTATGTGTTTTTGGGTGATGGCTGCCTGATGGAGGGCATCAGCCACGAGGCCTGTTCGCTGGCGGGTACATTGCGCCTGTCCAAACTGGTGGCGCTGTACGACGACAACGGCATCTCGATCGATGGCCATGTGGAAGGCTGGTTCACCGACGACACGCCCAAGCGCTTTGAAGCCTATGGCTGGAACGTGATCGCCAAGGTAGATGGCCATGACCCGCAAGCGGTCAACGCCGCCATCGAGGCGGCCAAGGCGCAAGCCCACAGCCCCAATGGCAAGCCCACGCTGATCTGCTGCCAAACTGTGATCGGCATGGGCTCACCCAACAAAGCGGGCACCCACGATGTGCATGGCGCAGCGCTGGGCGTTGCCGAAGTGGCCGCCACCCGTGAGGCGCTGAACTGGCCTTATGCACCTTTCGAAGTGCCTACCGATGTGGCCAGTGCGTGGGATGCCCGTGCCAGTGGCACACGCGCCGAAAGCCAATGGCGGGAGCGCTTTGCAAGCTATCAAAGCCGCTACCCGGAAGAGGCGGCTGAATTTGAGCGTCGAATGAAAGGCGACTTGGGGGAAGCCTACGCCCAGGGTCTGGCAAAAGCCTTGGCTGCCATCGCCGCCAAACCCGATGCCGTGGCCACCCGCAAAGCCAGCCAAAATGCGCTGGATGTGTTGGCTCCCTTGTTGCCCGAGTTTTTTGGCGGCAGCGCTGACCTGACGGGCTCCAACCTGACCAACTTCAAGACCTGCACCAAAGCGGGCCGGGACACCTGGGGTAACCACCTCTCTTATGGCGTGCGCGAGTTTGGCATGGCCGCCATCATGAACGGCATGGCGCTGCATGGGGGTTACATCCCTTACGGTGGCACATTCCTGACGTTCTCGGACTATTCACGCAATGCCATTCGCATGGCAGCGCTCATGAAAAAGCGCGTGATCCACGTCTTCACGCACGACTCGATTGGTCTGGGTGAAGACGGCCCCACGCACCAAAGCGTGGAGCATGTGCCCAGCTTGCGCATCATCCCGGGGCTGGATGTGTGGCGGCCCGCCGATGGCTTGGAAACCGCCGTGGCCTGGGCCTGTGCGGTGGAGCGCCGCGACGGCCCAAGCGCGTTGGCGCTGTCACGCCAGAACTTGCCACAACTGCTGACCGACGCCGCCGATGCGGCCAAGGTGCGCCAGGGGGGCTACATCCTGAGCGACATGCCGGGCGCCCAAGCCATCATCGTGGCCACAGGGTCCGAGACCTCTTTGGCCATGAAAGCGCAAGCCGAACTGGCCACCCAAGGCGTGGCCACAAGGGTGGTGTCCATGCCCTGCACCAATGTGTTTGACCGTCAAAGTGAAGCGTACCAAGACATGGTCTTGCCGCTGGGCTTACCCACCGTAGCCGTGGAAGCGGCACACCCCGATTTTTGGCGCAAATACGTGGGTCGCACCGGCATGGTGATTGGTATGAACAGCTTTGGTGAGTCAGCCCCAGCCCCGGCTTTGTACGCGCACTTTGGCATCACCACCGAACGTGTGTGTGAAGCGGTGCGCACCTTGGTGCATCGTCACACCCACCGCCAGGCTCAAGTCCTGCCCGAGCACATCGTGCCTTCCGACAATTGAGCCGCGAGCCCCTTGCAAAGAGCAAAAAATGCCAAATCCACAAGCCTATTTCTTTGACCTTGACGGCACCTTGGTCGAAACCGCGCCCGAAATTGCCGACGCGGTGAACGACACCTTGCGTTATTTCGATTGGCCTGAGGTGTCGCAGCAACAAGTCAACGACTGGATTGGTCACGGCACCAAAGAGCTGCTGATCCAAGCGTTGGCCAGTGTCACCCAGACCCCGGTGGAAGCCGTGCGCAAAGGTGAAGATCTGAAGCAAGCGCTGCCCATTTTTGACCGCTACTACCAAGACCGTTGCGGTACACGCAGCAATTTGTACCCCCAGGTGCGCGAAGTGCTCGCGGCCCTGCGAGCACGTGGCTGCAAACTGGCGGTGGTGACCAACAAGGAAGGGCGTTACACCGACACCGTGCTGCGCGTGCACGGGCTTCAAGAGGCCTTTGACGTGGTGGTCAGCGGCGACACCTTTCCAGTCAAAAAACCCGATCCCACCAGCGTGGTGGACTGCTTGAAGCGTTGGGACCTGAAGGCCACACAAGCCTTGTTTGTGGGTGACTCGTCGATCGATGCGGCCACCGCCCGCAATGCAGGTGTGCCGGTTTGGTTGCTGCCTTATGGCTACAACATGGGTGAGTCGGTGCACACGTGCTCGCCTGACCGCGTCATTGAGGATTTTTCGGCGCTGTTGTGAAGCCTGTGTCGAGCCATCTTGCCTTGATTTTTTTAAATTGAACTGAAAGACAGAGAAAGAGAGAACTATTCATGACCATTCGCATTGGTATCAACGGATTTGGCCGCATCGGCCGCATGGTGTTTCGCGCCGTCACACAAGAAGCCGAATTCAAAGACATCGAAGTCGTTGCGATCAACGACTTGCTCGAGCCCGACTACTTGGCTTACATGTTGCAGTTTGACTCGGTGCACGGCCGCTTCAAAGGCACCGTGGCCGTTGACGGCAAAGACCTCGTGGTCAATGGCAAAAAGATCCGTTTGACCGCCGAACGCGACCCCGCCAACCTCAAGTGGGGCGACGTGGGTGTGGACGTGGTGGTGGAAGCCACGGGCTTCTTCTTGACCGAAGACACCTGCCAAGCGCACATCAATGCGGGCGCTAAAAAAGTGGTGCAGTCTGCGCCTTCCAAAGACGACACGCCGATGTTCGTTTACGGTGTCAACCACAGCAGCTACGCAGGCCAATCCATTGTGTCGGCCGCGTCTTGCACCACCAACTGTTTGGCCCCTGTGGCCAAGGTGCTCAACGACCACTTTGGCATCAAACGCGGTTTGATGACCACGGTGCACGCCGCCACTGCCACCCAAAAAACCGTGGACAGCCCGTCGAGCAAAGACTGGCGCGGTGGCCGTGGCATCTTGGAAAACATCATTCCCTCCAGCACCGGCGCGGCCAAGGCGGTGGGTGTGGTCTTGCCCGAGCTGAACAAAAAGCTCACCGGCATGGCCTTCCGTGTGCCGACCTCCGACGTGTCGGTGGTGGACTTGACGGTCGAGCTGAACCAAGAAGCCAGCTACGACGACATCTGCAAAGCCATGAAAGCCGCTTCCGAAGGTGCGCTCAAAGGGGTGTTGGGTTACACCACCGACAAGGTCGTGTCCACCGACTTCCGCGGTTGTTCCATGCCCTCCATTTTTGATGCCGAAGCGGGCATCGCTTTAGACAAGACCTTTGTCAAGGTCGTGGCGTGGTACGACAACGAGTACGGCTACACCTGCAACATGATGCGCTTCGTCAAGCACGTCGGCTCCCACTGATCGGGAGGCTGCAATGCACTTCCTGCGATTTTCTGACGTGTGCGCCAACGGCTTTGCCGCGGGCAAACGCGTGTTCATCCGCGCCGACCTGAACGTGCCGCAAGCCGACGACGGCAGCATCACCGAAGACACACGCATCCGCGCCAGCGTGCCTTGCATCCAGATGGCGCTGGACGCCGGAGCGGCTGTGATGGTCACGAGCCATTTGGGCCGCCCCACCGAGGGTGAGTTCAAGCCCGAGGATTCGCTGGCCCCAGTGGCCAAGCGCTTGGGCGAGTTGCTCGGCCGCGACGTGCCGCTGGTGGCCAACTGGGTCGGCGGTGTGGACGTGCAACCCGGCCAAGTGGTGTTACTCGAAAACTGCCGTGTCAACCAAGGCGAGAAGAAAAACAAGGAAGACTTGGCCCGCAAGATGGCCCAGCTGTGCGACATCTACGTGAACGACGCTTTTGGCACCGCCCACCGCGCCGAAGGCACCACCTATGGCATCGCCCAATTTGCCCCTATTGCCTGCGCTGGCCCTTTGCTGGCAGCTGAGATGGACGCGATCTCCAAGGCTTTGGCCGCACCCAAACGCCCACTGATCGCCATCGTGGCAGGCTCCAAGGTCAGCACCAAGCTGACCATTTTGCAAAGCCTGGCCAAGAACGTGGACGGTTTGATCGTGGGCGGCGGCATCGCCAACACCTTCATGCTGGCCGCGGGCTTGAAGATCGGCAAGAGCTTGGCCGAGCCTGACTTGGTGAGCGAGGCCGCCGCTGTGATTGAAGCCATGAAGGCGCGTGGCGCTGAAGTGCCGATCCCGACCGATGTGGTGGTGGCCAAGACTTTTGCAGCCGATGCCGTGGCCACAGTGAAAAAAGCCACCGAGGTGGCCGACGACGACATGATTTTGGACATTGGCCCCGAGACCGCCGCCAAACTGGCCGCGCAACTCAAGCAGGCAGGCACCATTGTGTGGAACGGCCCGGTGGGCGTGTTCGAGTTTGCAGCCTTCGAAAACGGCACCAAAGTGATCGCCCAGGCGATTGCCGAGTCGAGTGCCTTCAGCATCGCAGGCGGTGGCGACACGCTGGCTGCGATTGCCAAGTACGGCATTGAAGCGCAAGTGGGCTACATCTCCACAGGCGGTGGCGCGTTCCTCGAAATTCTGGAAGGCAAGACTTTGCCTGCGATCGAAATTTTGAGCCGTCGCGCTGCGGCGGAATGACCTTTTTTTAACTTTTTAATTTTTCAAGGAGCCCCTCATGGCATTGGTTTCATTGCGCCAGGTCCTCGACCATGCGGCCGAGTTTGGTTACGGCATTCCCGCTTTCAACGTCAACAACCTCGAACAAGTTCACGCCATCATGGAAGCGGCGCAAGCCACGGGCAGCCCGGTCATCTTGCAGGCATCTGCAGGGGCCCGCAAGTACGCAGGTGAGGCCTATCTGCGCCATATGGTGTTGGCCGCCATCGAGACGCACCCCGACATTCCCGTGGTTTTGCACCAAGACCACGGCGCCACGCCCGCGCAGTGCCATCAGTCCATCCGTTCGGGCTTTTCGAGCGTGATGATGGACGGCTCGCTCATGGCCGACGCCAAGACGCCTGCCAGCTACGAGTACAACGTGGGCGTGACCCAAAAGGTCTGCGAAATGGCCCATGCCGTGGGTGTGTCCGTCGAAGGCGAATTGGGTTGCCTGGGTTCTTTGGAGACCGGTGAAGCTGGCGAGGAGGACGGTGTGGGTGCTGAGGGCAAACTCAGCCACGACCAGATGCTGACCGACCCAGAGCAGGCCAAGGACTTTGTGGCCCAAACAGGCGTGGATGCACTGGCCATTGCGATTGGCACCAGCCATGGTGCTTACAAGTTCACCCGTCCGCCCACAGGCGATATTTTGGCCATGGACCGCATTGCCGCCATCCATGCCGCCATTCCCAACACCCACTTGGTGATGCACGGCAGCTCCAGCGTGCCGCAAGAGTGGTTGCAGATCATTCGCCAATACGGCGGCGACATCAAGGAAACCTATGGTGTGCCGGTCGAAGAGATTGTGCGCGGCATCCAAAGCGGTGTGCGCAAGGTCAACATCGACACCGACATCCGCTTGGCCATGACCGGTGCCATGCGCCAGGTGTTTGCCCAGCAGCCCTCGGAGTTCGATCCACGCAAAGCCTTGGCGGCTGCCAAAAAGGCGGCAGCGGGCATCGTCAAAGCCCGCTTTGAAGCCTTTGGTTGCGCCGGTCAAGCCCAAAAAATCCGCCCTGTCAGCCTCGACGACATGGCCGCGCGTTACACGAATTGAGGCAGATCAAAGCCTATGAAGTGATTTCTTCTATGGTTGAGGCATTGTGGTTGAGGGTGTGTTTGGTACACACACCTTGATTGGGGGCTCTGTCACAGGTGCCCCCTTTTTTTCAAACTCCCCAATGCCGCCAGTTGCAAGTCAACCCAGGCGCTTGCGTGCCGTCAGGCCCAGCAAGCCCGACATGCCTTGGTGTCCCGTGCCTTCGTTGACCTCAGCCTCGTAAGTGCGCAGGTCCAGGATGTCCAGCTCGCCAAAGGCGTCCAGCATCAGGGCCTCGTCGTACATGTGCGCCAATTTGCCGGGGCCGCCCGTGTTGAAGTCCAGCTGGCGTGGCGTGTAGCCCTGAATGATCAGGGTGCCGCCGGGCTTGAGGCTGTCCAGCATGCGAGCAAACAGGGTGCCGCGCTCCTCGGGTGTGGCGAACTGAAAAAAGATGCCCACTACGTTGTTGTAATACGCGGGCCGCCATTCAAATGACTGCCAGTCACTGCAAACAAAATTCACAGCCACTTGGCGGCTTTGGGCCAAGGCGCGGGCTTTGCGGACGGCGTTGTCCGAGAAATCAAAAGCATCAACTTGCAGGCCTTGCTGGGCCAGAAACACGCCGTTACGGCCCTCGCCATCGGCCACGGCCAGCGCGTTGCCGGGCGACAGGTGCGCCGCTTGCGATAGCAAATACGCGTTTGGCGCTTCACCAAACACATAGTGCTCGGCAGCAAAGCGTTGGTTCCAAGTTTGTTGGGGGTTGTTGAATGTGCTCATCGGGTGACTCCTTCAAACCCGAGAGGCTAGCAGAGCTCAAAGGGCCATGTGCAACTGGAACACCGAGTTGGGGGCCTTCGGCACCAAGGGCGCGGCCAAGGGTTTGAACTTGAAGCGGTTGATGACTGGTGTTTCAACGTGTGTTTGAAGGGGTTGCGCCGGTACAAAATCAGACAAGGCAGCCTGGCTCAGCGTGTCGATGATCACCTTTTCAAGCCCCCACTCGAAGTCAGCGGCCTCGATGGTTTGATCACCGCTGCTTTGTTGGATCAGGGTGGGTTCGAAAACCGATGCAATGTCCCACATGGAAATCAGGGCCAAGTCGCCACGTATTTCATAACCGCCACCAGGTCCTTTGCGAGACGAGACGATGTGTCGGTCTTTCAGTGACTTGAGGATGCTCTCCAAATTGGAAACCGACAGATGCAGACGTTGCGAAAGCTCCGTGGTGGATACCCGCCCAAGATTTTGTTGGGCGGCAATGAAAACGCACACATCCATGGCGTTGATCGTTTTGTTTGAGATCATGGGTTGAACCTCCAGTGAGTAGGATTTTGAGGCCTACAACTCCTCAATTCAACAATTTCACAAATTTATCAAGGATTTCGTCATAAAATCTACGCAATACCTCAACAATATATCGGTATGACAAATACACAAGACGTTCAGTCCCCCCTGTATCGCATTGGTGCTGTTTCTTTGGCCACCGACGTTCCGGTTTCCACTTTGCGAATTTGGCAAACCCGTTACGGGGCATTCAGTCCGGTCAAGACCGAAGGCAATCAACGCTTGTTTGCCGAACACGATGTGATCAAGGCTCGCTTGCTCAAACAGTTGTCTGGGGCGGGGCATGGCATTGGCAACATCGCCCGTTTGGACTTGGGGCAGTTACGCCAGCTGTTCCACCGTGACCAGGAGGCCCCAACACCACAGGCATTGGCCCAACCCGTGTGTTTGGCGGTCGTGGGATTGGGTTTGGCCAATCGCATTGAATCGCGACCATTCGATGCGGTCTTGAGCCAGCACCGCATCCAAGTCACCGACGTGTTCGATGACTTGGCTGCCGCGCGTCATGCGCCTTTGTCCGACAAGCCGCAAGTGCTGCTGATCAAGGTTAATTCGCTGCAGGACTCGGTCTTTGAGTCGATTCAGGCGCTGATGCAGCGCCAGCCCTTTGCGCAGACCATCGTGCTCTACCACTTCGCCCCCGACAAGATGGTGCAAACCATGAAGCGGGCGGGCTTGACGGTTCGGCGCGATCCCATCTCGGACAGCGAGTTGGCCGAGTTACTGCAGTCGATTTTGTTTGTCGACCGCGATCGGGCTCAGGCTTATGGCCACCAAGGTGCGGTGATCGCTGGGCGCAAATATTCAGACGACACCTTGCGGCGTGTGGCGGGCATATCCACCAATGTGTTGTGTGAGTGTCCCAAGCATGTGGCCGAGCTGATTGCCCAATTGGCCAGTTTTGAGGCCTACAGCCACGAGTGTTTGAACAAGAACACCGAAGACGCGCACCTGCATTCGTATTTGCGTGCCATCTCCGGTTCAGCCCGAAGCCTGTTCGAAAACGCCCTCGAAAAAATTGCCCAACACGAGGGCATCGATTTGCGCGAATCGGCGCCGTTAAACGCGCCGAGCCAACACGACCGCGGCCGCTGATCCAGAGCCGACCAGGCCGCACCACAAGCGCAAAAGCCAAGTTTTTTGTGGGCCAGCCAAGGAGGCCGCTTCGTCGCGGTGGTGTTGTTCATCGGCCTGGCAGCGCTGAAGCAAAGGCAGCAGGCCTTCGGGGCCGCCGTTCACCTGTAGATGCTCAATTTGCTGTTGGTAATGCACGTCCACAAAGGTCTCGACCGCGGCAATGGTGCCGTACACGGCGCGGCGGCCGAACAGTGCGGGCAGCGCCCCGGTCAGCCAGCCTGCGATGCACCAAGGCACCAACAAACGGCTTGGCCGGTAAGCGGGCAACCAAGCTTCGAGCAGTCGCAGGTGTTCGGCTTCGGTGTCGCCGTGTTCTTTGGCAAAGGCCAGCAACTCGGCATCTTGCCGCCAGCGGGCCACAGCGGTGATGCCTTGGTAAATGTAAACAGCACCAGTCTCTCCCGCGTGGTCAGAGCGCATCTCGCGCACCATGTGCCGAGACAGTTGGCTGGAGAGTGGTTCAGTGTGTGCTGGCTGATTCACGGCATGTCTTTGTTGTCGGTCTTGTCTGGATCTGGAACGCATGCTATAGCTCAAGCTGTGACCTTGGACCACTGGGGCCCATTGGCTTGAATCGGAACGGGGTTTTCTCGAGAGGTTTTGCCGTTTCAAGGTCACTGAGGGTCAACCGAGGTGGAAATATAATTTGTTACTGATATAAACGAAAGTCATTGAATGTCTACACGCTTGAAGCTTTTTTTGAGTGGGATCACGATTGTTCTGGGATTGCAAGCTTGTAGCCCTGAGGTGGCACTGCCCAATGTTTCACTGGAGCAAGCCCGTGCCGAGCACGAGGCCGGCAAAGTGCTGATGATCGACATCCGTGAGCCTCAAGAGCACGCCACGGGTGTGGCCCAAGGCGTGGTTTTGCTGCCCATGAGCCAGGTGGCGCAACGCGTGGCCGAGATCCCCAAGCAAGCCGATCAACCGGTTTTGTTGATCTGCAACACCCAAAACCGTTCGCGTGCAGTGACCGAAGCGCTGCAAGAGCAGGGCTTCACCAACATCCGTTATGTCAACGGTGGCATGAGCGAGTGGGCCCAACGCGGCTGGCCCATGGTCAAGCCGCAAGACTTGGTCGGACCGCCTAAATCTTGATGCAGAGCAAATTGGGATTTCAGTGGCAGATATAAACTGAGACTTATATAAGGTCTTTTGGTGCATCCCAACACCCCGGGCCTGGGTTCAGTTTGTCCTCACCATCAGAAAGGTAAGCCCCATGAGCACGTTTGACCACCCCGGCTGTGTGAACATGGGCGGCGGCCCGGCCTTGATGTACGCGGCAGAAGCCGTTAAAGCCTGGGATGACCTGCAGGCAGCGCAGGCTTGAGCCATGAGCGAAAAAAGTATTTCGGTCAGGCTGACCCAGCAGCACGATTACCGATTCGATATCTGTTTTAACGACAGCATTCCGGTGCTGACCAGCGACGAGCCCGCGCCCTTGGGCACGGGCTTGGGGCCGTCGCCCGTGCAGTTGCTCTGTGCCGCTGTGGGCAATTGCCTGAGCGATTCCTTGCTGTTTGCCTTGCGCAAATTCAAACAATCCCCCGAGCCTTTGCGCTGCGAGGTGCAAGCCCAAGTGGGACGAAATGCCGATGGCCGCATGCGCGTGTTGGAGATGGTGGCCACTTTGCAGCTGGGTGTCAGCGCCGCCCAGCTCCAGCAGCTCGAACGTGTGTTGGGCCAGTTTGAGGGTTTTTGCACCGTCACCCAAAGTGTGGGGCAGGGCATTCCGATCCAGGTCCGGGTGCTTGACGCCGATGGCGTGGTCCTCAAGTCCTGAGCGGACTGCACCCTGATCTCAGGCGAATTTGGTCAGCATTTCCGCCACGTGCTCGGGCGATTGATCGCCTTGCTCGATCATGCAGCCGACCATGGAGAAAAAGGATTTGTCCAGCGCCTTGCGGGCGGCGGCCATTTGTTGAGCAATCTTTTCGCAATCGGCATCGGCTTCGATGAGTTTTTGCAAGCCTCGAAGCTGCCCTTCAATTCGGGCCAGGCGGGCGCACAGGTTTTTCTTTTTCTCGGCGTTCACGATGCGGCTCATGCAGGTCTCCTGATCGGCCCCTGATGAGAGGGTGGGGCCCCTGAAGCGCCATGATAGCTTTTTGCGATCAGGCTTGAAATGGACGGACATGGGCGAGCCTGCCAGGTGCCGGCTCCCAATGGCCAAGTCTGAAGGATCGTGGACTCTAACCCGGCGTGAACAAGGCCCGGTCACTGGAGGTTTGTTCGTATTGCCGAGCGATGTTGGCGCAGACCAAGTCGCACAGGGCGTAGATGGAGGGGTCGCTCACTTTGTAGAACACACTCGCGCCACGGCTTTCGCGGGCCACGATGCCGTGTTGGGCCAGGTAAGACAGGTGGCGCGACACATTGGCCGAGGAGTAGCCCGACAACTGGGCCAACTCGCCCACATTGTGCTCGGCCTCGCGCAGCAGGTTGAGGATTTGCAGGCGTGTCGGCTCTGACAGCGCCTGGAAGTAGGCAGCAATCTGTTCAAGTGCTTTGGCTGGCAAGTCTTTCATGGGCGCTCCATTACACAACAATTTCAAACAATGAAGAACAAGGTTTGACGTGGTGCTGTGATTGATTGTATCATTGCGCATATACGCAAACAACCAAACATGCAAAATCAACGGTTTGACGGAGAAGTTTTGATGAACAGACGATCGATTTTGGCTGCGGCCATGGCTTTTGCGGGCGTGACCAGCGCCCCGGTTTGGGCCAATGCCGAAGCGGCAGCGGTCAAAAGTGTGGCCGCGCAAGCCAGTGCAGCAGGTGCCCAAGAGGTGAGTTTGGATGCTGTGGTCGAGGCGGTACGCCAAGCCACTTTGTCCGCCCAGGTCCCCGGGGCCATCGTCAGTTTGAACGTCAAGGCGGGTGACCGGGTGCGGGCGGGTCAAGAGTTGCTGCGCATCGATGCCAGTGCAGCTCAGCAAAACGTGGCTGGCAGTACCGCTCAGCTCGAAGCTGCGCAGGCCAATTTGCGTGTGGCCAGCAAAGAGCTGGACCGCCAAAAGCAACTTTTCCAGAAGCAATACATCAGCCAGGCCGCTCTCGAACGCACTCAAGCCCAGTACGAAGCCGCCCAGGCCCAGGTGCAGGCCCAGCAAGCGCAAACCCGCGCGGCCCAAACCCAGACGGGTTTCTTCAGCGTGCGTGCCCCTTTTAACGGCGTGGTGTCCGATGTGCTCGTCACTTTGGGTGACATGGCCATGCCGGGCCGCCCCTTGGTGACCATGCACGACCCTTCGGCTTTGCGTTTGAGTGCGGCCGTGCCGCAGTCGATGATGGCTGGCGTTCGCAAACAGCTGAAGTCTGTGCGTTACGAGATCGTTGGCCACACCAGCGTGACAGCAGCCAGTGTTCAACTGTTGCCTGCTGTGGACCCGGTGACACACACCTCTCAGTTGCGCGTGTCTTTGCCAGTGGGTGTCGAGGGTTTGGTGCCCGGCATGTTTGCACGGGTTTGGGTGCCTGGCAGCTCGGCCAGTGCTGAGGCCCAGAACGGGGTCAAGGATGCAAGTCAAAGTGGGCGCGTCTTCTTGCCGCTCACAGCCATCGTGCGCCGCACCGAGATGACGGGTGTGTATATGATGGACGCACAGGGTAAACCGCGTTTGCGCCAAGTGCGCTTAGGGCGCACCACGGGCCAGACCGTCGAGGTGCTGTCCGGTGTCAGCGCCGGTGAGCAGGTGGTGAGCGAGCCCATCCGCCTTGGCAAGAAACTCTGAAAGCGAACCCCATGAGCGAGCAAAAAATGGGCATTTCTGGCCGCATTGCAGCGGCCTTCCAGCGTGCGCAGATCACGCCCTTGCTGGCGCTGGTGGCGTTTTTGCTGGGTGTGTTTGCCGTGATGGTGACGCCCCGCGAAGAAGAGCCGCAAATCAACGTGACCATGGCCAATGTGATCGCGCCTTTCCCGGGTGCATCGGTGCGCGAAGTGGAGCAAATGGTGGCGATCCCGGCCGAGCAGGTGCTCTCCAAGATCGCGGGGGTCGAGCATGTGTATTCGGTTTCTCGTCCGGGCGTGGCGATTTTGACAGTGCAGTTCGAGGTAGGCGTGCCGCGCACCGAGGCGCTGGTCAAGTTGCACGACACGATCCGCGAAAACTCGGACTGGTTGCCGCAAAACCTGGGTTTGCCTGAGCCGTTGATCAAACCCAAGGGCATCGACGATGTGCCCATCATGTCCCTCACCTTGCACGGCAAAAACGCAGACGTGAGCGCCTTTGATCTGGAACGCGTGGCGCACAGCATCGAAGCCGACATCAAGCGCGTGCCCGGCACCCGCGATGTGGTCACCATCGGCGGCCCACGCCGCGCGGTGCTGGTGCAGATAGACCCGCAGCGCATGAACGGCTCGGGCGTCACCGTGCACGATTTGCGCATGGCCTTGCAGTCGGCCAACCTTGGCTTGCCTGTGGGTGAGTTGTTGGGTGCCAACCAGAGTGTGGCCATTGAGGCAGGTCCGCACCTGACACAAGCGGATGACGTGGCTGATTTGGTCGTGCAAGTGGTGCAGGGCAAGCCTGTCTTCTTGAAAGACGTGGCTGACGTCAAAGACGGCCCTATGCCCGCTGAACGTTATGTTTGGCATGGCAAGAACGCCAAAAATGGCGGGGAGGAATTTGCTGCCGTCACGCTGTCGATCACCAAAAAATCAGGCGAAAACGCCATCGATGTGGCCAATGGCGTCAAGAGCCGGGTCGAGACGCTTCAAGGTACGGTGATCCCCGACAACGTGCAGGTGGTGGAGACCCGCAACTACGGTGAAACAGCCAACGACAAAGCACAAAAACTGATTCAGAAGTTGCTGTTTGCCACGGCTTCGGTGGTGGCGCTGGTGTTCATGGCGCTGGGTCGCCGCGAGGCGGCCATCGTCGGTGTGGCGGTCATCCTGACGCTGACGGCGACCTTGTTTGCCTCTTGGGCTTGGGGTTTCACGCTCAACCGCGTGTCGCTGTTTGCCCTGATTTTCTCTATCGGCATCTTGGTGGACGACGCGATCGTGGTGGTGGAGAACATCCACCGCCACCAGCAGCTGTACCCGGGGAAAACCATTCGCGAAATCATTCCCGGCGCGGTGGACGAAGTTGGTGGCCCCACCATCTTGGCCACTTTCACCGTGATCGCGGCCTTGTTGCCCATGGCCTTTGCGAGCGGTCTGATGGGCCCCTACATGAGCCCGATCCCGATCAATGCCAGCTTGGGCATGTTGCTGTCGCTGGCCATTGCCTTTGTCATCACGCCTTGGTTGTCGGGCATGTGGATGAAGCCATCTTCGGGGCATGCGCACGATTCGGCAGGGGGCCACACCGGGATGAGTGCCAAGCTCGAACCTCTGTTTGAAAAAATCTTCAAGCCTTTGCTCGACACGCAATCGGGTGGACGCAACCGCAAGCTGCTGGGGCTGGGTGTGGCCAGTTTGATTGCCTTGTCTTTGGTGCTGCCCGCCACGGGTTTGGTCATGCTCAAGATGCTGCCCTTTGACGACAAGTCGGAGTTCCAGGTCGTGGTGGACATGCCTGCGGGCACACCGCTTGAAAAAACGGCCGCGGTGATGCGCGAACTGGGCGGCCACCTGGCCACCGTGCCCGAGGTCACGCATTACCAAGCCTATGTGGGCACCGCCTCGCCCATCAACTTCAACGGTCTGGTGCGCCAGTACTACCTGCGTGCAGGCGCTGAGCTGGGCGACATCCAGGTGAATCTGGTGGGCAAGTCCGAGCGCAGCGACAAGAGCCATGTGATTGCCACGCGTGTGCGTCCGGCTTTGCAAGAGATCGGTCGCAAACACGGAGCCAACGTCAAAGTGGTCGAAGTGCCCCCTGGTCCGCCTGTGATGTCGCCCATCGTGGCCGAGATTTACGGACCTGATGCCGAAGGCCGCCGTCAAGTGGCGCAGTCGGTGCGTGCCGTGTTCGAAAAGACCGAAGGCGTGGTGGACATCGACGACAGCTCGATTGCCGATGCACCGCGCAAGCTGCTGCTGGTGGACCGCCGCAAAGCTGCAGTGCTCGGCGTGTCGCAACAAGCCATCGTGACCACGCTGCGTGCCGGTTTGGCGGGCGACTCGGTCACCTATTTGCACGACGGCAGCAAGTACCCAGTACCCGCCTTGATCCAGCTGCCTGAGACCTTGCACGGCGATCTGGATGCCTTGCTTCAACTGGGTGTGAAAAGCGCAACAGGCAAAGTGGTGGCCATGCGCGAGTTGGTCACCGTGAGCGACACCCTGCGTGAGCAGCCCATCATTCACAAAGACATGCTGCCCGTGAACTTTGTCAATGCCGACATGGCGGGCAAGGTGGACAGCCCCTTGTACGGTCTGTTCAAGATGCGCGGCGATGTGTCTCAGATCATCGGCCCGGACGGTGAGCGGCTTGAAGAGTACTTCATCAGCCAGCCCGACGACGCTTGGCGCGGCTACAGCATCAAGTGGGATGGCGAATCACAAATCACGTATGAGACCTTCCGCGACATGGGAGCAGCCTATGGTGTGGGCCTGATCCTGATCTATTTGCTGGTGGTGGCGCAGTTTGGCTCTTACCTCACGCCACTGATCATCATGGCGCCCATTCCGCTGACCATCATTGGGGTGATGCCAGGCCACGCCTTGCTCAATGCCCAATACACCGCCACCAGCATGATCGGCATGATTGCGTTGGCGGGCATCATCGTGCGCAATTCGATCTTGTTGGTCGACTTCATCAACCTGCAGGTGAACAGCGGCATGGACTTCAAGCGGGCGATTGTGCAGTCCGCCATCACCCGTGCCCAACCCATCATGCTCACGGGCCTCGCGGCCATGATTGGCGCCTTCTTCATCTTGGATGACCCGATCTTCAATGGCCTGGCCATCTCGCTGATCTTTGGCATCTTTGTGTCCACCGTGCTGACGCTGGTCGTCATTCCAACTTTGTATTTCGTGGCGTACCGTAAAAAGTACGGCGCTTGAGTTTTTTCTTTAACCTCTAGGAGTTTGAATCATGAAATCTTGGCAAATCGTTCGTTTGGTCGCTGGCACCTTTGTGTTGATGTCTTTGGCTTTGGGTATCCAGGGCAGCCCCGTTTTTGTGAATGAGTGGTGGTTGGCTTTCACGGCTTTTGTGGGTGCCAATTTGTTGCAAAGTGCCTTGACCAAGTGGTGCTTGATGGAGACCCTCTTGCGCAAATTCGGTGTTGAGTGCGGCTGCTGATCTGACCGTCATGTCCGCCATGCGTTCGCCCTTGTTCATACCCTTGCCCCCTGAATCCCCTTCCCTTAAAACGATGGAGTCACCATGAAAACAGCCCAAGATTTGGTCCTGCAAGCCAAGGCCAACGTCCGTGAAATCGCCTTGCAAGACGCCGAAGAAGCCATTCGCCAAGCCGATGTCTTGATCGACGTGCGCGAAGCCGATGAGTTTGCTGCGGGTCATTTACCTGGTGCTGTATTGGTCCCGAGGGGTTTGCTGGAGTTCAAACTCAGCGGCACACCCGCCTTCTCGGGCCGCGACCTGAAAGTGGTCTTGTACTGCAAGACCAGCGGC
Organism: Limnohabitans sp. Rim8; assembly: GCA_945897465.1. Classification (GTDB taxonomy): domain Bacteria; phylum Pseudomonadota; class Gammaproteobacteria; order Burkholderiales; family Burkholderiaceae_C; genus Limnohabitans_A. Next base: position 5,445 of record CAMDFK010000021.1, on the reverse strand, counting down.
CGCGCAGCTTTGGCGGCGCAATCCATGCAGAGCATGGGTTACCTCAATGTCAGCTCAGTGGCCGGCGGCTATGACGCTTGGGTCGCTGCGGGCAAGCCGGTGGTCAAACCTGAGCAGCCGAGCTTTGACTGACCCGATGACCGCTGTTTGGAGATGGCTTTGGGCTTTTGCGGGGCTCACACTCAGTAAAATCCCCGAGCCTGAACTGAAGCGTTTTTGACAAAAGCGTCTTGATTTCGGTTAAATTAGCGACTGGTTATATTTAAACCCCCTCACATGGAGCTCTCATGAAACTGATTTTTGCTGCTGCTGCCGTCTCTGCCCTGATGTCAGCCCCCGCCTTAGCCAGCATGGACATGGCCAAAAAGAATGCCTGCATGGCTTGCCACGCAGTTGACAAAAAAATGGTCGGCCCCTCCTACAACGATGTGGCTAAGAAATATGGCAGCCAGAAAGACGCAGCAGCGACTTTGGCCAAGAGCATCAAGGCCGGTGGCTCGGGCAAGTGGGGTCCTGTGCCCATGCCAGCACAGGCTGCATTGAGCGAAGCCGATTCGCTGACCTTGGCCAAATGGATTTTGGCTGGCGCCAAATAAATTCAAGCCCATGTTGGCATGAACACCATGGCATGATTTAGAAAGCTCGATTGGTACTCGTGGCTTTTGTTTGCCGCTCAAGGGTCTGCCCTTGAGCGGCTTTTTTGATTGGAGACTTGAATGAAAACCCCCTACAAGATGGCAGCGGTCTGGATCAGTTTCTTCTGCGCAACATTTGCATATGCGCAGCCCACTATTTTCAAAGAGGCGGATTACAAACTTGGCGAGAAACTGATCGCCGAAAGCAAGTGTGTGGCTTGCCATATCTCCAAGGTCGGTGGCAACGGTAGCGCCATCTACAAACCGCAGGGACGCATCAATAATGCTTCCTTACTGCGCGGGATGGTGGAGCAATGCAACACCGAACTGAATTTGGGCATGTTTCCAGAGGACGTCACTTCGGTCGCTGCGGTGCTCAACCGTGACCATTACAAGTTCAAGTGAGGTCTTTAGGACTCGCGACTGATTTGCCTGACAAATACCTTACCCCATAGGGTATAGGGTATCTGCTAATTCCTTATTTCTCCTGGGGAATTGATGATGGTTGTCAATCCATCGCGACACATGGTGTGTCTCGCTGGATTGCATCAATGCATGAACTCAGGAGAAAAACCAATGCGCAAATCTTTCACTTGGATGAAATGGGCCGTTCTGGCCAGCTCGATCTGGCTCACCGGTTGCGGCACCATCAGCACCCTCGGCAAACTTGAATCGGGCGCAGGTTCAGAAGCCAGCCGCATGTGGGACCGCTGGGTGGCAGGTGAGGGTGACATTGCCGTGGCCACCACCTGGGAGCGCAAAGTCAAGAAGGGTGTGACGGCTCAAGAGGTTGAACAGGTCCTCAAACAAGTCGCTACTGAGCGCAACATGCGGGATGTCGGCACGCTGCCCCTGTCCAAAGAGCTCGAAGCCCGCTCTGGCAAAAAAGAAAAGCTCCTCACGGTCTATTCGTTCTGCTCACCCACCACGGCCCGCAAGATGGTGGACTTCAGTCCCCACATGGCCGCATATCTGCCATGCCGCATTTCCATGGTGGAAAAAGAGGATGGACTGTGGCTCTACACCCTCAACATGGACATGATGGTGAAGATGGGCCGCAAGTTGCCATCTCCCCTGAAAGAAGAAGCCAAAGCCGTGCGCGACACCATCTGGGAAATGATGGAACGTGGTCACAAGGGTGAGTTCTGATCCGCCATCAACAGGAGAAATCAATGAAAAAAATCAACACTTTGCGTGCCACCGTGATGGCGGCTGTCTTGGCTACAGGTTCAACTGCTTGGGCGACCGACGGGTACTTTCCGCACGGCTTTGGCATGAAGTCCAAGGGCATGGGCGGCGCTTCAGTGGCTGTGACCGACAATGCTTTTGCGGGCATCAACAACCCGGCCGCCTCTGTATGGGCGGGTAACCGTGCCGATCTGGGTGTGGACATGTTCATGCCTAAGCGCAGTGCGGCACGCTCGGCCCCCGGTTTTGGCGGCATCCTTGAAGGCGACGTGAAAAGTGAAGGCAGTGCTTTTGCTGTGCCTGAATTTGCTTACAACATCAAGATCGATGACCGCATGAGCTGGGGTGTGACGGTGTACGGCAATGGCGGCATGAACACCGAGTACCAAGGTGGCAATGTCATGTGCATGAACCCGAGCAACGGCCAGCCCTATCGAGGCAATCTTTTGTGCGGTCAGGGCAAACTGGGTGTGGACTTGATGCAACTGATCATCGCGCCAACCTTGGCCTACAAACTCGATGCACAGCATTCTGTGGGTGCGTCGCCGCTCTTGGTGGTGCAGCAGTTCAGCGCCACTGGATTGGATGCCTTTGCAGGTTTTTCTATGGCACCGGACAAAGTCAGCAACACAGGCACTGATCGGAGTACCGGCATGGGCGTCCGTTTGGGCTACCTGGGTCAGTTGAGTGACACCTTGAAGTTTGGTGCGACTTACTCGCCCAAAATCAAGATGGGCAAATTCAACGAGTACGCAGGGCTGTTTGCAGGCGCTGGCACTTTCGATATCCCTGAAAATTACACCTTAGGCATCAATGTCCAGGTCACGCCAGCCGTGTCGGTGGCGGCAGATTACTCACGCATCAACTACAGTGGTGTGACGTCCATCGGCAATCCAATGAGCAACCTGATGGCAGGCAATCCCATGGGTTCGCCCAATGGCCCCGGATTCGGTTGGTCTGACGTCAGCGTGATCAAGTTGGGTGTTCAGTGGCAGGCCACGCCAACCATGGTGTTGCGTGCTGGCTACAACCAAAGCACCAATCCGGTCAAGCCCGAAAACGTGACGTTCAACATTCTGGCTCCGGGTGTGATCAAGCAACATTACACCGTGGGCGGCACCTATGCCCTGGACAAGGATTCCGAGTTCACTTGGGCCTATATGTACGCGCCCAAGAACAGCGTTACCGGACCGTCTATGTACAACGGCATGATGCCGGGTGCTTCGGGCATTACTGAAACCATCCGCATGTCCCAGCAATCGTTGGGTGTGCAGTACAGCTGGAAGTTCTGAACCCAATGCCAGTGTGTTCCTGATCAGGGTTTGTCCTGATCAGGAAGCACGCTCCGTGTAATCCCTGATTCAGATTCATCGTTTATCGTATATATTCGAACATCCGAATATACGAACCTACTGGCAAAGCAAGCATGAACGATGAGATCGATGGGGTGTATGACAAGGCGGCGGAGTTGTTTGCTGTCCTGTCCACGCCCATTCGGTTGCGCATCATCAGCGAGTTGTGCCAAGGGGAAAAAAATGTAGGGCAATTGTTGGACCAAATTGACGTAGCGCAACCGAATATGTCGCAGCACCTGAACATCATGTACAGGTCGGGCATTTTGGGTAAGCGCCGCCAAGGGGCCCAAATGTTCTACCGGATTGCAGACGAAACAGCTGTGGTGGTTTGTCGTGCCGTGTGTACGCAGGTCGCCATAGACATGCCGTGAATTGACAACTCAAAACGAGGAGTTTGTGTGAAAGAAGACAGCATCAACTCAGGAAGGGTGCAAAAAGCACCTGAAAACTTCCTGACCCAAAGTGACATCAAGGCGGTCTTTGCCGAAGGCAAAAAGGGCCGACGTGATTTCATTCGCAACGCCTTTGCAGCCGCTGCCGCAGGCGCCGCCGCCCCCATGGCGATGGCCCAGGGCAATCCTGTGCCCGTTGAAGGCGGCGATCCCAATATCCTGAATCTTCCCGAGCACACCACGGGCTTGGGACAGGGTGTGGCCGTTGAAGGTTATGGCAAGCCCTCCAAATTCGAAGCCAACTTGCAGCGCCGTCAAAGCCCCGGCTTGACACAAACCACACAAGCCTCGGTGTCGTTCGCGCCCCTGCAGTCCTTGTTTGGCATCGTCACCCCAAGCGGCCTGCACTTCGAGCGTCACCACCAAGGCTGGTGGGACATCGACCCGTCCAAGCACCGCTTCATGATCAACGGCATGGTCAAAAAGAACATGGTGTTCACCATGGATGAGATCATGCGTTTGCCATCGGTTTCACGCTTTGCTTTCATTGAGTGCGGTGCCAACACCGCGACCGAATGGGGCAACGTGGCGGTGCCCACGGTTCAATACACGCACGGCATGATTTCCTGCAGTGAGTTCACGGGCGTGCCCTTGATCACCTTGCTCGAGTTGGCTGGCGCTGACCTGAAAAACGGCAAATTTGTATTGGCCGAGGGTGGTGACGGTTCGTCCATGACCCGTACCATCCCCATGAGCCTGATCACATCCGGCGAAGTCATCGTGGCCTATGGCCAAAACGGTGAAATGTTGCGTCCTGAAAACGGCTATCCCCTGCGTTTGGTGGTGCCTGGCGTGCAAGGCGTGAGCTGGGTCAAGTACTTGCGTCGCGTTGAAGTGGGTGACAAACCTTATGCCGCCAAAGACGAAGCGATTCACTACATTGACTTGCAGCCCGATGGTACGCACCGACAGTACACCAATCTGCAAGAGGTGAAGAGCGTGGTGACGACCCCCTCCGGTGGTCAAGTTTTGCTCGACAAAGGTTTCTACAACATCACCGGTATGGCTTGGTCGGGCAAAGGCAAGATCAAGCGTGTGGATGTGTCCACCGACGGTGGCCGCAACTGGCGTCAAGCGCGTCTGGAGACGCCTGTGTTGTCCAAGGCTTTGAGCCGTTTCAACATCGATTGGGTATGGGACGGTAAGCCCGCCATCATCCAAAGTCGTGCGCAAGATGACACGGGCCATGTGCAGCCCACATACCAGCAGTTGCGCAGTGTTCGTGGCACACGATCGATTTATCACAACAATGCCATCCAGTCGTGGTTGGTGCAGGAAAACGGCGAGGTGAAAAATGTCCAGCTTTCGTAATGCTCTTTTGACGTTAGCACTGCTTGCTTCAGCGGGTGTGGTGGCTGCTCAGTCCAATACGTTTCCAGGCATTGGTCGTGCTGCCACACCTTCAGAGGTCGCCAAGTGGGACATTGATGTGCGTCCAGACTTTAAGGGCCTGCCTGCAGGTTCTGGATCGGTGGCCAAAGGCCAGGATGTGTGGGAAGCCAAGTGCGCCCATTGCCACGGTGTGTTTGGTGAGTCCAACGAGGTGTTCAGCCCGCTCATCGGAGGGACCACCGCAGAAGACATCAAGAAAGGCCGCGTGGCTAACTTGATGCGAACCGACTACCCTGGCCGTACCACCATCATGAAAGTGTCCACAGTCTCTACCCTTTGGGACTACATCAACCGCGCCATGCCGTGGACAAACCCCAAGACACTGAGCACAGAAGAGGTGTACGCAGTTACGGCCTTCATGCTGAACTTGGCCAACATCGTGCCGGACAACTTTGTTCTGTCTGATAAAAACATCGCAGAAGT
>CAMDFK010000020.1 GCA_945897465.1 Limnohabitans sp. Rim8 | reverse complement strand
GCCAACTGTTGCAAGGCTCACCGGATTAAGCGGCGAGTGCGAAACGTTCGTCGTTTGCAGTTAGTTTTTTTTCCGAAGATTAACGAGGATCAGAACCTCGACATGCCCTGCCACGCGTCCGAACCCATGTCGAAACCAGTGCAGCCCCTGAGCGTCCTATTTTAGGCGCTCTGGAGGAATTTCAAGAGCTCAATCGGCGAATCGATGTGCAAATGCGCGTTCCAGCGCGAAATATCGGTCTGTTGGCCCAAATAACCGTAAGTGGCGGCCACCGTGCCCATGCCCGCTGCCAAGCCCGCCACAATGTCGCGCTCATCATCACCCACGTACACACAGCGTGCCGGATCCACCGACAAGCGCCGCGCCGCCTCGAACAAAGGCTCGGGGTGCGGTTTGGCATGCGGCGTGGTGTTGCCGCTGACAATGGTCCCTGCAGTTGCAAACAAGGGCATGGCCGAGGTCAGCGGATCGGTGAAACGGTTGGACTTGTTGGTCACCACCCCCCAAGGCAAGTCTTGCGCGACCAAACGGGCAATCATGTCGACCACACCGTCAAAGATCCGGGTGCGCTCGGTCATGCAGTTTTCGTAGTTGACGAAAAACTCTTCCTTCATCACTTCGTAATTTGGGTGCTCGGGCGTCATGCCAAAAGCGATGCCCAACATGCCACGTGCCCCCGCACCAGCCATGTGCCGGTAATGCGCCAGAGGGAAGGAGGACAAGCCACGCTCCACCCGCATTTTGTCCACTGCGGCCCCCAAGTCAGGGGCGCTGTCAATCAAGGTTCCGTCCAGGTCAAACAAAACCGCTTGTACGTTATGGAACATCTTCAAGCTTTCCGGCAAGCAAGCAAATAGTTCACGCTGGTGTCTTGGCTGAGCCAATAACGCTTGGTGAAGGGGTTGTATTCCATGCCTTTGAAGCCTTGGGCATCCAGCCCGACTTCACGCGCCCAAGACGTGAGCTCGCTAGGCTTGATCAGTCGAGCGAATTCGTGTGTGCCTTTGGGCAAGAGTTTCAAGATGTATTCGGCCCCAACGATCGCAAACAGGAAGGACTTGGGGTTGCGGTTGAGCGTGGAAAAGAACACCCAGCCGCCGGGTTTGACCAGTTGTGCGCAGGCTTTGACCACCGCAGATGGATCTGGAACGTGCTCGAGCATCTCCATGCAAGTGACCACATCGAACTGCTGGGCTTGCTCTGCGGCAAGCGCTTCAGCGCTGATTTCGCGGTACTGCACGCCTTGAGTTCCAGCCTCGAGCGCATGCAACTGCGCCACTTTGAGGGATTTGGTGGCCAAGTCTGCTCCCAAAACTTGCGCCCCCTTGCGGGCCATGGCGTCCGCCAAAATGCCGCCTCCGCAACCAATGTCCACGACGTTCAGACCGGTCAAAGGCACCAAGCCGTTGATCCACTCCAAACGCAGCGGGTTGATCTGGTGCAGGGGGCGGAATTCGCTTTCAGGGTCCCACCAGCGGTGGGCCAAGTCTGAGAATTTGGCCAGTTCGGCCGGATCAACGTTGGTGTGGCTTGTAGTCATGGGCTCTGATTGTCGGTGAACAGACGCCCAGCCATGACCGACAGGCGAAAAAAAGCCCCATTGCTGGGGCTTTCTTTGAGAACGCTGAGAGATCAGCGGTTGGGGCGTGTACCCACCACTTCGATTTCAACGCGGCGGTTCTTGGCACGACCGGCAGATGTTTTATTGTCAGCCACAGGCTGCTTCTCGCCTTTGCCTTCGGTGTAAACGCGGTTCTTTTCGATGCCCTTGGACACCAAATAGGCCTTCACAGCGTCAGCACGCTTGACCGACAGTTTCTGGTTGTAAGCATCAGAGCCCACTGAGTCGGTATGACCCACAGCAATGATGACTTCCAGGTTGATGCCCTTGACTTTGCCAACCAGATCGTCGAGCTTGGCTTTGCCTTCGGTTTTCAGGACCGACTTGTCAAAGTCAAAGAAAGCGTCTGCGGCGTAAGTCACTTTGGTGGCTGCAGCAGGTGGAGGTGCTGCTGGGCGTGGTGCTGCTGGGCGTGGTGCGGCAGCGGCAGGTGCTGCTGCCGCAGGTGCTGCTGCAGGAGCGGCAGGACGAACTGCCGGAGCAGTAGCAGTAGCAGTAGCAGGAGCAGCAGCAGGACGTGCAGCTGGAGCCGGAGCGGCGGCAGCCGGCTTGGCCACGATGGCGCCATCGCAGCCAGGTGCAGCAGTGGCAGGTGTCCAATTGGCATCACGCCAGCACAGTTCGTTGGTGCCGTTTTTCCAGACCGTGTCGCCTGCGCCGTTGCGCCAGTTGTCAATGGTTTGTGCACCAGCAGCCGATGCAAGGGCCGCGGAGGCCAACAACATCGCCACTTTGTTCAGTTTTTTCATGGTCTTCCTTTTGAGGGGTAAAGCCGCAGTCGAGCTGCGAAAAATTCACGCTGCAGATGACCGTCACCCACTGCGTTACTTTTAATTGTGCCATAGACGCGCTCATGATCAATTATTTGCCTGACAGACAGCAAAAGGTAAACATAATTCGATATGAAATGTTGCATAGACGCTACAAGCGCTTGCACCTAAAATGGGTGGTTTAAAACGCGTCAATCCTGCCTCCTCATATATGACACAGTTCGCCAAAGAAACACTGCCCATCAGTCTAGAAGAGGAAATGCGACGCAGCTACCTTGATTATGCGATGAGCGTGATCGTGGGCCGCGCCCTGCCCGATGCGCGGGATGGTTTAAAACCCGTGCACCGCCGGGTCTTGTTCGCCATGCACGAGCTAAACAACGATTGGAACCGCCCTTACAAGAAGTCGGCCCGTATCGTGGGTGACGTGATCGGCAAGTACCACCCCCATGGTGACCAGTCGGTGTACGACACGATCGTTCGCATGGCACAAGACTTTTCCATGCGCCACATGTTGGTCGATGGTCAAGGCAATTTCGGTTCGGTGGATGGTGACAACGCGGCGGCCATGCGTTACACCGAAATCCGTTTGGCCAAAATCGCCCACGAAATGCTAGCAGACATCGACAAGGAAACGGTGGATTTCGGCCCCAACTACGACGGCTCCGAAAAAGAGCCCTTGGTGTTGCCTTCGCGCCTGCCCAACCTGCTGATCAATGGCTCGGGCGGTATTGCGGTCGGCATGGCCACCAACATTCCGCCACACAACCTCAACGAGGTGGTGGACGCTTGCCTGCACCTGTTGCGTAACCCCGAGGCCTCGATCGACGAGCTGATGGAAATAGTGCCCGCGCCAGACTTCCCCACAGGCGCCATCATTTATGGCATGACGGGTGTCAAGGAAGGCTACCGCACCGGCCGCGGCCGCGTGGTCATGCGCGCCAAGTGCCACTTCGAAGACATCGACAAAGGTCAGCGCCAGTGCATCGTGGTCGATGAATTGCCCTACCAGGTCAACAAAAAGACCCTTCAAGAGCGCATGGCCGAATTGGTCCACGAAAAGAAAATCGAGGACATCAGCCACATTCAGGACGAGTCCGACAAGTCGGGCATGCGCTTGGTGATCGAACTCAAGCGTGGCGCGGTCCCCGAGGTGGTACTGAACAACCTGTTCAAACAAACCCAACTGCAAGACACCTTCGGCATGAACATGGTGGCCCTGATCGACGGCCAACCCAAGCTGTGCAACCTGAAAGACCTGATCCAAGTCTTCTTGCAGCATCGCCGCGAAGTGGTGACACGCCGCACGGTGTTTGAGCTGCGCAAAGCGCGTGACCGGGGCCATGTGCTGGAAGGCTTGGCCGTGGCTTTGGCCAACATCGACGACTTCATCGCCATCATCCGTGGCGCTCCAACGCCCCCCGTGGCCAAGGCCGAGTTGATGAACCGCGCCTGGGACAGCCAGATGGTGCGCACCATGCTGACCCGCGCACGCGATGACGGCTCGGTGGTGAATGCCGACGATTACCGCCCAGAAGGTCTGGAGCGCGAATACGGTTTGGGTCAAGACGGCCACTACCGTCTGTCAGACACACAAGCGCAAGAGATTTTGCAGATGCGACTGCAGCGCCTGACCGGGCTGGAACAAGACAAGATCGTGGCCGAATACAAAGAGGTCATGTCCGAGATCGAAGACCTGCTGGACATCCTGGCCAAGCCTGAGCGCGTCTCAACCATCATTGGCGACGAGTTGGGCACCGTGCGCCAAGAATTTGGCCAGACCAAGATCGGCGCACGCCGCAGCGAGATCGAGCACAGCGCGCAAGACCTGTCGACCGAAGACCTGATCACGCCCACCGACATGGTGGTGACCCTGTCGCACAGCGGCTACATCAAGAGCCAACCCCTGGGTGAATACCGTGCACAAAAGCGGGGTGGGCGGGGCAAACAAGCGGCAGCCACCAAAGAAGACGACTGGATCGACCAGCTTTTCATCGCCAACACCCACGACTATTTGCTGTGCTTCTCCAACCGGGGCCGTTTGTATTGGCTCAAAGTCTGGGAAGTGCCCGCCGGCTCGCGCGGTTCTCGCGGTCGCCCGATCGTCAACATGTTCCCGCTGCAAGAAGGCGAAAAGATCAACGTGGTGCTGGCCCTGACCGGCCAAGCCCGCACCTTCCCCGACAACCAGTATGTGTTCATGGCCACCTCCATGGGCACGGTCAAGAAGACATCCTTGGACGAATTCAGCAACCCACGCAAGGGCGGCATCATCGCCGTCAATTTGGACGAGGGTGACTTCCTGATTGGTGCGGCCCTCACGGACGGCCAGCACGACGTGATGCTGTTCAGCGATGGCGGCAAGGCCGTGCGTTTTGACGAAAACGATGTGCGCCCCCTGGGCCGCAGTGCTCGCGGTGTGCGCGGCATGATGATCGAAGACCACCAAAGCGTGATCGCGATGTTGGTGTCGGAGCAAGAAAACCCCGATGCACCCGCCGATGAGGCCAAATCCCGAGCCAGCGTACTCACGGCCACCGAAAACGGCTACGGCAAACGCACCAGCATCAGCGAATACACCCGCCACGGCCGTGGCACGAAGGGCATGATCGCCATCCAGCAATCCGAGCGCAACGGCAAAGTCGTGGCGGCTACATTGGTGCAAGCCGATGACGAGATCATGCTCATCACCGACACGGGCGTCTTGGTGCGCACCCGCGTGTCTGAAATCCGCGAGCTGGGCCGCGCCACACAAGGCGTGACCTTGATCGGACTGGACGAAGGTGCCAAGCTGTCAGGCCTGCAACGCATTGTGGAAAACGATGCCAATGTGAGTGAAGGTGAAGCCGGTGATGCCGATGCAGCAGCGGACGACAGCGCACCCGCAGCGGAATAAGTGATGGGCCGCGCTTTCAACTTCTCGGCGGGTCCTGCCGTCATGCCCGAGGCTGTGTTGCAGCAAGCCGCAGCCGAGATGCTGGACTGGCACTGCTCGGGTATGAGCGTGATGGAGATGAGCCACCGCGGCAAGGAGTTCATCAGCATTTACGAGCAGGCCGAAGCGGATCTGCGCGAGCTGCTGGCGGTGCCTGCCCACTTCAAAATCTTGTTCATGCAAGGCGGCGGCCTGGCCGAAAACGCCATCGTGCCTTTGAACCTGTCGCAAGGCGGGGCAATGGACTTTGTGCTGACCGGCAGCTGGAGCCAAAAGTCGCTCAAAGAAGCGGGCAAGTACGGACAAGCCCGCGTGGCCGCATCGGCACAAGATGATGGCTTTACCACCCTGCCCGCGCCAGCCACTTGGCAAATCGGCGGTGAAAGTCGTTACGTGCACATTTGCGGCAATGAAACCATCCACGGCGTCGAGTTTCACGAACTGCCGGACCTCAAAGCCTTGGGTTGTGATGCGCCTTTGGTCGTCGATTTTTCCTCACATGTGGCCTCGCGCCCGGTGGACTGGTCCCGCGTAGGTTTGGCTTTTGGGGGTGCGCAAAAGAATTTGGGCCCCGCAGGTCTGACCTTGGTCATCGTGCGTGAAGACCTGATTGGTCATGCTCTGCCGCATTGCCCCAGCGCCTTTGATTACAAGCTGGTGGACGACAACCAGTCGATGTACAACACCCCCCCGACCTACAGCATCTACATCGCCGGGCTGGTGTTCCAGTGGCTCAAGAAAAATGGCGGCATTGCCGCGATGGAGCAGCGCAACATCGCCAAGGCCCAGCTGCTGTATGACTTTCTCGACAGCTCCAGCCTGTTCGAAAACCGTGTGGCCAAAGATTGCCGCTCGCGCATGAACGTGCCTTTTTTCTTGCGTGATGAGTCGCGCAACGACGCCTTTTTGGCGGGTGCCAAAGCCGCCAACTTACTGCAACTCAAGGGCCACAAATCGGTCGGTGGCATGCGCGCCAGTATTTACAACGCCATGCCGATCGAAGGCGTGCAGGCTTTGGTGGCCTACATGCGCGAATTTGAGTCTCGCGGTGCTTGACGCCATGGATTGCCGCGTCGCTTCGCTCCTCGCAATGACGGACCATTTCTCATGGCTCAGCGACCCAGACTCGACCGCCCCAAGCCTTGACCTGACCTCAGCCTCTTGCCAGGACATGAAGGAATTTTTAACTGTCACTGCGAGCGAAGCGTGGCAGTCCATGCCTGCGTCAAACGTTGCGGCCTCTAACGGACATTTGGAATTCACACCATGAGCCAACAACCCATTCAGTCAGACGCCTTGGGCGCTTTGCGAGTGCAAATTGATGCGCTGGACAAACAGCTGCTGAGCTTGCTGAACCAGCGCGCCCATTTGGCCGAGCAAGTGGGCGAAATCAAACGCGCCGAGGGCTCACCCTTCTTCCGGCCCGACCGCGTGGCGCAAGTCATCGACAAAATCACCAACGCCAACCCAGGGCCTCTGAAAAACGAACACGTCGCCGCCATCTGGCGCGAGATCATGTCGGCCTGCTTGGCCTTGGAAGCCCCACAACGTGTGGCGGTGCTGGGCCCTCAAGGCACTTTTTGTGAGCAAGCCGCCATTGAGTTTTTTGGCAGCGCAGCCAACCTGATTTACTGCGCCAACTTCGATGAAGTCTTCCACGCCACCGCAGCGGGCACCGCCCAATACGGCGTGGTCGGCATGGAGAACTCCACCGAAGGCGTGGTGGCCCGATCGCTTGATTTGTTCTTGCGCTCGCCCGTGCATGTGGTGGGTGAAGTCAGCCTGCAGGTGCGCTTCAATTTGCTGCGCCAACTCAACTCGGATGCTGGCATCGAAGTCGTGATGGCCCACCCCCAAGCCTTGGCCCAATGCCAGGGCTGGCTGTCCAAGCACCTGCCGCATGTGGAGCGCCGCGCTGTGTCGAGCAACGCCGAAGGCGCTCGCTTGGCCGCCACCAACCCGGCTTGGGCCGCTTTGGCCAGCGAACGCGCCGCCAGCCAGTTTGGCCTGCACATCGTGCACCACGCCATCCAAGACGAAGCCTTCAACCGCACCCGCTTTGCCGTGATCACCCTGCCGCAAACCCTGGCCACGCCACCTGCCTCGGGCAAAGACTGCACCAGCTTGGTGGTGTCGGTGCCCAACCGCCCGGGTGCGGTGCACGACTTGTTGGTGCCGCTCAAAAACAACGGCGTGTCGATGACGCGTTTTGAGTCGCGTCCTGCCAAATCGGGCCAGTGGGAATATTACTTCTACATCGATCTGCAAGGCCACATCAGCGAGCCCCATGTGGCCTCAGCCCTGCATGAGTTACAAGGCCTGTGCGCTTTCTACAAGGTGCTGGGTTCTTACCCCGTTCCTGAGTGAGTTCGTGGTGAAATTTGAACGCCTGGCCCTGATTGGCTGCGGCCTGATGGGCGGCTCATTTGCGCTCGCGCTTCGCCAAGCGGGCCTGGTGCAGCACATCACAGGTTTCAGCGCCTCCGAAAAAACCCGCCAACGCGCCCTTGAGCTGGGTGTCATCGACCAAGCTTGCAACAGCGTGGCCGAGGCGGTGCAAGGTGCCGATTTGGTCTTGTTGGCCGTGCCCGTGGGGGCCATGCTCAGCAGCTTTACCGCCATGTGCGATGCGCTGGCACCGCAGGCCCTCTTGATGGACGTGGGCTCCACCAAGTGCGATGTGATCGCGGCAGCCCAGGCCACTTTGGGTGATCGTCTGAATGTCTTTGTGCCCGCCCACCCGATTGCGGGCAAGGAAGTGGCGGGCATCGAGCATGCCGAAGCCGCCCTCTACCAAGATCGCCGAACCATCCTCACGCCCTTGCCTCACAACAGCATCCGCCAAATCAAAATGGCGAGCGAAGTCTGGACCGCCATAGGCAGCCATGTGAGCCACATGACCCCCGAGGCACACGACGCCACGTTTGCAGCCGTCAGCCACTTGCCCCACCTGTTGGCCTTTGCGGCCGTCAATGCGCTCACGGCTCAGGCGCAAGGCTCAGCGCTTTTAGAGATGGCAGGCCCCGGCTTCCGTGATTTTTCGCGCATTGCCGCCAGCGACCCAGCCGTCTGGCGCGACATCCTGAGCGCCAACCAAGCCGAAGTGCTGACGCAGATGGCTCACTTTCGAAACGCACTCGACGCATTTGAAAACGCCCTGAAACAAGGCGAAACCGCAGCGCTGCAACAACTGATCCAACAAGCCAGCGATGTGCGCTCGGCTTGGACGCTGCAAGCGGGCAACGCTTGCAATAAAGCCTCTGAAGACTGACCCATGTTCTCTACCGCCTTTCTTGACCTCCCTGCGCTGCAAGGCGCATCCGGCACCGTCACCCTGCCCGGCTCCAAAAGCATCTCCAACCGCGTATTGCTGCTCTCGGCGTTATGCCAAGGCACCACGGTGGTCCACGACCTGTTGGACTCGGACGACACCCGAGTGATGTTGGCCGCGCTGCGCCAACTGGGCTGCGGTGTCGAGGTGCAAGGCACCACGGTGACCATCACCGGCTTGGGCGGACGTGCTTGGCCCAGCGAGTCAATTGAGTTTTTCATGGGCAACGCAGGCACCGCCATGCGCCCGCTCACGGCTGCACTGGCGGTGCAAGGCGGCGACTTCACACTCAAGGGCGTGCCCCGCATGCACGAGCGCCCGATCGGCGACTTGGTGGACGCCTTGCGCGAACTGGGCTGCGCCATCGACTACCTGGGCAACGAGGGCTACCCGCCGCTGCGCGTGCGCCAGCCTTCGCTGCAACTGGACAAGCCCATCCCGGTGCGCGGCGACGTGTCCAGCCAGTTTCTGACGGCCTTGTTGATGGCACTGCCTCTGGCAGCGCAGGACCGCGCCATCGCCATCGAGGTGGTGGGCGAACTCATCAGCAAGCCCTACATCGAAATCACGCTCAACCTGCTGGCCCGTTACGGCATTCAGGTCGAACGTCAGGGCTGGGAACGCTTTGTGATCCCGGCGGGCAGCCGCTACCAGTCGCCCGGCACGATCCACGTCGAAGCCGATGCGTCTTCGGCCAGCTACTTCATTGCCCTGGGCGCCATCGCCATGGGCGACGGTATCCGCATCCAGGGCGTGGGCGCCGATTCGATCCAAGGCGACATCCGCTTCATGGATGCTGCCGCCCACATGGGCGCCAAAATCACCAGCGGTCCGAACTGGCTCGAAATCCAGCGTGGCGCTTGGCCCCTGAAGGGCATGACGCTTGACTGCAACCACATCCCCGACGCGGCCATGACGCTGGCCGTGATGGCGCTTTATGCCGACGGACCGACCACGCTGCGCAACATCGCCAGCTGGCGCGTGAAAGAAACCGACCGCATCGCGGCCATGGCCAACGAAAGCCGCAAACTGGGTGCTACTGTGGAAGAAGGCCCGGACTGGATCACCATCCACCCCTTGGCCCACGGCCAGTGGCAACGCGCCAGCATCCACACCTACGACGACCACCGCGTGGCCATGTGCTTCTCGCTGGCGGCCTTCAACGCCGACCTAGTCCAGGTGCGCATCGAAGACCCCAAGTGCGTGGCCAAAACCTTCCCCGATTACTTCGAGGCCTTGTTCTCGGTGGCGCACACAACGGCCCTCCACATTCCAGTGATCTGCATCGACGGCCCCACGGCCTCGGGCAAGGGCACATTGGCCAGCCGCGTGGCCGCTGCTTTGGGTTACCACTACCTGGACTCGGGGGCGCTGTACCGCGTGACCGCCCACGCTGCGTTACAAGCGGGCCTGACACTGGAAGCCGCTGACGAAGCCCAAATCGCCGATCTTGCCCGTCAACTGCCCGTGCGTTTTGAAGGCGAGCAAGTGCTGCTGAACCACGTGGACGTGACCGATGCGATCCGCAGCGAGCAAGGCGGCATGAACGCCTCCAAAGTGTCTGTTTTGCCTGCCGTGCGCGAGGCGCTGGTGCAGCTGCAACACAGTTTTCAGCGCCTGCCGGGCCTCTTGGCCGACGGCCGCGACATGGGCACGGTGATCTTCCCAGACGCCCCTTTGAAGGTTTTTTTGACCGCCAGCGCGGCCCAAAGGGCCGAAAGACGGCATAAGCAATTGATTTCTAAGGGTTTTTCGGCTAACATCGATGCTCTTCGCGCTGACTTGGAAGCGCGTGACGCTAGGGACATGTCCCGCAGCGTGGCGCCTCTCAAGCCCGCACAAGATGCCTTGCTACTGGACAACTCGTCCTTGACCATCGAAGCCTCGGTGGAACAGGTGATGGTTTGGTGGCAAAGCCGGCAGGTTTTCGGTTGAGCGACTCAGGTCATCCACCGAACACGGCCAAACCAGCCCGCCCTGTGCAGGCTGACCTGAAGTTCCACCCGGCTCTCCTCGTGCAGCTTGCACATTGGCCAGGTGGTTTTTTAAAACCAACCGCGGTTCACACCGCACAACCAACCGCCACAGTCAGCTCCTGGAAACGATGCATTCCGCGTTCGTCAGTCCTGTTTGTGGATGAGGAAATCACATGTCTGAATCTTTTGCCGCCCTCTTTGAGGAATCCCTGCAACGTACCGAAATGCGCCCTGGTGAAGTCATCACCGCTGAAGTGGTGCGCATTGAACACAACTTCGTCGTGGTCAACGCCGGCCTCAAGTCCGAGTCCTACGTGCCCCTCGAAGAGTTCAAGAACGACCAGGGTGAAGTCGAAGTCCAGGTCGGCGACTTTGTTTCGGTGGCCATCGGCTCCATCGAAAACGGCTACGGCGACACCATCTTGTCGCGCGACACCGCCAAGCGTCTGGCTTCGTGGATGTCTCTCGAAAAAGCCCTGGAATCCGGCGAGTTCGTCACTGGCGTGACCAGCGGCAAAGTCAAGGGTGGTCTGACTGTTTTGGTCAACGGCATCCGCGCTTTCTTGCCCGGCTCTTTGGTCGACACACGTCCTACCAAAGACCTGTCTCCCTATGAGAACAAGACCCTGGAATTCAAGGTCATCAAGCTCGACCGCAAGCGCAACAACGTCGTGTTGTCACGCCGCGCAGTGGTGGAAGCCTCAATGGGCGAAGAGCGTGCCAAGCTGATGGAAACATTGCGCGAAGGCTCCATTGTTCACGGTGTGGTCAAGAACATCACCGAATACGGTGCCTTCGTGGACTTGGGCGGCATCGACGGCTTGCTGCACATCACCGACATGGCATGGCGCCGTGTCCGTCACCCCTCCGAAGTGGTCACGGCCGGTCAGGAAATCACCGCCAAGATCCTCAAGTTCGACACCGAGAAAAACCGCGTGTCCTTGGGTCTGAAGCAAATGGGCGACGACCCATGGATGGGCGTGAACCGCCGCTACCCCCAAAGCACCCGCATGTTCGGCAAGATCACCAACATCGCCGACTACGGCGCGTTTGTGGAACTCGAGCCCGGCATCGAAGGCTTGGTGCACGTCTCTGAAATGGACTGGACCAACAAGAACGTCGCGCCTTCCAAAATCGTGGCCTTGGGCGACGAAGTCGAAGTCATGGTCCTCGAGATCGACGAAGACAAGCGACGCATCAGCTTGGGCATGAAGCAGTGCCGTGCCAACCCATGGCAAGAGTTTGCTCAAAACACCAAGCGCGGTGACCGCGTCAAGGGCCCGATCAAGTCGATCACCGACTTCGGCGTGTTCGTGGGCTTGGCTGCTGGCATCGACGGCTTGGTGCACTTGTCTGACCTGTCCTGGAACGAAACCGGCGAAAACGCTGTGCGCGAATTCAAGAAGGGCCAGGAAGTTGAGGCCTTGGTCTTGGCTGTGGACGTGGACCGCGAGCGCATCAGCTTGGGCATCAAACAGCTCGACTCCGATCCTTTCACCACTTTCGTGTCGGTCAACGACAAAGGCCAAACCGTTACCGGCAAGGTCAAGACTGTGGATGCCAAGGGCGCCGAAATCGACCTGGGCGAAGACATCGTCGGCTACTTGCGCGTCAGCGAAATCTCGCGTGACCGCGTGGAAGACGCTAGCCATGTGCTCAAAGTCGGCGACGAAGTCACTGCTGTGGTGGTGAACGTGGACCGCAAGACCCGCAACATCCAGTTGTCGATCAAGGCCAAAGACCAAGCTGACCAGCAAGAAGCCATGGCTTCGCTGTCGCAGCAAGCCAAGACCGAAAACGCTGGCACGACCAGCCTGGGCGCTTTGTTGCGTGCCAAGCTCGACAACAACTGAAGTGACAGTCAAGCGCTGAGCGTTTGACGTTGAGCGAAGTGCAGCTTACC
The DNA here is from genome assembly GCA_945897465.1 of Limnohabitans sp. Rim8. GTDB lineage: Bacteria > Pseudomonadota > Gammaproteobacteria > Burkholderiales > Burkholderiaceae_C > Limnohabitans_A. The sequence continues at coordinate 58,729 of CAMDFK010000020.1, read as the reverse complement.
TGCCCTTTTCGCTCAACGTACAACGCTCATCGCCTAAGGTCCAACGCACATGACCCGCTCCGATCTGGTTGAAGAACTCGCTGCCCGCTTTGCGCAACTGACCCACCGTGACGCCGAATTGGCCGTCAAGACGTTGCTCGATGCGATGAGTGACGCGCTGGTCAAAGGCCACCGCATCGAGATTCGCGGCTTTGGCAGTTTCTCCATCAACCGTCGCCCCCCCCGCACAGGCCGCAACCCCAGATCTGGCGAAAGCGTCCAGATTCCTGAAAAGCGTGTCCCCCATTTCAAGCCCGGTAAAGCCCTGCGCGAAGCCGTGGATGCGGGCACTCTGGCTCAAACCCAAAGCGCAGAAAAATCACCCCAATGATCTGCATGGCGCACACCTGCGCTTGTCCCCAAGCCCGTGCAACCAGCTATTTGTCTTGAGACCTTAGAATGGTTCCAGCTTCCGAGGTCCATTCATGAAACGCCTGCTCTGGCTGCTTCAGTGGTTGCTGAAAGCCGCTGTTTTTTTCACCCTGTTTGCTTTTGCGCTGAACAACCAGCAAGAAACCCGTGTGAATTTCTTTTTCGGCACCCACTGGTCTGCCCCCACGGTACTGGTGGTGTTGTCGGCCTTCACGCTGGGCGTGGTGGTGGGTGTGCTCGGCATGGTGCCGCGCTGGTGGCGCGAGCGTCAAGCAGTCAAGAAAAACACCCCGATAACTCCCACTGCCCACACGTCCGAGGTGACCGATGGAGCTTGACCTGACCTGGATTTTGCTGGGCTTGCCCACAGCCTTTTCCTTGGGCTGGATCGCGTCTCGTCTGGACTTGCGCCAGATGCGCATCGCCAACCGGCAGGCGCCCCGAGCCTATTTCAAAGGTCTGAACCACCTGCTCAACGAACAACAAGACCAAGCCATTGACGCCTTCATTGAGGCGGTCCAAAACGACCCGGACACCTCGGAATTGCACTTTGCATTGGGCAATTTGTTCCGCCGACGGGGTGAATACGACCGTGCGGTGCGGGTCCACGAACACCTGCTCTCGCGTGCCGACATCGGCCACGCCGACCGGCAAAGGGCGCAACACGGTCTGGCGCTCGATTATTTGAAAGCCGGCTTGCTGGACCGCGCCGAAGAAGCGCTGCGCAAACTCGAAGGCACCTCTTACGAGGGCCAATCCCGACTGGCCCGAATGGCCATTTACGAGCGCTCACGCGAATGGCCCGAAGCCGCTGCAGTGGCCCGTTTGCTCGAAAAATCCGGGGAGGCCGACTTTGGCATCCGGCTGGCGCATTACCAGTGCGAGTTGGCCCGCGAAGCGGTGCAAAAGGGTGACAGCGCCAAAGCACTCGACTTGGTGGCACAAGCCCTGCGAGACCACCCCCGTGCGGCCAGGCCGCGCCTGTTGATGGGGCAATTGCAGCTGAGCCAAGGCCAGGCAAGCGCCGCCTGCGAAACCTTGGCGGTCTTTTTTGAGCACAACGACATGGCCGCCCCCTTGGCCGCGGCCAGCTACGCGCAAGCGGCCCTGGCCAGCGGCTTGGCGACCCAAGCCGGTGATTTGTTGAAAGCCCATTACCAGCGCCAGCCCTGCATCGATGTGCTGGACGCGATCACGACACTCCAAGCCCACAACCCGCCATCGGCCGACACCAGCGATGCCCTTGCCCTGCAGCGCTACCTCGACCATCTGCAAAACCACCCTTCCATGATGGCCGCCAGCCGCTGGCTGAACGGGGCCAAAAACCAGGTCGGCGAATTGCCTGCACCCGTGCAAAAAACGCTGGAAAACGCCACCAAACCGTTGGCGCGCTACCGCTGCGCGGCTTGTGGTTTTGAAGCCAAAGAGCACTTTTGGCATTGCCCGGGCTGCCAGTCCTGGGACAGTTACCCTCCCCGGCGCGTGGAAGAACTGTAAGCGGCGCCCGAAAACGGGCATCAGCCGGTCCCTGCGCTGTCACTTGTGTCAGCTCGCCCTTTGGGTATCCGCATAAAATGTTTGGTTGCATAGCAAGGAAGCTCCATGGCACGCACGCTCTACGACAAGATCTGGGACGAACACGTCGTCCACACCGAGGAAGACGGCACCTCCGTCCTCTACATCGACCGACACCTGGTGCACGAAGTCACCAGCCCCCAAGCCTTTGAAGGCCTGCGCCAAGCCGGCCGCAAGGTCTGGCGTGTCAGCTCCATCGTGGCCACCGCCGACCACAACACCCCCACCACCGGCTGGGAGCTGGGTTACGACGGCATCACCGACCCAATCAGCAAAGAGCAAATCACCACGCTCGACGCCAACATGAAGGAATACGGCTCTGCCGCTTTCTTCCCCTTCCTGTCCAAGCGCCAGGGCATCGTGCACGTCATTGGCCCTGAAAACGGCGCCACCCTGCCTGGCATGACCGTGGTCTGCGGCGACTCGCACACCTCCACACACGGCGCTTTTGGCGCGCTGGCCCACGGCATCGGCACTTCCGAGGTCGAGCACGTCATGGCCACGCAAACGCTCCTGGCTAAAAAAGCCAAAAACATGCTCATCAAGGTCGAAGGCACGCTGGCCAAGGGCCTCACGGGCAAAGACATCGTGCTGGCCATCATTGGCAAAATCGGCACCGCGGGCGGCACCGGCTACACCATCGAATTCGCAGGCTCGGCCATCCGCGCTTTGAGTATGGAAGGCCGCATGACGGTCTGCAACATGGCCATCGAAGGCGGCGCACGCGCGGGCTTGGTGGCGGTGGACGAGAAAACCATCGAGTACGTCAAAGGCCGTTTGCTCTCGCCCACGGGCGTCGAGTGGGACCACGCCGTGGGCTACTGGAAGACCCTGCAGTCCGACCCCGGCGCACACTTTGACGCGGTGGTCGAACTCGACGCCAGCGCCATCGTGCCGCAAGTCACCTGGGGCACCTCGCCCGAGATGGTGCTGGGCATCGACGGCCACACGCCCGACCCCGACAAGGAAAAAGACGATGTCAAGCGCGATGCCATCGAGCGTGCCCTGACTTACATGGGCTTGCAGCCCGGAAAAGCCTTGGCCGACATCACCATCGACAAAGTGTTCATCGGCTCGTGCACCAACAGCCGCATCGAAGACATGCGCGAAGCCGCTGCCGTGGTCAAAAAGCTCGGCCAAAAAGTGGCCAAGAACGTCAAGTTGGCCATGGTCGTGCCCGGCTCAGGTCTGGTCAAAGAACAAGCCGAGCGCGAAGGCCTGCACGAAATCTTCAAGGCCGCAGGCTTTGAGTGGCGCGAACCCGGCTGCTCCATGTGCCTGGCCATGAACGCCGACCGCCTGGAGCCTGGTGAGCGCTGCGCATCGACCTCCAACCGCAACTTCGAAGGCCGTCAAGGCGCGGGTGGTCGCACCCACCTGGTCAGCCCCGCCATGGCCGCAGCCGCTGCCGTGCACGGCCACTTTGTTGACGTTCGCAAATTCGCCTGAAGCGATCGAGGAAACACAAGATGCAAAAATTCACCCTCCTCAAAGGCATCGTGGCCCCGATGGACCGCGCCAACGTGGACACCGACGCCATCATCCCCAAGCAATTCCTCAAGTCGATCCGCAAAACCGGCTTTGGCCCCAACCTGTTCGACGAATGGCGCTACCTCGATAAAGGCGAGCCCGGCGTGCCCGAGTCTGCCCGCAAGCCCAACCCCGATTTCGTACTCAACCAGCCGCGCTACAAAGGTGCCAAAGTTCTGTTGGCACGCAAGAACTTCGGTTGTGGCTCCAGCCGCGAACACGCCCCCTGGGCCATCGACCAATACGGCTTTCGCTGCGTGATCGCGCCCAGCTTTGCCGACATCTTCTTCAACAACTGCTTCAAAAACGGACTGTTGCCCATCGTGCTGCCCGAAGCCGCCGTGGACCTGCTGTTCAATGAAGTGGCCGCCTTCCCCGGCTATGAACTCACGGTCGATTTGGAACGCCAAGTGGTGGTGCGTCCCCAAGGCGAAGAGATCCCCTTTGAGGTGCAGGCTTTCCGCAAGTACTGCCTGCTCAACGGCCTGGACGACATCGGTCTTACCCTGCGTCATGCTGACAAGATCAAGACCTATGAAGCCGAGCGCTTGGCCACCAAACCCTGGTTGGCGCATACGATGTAATTTCCCTACCCCAATTGATTCTTTGGCGGCGGATACAAGTACGAGGTGCAACAGCATAACCAACATGACAACACTCACTGGTTAACATGTTTGCACAGCCCCCTGCTGCAGCGCTGAATACAAACAGGCGCGAATCAGATCGACTTTTCAGCACCCCGCGTTTGGTGATTACTGGACTGACGCCAGCAATGGCGACATGAAGGTGCCAGCAGAAAGCGGGCTCCGTCGTTGCAGCTGTGGCAGTCTGTTTCTGCTGCATAAATTGACACACACACAGAAAGATGGGTGGGCCGAAGCGATACCACAGTGCCTCACCCCGTTCCTGTCCGTGGTGCTGCGGCTATTGCAGCCATTGCACAGGCGCAAACCAGCACAACTCCAAATGCGGCAGACATTGAACGGGCCGCACGTCTCGAATTGATCGAAAATTTGCAGGCCATACTTGCCTTGCACGGCAGTAGCCGTGTCGCGGTGCCGGATCTGATGCGCGTCGAAATACATCGTGAACTGGGCGATCTGGATCGGGCCGGTGCCATTTTGGCAGCACTGCAAAGCGGCGATTTGCAACTGCGCAGGCTGATGCGCCAACTGATTGAGTTGCGCATTTCAGGGCCTTGGCGCATTTACCTGGGCTTTCAAAACGCAATGCCTCGGTTTGTGGCGCATTGATTCGGCCAGCTGCAATGGCAGCCTCTGTTGCCTTGGATCATTTCGACAGCAACAGAATGAACCCCACCCTGAATTGGGTGTTAATGGGTGTATTATTGGTTACATGCTGCGTTCAGACACTCTTCAGATAAGTCCCGAGATCCTGAGCTTGATCGCCAGAATCGACGAGTTCAAAGGCGCTTGGCGGGCCTTGGGCTCCCTTGCGCCCGAGCGTCTTTCAGCGCTGCGGCGGGTGGCAACCATTGAGAGCATTGGCTCTTCCACTCGCATTGAAGGCAGCAAACTGACGGACCGGGAAGTCGAGCGTCTGCTCTCCAACTTGGCCATTCAGTCTTTCGACACCCGCGACGAACAGGAAGTGGCCGGTTACGCAGAGCTGATGGATTTGGTGTTCAGCGCCTGGCAGGACATTCCGTTCAACGAAAACCACATCAAGCAGTTGCACCAGATTTTGCTGCGCCACAGCGAAAATGACACGCGTCACCGGGGACAGTACAAGACCAACTCGAACAGCGTTGCCGCTTTCGATGAAAGCGGAACACAGATCGGCATCGTCTTTGAGACCGCCATGCCATTCGATACGCCACGGCTGATGGCCGAACTGGTCTCGTGGGTGAATGATGAACGCGACAAAGCGCATCTTCATCCCTTGCTGATCATCGCGATCTTTGTGGTGGTCTTTCTGGAAATTCACCCCTTTCAGGATGGCAATGGGCGCTTAAGCCGGGTTCTGACGACCCTGCTGCTGATCCAGGCCGGATACGCCTATGTGCCGTACAGCTCGCTGGAGAGTGTGATCGAGCTGAACAAGGAAGCCTATTACCTGGCCCTGCGCCAGACACAGGGAACTATTCGCACGGATGCGCCCAACTGGCAGCCTTGGCTGGTTTTCTTCTTGCGATCGCTGGCCGAGCAAGTTCGGCGCCTGGAGAAGAAGGTCGAACGCGAAAAGATCGTGCTGGCCACCCTGCCCGAGCTGTCACTGAAGATCGTGGAATTTGCCCGCGAGCACGGGCGCGTCACGATGATGGATGCCATCAAGCTGACCGGCGTCAGTCGCAACACCCTCAAGCTGCATTTCCGAGACCTGACCGAGCGTAACCATCTGGAGCAACACGGCAGCGGACGCGGTGTTTGGTATGGGTTGAAGTAGCACGACCCAATTGATTGGCGCCGTCGTATTTGCAAGGCCCTCTAAAATACACCCCAGAATTTACCTTTATTGCGAGCATGCTCGCCTCACACCATGAAAATCGCAGTCCTCCCCGGTGATGGCATCGGCACCGAAATCGTCGCTGAAGCCGTCAAAGTCTTGAACACGCTCGACTTGAAGTTCGAGATGGAAACCGCCTTGGTCGGCGGCGCGGCTTACGATGCCTTTGGCCATCCCCTGCCCGAAGCCACACTCAAGCTGGCTATGGACAGTGACGCCGTGCTGTTTGGCGCGGTGGGCGACTGGAAATACGACAAGCTCGACCGCCCCTTGCGCCCCGAGCAAGCGATTTTGGGCCTGCGCAAAAACATGGGACTGTTCGCCAACTTCCGCCCTGCCATTTGCTACGAACAATTGGTCGGCGCGGCCAGCCTCAAGCCCGAGTTGATCTCGGGTCTGGACATCCTGATCATCCGCGAGCTGACAGGCGACATCTACTTTGGCCAGCCACGCGGTCGCCGCATCGCCACCGATGGCCACTTCCCTGGCGCCGAAGAAGCCTTCGACACCATGCGCTACAGCAAGCCCGAGATCGAACGTATCGCCCACGTCGCGTTCCAGGCCGCCCGCAAGCGCAAAGCCGCTGGTAAAGAAGGCCGCGTAACCAGCGTCGACAAAGCCAACGTGCTGGAGACTTTCCAGTTCTGGAAAGACGTGGTCACCGAAGTCGGCAAAGAGTACCCCGACATTGCGCTGGACCACATGTATGTGGACAACGCCGCCATGCAGTTGGTCAAAGAGCCCAAGCGTTTTGACGTGGTGGTCACCGGCAACATGTTCGGCGACATCCTGAGCGACGAAGCCTCCATGCTCACCGGTTCGATCGGCATGCTGCCATCGGCCAGCCTGAACACGAAGAACCAAGGCCTGTACGAGCCCAGCCACGGCAGCGCCCCCGACATCGCGGGCAAAGGCGTGGCCAACCCACTGGCAACCATCTTGTCTGCGGCCATGATGCTGCGCTTTAGCCTGAACCAGCCCGAAGCGGCCCAGCGCATCGAAGCGGCTGTGCAAAAAGTGTTGGCCCAAGGCCTGCGCACCGGCGACATTTACAGCGAAGGCACCACCAAGGTGGGCACCGCACAAATGGGTGATGCGGTGGTCAAAGCGTTGGGTTGAGCCACCAAAGGGGGCTGTCATGAATAGCTCAGGCGGCATCTATTACAATGTCGCCCATGTTCCTCGCCCACCTGTTCAACCTGAACCTGATCATTGCCTCTGCAGTGGCTGATGGTGCGCGTGCAACTTCCACAAAAACCACGACCATTAAGGGCTGATCCGGCCTGGTTCGTCGTGCGCCCCCCGGCCAGACGAGCCGGGCAAACAGTCTGGTCAAACACTGTTTTAAAAACTGAAAGGGCGTTGAAATGAGCAACTTGGTAGGTTTGGTCGGCTGGCGCGGCATGGTCGGCTCGGTTCTGATGGACCGCATGATTCAGGAAAAAGACTTTGACCTGATCGAGCCCCTGTTCTTCTCCACGTCCAACTCGGGTGGCCAAGCACCCTCGATGGCCAAGAACGAAACCACGCTGCAAGACGCTTTCGACCTCGAGCAGCTCAAGCGCTGCGAGATCATCATCACCGCCCAGGGTGGCGACTACACCTCCGAAGTCTTCCCCAAGCTGCGTGCGGCGGGCTGGAACGGCCACTGGATCGACGCGGCGTCGACCCTTCGCATGGACAAAGACGCGGTCATCATCTTGGATCCGGTCAACATGCCCGTGATCAAGAATGCGCTGTCCAACGGCGGCAAGAACTGGGTGGGCGGCAACTGCACCGTGTCCTGCATGTTGATGGGCGTTGGCGCCCTCTTCAAAGCCGGTCTGGTCGAGTGGATGAGCACCCAGACTTACCAAGCGGCTTCGGGCGGTGGTGCACAACACATGCGCGAACTGCTGACCCAATACGGCACCCTGAACGCCGAAGTCAAAGCCTTGCTGGACGACCCCAAGAGCGCCATTTTGGAAATCGACCGCATGGTTGTCACCAAACAACGTGCTTTGACCGCGTCTGAAACCGCCAACTTTGGTGTACCTCTGGGCGGCTCGCTGATCCCCTGGATCGACAAGGATTTGGGTATCGGCAAAAACCGGGACGAAGCCGGTTGGGGCACCTCCAAAGAAGAGTGGAAAGGCATGGCCGAAACCAACAAGATTTTGGGACTGGGAGAGGGCTTTGGCTCTGCAGCCATTCCGGTCGACGGTTTCTGCGTTCGCGTGGGCGCCATGCGCTGCCACAGCCAGGCCCTGACCTTCAAACTCCAAAAAAACCTGCCTGTGGCCGACCTTGAGGCCATGATCGCTGCGGACAATGATTGGGTCAAAGTGATTCCAAATACCCGTGAAGCGACTATCAAAGACTTGACACCCGTGGCCGTCACCGGCACCATGGACATCCCTGTAGGACGTTTACGGAAATTGGCCATGGGGCCGGAGTATGTTGGCGCCTTCACCATTGGTGACCAGTTGCTCTGGGGGGCAGCTGAGCCACTGCGCCGCATGCTGCGCATCTTGCTGAATGCCTGATTCGTTACTCAAAAACTATCTTTTCCAGGATATCCATGGGTTTTTTCAAGTGCCTAAAAACAAAACCTCAGATGAGAAAAGCCCTCGGTGTTTTGTTTTTTTCAATGTGTACTCTACCGGCAGTCGCCCTTGATTTGGGGCGACTTCAGGTCCTGTCGGCCATTGGAGAACCCTTGTTGGCCGAAATCGACGTTGTGCAGGCCTCACCCGATGAGCTGCGCACCTTGCGTGCGCAATTGGCGGCCCCATCCGCTTTCAGTCAGGCTGGCATGGAGTACAACCCGGCATTGAGCAGAGTGACGGCCAGTTTACAAACCAGGCCCAGCGGTGGTCCTTACATTGCCCTCAAAGGTCGGGATCCGATTCAGGACAATTTCGTTGACTTGATCCTGGAGACGCAGACTTCAACGGGTCAATTGGTAAAAAATTTCGCCTTGCTTCTTAACTCGGTCAGCCAACGACCTGAGAATCGAGGTTCTGCATCAGCCTCCGCAACCGCGCCCCAATTGGCCACGGTCCCAGCCATGGTTGAGCCCGTAGCCCCAGTCGCTGCCCGGTCCATGCCCGCCGAGGCGTTGCCCAACTCCTTGAACGTAGCCAGTGTTGAGCTCAATTCGCAAAACGTTCCTGTTTACCGTTTTGCATCCGCAAGCAATGCCCAGATTCCCGCCCCCCAAGGGCCCCTCCCCGGCAACACGCCAGCTTCTGCATCACCCTTGATCCCCCCCGCCGTTTTGGCCAATCCCAAAACCAACGGTCAAGTTGTTTCCGCCGACCCGAAGACCATCAAGGTCAAATCCGGGGATACGGCTTCTCAACTTGCCCTGCGTTACTTGGGCGGAGAGTCAAGCCTTGACCAAATGATGTTGGCCATGCTCAAGGCCAACCCAGACGCCTTCATTCAAGGCAATGTGAACCTCCTCAAGGCTGGCGCTGTGATCAGAATCCCAGACAGCGAAGAGGCCACTGAAATTCCTCGCGACGAGGCGCGCAAAACCGTCATTGCGCAATCCATTGAGTTTGCAGAATACGCCCGACGTCTTGCGGAAACCCCGCTTCTGGTGGACGCCAAGAATTCGCGTGTCATGTCAGGCAAGGTGACCACCGAATCCGAGAAATCCAACCCGTCTAATCCGCAGCAAGACAAATTGACTTTGTCCAAATCAAGCGTCAGGTCACATGCTTCTGAAGCGAATTTGGCCAGAGAACGTGAAGCGAAAGAAGCAGAAGACCAATTGGCGGCCTTGAACCAAAACATGAAGGACCTTGAGGCACTGGCCCAAAAAACTTCGCCCCCCCCCCTCTCTGCATCAACATCGCTTATCCCCTCATTCGGTTCCGATCAATCCGACACTCTTTCTTTCACCACGATGGTGTCTGCCCATCTGTCGACTTTGAGTATGAAAAATCTGAGCGAAAACAGCGCCATCTGGGTCTGGGCCGCGGCTTTGCTCTCCATATTGTTGATGGTGGGGATTTGGATGCGAAGAAAATCGTCTGAAACTGAGCCCGTCTTTGTGCCCTCTTACGAAGACATTCGGATCCCAGACACCGATCCCGTGATGGACCAACCAGCAGGTCACACCAGCATTCCAGCGCAGATGAGCGCCATCGACCTGAATCTGCACGCTTCATCACCCCCCGGGCCACAATCGCCCTCACCCCAAGTCACCAGCCCCGACCAGGCCAAACCAGAAGACACCGAACAAAGCAAACTCAATTTGGCTACACAATTGATGGCCAAGGGTGACCAAGACCTGGCCCGTGCTTTGATTCTGTCGGTGATTTCCTCAACACATGGCGACATCAAGGACCGGGCCATCCAAATGCTCGGCCAAATCAGGTGAGGTTGGCCCTGGGTGTCTGCTATTCGGGCACGGCTTACCAAGGTTGGCAGAGTCAAGCCACGGGCCTGACGATTCAGGACAAACTCGAAAAAGCACTGGCACAATTTGGCGATGTGCCCCGGGTCAGCACCTTGTGCGCGGGCCGAACCGATGCGGGCGTGCACGGCCTCATGCAAGTGGTGCACTTTGACACCTTACTGGATCGCGACACGTACTCTTGGGTGCGCGGTACCAACCGCTATCTGCCCGCCGACATCGCGGTGCAATGGGCGCAAGTTGTGCCCGAGACCTTCCATTGCCGCGCCAGCGCCACAGGCAGGCGCTACATTTATGTGGTGATGGAATCGATCGTGCGCCCCAGCCTGGAAGCGGGCCGTGTGGGCTGGGTGTACCGGTCACTGGCCGAGGCGCCCATGCGCGAGGCCTGCCAGCATCTGCTGGGTGAGCACGATTTTTCTTCTTTCAGGGCCAGCAGTTGCCAAGCGCTGTCGCCCGTCAAAACGCTGCGTCACATCGGCATCACTCGGCATGGCGCTTATTGGCGCTTTGAGTTCGAGGGCAACGCCTTTTTGCACCACATGATCCGCAACATCATGGGTTGCTTGGTCACCATCGGCCAAGGCAACCAGTCCCCCGACTGGATGCGCGAGGTGCTTGAAGCCAAAAGCCGCGACGCCGCAGCGCCCACGTTTTCTCCCGGTGGCCTGTACTTTGCTGGGCCCATTTACAGTCCAGAATGGGGTCTGCCCGACACCACCCCCGCTTTTGATTGGTTGCCATGACACTGATCAGCCCCGTCCCGCAGCAACGCACCCGCATCAAGATGTGTGGCTTCACCCGCGAGGCCGATGTGTTGGCCGCCTGCGCCGCCGGAGCGGACGCCATCGGTTTTGTGCTCTACCCGCCCAGCCCCCGCAGCGTGAGCCTCGGACGCGCGGCCGAACTGGCCCGCCTACTGCCTGCTTTTGTCCAGCCCGTTTTGCTCTTCGTCAACGAAACGCCTGAGCGCATCGAGGCCGCTTGCGCAGCCGTGCCCGGAGCATTGCTGCAGTTCCATGGCGACGAGTCGGCCGACTTCTGCGAAGACATGTCGTGGCGCACAGGCCGCCCCCACCTCAAAGCCGCCCGAATCCCCCTGTCCGAGGTCCATGACTTCGACTTGCTAGAATTTGCACACTTTCATCACGCAGCCCAAGCCCTCTTGCTCGACGCCCATGTCGACGGATACGGCGGCGGCGGAAAAACATTCCATTGGTCACTCCTGCCACCAAACGTCAATGCTCACCTCGTTTTGTCTGGTGGACTCACACCTGCAAACGTGGGCGATGGCATTCGGGCACTGCGCTCACACGGCCTGTCTCTGGCCGTTGACGTGAGCTCCGGCATCGAAGCAGGCAAGGGCCTCAAAGATGCCGACAAAATGCAGCAGTTTGTCCAAGCGGTGCGTGCCGCAGACAATCCCACTTCCCTCTAAAGCAATCCACGGGCTGGCCTTATCCCCCATTGCAGCGATCATCACTGCAAGCACCGATGGCCCCACCCATAACCTGAGCAAGCACCATGTTTGATTACCAACAACCCGACCTCAAAGGCCATTTCGGCATCTATGGCGGCAGCTTCGTCAGCGAAACCCTGACCCACGCCATCAACGAGCTCAAAGCCGCCTACGCCCAGTACCAGCACGACCCAGCCTTCATCGCCGAATTCAAGTCGGAGCTGGCGCACTTTGTGGGTCGCCCCTCGCCCGTGTACCACGCAGCACGGATGAGTCGCGAGATGGGGGGCGCACAGATCTTCCTCAAACGCGAGGACCTGAACCACACGGGTGCCCACAAGATCAACAACACCATCGGCCAGGCCATGCTGGCCAAGCGCATGGGCAAGCCGCGCATCATTGCAGAGACGGGCGCGGGCCAGCACGGCGTGGCCACCGCCACCATCTGCGCCCGTTATGGCTTGGAGTGTGTGGTCTACATGGGCGCTGAAGACGTCAAACGCCAAAGCCCCAATGTCTACCGCATGAAGCTCTTGGGAGCCACCGTGGTGCCCGTCGAGTCCGGCAGCAAAACACTCAAAGACGCTCTGAACGAAGCCATGCGCGATTGGGTGGCCAATGTGGACAACACCTTCTACATCATCGGCACCGTGGCAGGGCCCCACCCCTACCCCATGATGGTGCGTGACTTCCAAAGCGTGATTGGCGAGGAGTGCCTCACCCAAATGCCCGCGATGTTCAAAACGCTCCAAATGGCCGAACAGCAGCCCGACGCCGTGCTGGCCTGCGTGGGCGGTGGCAGCAACGCCATGGGCATCTTCTACCCCTACATCCCGCACGACAAAACCCGCCTGATCGGCGTGGAAGCTGCCGGCGAAGGTCTGGACACGGGCAAGCACTCGGCATCTTTGCAACTGGGCACGCCTGGTGTGTTGCATGGCAACCGCACCTACATCTTGCAAGACGAGAACGGCCAAATCACCGAAACGCACAGTGTGAGCGCGGGCCTGGATTACCCCGGCGTCGGCCCCGAGCATGCCTTCTTGAAGGACATTGGCCGCGCCGAGTACGTGGGCATCACCGACAAAGAAGCGCTGGAAGCCTTCCACTACCTGTGCCGCACCGAAGGCATCATTCCTGCCCTCGAATCGAGCCACGCCGTGGCCTACGCCATGAAACTGGCCAAAACCATGCGTTCTGACCAATCGATTTTGGTCAACATGTCCGGCCGTGGCGACAAAGACATCGGCACCGTGGCCGATTTGTCGAACGCTGATTTTTATTGCCGCCCCAGCTGCCAAGGCCAATCGGTCAAAGGCATCTTCGTTCAGCGTTCTGCGTGAAGCGTCTAGCGCCTTACCAAGCCCACACTCAACGCACCACACTCAACGCTTAACGCCAAACCCACATGAGCCGCATCGACGCCACCCTCTTCGCCCTCAAATCTGAGGGCCGCAAAGCCCTGATCCCGTATGTCACGGCGGGCTTCCCCGACAAAACCACCACTGTGCCCCTGATGCATGCCATGGCAGAGGCCGGGTCCGACATCATCGAGCTGGGGGTGCCGTTTTCCGACCCGTCTGCCGACGGCCCGGTCATCCAAAAAGCGGGCGACAAAGCCCTGGCGCTGGGCATTGGCACGGTGCAGGTGCTGGCCATGGTGCGCGAATTCCGCCAAACCAATACCACCACCCCGGTGGTGCTGATGGGCTACGCCAACCCAGTGGAGCGCTATGACCAAAAACACGGCGCTGACAGCTTCATCCGCGACGCATCGGCAGCCGGTGTGGATGGCGTGCTGATCGTCGACTACCCGCCCGAAGAATGCGTGGAATTTGCCGCCAAACTGCGGGCCCACAACATGGACCTGATCTTTTTGCTGGCCCCCACCAGCACCGACGAACGCATGCAACAAGTGGCCAAGGTGGCCAGCGGCTATGTGTACTACGTGTCGCTCAAGGGCGTAACCGGTTCGGGCACGCTAGACACCGACGCGGTCGAGGCCATGCTGCCGCGCATCCGTCAGCACGTGAGCGTGCCGGTCGGCGTGGGCTTTGGCATCCGCGACGCAGAAACCGCCAAGGCGATCAGCAAGGTGGCCGACGCGGTAGTGATCGGCTCGCGTCTGATCCAGCTGATCGACGCTGCCCCAGCCGACCAGGTGAACACGGTGGCCTCCGACTTTTTAAATGGCATCCGACAGGCACTGGACGCCTGATCAGAACGGTTGACGTTTCAACGATAATTCGCCGCACAAGGAGAAACCCTCATGAGTTGGCTCGAAAAACTGCTCCCCCCCAAGATCCAGCACACCGACCCGGCCGATCGCCGCACGGTGCCCGAGGGCTTGTGGGTCAAATGCCCCAGCTGCGACACGGTGCTCTACAAAAGCGACCTGGAAGAAAACCAGAACGTTTGCCCCGGCTGCTCGCACCACCTGCGCATCGGTGCCCGCGCCCGCCTGAATTCCTTCTTGGACGGCGAAGGCCGCTACGAAATCGGCCAGGAAGTCATGCCGGTCGACCCGCTCAAGTTCAAAGACAGCCGCAAATACCCCGAGCGCCTGAAAGAGGCCATGGACAACACGGGTGAGACCGATGCCCTGGTGGTCATGGGCGGTGCGGTGCACAGCATCAACCTGGTCGTCGCCTGCTTCGAATTTGACTTCATGGGCGGTTCCATGGGCTCGGTCGTGGGCGAGCGTTTTGTGCGCGGCGTGGAAACCGCCATCGCGCAAAAAGTACCGTTTGTGTGCTTCACCGCCACGGGCGGTGCCCGCATGCAAGAGGGCCTGCTCTCGCTCATGCAAATGGCCAAGACCAACGCCGCCTTGACCCGTTTGGCCAAAAAAGGCCTGCCCTACATCAGCGTGTTGACCGACCCGACCATGGGTGGCGTGTCGGCCGGTTTTGCCTTCTTGGGTGACGTGGTGATTGCCGAGCCCAAAGCCCTGATCGGCTTTGCGGGCCCCCGCGTGATCGAAAGCACCGTGCGCGTGACCTTGCCTGAAGGCTTCCAGCGTGCCGAGTTCTTGCAAACCAAAGGGGCGGTCGACTTCATCTGCGACCGCCGCGAACTGCGCAAAACCATCGCCACCACCCTGGCGATGCTGCAGCGCCAGCCCGCAGACGCGGTCAGCTGAGTCGACCGACACCCCCAAACAAAGGCCCTCAAGAGAAATATGCACTTCTAAAGCAATAATTCAAATCATTACCAGGACAGCAAAATGGCACTGCAAAACACCCCACTCGATCAGGCAGCGCAAGAGCGTATCAACGAGATCGCCAAACAGGACCCAGAGTTCGCGGCCGAGCTGCAGGCCATGCTCGCGCAGTCGCAGGACGAGGAGGTCATCCCTCACCAGTTCAGCAGCGAACCACTCACGGCTCAAGAAAATCAGGGCATGTTGGCCCAGATCGCGCAGGCGACCAAAAAAGCGGGCGCCCAGATCTAAGGTCGCGCGGCAAAGAAAAACCATCGTACGCCATATGAATTAAAAGGCTTTCAACAGCTCAGTGCATCCAGCCCATTTGCAGCGAGGCCAACACCATGCCGATCAATTGCAAGACCACCAGCAAGGCGATGGGCGACAAATCCACTCCACCGATCAGGGGTACCACCCGCTGAAAAGGCCTCAAAAAAGGCTGACTCAAACGAGCCGCCAGGCTGTACATGGGTGAGCCGGGGTTGACCCAAGACATCACCGCCAACACCAGCACCAACGCACTCAGGGCCGACACCACCAGCTGGGCCATGCCCACCAGACCGACCAACGGCAGCAAGCCCCATGCCCCCTGCCCGCCCGCGACCAGCCACAACAATGTGTACTGCACCAGCTTGATGAGAAAGGCCCCCACCAGACTCGACAAATCCCAGGCCGACCATGGCGGGATCACCCGGCGCAGCGGCAAAACCAACCAGTCGGTGACCGCAAACACAAATTGGCCCAAAGGCTGGTGAAAAGAAATGCGCTGCCATTGCATCAAAAAGCGCAACAAACAAGTGCCTGCGACCAGGCCCGCCACCACATCCAACACCAAGCTCATCATCTGGAACCACATCGTTTTTCTCCTGCTCGTGCGATGATACCCAGATGCCCGATCGCGACACCCCTTCCCCGCAAGTCCTGACCGAATTGCCACTGTTCCCGCTGGGCACCGTGCTGTTCCCGGGCGCTTTGTTGCCTTTGCAATTGTTTGAGCTGCGCTACCTGCAGATGATTGGCGAATGCGAGCGCCAAGGTACTGGTTTTGGCGTGGTCACACTGACCCAGGGTCGCGAGGTGCACCGACCCGGCCAAGCGGCCGAACAATTTGAAGCCATGGGCACCCGGGTGCAGATCGAACGCATCGAGCGGCCCCAGCCCGGCTTGGTGATGGTCTGGTGCCGTGGGGTGGAAAAGTTTCGCATTGAGGCCACACAGCAGCGAAGCGACGGCCTGTGGCTGGGGCGCGTACAGCCCCTGCCGCCCGAGCCCGCGGTGCAAGTGCCCGAAGACCTGCAGCACCTGTCGGCGCAAATGCACCAGGCCCTGACCCAGCTGAGCGAACAAGCCAGCGTGGTGCCCCACTGGGCCGAGGCCTGGCGGCTGCAGGACTGCAGCTGGTTATCCCACCGATGGGGCGAGTTGCTGCCCTTGCCGCTGCAGATGAAATACCGGCTGTTTGCCCTGCAAGAGCCCTTGATGCGGCTGGAGCTGGTGGGCGACATGGTGGCCCCTTCCGACACGACGCCACCACGGCCCGGCCAGAAGCCCTCCACAAACCCATAAAATAGAGGGTTTTGCGCCCTTGCGCACCCCACAACCCCGGATCGGGCGGCGTTCACGCGCCACGGTCCCCACTGCACCTCGCCATGTCTGACACGACTGCCCCATCCGCTCCCGCCGCCCCCGCCGCTCCCGCGCAAGATGAAAACCAACTGATCGCCGAGCGCCGCGAAAAACTCAAAGCCATGCGCCAGGCTCAGGCCGAAGGCAAAGGCGTGGCCTTCCCTAACGACTTCAAGCCCGAACACCATGCCGCCAAGCTGCACGAAGCCCACGGCAGCAAAGAGGCCGAAGCCCTGAACGGTGAAGGCGTGGCCAAAACCATGGCCAAGGTTGCAGGCCGCATGATGCTCAAGCGCGTGATGGGCAAGGCCAGCTTTGCCACGCTGCAAGACGCCACGGGCCGCATCCAGGTGTATGTGACCCGCGACGACGTGGGTGAAGACCTGTACGCCCAGTTCAAGCACTGGGACCTGGGCGACATCGTGGGCGTGGAAGGCCATTTGTTCAAAACCCGCACGGGCGAGTTGTCGATCCACGCCACCAGCATCCGCATGCTCACCAAGAGCCTGCGCCCCATGCCCGATAAGTTCCACGGTGTGGCCGACCAAGAGGTGAAGTACCGCCAGCGTTATGTGGACCTGATGACCGACGAAGCGGCCCGCAAGCGGTTTGCGGCCCGCAGCAAAGCTGTCAGCGGCATCCGTGAATTCATGGTCCAACACGGCTTCCTTGAGGTCGAAACGCCCATGTTGCACCCCATTCCCGGTGGGGCCAACGCCAAACCCTTTGTGACACACCACAACGCGCTGGACCAAGAGATGTTCTT
The DNA here is from genome assembly GCA_945897465.1 of Limnohabitans sp. Rim8. Taxonomy (GTDB): domain Bacteria; phylum Pseudomonadota; class Gammaproteobacteria; order Burkholderiales; family Burkholderiaceae_C; genus Limnohabitans_A. The sequence continues at coordinate 41,283 of CAMDFK010000020.1, read as the reverse complement.
GCGCATCGCGCCCGAGCTGTACCTCAAGCGCCTGCTGGTGGGAGGCTTTGAACGTGTGTTCGAGATCAACCGCAACTTCCGCAACGAAGGCATCTCGGTGCGCCACAACCCCGAGTTCACCATGATGGAGTTCTACGCGGCCTACTGGAACTACCAGGACCTGATGGGCTTCACCGAAAGCCTGATCCGCGACGCGGCCATGACCGCTGCAGGCACATTGGACCTCACCTACAACGGCAAGCCCGTCGACCTGAACAAGCCATTCGCCCGAATGACCATCCGCGAAGCCATCGTCAAACACACCGAAGCGGGTGACAACGTGGACAACGCCGAGTGGCTGATCAACGCCCTGAAAAAGCTGGGCATGAGCGAAGCCAAAGACAAGCTGTCCACGCGCAGCTTGGCCAGCCTGCAGGTGTTTTACTTTGAGGAAACCGTGGAAGACAAGCTCTGGGAGCCGACCTTCATCATGGAGCACCCGACCGAGATCAGCCCGCTGGCCCGCGCCAACGACAGCCGCCCCGAAGTGACTGAGCGCTTTGAGCTGTACATCACCGGGCGCGAGTTCGGCAACGGCTTTTCTGAGTTGAACGACGCCGAAGACCAAGCCGCCCGCTTCCAAGCCCAAGTGGCCGCCAAAGACGACGGTGACGACGAAGCCATGTATTACGACCACGACTTTGTGCGTGCGCTCGAATACGGCATGCCCCCTGCAGGCGGCTGCGGCATCGGCATCGACCGCCTGATGATGCTGCTGACCGACAGCGCCAGCATCCGCGACGTGATCCTGTTCCCGGCCCTGCGGCACGTGCAGGAATAAGCGACCACAACGCAGCCCCGTCATGCGCTGCGAAAACCCTCCTGAGCCATGGTCAACGCAGACAGGGCGTTGACCGCATGATCAGGAAACATGTTGCTTGCGACACATCCTGTCGCACAGGATTCGATACTGAATGCTCATCAACAAGGAGCATTCATGACGACCAAGACACGCCTTCGCACGGTTTTCGACCTGACTCCGCAGGAGCTTCATGAGTTGCGCGAGCACCACTTTTTTCGCCACTTCATTGATAAATCTGCGGCAGCATCGTGCTGGTTGCAGACAAAACGCATGCCAATCCAATGGAGTTGCTCACCCCGGCGCAATTCCGGATGGCGATATCAGAGCCCATTCAAACGAAACGGTACAACAAGCCGCTCAAGGGCACCTGTTTGACCAAGCGTTATTGACCTTAATCTAGCCTCCATTGACTTGGCAAGAGCCCACATCTAAAATGACCACATGTAGTCACAAAGGGCAATCTCATGGAAACTGTGCAAATTCGCGATGCCAAGGCCAGCTTTTCTGCCTTGGTGGCGGCGGCTGAAAAAGGCCGCCCCACCTTGGTCAGCCGACATGGGCAACCCTGCGCCATGATTGTGCCCGTGGCTGACGGGGCTCGTCTTTACCCGCTGGAGATGCCCAACTTGGCCAACTACCTGCTCGCACTGCCAGAACCCTTGGAGACCGAGCGCGACAACACGCCTTTGAGGGGTATTGAATTTGACTAAGGGTTATCTGCTCGACACCAGCGTGGTGTCGGTCTTGGCCCCGGGGCGAGAGGCTTTTGTGCCCAGCCCCTTTGGGCAATGGCTTCAGGCACACCACCAGCAATTGTTTTTGCCCGCCATTGCTGTTGCTGAAATGGCGCAAGGCATTGGTAAGTTGCGACGCAACGGTGGTGCTGCGGACAGGGCCAACCGCCTGGACCGCTGGTTAGATGGTCTGCTGGCGGCCTATGCTGACCGGATCTTGCCACTGGACGCCGCAGCAGCCCGATTGGCTGGACAAATATCAGATGCCGCCATGGCCCAAGGACGTCATCCCGGCTTTGCCGATGTGGCCATTGCCGCATTGGCACAGCATGCTGGCTTGGTGCTGCTCACTTGCAACCTCAAGCACTTTGCGCCGCTGGGTGTGACATGCCTTGACCCATTGGTTGATCTGCCAGGCTGAGCATTGGAGCCACTTCAAATTGGGCGCAGGTGCCTGCGCCTGTCTCATCAACGGCTCTTCAGCATTTCCAGCAACTGCGGCAAGCCCTGCGCGGCTGTGGCTCGGCATTCCACCGCGGTGTAGCCCGACACTTCTGTGCGTTCAGGGTTGATCTCGGCTACGAACTTACCCAATTGGTGGGCATTGATCGGCAACTCAGCCGCAGGGAACACCACACCCGATGTGCCGATGACCAACATGACATCGCAGGTGTCCACCAGGTCTTCGGCCATGCGAAATTCATTTTCCGGCATGGACTCACCAAACCAGACCACGCCGGGGCGGATGTAGCCACCGCAGTGCTGACATTCCGGTGGGTCCAAATGCGTCAAGGGCTGATCTGGCACCCCTGGCGCAAATTCACCCGGGCGGGCACAAGCCGCACAGCGCGGCGAAAACAAACTGCCATGCAAGTGAATGACGCTGGAGCTTCCTGCGCGTTCGTGCAAGTTGTCCACGTTTTGCGTGACCACATCCACCTGAACGTCCTGACCATGGACGCTGCGCAATGTGTCGGCCAATTGATCTACCGCTATGTGCCCTGCGTGCGGCTGGGTTTCAAGCACAGCGCCGCGACGGCCTTCGTACCAGGCCCAAACGCGGTACTTGTCTTCTCGCCAACCTGCGGGTGAAGCCATTTCGCGGGTGTTGAACTTGGCCCACAGGCTATCGGGCTTGTCGCGGAAGGTGGCAATGCCGCTTTCTGCCGACATGCCTGCGCCGGTGAAGACGACGATGCGGCGTGCCTGGATCAATTGGTCTGCGATTTTTTGAAGTGCCGTGGTATCCATGATGAGTCCTTGTTGAGCGACATTGAAGTTTAAAAACCGGTGCGACACAATGCGTCGCCTGCGGTTTGAATCAGCTCTATGCAACTCTTTGAGAACCTCTAAATTGCGGCGGCTTGGGTAGGCAGATTTGACTCAAGCGTCTCATCCAACAGCGTCAGGTCAACACTGCAGACCACACATCTTCATGTAGTCTTGTTGAAAATTCCGTTTTTTGAATTCACCTCGCAGGGTATTCGATTCGGGCAGCTACTTGCCAGAGGTGACAAACCGGAAAATTGATCCGCTAGAACGGCCCTTGGCCTGCAGGCAGGCCGTATCCAGAAACTGATGAACGGACCAAGATCGTGACCATGGACTGCCACGTCGCTGCGCTCCTCGCAGTGACGGTATGGCAGTCATCTGGCCACGTTGTTGTGCTCATCGCAGTTCCGGCATGGCGACCTTCTAACTTCTCGCGACGTCGCTGCGCTCCTCGCTATGACGGTATGGCAGCCTTCAGGCAACGTTGTTGTGCTCATCGGAGTGACGCTATGGTGGCCCCTAATCTGTAACGGAAGCGAAGCCATTCATGGCCACTCCTCAGCGACGCAAGCGCGGCGCGTCTTCCACCACCTCGCGCACTTCCACGTCCACCACCTGGTCATCGTGGGCACTGTGGCGTCCCCTGGGGCCTTCAAAGCCCTGTGAAGGCCCGGCACGAAAGCCGCCTTGCTTGAAGTTCTGGCGCATGGCGCTGAACTGTTGCCAGACCAGCACCACCTGGGGCTTGCGACCCGTCAAGAGCCAACGCAGCGTGGCATAAACGGTGTAGCAGGCCACGCCAAAGAGCAAGGCCACCAGAAAGGCCAGCCCGAGCAGGGCCATGAAAATTTTGGCGATCCAGTTCATCCCGAGGTCCTGTTCAGGTCAAGGCAGGCGGTCCAGCGCCTGCATGTAATCGGCCGAGCGCACCAGTTCGTCCCAGTGTCGGGCGGGCGATCGGGGCAAGAGGTTCAGGCGCCGCTCTTCGCTGATCTCACTGGGGGTCCAATGGGACTTGAGCTGGGCTTCGGCCAGTTGGTCCAGCACCTCGTCCAGCTCGGCGCCACCATTCACCGCCGAGCGGTTGCACAGCAAGGCCAGGTCGCAGCCCGCATGCAGCGCGGTGATGACGGCCTGGGTGTAGCTGAGGGTCTGCCCCTCCAGCTGGCGGGCGGCGGCCATCGACAGGTCGTCGGTGCAAACCACCCCCTGAAAACCTAACTGCCCGCGCAAGATGTCTTGCAGCCAGCGCGTTGAAAAGCCCGCTGGACGGCTGTCCACCTTGCTGTAGATCACATGAGCAGGCATCACGGCCGTGAGCACACTGGTGAGCCATTGGTAAGGTTGTGCATCGTCAGCCAAAATGGTTTTGAGGCCACGTTTGTCCACCGGCAGCGCCACATGCGAGTCGGCCTTGACGGCACCGTGCCCGGGGAAATGTTTGCCGCAGTTGCCCATGCCCGCTTGCAGCAGGCCCTGCATCAGGCTGCGGGCCAGCAGGCTCACCACACGCGGGTCCCGCGCAAAAGCGCGGTCGCCAATCACACCACTCTCGCCGTGATCCAGATCGAGCACAGGTGTGAAGCTGAAGTCCACACCACAAGCACGCAGTTCGCTGGCCAACACAAAGCCTGCCGAGGTGGCCGCTTCGCAGGCCTTGAGCACGCCCGAGCCAGGCTGACCCTTGTCGTCTTGCGACCAGAGTTCGCCCAGGGCACGCATGGGTGACAAATGGGTGAAGCCGTCGGTGCGAAAGCGCTGCACGCGCCCACCTTCATGATCGACCGCGATCAAGAGGTCGGCGCGGATGTTTTTGATCTCAGCACACAGCTCGGTGAGTTGTGCGCGGCTGTGCCAATTGCGACCAAACAAAATCATGCCGCCCACCAAGGGGTGGGCCAAGCGGCGGAGGTCCACCTCGGTCAAGGTGGTGCCAGCAATGTCAATGATCAGGGGGGCGTGCAGGGTCATGAGGTGTGGATTCCATGTGGGGCGCCAGCGCGACAAATCAAGGGCGCGAGGGGCTTTGGGTTTCGACCACGCAAAAGCTGGCGGCGTATTCGGACTCGTCGGTCACGGTGATATGGGCACTGAGGTTTTTGCCCTCAAACCACTCTTTGAGCACCCCATGCAGCACGATGACCGGCTGACCACTGGGCAGCTTGGCCACCTCACACAGGCGCCAGGTCATCGGCATGCGCATGCCCAGACCAATCGCCTTGCTGAAGGCCTCTTTGGCCGAGAAACGGGTGGCCAAATAGCGCACACCGCGCTCGGGCCAGCGGGCGCTGCGGGCCCTCCAGGTGGCCATTTCGGCGTCCGACAGCACCTTGGCGGCAAAACGCTCGCCGTGCTTGTCCAGGCTGGCTCGGATGCGGCGGATGTCGCAGATGTCGGTGCCGATGCCGTAGATCATGGCTTCAGGCAAGCGAGGTAGGCTTGCACCGTGGCGGCGTAACCCATCTCCAGCGCATCGGCCATCAAGGCATGGCCAATCGAAACTTCTTGCAGGCCCTTCACCGCGGCCACAAAGGCGGGCAAGTTGTCGCGGTTGAGGTCGTGGCCTGCATTCAGGCCCAAACCGGCTTGTGTGGCGGCCACGGCGGCATCGGCGTAGCGCTGCAGCTGCATGGCTTGTTCTGGCGTACCAAAGGCGGCGGCATAGGGCTCGGTATAGAGCTCCACCCGGTCGGCGCCCACAGCGCGGGCGGCGGCCATTTGCTCTGGGATCGGGTCCATGAACAGGCTCACGCGAACGCCTAGGGCCTTGCATTCGTCGATCAGGGGTTTCAGGCGCTCGGCGTCCTGCGGGAAGGCCCAGCCGTGGTCGCTGGTGAACTGGCCTTCGCTGTCGGGCACAAAGGTCACCTGGTGCGGGCGCACGGCCCGAACATGGTCCATCAGGTTGTGGAAGGGGTTGCCTTCGATGTTGAATTCGCGCTCGGGCCAAGACTGCATGAGCGCGTGGAGCACGGGCACGTCGCTGGCGCGGATATGCCGCTCATCGGGCCGAGGGTGGATGGTGATGCCGTTCGCGCCCGCTTGCAGGCACTGCTGGGCAGCACGGACCAGACTGGGAATGCCCAAATGACGGGAGTTGCGCAGCAGGGCAACCTTGTTGACATTGACCGACAGGGCCAAGCGTTGTGGAATCATGGAGGTGTTCATAAATTTTGCAAGTCCAGCATCATTTGGCGCGTGCGCAAGGCACCGACACCACAATGGTAGTTGAGCAAGAGGCGCAAGGGGCGCTGCAACTGCACCAGCAGGTCAGCGCACTCCCGCAGCAAGGTGGCCAAGGGGCTCGGCGAGGCCAGCGCCGCGTGCAGCGCCAGCCACTGATCGCCGCGCAAGGCTTGGCGGTCATCGCTCACCCACTGCAGCCCCGCCTCGGCCACCAAGGCGTAACTGTTAGTGGGCGATAAAGGCTTGAGGGTCAGGGTTTGTTGGTTCAGCGCGGGCAACAAGCCCATTTCGCGCAGCAGCAGCAATTCAAAGCCGCGCAAGGCCCACTGCAGCGCATCGGGGTCGCCACTGGCCAGCAGCCGCACGGCCGCGGCATACACGTCGAACAAAGCAGAATGCGGGTCGTCTCGCGCGGTCAGTCGCATCAGCAGTTCGTTGAGGTAATAACCCGACAGCAGCGCCTCGCCCGTGGGCATGACATGACCGCCCACCCATTCGGCCGATTTGAGGGTGCGGATATCACCATCACCCCCAAACGCCAGCGACAAAGGCTGCAGCGGCAAGAGCACCGGGCGGAAGCTGGAGGTGGGCCGCTTGGCCCCTTTGGCCACCAAGGCCACACGTCCGTGGTGGCGCGTGAAGACCTCCAAAATCAGGCTGGTTTCGCTCCAGTCGTAGCGGTGCAGCACATAGGCTGGCTCGTCTGCGATCCGCTTGGAGGCCATTGGCGGTGAAATTACTCGTAGCCGAAGCTGCGCACACGCACTTCGTCGTCGGCCCAGCCTGAACGCACCTTCACCCACAGCTCGATGAACACCTTGGCGTCCAGCAGCTTTTCCAGCTCGACGCGGGTTTCGGTGCCGATGCGCTTGAGCTTTTCGCCCTTGTCACCGATCACCATGGCTTTGTGGCCTTCACGCTCGACCACGATGGTGGCGGCAATGCGCAGCATTCGTTTGGCAGTGCGACCCGCTTCTTCTTCGAACTTGTCGATCACCACAGTGGAGGTGTAGGGCAGCTCGTCGCCCGTCAAACGGAAGAGCTTTTCACGCACCATTTCGCTGGCCAGGAATTTTTCGCTGCGGTCGGTGAGTTCGTCTTCGGCGTGCCACCAAGGCTGCTCAGGCAGGTATTTTTCGCAAATGCCCAGCAGTCGTTCGATGTCCTTGGCCTGCTTGGCCGACATGGGCACAAACTCGGTGAAGGCATGGCGCTCTTGCATGCTTTGCAGCCAAGGCGCGATGTCACCACGGCGGTGCACGTTGTCGAGTTTATTGGCCACCAACAAGACCGGGATGCCTGGCTTGAGGAGCGCCAGCACCTTGGCGTCTGCCGTGGTGAAGCTGCCCGCCTCGACCACAAACAGCACCAAGTCCACATCACTCACCGCGCCGACCACGGTTTTGTTGAGCGACTTGTTGAGGGCCGTGCCGTGGATGGTCTGAAAACCCGGGGTATCGACAAACACATACTGCGATGCGCCTTCGGTACGGATGCCGGTGATGCGGTGGCGCGTGGTTTGCGCCTTGCGCGAGGTGATGCTGATCTTTTGGCCCACCAAAGCGTTGAGCAAAGTCGACTTGCCCACGTTGGGCTTGCCCACAATGGCCACCAGACCGCAGCGCTGGCCCTCCACCGGCACAGGCGTGGGGGCAACAGCGACGGGCGGCAAGTCGGCGACTTCCGAGGCATCGCGTGGCTGGATCGTCACACCCGCGATTTGAATGGGGCGGCGCAGGGTTTGCTCTTGCGGCGTGCGTTCAGTTTCAGGTGTTTTTTTATCGGTGCTCATGCGGCGCTTTCGGATTTCAAGGTAAGCAGCATGGCAGCGGCCGCAGCTTGTTCGGCGGCGCGACGCGACGCGCCCGAGCCTTGTTGAGTTTGGCGCAATTCGGTCACCTCGCAGGAGACCTCAAACTGCTGGCGGTGCGCCGCGCCGGAGGTGCCGACCACGGTGTATTTGGGCAATGCGAGCTTGCGCCCTTGCAGCCACTCTTGCAGCTCGGTCTTGGGGTCTTTGCCCACGGCCTGCATGTCGGGCTTGATGTCGACCTGGGCAAACAAGCGTTCGACCAAGGCTTGTGCCTCCTTGTAGCCACCGTCCAGGTACACCGCGCCGATGATGGCTTCGAGCGCATCGGCAAGAATGGACGGACGGTTTTGACCGCCCGAGCGTATCTCGCCCTCACCCAATCGCATCACAGCAGGCAAGTCCAAGGTTTTGGCCAGTTGGTGCAGCGTGTCTTGCTTGACCAGGTTGGCCCGCACCCGCGACAAATCGCCCTCGGGCAAATTGGCCAGTTGGGTGTAGAGCAAATGCGCCACCGACAGGTTCAGCACCGAATCGCCCAAAAACTCTAGGCGCTCGTTGTGGTCGGCGCTGAAGCTGCGGTGCGTGACCGCTTGCTGCAGCAAAGCATGCTGGCGAAAGGCGTAACCCAGCCGGACTTGCAATTCAGACAAAACAGGGGAAGTTGCCACGCCCACCTCAGTCAAAAGCGCCGATGCGCTTGAGGTTGCCGAAGTTCATCCACACAAAGAACGCTTTGCCCACGATGTTGCCATCCGGCACAAAACCAAAATAGCGCGAGTCCAGCGAGTTATCGCGGTTGTCGCCCATCATGAAGTAGTGGCCTGCGGGCACCTTGCAGGTCACGCCTTCGACGGTGTAATTGCAGTTCTCGCGCCCAGCAAACTGATCCGCACCCGGCACAAAGGCGGGGCGGTCATCGTCTTGCAGCGTTTGGTGCGGCTTGGCACCCAGAGTTTCGCGGCGGTGCTTGTGGTAACGCATGGTGGACTCGTCGAAAAAGTCTGGCAGAACCTCGGTGGGCACCGCCTTGCCGTTGATCGTCAGGCTTTTGTTCAGATAAGCCACCTCGTCTCCGGGCAGACCGACCACGCGCTTGATGTAGTCCACGCTGGGCTTGGGTGGGTAACGGAACACCATCACATCACCGCGCTGCACGGGTGTGCCTTCGGTGAGCTTGGTGTTGGCCACGGGCAAGCGAATGCCGTAGTGGAATTTGTTCACCAAAATCAAGTCACCAATGTGCAGCGTCGGGATCATGGAGCCCGAGGGGATTTTGAAAGGCTCGAACAAAAAAGAACGCAGCACAAACACCACCACGATCACCGGGAAGAGCCCGGCGGTCCAGTCCAGCCACCAGGGCTGCATGAGCAGCTTTTCGCGGGACTCGCTGATGTCGGTGTCCACTTTGGCGATGCCCATTTTGCTCAACTCGGCTTGGCGCTTGACCGTCTCCGCCTCCAGTTGCGCAACCGCTTTGCGGCGTTGCGGCAAAAAGAAGAAGCGCTCGGCCAGCCAATAAATGCCCGTGACCAGGGTGGCCAAAAGCAGCAGCAGCGCAAAGTTGCCCTCCAAAAAGCCCATATACCAAGCACCCGCATAGCCCACGAATGCGGCCAACACCAAAGACGTTAAAAAGGGCATCAATCTTCCACCTGCAAAATGGCCAAGAACGCCTCTTGAGGCACCTCGACCGAGCCAATCTGTTTCATCCGCTTTTTACCCGCCTTCTGCTTTTCGAGCAGTTTGCGTTTGCGCGTGATGTCACCACCGTAGCACTTGGCCAGCACGTTTTTGCGCAAGGCCTTGATGGTTTCACGGGCAATGATGTTGGCACCAATCGCCGCCTGGATGGCCACATCGAACATTTGACGGGAAATGATCTCGCGCATCTTGGCCACCACCGCACGCCCCCGGTATTGCGACTGGGAGCGGTGCACGGTGATGGACAGCGCATCGACCTTTTCGCCGTTAAGCAAAATGTCGACCTTCACCACATCGGATGTGCGGAATTCCTTGAACTCATAGTCCATTGAGGCATAACCCCGGCTGACCGATTTGAGCTTGTCAAAAAAATCCAGCACGATCTCCCCCAGCGGCATCTCGTAAGTGAGCATGACCTGGCGGCCATGGTAAGCCATGTTCATTTGTACGCCGCGCTTTTGATTGGCCAGTGTCATGACGGGGCCCACATAGTCCTGCGGCATGTACAGGTGCACGGTGACGATAGGCTCGCGGATCTCTTGCAGCTTGCCTTGGTCGGGCATCTTGGAGGGGTTCTCGACCATGACAACTTCACCACCGGGCTGAACCACTTGGTAGACCACACTGGGCGCGGTGGTGATCAGGTCCTGGTCAAACTCACGCTCCAAGCGCTCTTGCACGATTTCCATGTGCAGCAAGCCCAAAAAGCCGCAGCGGAAACCAAAACCCAGCGCCTGCGACACTTCGGGCTCGTAGTGCAGCGAGGCGTCATTGAGCTTGAGCTTTTCCAGCGCGTCGCGCAGCGCGTCGTACTGGTTGGCCTCGGTCGGGTACAAACCGGCAAACACTTGCGGCTGGATTTCCTTGAAGCCAGGCAAGGCCTCAGAAGCTGGGCCCAGGTTGTTGGGCAGCTTTTTCTCCAGTGTCACGGTGTCGCCCACCTTGGCCGCCTGAAGTTCCTTGATGCCTGCGATGATGTAACCCACCTCACCCGCCTTGAGCGATTCACGCGGCTGGTTGGCAGGGGTGAAAACACCCAGGCTGCCCGCTTCGTACACCGCATTGCTGGCCATCATGCGGATGCGCTCGTTTTTGAGCAGTTGGCCATCGACCACACGCACCAGCATCACCACACCCACATAGGTGTCGAACCAGCTGTCGATGATCATGGCGCGCAGCGGTGCATCGGGGTTGCCTTTGGGCGGCGGAATGCGGGCCACCACAGCTTCGAGGATTTCCTCGATGCCCATGCCGGTCTTGGCCGAGCACGGAATCGCGTCGGTCGCGTCGATGCCAATCACGTCCTCCACTTCGGACCGGGCGTTGTCAGGATCGGCATTGGGCAGATCCATCTTGTTGAGCACCGGGACCACTTCCACACCCAAATCCAGCGCGGTGTAGCAGTTGGCCACGGTCTGCGCTTCCACGCCTTGGCTGGCATCCACCACCAGCAAAGCGCCCTCGCACGCCGACAGGGAACGCGAGACTTCATAAGAGAAGTCCACATGGCCGGGCGTGTCGATCAGGTTGAGGTTGTAAACCTGACCGTCTTGGGCTTTGTATTGGAGCGCCGCGGTTTGTGCCTTGATCGTGATGCCACGTTCTTTCTCGATGTCCATCGAGTCCAGCACCTGCGCTTCCATGTCACGCGCTTCCAAACCACCGCAGCGTTGAATCAAGCGATCAGCCAGTGTGGATTTGCCATGGTCGATGTGGGCAATGATCGAAAAATTTCTGATGTGGTTCATCAAGGAAGTTCTGCAAATGATGGTGGATCAATGATCCAAAAAAGAAAAAAGGGCGCGTCTGGTGATGACGCGCCCTGAACCAACAATCAATGGCAACTGCGATAGTTGGGACTTCATTGTAGGCAAATCGGCCCATGCGCACAGCCCCAGAATTGGGTTCGGCAGATCGTTGCTGCTGTGCAACATGAAACTTGTCAACAACTTATCCACAATTGGGGTTGCCTGAGAATGGACAACTTGTGGGCTGTCTGTGGATCATCGGTGGACACTTGCAGGAAATCCCGCATGGTGAATCCAAACCTGCGCTGAATGCCATGAATGATGGATCAAGACGGTTGATTTTATCCAAATTCGGCATGAGACAACAAAAAATGTTAGCGAATACAAACTTCAAAAATATTTTTTCTAGGGTCAAAGACCCGCTCAAAATGAGGCTTGGGCCCAACAACCCCAAAGCTTCAGGGGTTTCAGGATCGCTCGGATTTGACACCGATCAAGGGTTGGGGCGTATCAGCACATACTGTGCACCGTCACCCCGACGGATCAGCACACTGACGGGTCGTGTCTTATCGATGCGGGCCATCAATGACTCGAACACCTTTACCGAGCTGACTTCGGTGTTAGCCACCGCCAGGATCAGGTCACCCTCGCGAATGCCTGCGCGTGCGGCAGCTTCCACGGCCGCATCCACCCGCACGCCATGGCGCACACGTGCCTCTTTCTTTTGCGCTTCACTCAAGTCACTCAAGCTCAGGCCCAAGTGGGCAATCTTGGCAGTCGAGGCCTTTTTTACAGGTTCGGATGCAGCTACTTTTTCTGGCTCGATCTCGGCGACCGTGACCTTCAGGTCTTTGGTAGTACCCCGCCGGAAAACGGTCAAGGACACTTGGCTGCCGGGCTTGGTGTTGCCCACCGCACGGGGCAGGTCTGCGGGTTTCTCGATGGGCTTGCCATCGAAACGAGTGATGATGTCACCCGCTTCGATGCCCGCTTTTTCGGCAGGCGAGCCCTCTTCCACACCACGCACCAATACGCCTTGCGCTTTGCCCAAGCCAATCGATTCGGCCACTTCTTTGGTCACAGGCGCAATTTGCACACCGATGCGGCCACGGGTCACGCGACCAGAGGCACGCAGTTGCTCACTGACCCGCATGGCTTCGTCCATGGGGATAGCAAACGAGATGCCCATGAAACCGCCCGAGCGGGAGTAAATTTGGCTGTTGATGCCCACCACTTCACCGCGCATATTGATCAAGGGGCCACCCGAGTTGCCTGGGTTGATGGCCACATCGGTTTGGATGAAGGGCAAATAGTCCCCCGTATCACGTTGCTTAGCGCTCACGATACCCGCTGTGACGGTGTTCTCAAGGCCAAAGGGAGAGCCGATGGCCATGACCCACTCGCCCACACGCAGGCGGTTGACATCGCCCACCTTCACAGCGGGCAGTCCAGTGGCCTGAATTTTCACGACCGCCACGTCGGTGCGTTTGTCGGCGCCCACAATGCGCGCCTTGAATTCGCGTTTGTCGGTCAGGGTCACCATCACCTCGTCGGCACCTTCGACCACATGGGCGTTGGTCATGATGAAGCCGTCAGCGCTCAAAATAAAACCCGATCCCACACCTCGGGGTTGAGCTTCTTGCTCGGGTCGGTTTTGCCGTGGCCCTTGGCGTGGGGCATTGGGCATGGGCACACCAAAAAAGCGGCGAAACAGCTCCTGCATTTCTTCGTCCGGTCCGCCAGCGCCGGGCGAGCTGGGGCGCGCTTTTTCAAGGGTTCGGATATTCACCACCGAGGGGCCCACCTGTTCCACCAAGTCGGTGAAATCGGGCAAACCACGCACCATGGCAGCCGGGGCTTGCGCCAGGGCTGCAGATGCGGGAAACAGGGCACAGCCCACCACGATGGCAGTGGCCATGCAGGCCGATGCAGCTGTCCTTGTCCATGTGTTGTTCAGCACAAAAAGCCTCCTTAAGTCAGTCATAACAAGTTTGCAACCTTGGATCAGATGCGGCTGAAAACAGCCATTTCAAGCTGCATCCAAAACGCGTTTCTCAAACACTTTCGGGGAGTGATGTCGTCTTGCGGCGCGAATATACAGCGCATCTAATTCCGTGCCACTTTGAGGGCATCGCATTCGCCTGCAGCCAAGCGCAGAGCAGCCTCCCTTGTGCATGGCCTTCTTCGTTCAAGGGCTGCAGCCAGAGCAACAGGCCTTGGCCGGTGTCCACGCCCACCGAGACGGCCACAGCCTGAGCCTGCTCGGCCGAATCTGCGTCGGCTTGCCAAAACCAGGCTTCTCCACTCCAGCCCAAGCGCCCGTCCGTGAGCGTTTGCCTTGGAGCCCACCACGCAGCGAACCCCGCACAAACAGCCCACAACATCCAGGCGGCCCACAACTTGGGGCCTGTGGTCAGAGACTGGAGTTGCCAGCTGAGCAGGCCCACAGCCGAAAGCACGCCCACAGTCAGAAACAAAAGACGGCCCCAAACAAAACGCCCCACCGGGTAAACCACAGGCGGGGCGTTGTGCATGGCTTGAAGCTAGCCCAAAGTGCAGTCAAAGGCGTTTGAACACCAGAGAACCGTTGGTGCCCCCAAAACCGAAGTTGTTTTTCAGCGCCACATCGATTTTCAGATCGCGCGCAGTGTTGGCGCAGTAGTCCAGATCGCACTCGGGGTCGGGATTGACCAGGTTGATGGTGGGTGGCACTTTTTGGTGGTGCAGCGCCAGCACGGTGAACACGCTCTCGATGCCACCTGCGCCACCCAACAAATGCCCGGTCATGGACTTGGTGGAACTGACCACGGTTTTGTAGGCGTGATCCCCCAAAGCCGCTTTGATGGCATTGGTTTCGTTGATGTCACCCAGTGGTGTGGACGTGCCGTGGGCGTTCAGGTAGTCCACTTGATCAGCGTTGACACCGGCATTGCGCATGGCGTTCAGCATGGCGCGGCGCGGTCCGTCCATGCTCGGCGCGGTCATGTGACCTGCGTCGGCACTCATGCCATAACCGGCCAACTCGGCATAAATCTTGGCGCCACGGGCTTTGGCATGTTCGTACTCTTCGAGCACCATGACGCCTGCGCCCTCGCCCAACACAAAACCGTCGCGGTCTTTGTCCCAGGGGCGGGATGCAGCAGTGGGGTCGTCGTTGCGGGTCGACAAAGCACGCATGGCGGCAAAACCACCCACACCCAGTGGAGACACCGTGCCCTCTGAGCCACCAGCAATCATCACGTCGGCGTCACCGTACTCGATCAGGCGTCCAGCTTCACCAATGCTGTGCAAACCTGTCGTGCAAGCGGTCACAACAGCCAAATTGGGGCCTTTGAAGCCGTGGCGCATTGAGACGTGGCCTGAGATCATGTTGATGATCGAGGCGGGCACAAAAAATGGTGAAATTCGACGAGCACCGCGGGCGGTGTATTCGATATGGGTTTCCTCGATCAACGGCAAGCCGCCAATGCCAGAACCAACCACCACGCCGATGCGGCAAGCCTCTTCTTCACCCAAAGCATCGCCCGCAGGCAGTCCAGCATCTTGGATGGCCTGAGCCGCGGCGGCAATGCCGTAATGGATGAAGCGGTCCATGGTCCGCGCCTCTTTGGCGCTGATGTAGGACTCGAGGTCAAAGTTTTTGACTTCACCCACGATCCGGCAGGACATGGCCGAAGCGTCGAAACGGGTGATGGGGCCAATGCCGGATTGACCGGCGATCAGGTTGGACCATGCTTCGGCGACCGTGTTCCCCACGGGGCTGACACATCCCAAACCCGTGACAACAACGCGGCGCCGGGTCATCGTCGATCAGGCCTTCTTGCTTTGGGCGTAGTCGATCGCAGCTTGAACCGTGGTGATTTTTTCTGCGTCTTCGTCAGGAATCTCGATGCCGAACTCATCTTCGAGTGCCATCACCAATTCCACCGTGTCCAGAGAGTCGGCACCCAAATCGGCCACAAAGGCTTTTTCGTTGGTGACTTGTGACTCTTCAACGCCAAGTTGTTCGGCAATGATTTTTTTGACACGTGCTTCGATATCGCTCATGGGGTCCCTCTGAGGGTTGTGAAAAAGAAGATTTTACCTGTCCGGAAGGGGGTTCCGGAAATCAGGCCATGAACATGCCACCATTGACATGCAATTCTTGCCCGGTGACATAGCCAGCACCCGGCCCAGCCAGGTAGGCGACCGCGTGAGCGATGTCATCGGCTTGGCCCAGATGGCCCAGAGGAATCTGGCCCAACAAGGCTTTGTGTTGTTCTTCAGGCAGGTTGGCGGTCATGTCGGTGGCGATGAAACCGGGTGCCACGCAATTGACGGTGATATTGCGGCTGCCCAGTTCACGCGCCAGCGCACGGGTCATGCCCGCCACACCCGCCTTGGCGGCGGCGTAGTTGGCCTGACCGGGGTTACCAGAAGCCCCCACCACACTGGTGATGTTGATGATGCGGCCGTAACGCTGCTTCATCATGGGGCGGATCACAGCGCGGCTCATGCGGAACACCGCCTTGAGGTTGGTGTCCAACACCGCGTCCCAGTCATCATCCTTCATGCGCATGGCCAGGGTGTCGCGGGTAATGCCCGCGTTGTTGACCAGCACCTGCAGGCCGCCGTGCTCTTTCACGATGGCGTCGATCAGGGCTTCGCCCGCAGCGGCATCGTTGACATTCAGGTTGGCACCTCGGCTGCCGGGGAAGGCCGACAGCGTTTGGCTGATTTTGGCGGCGCCGTCATCGCTGGTGGCGGTGCCGATCACGACAAAACCGGACTTGGCCAAATGCAAGGCAATGGCCGCGCCAATGCCGCGTGATGCGCCTGTGACCAGTGCAATCTGTTTTTGTGCTTCGCTCATGCTAGGAGTCCTTTCACTTCAGCCAGGGTGGCGGGGTCGTACAGCGCCACGCCGTTCAATTCGGCATCGATCCGCTTGGTCATGCCCGCCAACACCTTGCCGGGGCCGCATTCCACCAGGGTGCTCACGCCGCGGGCCTTGATGGCCTGCACGCACTCGACCCAACGAACCGGTCCAAAGGCTTGACGGTACAGCGCGTCACGAATGCGGTCGGCATCGGTTTCGATGGCCACGTCGATGTTGTTGATCACCGGGATCAGAGGCGCATCCAGAGTCAAGGTGGCCAGTTTCTCGCGCAGTTTCTCCGCAGCGGGCTTCATCAGGCTCGAATGGAAGGGTGCCGAAACGGGCAAGAGCAAGGCTCGCTTTGCGCCCATGCCCTTGAGCACTTCGCAGGCTTTGTCGACCGCGGCCTTGCTGCCCGCGATCACGGTTTGCGCCGCGTCGTTGAAGTTCGCGGCCTCGACCACTTCGGCGCTGCCTGCGGCGAATGTCGCTTGAGCCTCTTTGCAGCCCTCAATCACTTTGTCCGAGGCCAGACCCAAAATCGCGGCCATGGCGCCCACGCCCACGGGCACGGCCTCTTGCATGGCGGCAGCACGCAGGCGCACGAGCGGCGCAGCTTGAGACAGTGTGAGCACACCCGAGGCCACCAAGGCGCTGTACTCTCCCAAGGAGTGACCGGCCACCACGGACGGCTTGGCCCCGTCTTCAGCCAACCAAGCACGGTAAGCGGCCACCGCCGACACCAGCATCACAGGCTGGGTGTTGGTGGTCATGGCCAACGCCTCTTTGGGGCCTTCATGGATCAACTTCGCCACGTCTTCGCCGAGTGCGTCAGAGGCTTCTTTCAAGGTTTCGAGCACCACGGGGTGGTCACCCCAGGCATCCAGCATGCCGACCGATTGAGAACCTTGGCCGGGAAAAACAAAAGCAAATGTCGTCATGTGCAAATTCTGTATCTGAGAAGAGTCCGAGAGCACGGGTTGTGAATGGCTGACTCGTGCCTGTCGAATCAATAGCGAAGAAGTACCGAGCCCCAAGTGAAGCCCCCACCCACGCCTTCGAGCATGAGGGTCTGACCGCGCTGGATACGACCATCGCGCACGGCGGTGTCCAGCGCCAGCGGAATCGAGGCGGCCGAAGTGTTGCCATGCTGGTCCACCGTGACCACCACCTTGTCAGCGCCCAACTTGAGCTTCTTGGCAGTGCTTTGCATGATGCGGATGTTGGCTTGGTGTGGGATCAACCAGTCAATGTCGGCGTCGGTCAAGTTGGCCTTGGCCAAGCTGGCACGGGCAGTTTCTTCGAGCACTCCCACGGCCAATTTGAAGACCGCTTGGCCATCCATTTTGAGCACCGGGTCGCCCAAAATCGCCCCGCGGTTGACGTGGCCAGGCACACACAAAATGTCTTTGTACTTGCCGTCAGCGTGCAAATCGGTGGCCAAAATGCCGGGCTGGTCCGAAGCTTCGAGCACCACCGCGCCAGCGCCGTCGCCAAACAAAACACAGGTTGTGCGGTCCTTGAAGTCGAGGATGCGGCTGAAAATTTCAGACCCAATCACCAAAGCCCGCTTGGCAGAGCCGGACTGGATCATCGAATCGGCGATCGTCAGCGCGTAAATGAAGCCACTGCACACCGCTTGGACGTCAAAAGCCGGACAACCGGCTGCGCCGAGTTTGTGCTGCACCATGGTGGCCACGGAAGGGAACACCATGTCGGGGGTCGAGGTGGCCACAATGATCAAGTCGATGTCTGCGGCGACCAAGCCCGAGGCGGTCAAGGCTTGACGGGCTGCTTCGGTGGCCAAATCGCTGCAGCCTTGTTCATCGGCCGCAAAGTAACGGGCACGGATGCCTGTGCGCTCCACGATCCAGTCGTCGGATGTTTCGACACCTTGCTGCGCCAACTCGGCGGCCAGGTCGGCGTTGCCGAGGCGCCTGGCAGGCAGGTAGCTTCCGGTGCCCAAAATGCGTGAATAAATTCTCATACAGATGTGACCACGGGCTCGTAGCGCTCAGCCTGTGCGCCCATCAGCAATGGGGCGGCATGGGCAATGCGGTCCCGCACGCGGTCCAACAATTGGTTTCGGGCTGCATCATAAGCCCGTTGCAAGGCATTCTCAAAAGCCAACTCGTCGGCAGAACCATGGCTCTTGAACACCAGGCCACGCAAACCCAACAGGGCTGCGCCGTTGTAGCGGCGGTGGTCCACACGGTTTTTGAAGGCTTTTAAGACCGGATAAGCCAACAAGGCGGCGGTTTTCGTGAAAATGCTGCGCGAAAACTCGGCATTCAAAAAACCACCCACCATGGTGGCCAGGCCTTCGCTGGCCTTCAGGGCCACATTGCCCACAAAGCCATCGCAGACCACAATGTCCACCGTGCCCTTGAAAATATCGTTGCCTTCCACGTTGCCATGGAAGTTCAAATCTCCTGAACTGGCCGCAGATCGCAACAATTCACCGGTTTTTTTGATGATTTCATTGCCCTTGATCGCTTCTTCACCGATGTTGAGCAAGCCAACTGTGGGCTGGGCCTTGTCTTGAAGGACCGAGACCAAGGCCGAACCCATGACCGCAAATTGCAGCAAATGCTCAGGCGTGCAGTCCACATTGGCCCCAAGATCCAGCATGGTGGTGCCGCCACCCTTGAAGTTGGGCATTTGCCCCGCGATAGCCGGGCGGTCAATGCCGTCCATGGTTTTGAGCACGTAACGGGCAATCGCCATCAAGGCACCGGTGTTACCTGCTGACACTGCCACTTGGGCCTGCCCATCACGCACCTGCTCGATGGCCACGCGCATGGAAGAGTCTTTTTTCTTGCGCAAAGCCACTTCCAGCGGGTCGTCCATCTCGACCACTTCGGTGGCCACCACCACTTGGGCTCGCGGATCAGAAAAACCCGCCAAAGCTTCGGCCCGCCCCACGAGAATCAATCGGGCATCGGGGTGGGTCGACAGAAAACGGCGACAAGCCACCAGCGTGACGCCAGGTCCGTGGTCGCCGCCCATGCAGTCAACAGACACGGTGATCGGGGTGGGCGGTGTCATGACATCCTTGGGCTCAAAACCGGAGGTAACGCGGGCCATAAACCAAAAAGCCCGAGGCTACTTTGAAAGTAGCGCCGGGCCTCTGAAGTCTTGAGGGCGAGAGCCGATCAGGCTTCCGACTTGTTTTTCAGCACTTGGCGACCACGGTAAAAACCGTTGGGACTGATGTGGTGACGCAGGTGGGTCTCGCCTGTGGTTGGCTCGACCGCGATACCGGGCACGTTCAGAGCATTGTGCGAACGGTGCATGCCGCGCTTGGAAGGCGATTTTTTGTTTTGCTGAACAGCCATGATGGCTCCTTGGAAGCTTGGAGGCCGCGCAAATGAAAACGCAGCTTCAGTTGATGGGAATGACACCCGGAAGATCGGGCGAAGCCGTCGATTATAGCCTAAGCCGAGCGCTTTTGGACACCTTTGACGTCCAGCACCCAACACGTCAGGACACATTCAGCGATCGGTTCGTGTTTTCATGGCCGCCAACACCCCAAAGGGGTTGGGTCGCTCGGCAGCAGCCTCAAAGGCCGGGTCGGCCACCGACATGGGCAGAGTTTCGGGGCACACCTCGTGCAAAGGCACCAGAGGCAGTGACAAAATCAACTCGTCCTCTACCAGCGCCATGGCATCGAAATCGCGGCTGATGACCAGCACATCGTCTTCCACCTCGTCGTCGAGCGCCTGGGCTGCAGCCTCGTCGGCCACAAACAAAAATGAGCGCTCGGCCTGCACAGCCTCAAGCACCGGACTCAGGCAGCGCTGGCACTGCATGGGCAGCATGAGCGAGGCCTTCAGATCCAACCACAATTGATCAGGTGCCCCCGATTGAGCCACCGCGCGACCTTGCAGCAGCCATTGCAGCTGCCCGGGGGCCACAGTGTCACCGTGCTGCTCCTCGGCCAAACGGGGCCAGTCGGCCAAAGCGCCCTCGCCCTGCAGGCGCAGGCCGTCACGGGCGAAGGCCACGACGTCCAGGTGTTGGGGGTCCAATTTTTTTTCCATGGCTGCAGTGTAAGAGAATCAACCATTCGAATTTCTCCTGGGCTTGCGCTTTGACCATGACTTTCACTCCTTCTGCCCCCACCAGCCGCTCGGTGGTGCTGGGCTCGACTTCGCGTTACCGGCGCGAACTGCTCGAGCGCCTGCGCATACCTTTTACCGTGAGAGCTCCCGGCGTAGACGAAACCCCTCTGCCGGGAGAAGCCCCACAGGTGCTGGCCAGACGCTTGGCCTTGGCCAAAGCTCGGGCCGTGGCCGCCTTGCACCCCGATGCGGTGGTGATTGGCTCTGACCAGGTGGCAGATTTGGCCGGTCAACCCCTGGGCAAGCCCGGGGAGCACGCGCGAGCCGTGCAGCAGCTGCGACAAATGCGCGGCCAGACCGTGATTTTTCAGACCGCCTTGGCCGTGGTTTGCCTGGCCAGCGGCTATGAACAAGTGGACTTGGCCGAGGTCCGTGTGGTGTTTCGCGACCTGAGCGACGCCGAAATCGAATCTTATTTGCATGCAGAACAACCCTACGATTGCGCGGGCAGCGCCAAAAGCGAGGGCTTGGGCATTGCCTTGCTCGAGTCCATCGACAATGACGACCCCACCGCCTTGATCGGGCTGCCTTTGATCCGCACCGCGCGCATGTTACGCCAAGCCGGGGTGAAACTGTTGTGAACGCCCCCAAGCCCCCACCAGGCCGCCTTTTTTTGGTGCCCACACCTTTGGACTTTGGCTGCGCAGAGCAAGCTTCGATCACCGAAGTGCTGCCCAGCACCACCTTGGCCACCGCCGCCGGTATTCAGCATTGGGTGTGCGAGAACGCCAAGAGCACCCGCGCCTTCCTCAAGCGCGTGGGCCAAATGCACCCGCTGGTCGCTCCGCTGGCCGAACAAAGCATCACCGAATTGCCCCGCCATGTGCACAAAAAAGGCGACCACCAGTCCGGCTTTGATGGCAAACCGCTGCTGGCCGCCGCCTTGCAAGGGCACGATGTGGGTTTGGTGAGCGAAGCGGGCATGCCCGCGGTGGCCGACCCGGGCAGCTCGGTGGTGCGGGCCGCACACGATCTGGGCATTGGCGTGGTCCCTTTGGTGGGCCCGGTGTCTTTGCTCTTGGCCTTGGCCGCCAGCGGGCTCAATGGTCAGAACTTCGCTTTTGTGGGGTATTTGCCGCAAGACGCGGGGGAGCGGGCCGCCCGCTTGAAACAACTGGAGTCCTTGGCCCTCAAATCCGGGCAAACCCAGTTGTGGATCGAAACGCCTTACCGCAACGCGGCCATGCTCGGCGGCTTGCTGCAAAGCCTGAATGCCAACACGCGCTTGGCCATTGCCAGCGGTTTGACGCTGCCCTCGGCCAGCATCCAGAGCCACACGGTGGCGCAATGGAAAAGGGGCCTGCAAGGCCCTGATTCGCATACCCCGGCGGTTTACGCCATTGGGCCTTGATGCCCTAGCTCAGCGCAAACCCACACCCAAGGTGCGCATGGCACGGACAGTGCCCTCGCCCACGGCCACGCCAAAGCGCTTGACCAGGCGCTCGGCCACGTTCTCGCGCTGGGTGTAGTCGATCACATCCGGGGCCTTGACCACGTCCCGGGCCACACCGTCGATGCTGCCCAGGCTATCGGCCAGACCCAACTCAACCGCCTGCTGGCCACTCCAAAACAAACCGCTGAAAAGCTCCGGAGTTTCTTTCAGCCGGTCGCCCCGACCTTTTTTGACCACCTCAATGAACTGGGTGTGGATCTGGTTGAGCATGGCTTGGGCATGTTGGCGCTGTGGCTCGGTTTGCGGACTAAAGGGATCCAAAAATCCTTTGTTCTCGCCGGCCGTCATCAAACGCCGCTCCACACCGAGCTTGTCCATGAGCCCGGTGAAGCCAAAGCCATCCATCAACACACCAATGCTGCCCACCAAACTGGCCTTGTCGACATAAATTTGATCGGCCGCCGCGGCAATGTAATAAGCCGCAGAGGCACAAGACTCCTCGACCACCGCATAAATGGGTTTGTTGTGCAGGGCACGCAAACGCGTGATTTCATCGTTGATCAGACCCGCCTGAACAGGGCTGCCGCCCGGCGAGTTGATGAGCAAGACCAAGGCTTTGGAGCCCGGGTCTTCGAGTGCCGTGCGCATGGCCGACATGACATTTTGAGCGCTGGCTTCGGTATCGGGCCCGATTTCGCCTTCAACGGTGACCAGTGCCGTGTGCGGAAAACTGGTGTTCGTGACCGGAGAATTGAGACTGAACACCAGCCAAACCACAAATCCCAGAAGAAACACCCAAGTCAGACGCATCCCCAACTTCCAACGGCGTTGGGATTGCTGCTCTTTGAGGTTGGCAAAAGCCAAGTCCTGCAAGGTTTTGCGGGCCCAATTTTCATCCACGGGGTTGGTCACCGAAGCCTGGGTGGCCGCCGAGTCCGGGGTGGCTTGAGGAGAGGCGGTCGCGGACGTGCTGTCCTGAGGGTCTTGCATGTTCAAAATTCAAGGGGTTTTAAGTTGTAGGCAGTATGCCAGTGAACCACGCCGGACTGCTCTGACAAGTCTATTTTGACGAGCCCTCCACGGCAGGGTCCGCCCGAGCAAGCACCGGTGTCGGGCTGGTAAGCGGCGCCGTGTGTGGCGCACATCAACCACCGTCCAGTGTTGTCAAAAAAGCGATCAGGCTGGTAATCCATTTCCATGGCCACATGGGTGCAGCGATTCAGGTAGGCGTGCACCTGTCCTTGGTAACGGATGGCAAAGGCCCGGCAAGTCTGTCCGGCATAAACGATGTCAAAAGGCACAGCCCGACCACCATTGACCAGGTCGGCGCTGTTGCACAAGGGAACCATTTGCTCCATGAGCGCTCCTTGTTTCAAGCGTGTTGCAGCAACCAGTCGTGCAAATCACGCACGCTGTGCGCCACATGGCGCGGCTGGAGCACATGAAAGGCTTCGGGCTCATGGGCCCCATAACTCACACCCACGCTGGCACAGCCCGCATTCAAGGCCATTTGCAGGTCGTGGGTGGTGTCGCCAATCATCAAGGTGCGCTCGGGGTCAGCACCGAATTCGCGCATCAACTCGAGCAGCATGCGGGGGTTGGGCTTGCCCGCCGTTTCATCGGCCGTGCGCGAACCATCGAACACCCCGCGCAGTTCCACCGCATGCAAAGCTTCGTTCAGGCCCTGTCGGCTTTTGCCGGTGGCCACCGTCAACCAGTGGTGGCGGGCTTTGAGGGCGTCCAGCAAATCCAGCACGCCCTCAAACAAACTGATGTCGTTTTGGTGCTGCAGGTAGTGGTGGCGGTAGCGCTCTCCCAGCGCCGGGTATTTGTCCTTGGGCACATCGGGCGCGGCATGGGCCAGCGCAGGCAAAAGCGACATGCCAATCACATAAGAGGCGGCTTCTCGGGTGGGTTCTTGCCCGCCCACATCCACCACGGCCCGCTGGATACAGCGGGTAATCAGGGCGGTGGAATCGAACAATGTGCCATCCCAATCGAAAGCGATCAGGTCAAATTGGCGAGGTCTTGAGTTGGGCATGGTCAACATACGCTTTCAGTTCAGGGGGTAAATCGGCTTGAAGGGCCACGCGCTCGGCGGACACCGGGTGGTTGAACTGCAAGCGCCAAGCGTGCAAAAACATGCGCTTGAGTCCGGGGCCTGCACTGGGTTTGAGCAACTGGCGGTTCCAGTCAAAGTCCCCATACTTATCATCCCCTGCAATCGGGTGACCTTGTGCCGACAAATGCACACGGATTTGGTGGGTGCGCCCGGTTTTGATGGTGACCTCTAACAAAGAGGCACCCGGCAGCCGCTGCGCCACTTTGACCAGCGTGATGGAACGCATGCCATTCGGGTCTTCGGTCGTGGTCACGCGCACGCGCCGCTCGCCTTCTTGGCCATCCGTACCCGGCAGCAAAAATTTATGGAGCGGCTGGTCGATCACCTTGAGTTTGGCGGGCCACTCCCCTTTGACCAAGGCCAAATAGGTTTTTCCGGTTTCGCGCTCGCGAAACTGGTCTTGCAGGTGCTTGAGTGCACTGCGTTTTTTGGCCACCAACAAAATCCCACTGGTGTCACGGTCCAGTCGATGGACCAATTCCAGCCATTTGGCTTGAGGGCGTGACTGCCGCAGTTGCTCGATCACGCCAAAGCTCACGCCGGAGCCACCATGCACCGCCACCCCAGACGGCTTGTCGATGGCCATCAGGCTGTCGTCTTCCAGTAAAAGGGGAAATTCACGGCTCGGTGCGGGCTGGGCGGCTTTTTCAAGCACTTTGTCGGAAATGCGCACGGGCGGCAGACGCACCTCGTCGCCGTTTTCCACCCGGGTGTCGGCCGAGGCGCGGCCCTTGTTGATGCGCACCTCGCCGCTGCGGATGATGCGGTAGACGTGGGTTTTGGGCACGCCCTTCAAGTGACGCATCAAAAAGTTATCCAATCGCTGACCGGCCGACTCCTCGTCCACCAACAACCATTTGACGGCAGGTGTCGCAGCGGCGGACTTGGCCCCTATAATGTGATTCACTGGCAATTGGCTGTAAGTGGTTGATTCAAATGGACATGAATTCCTGCAGAGCTGGAGTTTAGTCCACCACCACCAAGCCAAACCAGATGGTCGATGCCACCCTCGGCACGATTTTGCAGACTGAAGGCCCTTGCCGACAGTGGCAAAACGACTCGGAGGTTGGGCCGACGTCCTGAAAACCCAGATACGGAATACCCCAAGTTGAGCAGCCTTCATGGCTGCTCAACGGATCAAAGCGAGATGGTTGTGTTGTTCGGAACTTTGCTGATGTGGATGGAGTGGCTCACGAAGCCAAGCTCTGCCGTCACGCCTTGCGCCCGACTGTTTGTCCTGGTCAACGGGGGAAGCCCCCGGCAATGGGCAAATTCAAACGCACCTCTTGACTCGCCCCATCCACGCGCCACGATTCCCATTCCTGTGCTCACGCGCAGCTGAATGGTCGGTCAACATCGGCAATTCCCTTCATTTCAGGCGTCAGCTCCGGCAACGTGGGCTTTGTGGTTCTCAAGAACGCAAAGCCGGTTGTGTAAACAGGTTTTGAGCGCAGTCACTTTCTGCGCCAAAGCCAAGCTGAACAGAGAAGGAACGCATCATGAAACGGATGCTGATCAACGCCACGCAAGCTGAAGAGCGCCGCTTGGCCATCGTCGACGGACAAAAACTCCTCGACTACGAAATCGAAATTGAAGGCCGCGAGCAACGCAAAGGCAATATTTACAAGGCCATAGTCACCCGCGTCGAGCCCTCGCTCGAAGCTTGTTTCGTGGACTACGGCGAAGACCGCCACGGCTTTTTGCCCTTCAAGGAAATCTCGCGCCAATACTTTGCCGAAGGCGTGTCCGTCAGCCAAGCCCGCATCCAAGACGTCATCAAAGAGGGTCAGTCCCTCTTGGTGCAGGTCGAAAAAGAAGAGCGTGGCAACAAGGGCGCGGCCCTGACCACCTTCGTCAGCTTGGCTGGCCGCTACGTGGTGCTCATGCCCAACAACCCCCGTGGTGGTGGCGTCAGCCGCCGCATCGAGGGCGATGACCGCGCCGAGCTCAAAGAGGCCATGGACCAACTGGAATACCCCAAAGGCATGTCCATCATCGCCCGCACCGCAGGCATTGGCCGCTCCTCACCCGAGTTGCAGTGGGACCTGAACTACCTGCTCAAGCTGTGGACTGCAATTGACGGCGCCACCCAAGGCAAAGGCGCTTTCTTGATCTATCAAGAATCCTCCCTGGTCATTCGCGCGATTCGTGACTACTTCAACAACGACATCGGCGACATCCTGATCGACACCGACGACATCTACGACCAGGCTCAGCAGTTCATGAGCCACGTTATGCCCGAGTTCGCGCCGCGTGTGAAGCGCTACCGCGACGATGCACCGCTGTTCAGCCGCTTCCAGATCGAGCACCAGATCGAATCGGCCTACGCCCGCACCGTGCAGTTGCCTTCAGGTGGCGCCATCGTGATCGACCACACCGAAGCTTTGGTGTCGGTGGACGTGAACTCGGCCCGCGCCATCAAGGGCGGCGACATCGAAGAAACCGCCACCCGCACCAACCTGGAAGCCGCAGACGAAGTGGCCCGCCAGATGCGCTTGCGCGATTTGGGCGGCCTGATCGTGATCGACTTCATCGACATGGAAGAGGCCAAAAATCGCCGCGAAGTTGAAAACCGCTTGCGCGACGCCCTGCGCCAGGACCGTGCCCGCGTGCAGTTTGGCTCGATCAGCAAGTTTGGCTTGCTCGAGATGAGCCGCCAGCGCCTGAAGCCCGCCCTGAGCGAAGGCGCTTCGATCCCTTGCCCACGCTGCGGTGGTGCAGGCCACATCCGCGACACCGAAAGCTCGGCGCTGCAAATCCTGCGTATCATCCAAGAAGAGTCCATGAAGGACAACAGCGCCGCCGTGCACGCCCAAGTGCCCGTCGAAGTCGCGTCTTTCTTGCTCAACGAAAAGCGCTCAGAGATTGCCAAGATCGAGCTGCAGCAGCGCATCAACGTGCTGCTGGTGCCCAACAAATCGTTGGAAACCCCGCATTACAAACTCGAGCGCTTGAAGCACGACGACCCACGCCTGGACCGCATCGAAGCCAGCTACAAGATGGCCGAAGAAATCGAAGACGCGACCACCGTGACGCGCCGTTCGCAAGAGCCGACCAACAAGCAAACACCCGTCATCAAAGGTGTGCTGCCTGACGCACCCGCACCCCTGACTCCCCCCAAGCCCGAAGCACCGGTGAAAACAGCCAAGCCCTCGACCAAAGCCGCAGCAGCAGCCCCGGTGGCACCTGCAGCGGTTGTGTCTGGCGGCTTCTTTGTCTGGCTGAAAAACCTGTTCGGTGGCGCAGCGGCTGAGCCCGTGGCTGCACCTGCTGCCCTTAAAGATGACAAAACCCGAGAAGGACGCAAAGAAGGCAGCCGTGATGGCCGCCGGGGCAGTCGCGATGGTCGCCGCAGCGAGCGAAGCGAGGGGACAGCAGGAGAAGTTCGCGCCCCACGTGAAGCAGGGCGCCGTGGTGAAGGCCGTGTTGAAGGCCGAGAAGGTGAAGTCCGACCCCCACGCGCTGAGCGTACCGAACGCGGCGAGCGCCCCAACGGTGAGCGCCCGCCCCGTGAAGGGCGCCGTGATGGCCGATCGAGCGCACGCGTCGACAACCAGCCCGAGGGCCAGCGCACTGACAGCCTGAGCGAAGGCCGCAGCGATGTCCAGCCGGAATTGACTGCCGAAGGCAGCGAAGTTCGCACAGAGCGCGCACCACGCGAGAGCCGCGAAGGACGCCGCGAACGGGGTGAGCGCGGGGGCGAAGGTCGCCGTGAACGGGGCGAGCGCGCTGAGCGCCGCCAGAGCCAAGCCAATGACGCCAGCTCCACCGAATCCAGCTCAGGCCCAGCCGAAACGGCAGACATCGACACCGCAGCCGAAGGCACCAGCGCTGCCGAAAACAGTGAGCGCCGCGAACGCCGCTCGCGTGACCGTTACGGACGCGACCGCCGCGAACGCGCAAGCGAAACACGTCAGGACACAGCAGGCGAGCCAGCTCCAGCCCAAGACACAGCCGAGCCCAGCGGCGTGAGCGCCGAGGCCTCGGCTGATGACCGCCCTGCCCCACGCTCTTATTTCGAGCGCGCCCAGCAAGCTGCGGCTTCGTCGGCGGCCGACGCTGAAGTCGGTCAGCACACTGCATCGGCTGCTACCCCGCCAACGGCCCCCGTGGCGCAAGCAGCGCCAGCACCCGATACAGCGCCTGCAGCTCAGGCCAACGCACCGGCACCAGCAGCCCCCGAGACCGCTGCGCCACCATCCACCGCGCCTGTGCCGGCTGCCAGCGCCCCCACAACCGAAACAGCCAGCAAGGCCATGCCCGCCGCGGTCAATTACACACTGCCCATCGACAGCCTCCAGCAAGTCGTTCATCACTGCGGCTTGGTGTGGGTGAACTCGGACAGCGCCAAAGTCGCTGCGGTGCAAGCCGCCATCGCGGCCGAGCCAGCCACCGTGCGCGTGCCACGCGAGCGTCCACCCGCATTGGTGGTGAACGAAGGTCCTCTGGTGCTGGTCGAAACCCGCAAAGACTTGAGCACACTGCATTTGCCGTTCTGATCTGAGCCAAACACGCGAAAGCAGCATGAAAAAACGGGCCCAGGCCCGGTTTTTTTCATGGGCGTGTCCACACGCGACAAGTCAAGAACGGAGCCTTTTAACGCCCATGGCCCACAGGGGTGGGCGCCTACAAAAAAGGATTCATTGCGCGCGGCTCAAGACTTCAAGAGGCCCGCATCCCCCAAGATTCGAAACACTGTCTGATCAGCTGCCTGTCGGTGCTTCAGTCCGATGACACGCTGGCAGCCTCTTTCCAGGCTGCAGCAGCTTGCACCGGGTCCTGGCGCTGCTCGGCCAATTCAGCCAAGGCAATCCAAGCTTTGCGATGCAACACAGGGGCTTGCAAATTTCTGACGGCCTGGGCCAACAGGCTCTGGGCCTTGCCCCACAGGCGCTGGCGAAAGCAGAGCATACCGGCCATGTATTGCAGGTGAGCGGCGCGGGGCTGAGACTGCTGGGCGCTCTCCACTCGGGACAACCAAAGCAAAGCGTCATCGGCTTCATAGCCTGGCAGGCAAGCGTCAAAAGCAAGCACCACACGCAGCAACTGCGCATCAGACCAGACTGGGGGGTTGGCCTGCATTGGAATCCACAAGTCTTGCAGCCACAAACGGGCCGTGGCGGCGGGTCCGCCGAGCTGTAAACAACGCAGCGCCGCCTCGGCCGCTACCAGGGGCATCAGTCGCTGGCTGGGCGTCAGGCGCTGCCAGACCCGTTGCAAGGCCTCGGGGTCGTGCGTCTGGCCCAACAAATCCAAAATCAGACGGGTCACTAGGCTGTCTGCGGCTTCAGGAGAAAACGCGCGGTGCTTGGCCAACAAAGTGGCCGTTTCCAAAGCCTGCGCAGGCTGCCCGGCTAAACGGGCAGCCTTGAGCTGCAGTCGCATGGCTGCCATTCGCCGTCCAGCGGCAGGAGGCAAAGCACGCAATCGCTCCAAACTGGCTGCGGCATCGCGGTCGTCGAGCAACCAGCGAGCGGCGCGCAGCTGGGTGCCCTCCAACAGGCTAGGGCGGTCGGCATCCGTGCTCGCTTGCACCTGTGCCAGAGCCTGGTCCAAATGTTGCTGTCTTTGCGCCTTGTCCTGTAAGGCGTGGCTGGCTTCGGCCGCCATCATGTGGGCAATCGTGCGCAAAGACAGCGCATAGTCCAGCCTGACACCGGAGGCCAGCAACTGGGTCTCTCTGACCAGCGTCTGCTCGGCCGCCTTGCGTGCTCGCAAGTACCGACCTGCCATCAAATGGACCATCGAATCGAGCAGGGCAGCGTGGCTGGCCCGTTCTTTTTGCTGCAGCCGCCAGCGCTGCGCCCTTTTGGGCAAAGCCAAGAAGGCTCCCAGCGCCCGTTGTGCCAAGA
This sequence comes from Limnohabitans sp. Rim8, assembly GCA_945897465.1. Taxonomy (GTDB): domain Bacteria; phylum Pseudomonadota; class Gammaproteobacteria; order Burkholderiales; family Burkholderiaceae_C; genus Limnohabitans_A. The sequence goes on along the minus strand of CAMDFK010000020.1, from coordinate 11,639 downwards.
TCACCAGCAGCACCACCAAAAAAACGGCCAAGACGGCGAGGTTGAGCGACAAGTCGATTCTGTGCGGGAACAAAAACAAGGTCACAGAGCCCTGGTTGTTACCCGCCAACCACGCCCCAGCCACCGCCAAGGCAAACAAAATGATGAGCCACAATGCAGCACGCATGGGACGATTACCTTCCTGCCGCTGCGGTGCTCAGGGCCGCCAGTGAGGCATCGATACGCGGCAAATCGGCCGTGCGCAGCTGTTCGCTGGTTTGCTCCAGCAGCCGCAACAGCTCAGAGGTTCGCCGAGACTGGGGCTCGGCGTAACGCCGCACCAACGCAGCGGCTGCACCCAGATCATTGCGCACGCCTTCTTTTTGGCGTGCCAGCAAGCCCAGACGCGCATTGAGCAGTTTGAGTTTGAGGTTTTCGCGCAGGAAAAAAGCCTGCTCAGGCGAGATCAAGGCCGCTTCGGGGGCATCAATGCGGCTGACCCGCAACAGGCCCTTGAACTCATCGACGATGCGCGTCATGCTGCTGACCCACCAGGTGGGGGGCACCTGCTCGGCCGAAGACTCGACCTGTTTGCGAATCTGACTTTGTGAGGCGCGTGGGGCATTGGCCAGTGTCAAGCCCTCCACCAGCAGGACACCTTCGTCGAGCTTGGTCATCAAGCCCGGCATGTCAAAGGTCGGTAAATTTTTCAACCGCTCCAAGTCTTTTTCGAGGGCCCGAGAAACCGGCGTCAAGCGCGGCTGAGCGGCTCGCTGCACCCGCTTTTGGGCCGACTGCAAAGCCGCCAACAATGGCTCGATGCTGCCAGTCATCTGAGCTTGCTGCTGCGCAATGCGCAATGCAGAATCGATGTCCACCACCAAGGTTTCGTCGCGCGAACGCGACAGGCTTTGCATCAACTCTTCGAGTTGTTTGCGCTGCAAAGCCACCTCAGAAAGTCGGGCCTCCATGAGAGAGACGCGGGCGGCGCTGTCTTGGACGGTTTCCTGGGCTTGCTTGGCCCAGGTCTTGGCTTCCATGGCTTGCAAACCTGTGTCGGCGCTTTGTCGAGCCAATTGTTCCTGGATCCGCGACAGCTTTTGCCACAGCAGCACCGACACCGCCAAAGCGATCACGGCCACCGCCCCCACCACGGCCAAAAGCCAGCGGGGCAAAGGCGCAGTCGGCACGGCCTTGGCCGGTTCGCGCACAGGCACAGCCTTGGGTTCGCCGTCGATCACAGCGTCAGTTGAGGAGGTCATGTGAGCGATTTTATCGACTGGGCTTGTGCGTCAACGCCCGCAGGCACCAGATCCACCCGCCCCCAGCCCAGCTGCTGCAGCCGCTGCGCAATGCGCGGGTGGGTGGCCAGCGCCCGCGCCTGCTTTACGGGCAGCTCTGGCAGGGCCCACAAAAGGTGCTGCGCCGCATCGGAACTGCTGAACAACCAAGCGCTGCCGTCGCCCACGGCCTGCTGCGCCAGGCTTTGCTGCGCAGGGGTCAACACGGGGGCCTGACGCACATAGGCCACAGTTTGCAGACCCTCAAGACCCGCGTTTTCAAGCTGCAGCGCCAGCCAGTCGCGCCCGGCCAGTTGTCCCCGGGCATCGGCACCACGCACGATCAGCACCGAAGGTCTGGATGGCGACGAGGCGACCACCACTTGCACCGGCTGCGTCACCAAGGCCCACAAAGCTTCCGAATCGAACTGAGGGGCGTCTTCACCCGGCGAATCGATCAGGTCCGCTGGCCAGCCAGTGGCCAGCAAAGCGGCACGGGTGCCCGGGCCAGTCGACCAAGCGCGGCAGAGGGGCATCGGCTGGTTGGCAGGTCGGGCCGCCATGAAAAAACGCACGGCATTGGCACTCACAAACATCAGCGCCAAATGCCTTGGGACATCCCGCCACGTCTGTGCCAGATCCTTGGAGTCTGGCAAAGCGGCAATCTCTATCAGGGGCAAGGTCTCACAATGAACACCGCGCAGCTGCAAGGCCTCGGCCCAGGCATGGGATTCAGGTTCAGGCCGGGTCACAATCACCCGCCCAACAGCGGCAGCAAAAGAGACGGAGTTGACCTGCGCCATGTCAGCGCCAGACGTCAATGCGCTCCGCCGTCGCGCAATGCTTGCGCCACGCTCAGGCCCAGCGCCTCGGCGGCTTGCAGGCCATCGGTGCTGACCTGTGCTTCGGCTGTGACCAAGGTGGTGCTGCCCTCTGGGTCGCCCCAGGCTGCTTGCAGCGTGAGCACACCGCCCTCGAGGGTGGCGTGTGCGGCCAAAGGCATGGAGCAGCTGCCACCCATGGCGCGGCTCACCGCCCGCTCGGCCGCCACGCGCCGCCAAGAGGGGGCATCGGCCAGTTGCGCGAGCAAGGCACGCAAATCGGCCCGGTCGCTGCGTATTTCAATGCCCAAAGCGCCCTGCCCTGCGGCGGGCAGCATTTGATCGGTTTCAAAAATGTGGCGAATCCGCTCGCTCATCTCCAGACGCTTGAGGCCCGCTGCCGCCAGCACAATGCCCGCGTACTGGCCTTCATCGAGTTTACGCAGGCGCGTATCCAAGTTGCCGCGCAGGGGTTCGATCTTCAAGTCGGGGCGCAGCGCCCGCAGGAGCACGGTGCGGCGCAGGCTCGATGTGCCCACCACCGCACCGGGCGGCAAGTCTTCCAGTCGGGCGTATTGCGGCGACACCCAAGCGTCACGGGGGTCTTCGCGCTCCATCACGCAAGCCAGCTCAAAGCCCTCGGGCATGTCCATGGGCACATCTTTGAGCGAATGCACCGCGATGTCGGCATGGCCCTCTTGCAGCGCCACCTCCAACTCCTTGACAAACAAGCCCTTGCCACCCACTTTGGACAGGCTGCGGTCCAGGATCTGGTCACCTTGGGTCGTCATGCCGAGCAACTTGACCGAGCAGCACAGCCCCTCCAGCAGCGATTTGACATGTTCGGCTTGCCACAAAGCCAAACGGCTTTCACGGGTGGCAATGACGATGGCGGGCAGTGTGGACTCGGTCACAGCAAGGTTCCTCAAAGATTTGACCCCATCGATTTGAAATCAAATGGTAATTTTGTCACTCATGTCGATGCTAGCATGGCGTCAAGGTCAATTGACACTTTGCGAACACCTCTGGCCACAACCCGCGCCCACGTATTTCACCTCCTCAATCCAGATTCAACGATGAAACAGGCCACCCCAGTCACTGCTTTGCCCTCCACCAGCACCGTCAGTAGCCCTCGCGAAAAGCGCGACAGCGAACGCCCCTTGGTGGAAGACATCCGCCTGCTCGGCCGCATTCTGGGCGATGTGATCCGGATGCAAGAAGGGCCCGAGGCTTACGAGTTGGTCGAGCAAATCCGCAAGCTTTCGGTCGCTTTCAGGCGCGATGCCGACCACGAAGCCGACAAGGCGCTGAAAAAACTGCTCAAGAGCCTACCGGGTGAACGCGCCGTGAGCGTGATCCGCGCTTTCACCTACTTCAGCCACCTGGCCAACTTGGCCGAAGACCGCCACCACATCCGCCGCCGCGCCATCCACGAGCGGGCGGGCCACACCCAAGAAGGCAGCATCGACGTGGCGCTGCAGCGCCTGCGCTGGGCGGGCATCACGCCGCGCAGCATCTCCGACATGCTCGCCACCAGCTATGTCTCACCCGTGCTCACCGCCCACCCGACCGAGGTGCAGCGCAAAAGCATTCTGGACGCCGAGCGCGACATCGCCCACCTGCTGACCGAGCGGGACGCCATCAAGGCCCGCGCTTCTGCTGTGAACGCCGCCAAAGACGCGCTCAGCCCCAAAGAGCTGGCCGCCAACGAGCTGCAAATGCGTGCCCGCGTGATGCAGCTATGGCAAACGCGTTTGCTGCGCTTTACCAAACTCACCGTGGCCGACGAGATCGAAAACGCGCTGAGCTATTACGAGGCCACGTTTTTGCGTGAAATCCCCAAGCTCTACGCCGAGCTGGAACAAACGCTGCCCGACCAACCGATTGCCAGCTTTTTGCGCATGGGCCAGTGGATTGGCGGCGACCGCGACGGCAACCCCAACGTAACCGCCTCCACGCTCGAACACGCCCTGACCCGCCAGGGCGATGTGGCGCTGCGCCACTACCTGACCGAGGTGCACTTTTTGGGCGGCGAGCTGTCGCTGTCGGCCATGCTGGTGCCGTTTGGCCCCGAGATGCTGGCCCTGGCCGAGCGCTCGCCCGACACCAACGAACACCGCCACGACGAGCCCTACCGCCGGGCGCTCACGGGCATGTACGCCCGCCTGGCCGCCACTCTGAAAAAACTCACAGGCGGTGACGCGGCTCGCCATGCCGTGGCCCCGCAAAACCCCTATGCCACGCCCGAAGAATTTTTGGCCGATTTGCGCGTGATCGAAGCGTCTTTGTGCAGCCACCATGCCGAAGCCCTGGCCGCACAGCGCCTGCACCCACTGATCCGCGCAGTCGAGGTGTTTGGCTTCCATCTGGCCACGGTGGATCTGCGACAAAGTTCGGACCAACACGAAGCCGTGGTGGCCGAGCTGCTGACCAACGCACGCGTGGAAAAAAACTACCGCCAACTTGACGAACACGCCAAACAAGCGCTGCTGCTGGGCCTCTTGAACGACGCACGCCCATTGCGTGTGCCCGCAGCCGACTACAGCGCCCACACGGTGTCCGAGCTGGCCATTTTCGACACCGCGCAACGCATGCTGCGCAGCTTCGGTCGGCAGGCCATTCGCCACTACATCATCAGCCACACCGAAAGTGTGAGTGACCTGCTGGAAGTGCTGCAGCTGCAAAAAGAAGTGGGCCTGCTGCGCGGCACGCTGGACGCACAAGCGCACAACGACCTGATCGTGGTGCCCCTGTTTGAGACCATCGAAGACCTGCGCAATGCCGCACCCATCATGCGCGACTTCTATGCCCTGCCTGGCGTGGCTGCACTGGTGTCACGCTCAGGTGGCGAGCAAGACATCATGCTGGGTTACTCCGACAGCAACAAGGACGGTGGCATCTTCACCAGCAACTGGGAGTTGTACCGCGCCGAAATCGCCTTGGTGGAATTGTTCGACAAACTCCAAAGCAGCCACGGCATCACCTTGCGCATGTTCCACGGCCGAGGCGGCACCGTGGGCCGGGGCGGTGGCCCGAGCTACCAAGCCATCCTGGCCCAGCCCCCGGGGACCGTGCGCGGGCAAATTCGCCTGACCGAGCAAGGCGAAGTGATTGGCTCCAAATACGCCAACCCCGAAATCGGCCGCCGCAACCTCGAAACCCTCGTCGCCGCCACGTTGGAAGCCACGCTGCTGCAACCCACCAAACCCGCCACCCGTGCCTTTCTGGACGCTGCAGCCGAACTGTCTGAAGCCAGCATGGCCGCCTACCGTTCTTTGGTGTACGAGACCCCCGGCTTCACCGACTACTTTTTTGGGTCCACGCCGCTCAAAGAACTGACCCAACTGAACATCGGCTCGCGCCCGGCTTCGCGCAAGGCCTTGCAAAAGATCGAAGACTTGCGGGCCATCCCCTGGGGCTTCAGCTGGGGCCAGTGCCGCCTGACCTTGCCCGGCTGGCTGGGCTTTGGCTCGGCGGTCGCCGCCTTTTTGGACAAACCTGACGCCGCCGAGAGAAAAGCCGCGCTGGCCCTGCTTCAAAAGATGTACCGCCAATGGCCGTTTTTCCGCACCCTCCTGTCCAACATGGACATGGTGCTGGCCAAGAGCGACTTGGCCCTGGCTTCGCGTTACGCCGAGCTGGTGGAAGACGCCCGTTTGCGCAAAAGAATCTTTGCCGCCATCGAAGCCGAATGGCACCGCACGGCCGACGCGCTCACGCAGATCACGGGTGAGAAAAACCGCCTGGCCAGCAACCCCGCGCTCGACCGCTCGATTCGCCACCGCTTTCCCTACATCGACCCGCTGCACCACCTGCAGGTCGAACTCATCCGCCGCTATCGGGCAGGCTTGGCCGACGAGCGGGTGCAGCGCGGCATCCACATCAGCATCAACGGGATTGCAGCGGGGCTGCGCAACACGGGCTGAGCCCGACTCAGCCGCCCACAACACACACCATTTTTTACATCTTCAGAAACAACTCCATTAAAAAAAGCGAACTTTTCATCAGCATCCAAGCTCACTTTGTGAGCACCAAATGGGTCTTAATTGGAACGAAATCAAATCCAGGGCATTGCTTTTCAGCAAAACCTGGGCCGACGCCTGCAACGAAGACAGCCAGGCCAAGCCCTTTTAGATCGATTTCTTTGAAATCTTTGGCATCACCAACAAACGCGTCGCCACCTTCGAGCTGAACGACAAAAAACTGGGCGGCGCACAAGGCTTTGTGGACCTGTTTTGGCCCGGCGTGCTGTTGGTGGAGCACAAGTCGCGCGGCAAATGCTTGGACGACGCGGTGGACCAAGCCATTGCCTACCGGTAAATCTCGCGCCGATTGCCAACCTGCACCACAAGGACGCGCAAAGCGCCGTCCTGAATGTCGCAAATCACCCGGCAATCGCCCACCCGGTAGCGCCAGAATCTTCCGTGCGGCCCGACCAATGCCTTGCCCGTGTTGCGTGGATTTTCCATTACGGCAATGCCCTCGTCCATGAAGTCAACAATGCGCCGCGCCATCTGTTTGTCGAGCTTGCGCAGCTGACCTTTGGCCGTGTCGGCGTATTCAATTGTCCAGGCCAAGGTCTCGTCTCACATCGGCAGCGGAATGGACCTGTTCTTTCCCTTGACGGACACGCGCAAGCACATCGGCAGCGAGGTAATAGTCTTCCATTTCTTGAATACCGTTTTCGATGATTTCGCGCAGGTAAAAGGCCTTGGTACGACCAGTTTGGGATGCGAGGTAGTCAAGCCTTTGCTCGGTCTCCGGGGCAAGACGGATTGAAGTTGCCATATCAAATGCTCCACTGAATACATGTATTCAATGTATCACAGGGAGCTTATTTTGGCCACCTCATGCGCCGTCCGGTAGCCCCCCACCTCCTTCACATAAGCCAACAACTCCCCAAAAAACGGATGGCGGCACAGCGTGGACGAATCACCCACCAGCAGCAGCTTGCGCCGTGCGCGGGTCATGCCCCCGTTCATGCGGCGGATGTCAGACAGGAAGCCGATCTCACCTTGGGGGTTGCTGCGTGTCAAGGTGATGGCCATGATGTCGCGCTCTTGGCCCTGAAACGAATCGACGGTGCCCACGCTGAGCCTGCGTTGCAGCAGCTGGTTATGCAGCCGCCAAAGGCTCCATGCGCACCACGGCACGCGCCCAACGGCACTGGCAAAGCGTTGGACTGTCCGCATGGATGGCTTACCCCTGCCACTTTCGATGCGTGCCACCACGCTTTGGGTCGTGCCCATCCGTGCGGCCACATCGCCTTACGTCAGGCCCGCTTTCGTGCGTGCTGCAATCAGTTCACGGGCCAGCTCCAACTCGGGCGCTTGTGCGTCATAGGCTTGGCGAACGGCGGGCTTGGCCAGCAGTTGGGCTTTCACGTCTTTCAGGTTTTTCACGTCGACTCCTCCAGGTGTTTCAATGTGGCATACACCGCGCCTTGTGTCTTGCATCTCAAGTTCCACTGGATTTTCCCAATTTGGCATCGTCCTCGGCCCAGCCTTCTATCGCGGGGTAATACCGTGTCGAACGGCCATCACCGTATCGGGTGAGCAGCCCAAGCCTTTCCAGATCGATGAGGTCTCGGGCTGCGGTGGGTGTGGAGGTTTGCGCAATCCGCTCGTGCTTGCGCGTGGTCATGCCGCCTTCGTAACCTTTGGGGCCAGCATCCAGAAGCTTCTTCATTGTTTTTTGCTGTCGCTCATTGAGAGAGACCGATGACATTTGGGCCTGAAACCGAATGCGTTGAATGGCGGAATCGATGGTGCTATTGGCGAATTTGTTGGCCAGATCAATTTGCGCCAGCATCCATTCGACCCATGCCGTCACGTCCATGGTTTTGGAGCGTTGTGCCCGCTCTAGCTCGAGGTAGTACTGGTCTTTGCACGACTCGATTTGCCGCGACAGTGTCACGATTCGCCCAGGCTGACCCATGTCTTGACCCAATGCCAGTTGCAAGATGGCCCGGCCTAGACGACCGTTGCCATCGTCAAACGGGTGCAGCGTCTCGAACCACAGATGCGAGACTGCGGCACGCACCAAGCCTTCCATGGGCTGCGCCCCGACTTTGGGCTGGGTTTGGTTGAACCAATTCAAAAAAGAGTCTATCTGCTCGGCCAGACCTTCAGCGGGTGGCGCGGCGTAATGCACCGTGCTGTGGCCCACGGCCCCACTGACGATCTCCATGGGCACAGAACGCAGAGCGCCCACATCGATGCGCTGCATGCCCGAAAAACCCGTGGGGAAAAGCGCACCATGCCAACTGCACAGCCGCTCCAGCGTCAAGGGCGCGTCAGTGTTGAGGGTGGCGTCTTGCAACACATCGATCAGTCCCTCAATGTTGCGCCTGCCTTCGCGCACGGGGACCCCAGAGGTGTCGAGGCCCAAGCGCCGGGCCACGGAGGAGCGCACACTTTCAGGGTCCAGCTTTTCGCCTTCAATCGCAGAGGTGGTCAATGCCTCTTGCGTCAGCGAGTCGCGGATGTGGGGTTGCAGCCCTTCCAGGCCAATCGCCTCCGCTTTGCCAATAAGAAATCCTTGGGATGTTCTTGCGGCCGCCAATGACGCTTGTATTCGCTGCGCGTCGAACGCCAATGCTGGCCACTCAGGCAACTGCCAAATCCAGCGTTGATAGGGTTTCATGGCTTAATCATATCAATATATGATTTGAATGGAATGAAAATCGTATCGTGCGCGGCGTCAAGATCCATTCAGTCTACCTAACTGCTGTTTACGCCGTGCGCGGGTCATGCCCCCGTTCATGCGGCGGATGTCAGACAGGAAACCGATCTCGCCTTGTGGGTTGCTGCGTGTCAAGGTGATGGCCATGATGTCGCGCTCTTGGCCCTGAAACGAATCGACCGTGCCCACGCTGAGTCGGCGTTGCAGGGGCAAACTCAGCAGCAGTCGAATATTGGCCATACAAACGTATGGATATTTTTATGGCTTAGTGCTACGATGAACCATGACCGCATCTCAATTCGAATGGGATGACAACAAGGATGCTGAAAACCAGGCCAAGCATCAGGTGTCATTCCGGGACGCACAAGCCGCATTCACTGATCCGCACCGTGTGATCGCCAAAGACTTGGCGCACAGTGAATCCGAAGAGCGTTTTTACTGTATCGGCAAAGCAGGTGGCGGCATCTTGACGGTGCGCTTCACCTACAGGCGCAAAGTCATTCGAATCATTGGGGCAGGCTATTGGCGAAAAGGAAAGGTAATTTATGAAAAAGAAGATCGTTTACACGGATGAGCCCATGGGCGATGTTGAGGTGGTCGCGGATTTTCTGCCGTCACCTGCCGAGTTGGCATTCAAGGAAGATGGCGTGAAAGTCACGCTGGCACTGAGCAAAAGCAGCGTGGAGTTTTTCAAGTCTGAGGCGTCCAAGCACCACACCCAGTACCAGCGCATGATCCGCCGCCTGCTGGATTCATACGTTGAAGCTCAAAGCACCGTTAACACCAAGGCGAAACCCACCGTGCGCAAGCGCGCAGCGATTTAGGTCAAGGCATCGCAGCACGGCTGTGTCAGCCCTGTTTGTGCACCTCATGCGCCGTCCGGTAGCCCCCCACCCCCTTCACATGCGACAACAATTCCCCAAAAAACGGATGCCTGCAAAGCGTGGACGAATCTCCCCCCAGCAGCAGCTTGCGCCGTGAGCGGGTCATGCCCACGTTCATGCGGCGGTTGTCAGGCAAGAAGCCGACCTCGGCTGACTTTGACTGAATGACTCGGCTGGTGATAAAGTAGGTACGTTTTCATAGATACATTCCAAGGAGGGTGCCATGCTCGCTACCGCCAAAGTTTTTACCAACGGCCACAGCCAAGCGATTCGCTTGCCCAAGGCGTTTCGCGTGGATGTCGATGAAATGTGGATTGCCCGCAACGAGGTGACGGGAGAGATCACGCTCAAGCCCAAGGACACGGAAACATTGCGCAAGCGTCGGCTGGATGCGTTGATGGCTGCCATTGCGGACAAGCCATTATCAGACGACTTTTTGTCGGATGCCAGTCGGCAAAACAAGCCACCCAAAAATCCGTTTGCGGATTGGGAAGCGATTACAGCCCCAAAAGCCTCCGATAAAGCAACGACCAAAGCCTCCGTTAAACGCACCGCCAAAACCAAGGCCCGCAAATGATCAAGTACTTGGTCGACACCAACATCTTGGGCTACTTTGCACGCAACAGCTCTGCCGCGCTGCAAACGCGCATGTTGGCGGCGCTCCAAAAGCAGGAAATCGCCATCTCTGCCATCACCCGGGCCGAAACACGGTTTGGGCAGGCGCTGCTGCAAGCTGAAGACAAACGCCGCCGAACCATTGATTTGCTGCTCAATGAGTTGCCCGTTTTGCCATGGACCTTGGAGGCCGCAGACCGTTATGGAGAAATTGCTGCCCACCTGCAACAAACCGGGCAGCCCATTGGCGACATGGACACCCAAATCGCCGCGCATGCATTGGCGCTGGGCCTGCCCTTGGTGACCCACAACACACGGCACTTCAAGCGAGTGCCGGGTTTGAAAATTGAGGACTGGATGGCTTGAACGTTAACCTACCTGCCAAATCAACCTACTTGGTTATAATTTGCCATAGAGAAAAGTACCCCTCACTGCAAGCTGGCCGTTGTCCAGGCCTTGGTCGAGGGTGGTCATGTCAGGGCGACAGCGAGTGCTTTCAGCGGGGCTCTTGAGCTTGGCATCATCGACTTGGCCGGAATGTGTGCCGTCGTCATGTCTCTGACCTCTGCCAACTTCTACAAGAGCATGACGACCCATGCGGATCACCGGATTTGGCAGGACGTGTACCACGCCAAGACGCCCAGCGGCGCTGAGGTGTATCACAAGCTGACTGTCATCGACGACGTTTTGATTGTTTCATTCAAGGAGCTTTGACCATGAAATGCCCATGCTGTGGAGCGGCTGAACTGATCCACGATACCCGCGACATGCCCTATGTCTACAAGGGCGAAAGCACCACCATTCCCGACGTGACGGGTGATTTTTGCCCTGCCTGCGGCGAAGTCGTCTTATGCCGCGAACACGGTGACCGATACAGCGAATTGCTTGGGGTACATCAAAGGCAAGTGAACGCTGCTTATGTTGACCCCAGCTACATTGCCAAAGTCCGCAAGAAGCTCGACCTGGACCAACGTGAAGCTGCTGATATTTTTGGCGGTGGCGTGAATGCGTTTTCTCGTTACGAGAATGGCAAGACCAAACCGCCTCTGGCCTTGGTCAAGTTGCTCAAGGTGCTGGATCGCCACCCCGAGTTGCTGGGCGAGGTCAGAGCGGCGTAGTGCCCCGATTGATTTTCGCGTCACGCGCCGTGCGGTACCCCCCCACGCCCTTCACGTAAGCCAACAACTCCCCAAAAAACGGATGCCTGCACAGCGTGGACGAGTCGCACACCAGCAGCAACTTGCGCCGTGCGCGGGTCATGCCCACGTTCATGCGGCGGATGTCAGACAGGAAGCCGATCTCGCCTTGGGGGTTGCTGCGCGTCAAGGTGATGGCAATGATGTCGCGCTCTTGGCCCTGAAACGAATCAACGGTGC
>CAMDFK010000019.1 GCA_945897465.1 Limnohabitans sp. Rim8 | reverse complement strand
GTTGGTGGCCAAGCCCATGAAGCTGCCGGCCTTGGCGCGGGTGGCGCAGTACTCGGGCAGGTAGCGCCCGGCTTGGCGCATGAGCCAGACGGGGGTGTGGTCGGTGGCCTGGCGCAGGCAAGCGCGCAGGAAGCTGTCGTTTTGGAGGGGGGCGAAGGCATGTGGGTTCATGTCCTCGATTGTCGCAGGCTGTGTGGCTGCGGCTCAGCCCAAACGTGACACTCACGCCCTGTCTATGCGTCTGTCGGGCCAGACGCGCCAGCCCGACCAGTGGCGCTTACAGCGCTGCGGCTTCGATCTTTAACACCCAATAAGCGCCTTTGTCCTGCACCGCCTGAAAGCGCACCTTTTGTCCGACTTGCAAGGCGTCGAGTTGGGCGGGCTGTCGAACCTGGAACACCATGCTCATGGGCGGCATGTCCAGGTTTTTGATCTCGCCGTGTTTGAGCGCCACTTTGCCCGCGGCCTTGTCGATGCGCCGCACTTCCGCAGTGGCCCAGGGCAAGGCGGACGCGTCATCACTCACGCGTTGCAGGCCGCTGCGCTGCGCCATGCGTCGCGCACCCGGGTAGTGTTGGAAGCTTTTGCTGCTGCCGTCTTTTTGCACCAGCAGAACGTCGAACGCGTCTTTGCGCCCTTTGTATTCGGGGCCATCCATGCCGGGGCTGCCAATGGGCATACCCGGCACCGACAGGCCGAGCGCAACGGGCCGCTCTTTGAGCAAGCGTTGAATGTCTTTGGCAGGCACATGGCCCTCGATGACGTAGCCGCCCACGGTGGCGGTGTGGCACGAGCCCAGTTGCTCGGGCATGCCCAAGCGCTTGCGGGCCGCGGTGTTGCCCACGTCACGCACCTCGACCTTGAAGCCACTGGCCTGCAGGTGTTCCACCCACACTTGGCAGCAGCCGCAGTTGGGGTCTTTCCAAACTTGCACCGTGGTGGCTTGTGCCAAGGCGGTGCGTTCAAAACCGGTGAGGGTCAACAGGGCCGCTGCGGCCAGCCATTGACGACGGGGCAAGGCGGTGGACAGGGGATTTTTCATGGCTTGGCACCCTTACTTGACGGTGATGCGGCCTATCATGCCCGCTTCAAAATGGCCCGGAATCAGGCAGGCAAATTCAAAACTGCCAGCGCGGTTGAAGGTCCAGACGATGTCGCCTTTTTTGCCAGGATCGACATGCGCCATGTACGGCTCGTCGTGTTCCATGCCGGGGTGCTTTTTCATCATCTCGGCATGCGCCTTGAGTTCTTGCGGCGTGCCGATCACGATCTCGTGCAAGACCTTGCCCGCGTTCACGGCCACCAGGCGCACGGTCTCGCCCAGCTTGACCTGGATCTGATTGGGCGCAAAACGCATGTTGTCGGTCATGCGGATCTCGATGGTGCGTTTCACCTTTTTCGGATCACCGGCAATACCCCAGACTTTTTGCTCGGCAGGCGCAGAAGATGGGGCCGTGTGGTTTTTGTGTGCAGAAGGCGCATGGGCTTGTGCCAGTGGCAGGGCCAGCAGGCCCATGCTCAAGATGACAGCGTTCAAAACGTTTTTCATAGGGTGTTTCCTAGATGTGTGTGAATCGGATGGGATGCCAATGGGTTGGCCTCAGTGGTGCCTGTGGCCTTGAGGTTTGCGTGCCGTGCCCGAGGCAGGCGTGGTCGCCTGACTGGCCGCTTCCGGTGCCCGAGGCGTGGCCGCAGCTGGGCCCTTGTATTCAAAGGACTGCGTGCCCGGTGGCTGTTTGTAATCGCCCGGGTTGCTGTAGTCGCCAGGTTTTTGCTCGGTCCGTACCTTGAGAGTGGTGAACATGCCGCCCATCTCAATCGGGCCATAAGGCCCAGTGCCGGTCATCATGGGGAAGGTGTTCTCGGGCAACTCCATTTCCATCTCGCCCATGTCGGCCATGCCGCGCTCGCCCATGACCATGTAGTCTGGGATGAGCCGCTGGATTTTTTGCACCAGCCCCCGATGGTCCACGCCGATCATGGTGGGCACCTCGTGGCCCATGGCGCCCATGGTGTGGTGGCTTTTGTGGCAGTGCATGGCCCAGTCACCGGGCTCATCGGCAATGAACTCCAGCTGCCGCATCTGTCCCACGGCCACGTCGGTCGTCACCTCAGGCCAACGTGCGGTGGGGGGCACAGGGCCGCCGTCGGTGCCCGTTACCTCGAACTCGATGCCATGGATGTGGATCGGGTGGTTGGTCATGGTCAGGTTGCCCACACGCACGCGCACCCGGTCGTTCAGGCGCGCCACCAGCGGGCTGATGCCCGGAAACACCCGGCTGTTCCAGCTCCAGATGTTCTGGTCCAGCATGGTGTTGACATTGGGGGTTTTGGCCCCCGGGGTGACGTCGTACGCGCTCAACAGGAAGGCGTAATCGCGGTCCACCTCGGCAATCAGCGGGTGTTTGCCTTTGGGGTGGGTGATCCACAGGCCCATCATGCCCATGGCCATTTGGGTCATCTCGTCGGCGTGCGGGTGGTACATGAAAGTGCCGGGCCGGCGTGCCACGAATTCGTACACATAGGTCTTGCCTACCGGAATTTGTTTTTGGTTCAAGCCGCCCACGCCGTCCATGCCGTTGGGCAGGCGCTGGCCGTGCCAGTGGATGGTGGTGTGCTCGGGCAGATGGTTGGTGACAAAAATCCGCACTTTGTCGCCTTCGACCACTTCGATGGTGGGGCCTGGGCTTTGGCCGTTGTAGCCCCACATGTTGACCACAAAGCCCGGGGCCATCTCGCGCACCACGGGTTCGGCCACCAGGTGGAACTCTTTCACACCGTCTTTCATGCGAAAGGGCAAGGTCCAGCCGTTCAGGGTGACGACCGGGTTGTAGGGGCGACCAGCGCCGGTCACGCCGGGGGGCGTCCAGGGTGCAGCGGTGTCTGCCGAGGTCTGGACGATGGGCTCGGGCAAGCCCGCCAGGGCGCTGCGGCTGACGGCTGTGGCAGCCAACAGGGTGCCCGCGGCGGCGACGGTTTTGTTGAAAAAATCACGGCGTTGCATGGTCAGTGTCCTGCAGAAGGTGGGGATGTCGTTTTGCCAGCGTCAAGGTTCAGTTGGCCGGTGTAGGGCAGGCCGTTGAGAACGGCTTGCAGGTCGGTCCAGGCCAGCCAAGCCTGGGTTTGGGCCTGGTGCAGGGCCTGCTTGCTTTGAATGCGTTGGCGTGCACTGGCCAGCAGGTCCCAGGTGCTTTTGAGCATGCCGTTGTAGCGCAGCAGGTTTTCTTGCTCAAGCGCGGTGTGCAGGCGCAGCAGCTGCGGCCAATTTTGTGTGGCTTGTGTGTGGGCGTGCAGGTAGGCCGCATGGGCCAAGCGCACATCAGCCCGGATTTGACGCTGCAGGGCATCTGCCTGGGCCTGGGCTTGCAGTGCGTTTTCGGTGCTGTGGTTCCAAGGCACGTTGGCGGGCAGCAGCGAGGGGGCCAGGCGCGTGAAGGCGTCGGGTGTCATGCTGTGGCCAGGGGCCTTGGCTGGGCTAGGCTGCAGGGCTTGTCGCGCTTGGGCCAAGCTGGTGGCTGTTTGGCCCTTGATCAGTCGTTCGGCATCGGTTTTTAAGCTGACCCACTTGAGGTTGGCGGCCAAGGCTTGCGCGGTCAAAGCGTCCACGCTGGGCAAGCGGGCATCGGGCAAATCGGGCAAATCGGGCAAATCGGGCAACTCTACGGCGTCGGCTTGGCCTATCAATTGCCACAAAGCCAAGTGGGTTTGCAAGGCTTTGAGTTCGGCGTTTTGCAGTTGGCTGCGCGCCTCCCAAAGCAGAAGTTCTTCTTGCATCTGGCGGGCGCGGCTCCAGTTACCAATGTGCGCCATGCGCTCGCCCAACTCAGCACCGGCTTGTGCGGCTTCCAAGCCTTGGCGGCTGTGGGCCACCGATTGGCGGGCCGAGACGGCTTCAATCCAGGCACGCTGAATGCGCAAGACTTGGGCTTGCAGTTGGGTGTTGAGCGCCGACCGTTCGGTCGCGTTCATGCTGGGCCGCTGCAGCCATTGGGGCTGGTCGCGCAAAGACAATTTCAACGCTTGGTCTAGGCTGAGCGTGTCTTTGCCTGCTTGGTCTTTGGAACCCATGCCTGACTTTGGGGTTTTGTCTATTTCCCAGCGCAGTATGTCAATGTGGCCGCGTAAAAACTGACCCACGGTGTCGTTGGCCTCTGTCCACGAATTGGGCAGGGGCACAGTGGTTTTTGGCGTGGGCCCAGAGGCGGGCGATACGCCGTGGTGACCTGCATGGCTGGATTGTGGTGTGGGGCTGTGGGTGCTGGCGTTGGCCACACCGAAGCAGGACATGAGGGCCAGGCAAAGTGTGGCTAACCTGCGCTGGGGCGGGTGAGAAAGGCCGCTGTGGACCTGAAATGGGAATGGCATGAAAACTCCTGAAAACACGAGAGGTGCACGTGGTCAACCTGTGGTGAGTTGATTCAAGTACAGCGAAAAAAGGTGTTTTCAGGAAATGGGCGGCTTGATCAGAGGCGGCCAAGCATGGCCAAACCAAGTGGCCAAGGGGGTGGCCGGAGCAGCCGAAGCTGTGAGGTTGGTGAAACGTTGTGCGTTAACCGGCAGGCATGCCACGATGTGGCAAGCCGAGCAGGTCAAACAGCCCGGTCCGTCGGGGCAAAAGCCCGCATCCATGACCATGCCGTCGTGGTGGGCATGGGGGTTGTTGAGCGCTGAACCGGCGTCTGGTGTGTGTTTCGCGTGATCTAGATGTTGGGCATGATCGAGGTGATAGGGCTGTGATTGGCCGTTCGCAACTTCTTGGCAATCAGGAGTTGCATGCAGACATGGCGTGTTGACCAAGGTGGCAGTTTCATGGTGGCTGGTAGCAGACACAGGTGAAGGTGAGGGCGCAGGCACGGGCATGAAGGAGCCTGCCCACAATTTGAGGGGCAACAACACCAGCAATATCCAGATAGGCCATTTAAACATGATCGTCATCATAGCGAAAACAATAATGAACCCTACGGCGAGAGTGTTATTGCCACGGTATTGGGGGTGGCAACAGTTTGAACACAGGTCAAAACGGGCTAAAAAGGTCAATGAACAGAGGCCAGACCTCCTAAAATGCGGCATGACAAATCGAAAAGGCATCATCCTCGCAGGCGGCTCCGGCACCCGCCTGTACCCCGTGACCCAAGCGGTGAGCAAGCAACTCATGCCGGTCTACGACAAGCCCATGGTGTATTACCCGCTGACCACGCTCATGCTGTCGGGCATCCGCGATGTGCTGCTGATCAGCACGCCACAAGACACGCCGCGTTTCACCGAACTGTTGGGCGACGGCAGCCAGTGGGGCATGAGCATCCGGTACGCGGTGCAGCCCAGCCCCGATGGCTTGGCACAGGCCTTCATCATCGGCAAAGGCTTTGTGGGCCAAGGCCCCAGCGCCCTGGTGCTGGGTGACAACATTTATTACGGCCACGACCTGGTCAAGCTGCTGGCCAGTGCCAACGCCCGCACCACCGGGGCCAGTGTGTTTGCCTACCATGTGCACGATCCGGAGCGTTACGGCGTGGTCGACTTTGATGCCGAGTTTCGGGCCTTGTCGATCGAAGAAAAACCCAAAGTTCCCAAGAGCAATTTTGCGGTCACGGGCCTGTATTTTTACGACCAACAGGTCTGCGATATCGCCGCCGACATCCGGCCCTCGCCGCGGGGTGAGCTCGAAATCACCGACGTGAACAAGCGCTATTTGGAGTTGGGTCAGCTCAACGTCGAGATCATGGGCCGTGGTTATGCCTGGCTGGACACGGGCACACACGACAGCTTGCTCGAAGCGGCGGGCTTTATTGCCACCTTGCAAAAGCGCCAGGGCCTGATGGTGGCTTGTCCGGAGGAGATCGCGTTCCATCAAAAATGGATCGATGCCGCTGCGGTTCAAAAGCTGGCCGCGCCTTTGGCTAAAAATGCTTACGGCCAATACCTCTTGAACTTGCTCAAATAATGCCCTACACCGTCACACCCACCGCCATCCCTGACGTGCTGATTCTGGAGCCTCAGGTGTTTGGTGATGCCCGGGGGTTTTTCTTCGAGTCTTTCAACCAACGCGACTTCGCCGACAAAACCGGCGTAGACCTGAGCTTTGTGCAGGATAACCACAGCAAGTCGGCCCAAGGGGTGCTGCGCGGTTTGCATTACCAGATCCAGCACCCGCAGGGCAAGCTGGTGCGCGTGGTGCAAGGCCGTGTGTTTGATGTGGTGGTGGACCTGCGCCAAAGCTCGCCCACCTTGGGCCAGTGGGTGGGGATGTACTTGGACGCACTAAAACACCAGCAGTTGTGGGTTCCGCCAGGTTTTGCGCACGGCTTTGTGGTGCTCAGTGAAACGGCCGAGTTTTTGTACAAAACCACCGATTACTGGTACCCCGCCCATGAACGCAGCTTGCGTTGGGACGATCCCACAGTGGGTATTGACTGGCCGATGCAGGGCCAGCCCCTGTTGGCGGCCAAAGATGCTGCGGCTGCGCTGTGGGCCGAGGCTGAAAAGTTCGCTTGAAGACGACGCTGGCTGACCACCAGGCCCAGCCCTTTTAATACCCTTTGGGGTTTTGTGATTGCCAGCGCCAGGCATCTTGGCACATGCGCTCCACCCCCAGCTGAGCCTGCCAACCCAGGGCTTCACGCGCCCGTGTGGTGTCGGCGTAGCAGGCCGCCACATCGCCCGGGCGGCGGTCCACAAAGCGGTAGGGCACCGGCACGCCGGTCACGCGGGCAAAGGTGTCCGCCAATTCCTGCACGCTTACCCCGCGCCCGGTGCCCAAGTTCACGGTGATGCTGGTTTGTTGGGTTTGCAGGTAATGGAGCGCGGCCAAATGCCCCTGGGCCAAGTCAACCACATGGATGTAATCGCGCACGCCCGTGCCGTCGGGTGTGGGGTAGTCGCGGCCAAAGATGCTCAGGAACTCGCGTTGACCCACTGCCACTTGGGTGATGAAGGGCATCAGGTTGTTGGGGATGCCATTCGGGTGCTCACCGATGAGGCCGCTGATGTGTGCCCCTACCGGGTTGAAGTAGCGCAAGATGGCCACTTGCCAGCGCGGGTCAGACACTTGCAGGTCGCGCAGGATGTCCTCGCACATGAGTTTGGTGCGGCCATAGGGATTGGTGACCTGCAGGCGGCTGTCCTCGGTGATGGGCACCTGCTGCGGGTCGCCGTACACCGTGGCGGACGAGCTGAACACGATGCGGCGCACACCGGCCCGGTCCATGGCCTGCAGCAGGGCCAGGGTGCTGCCCACGTTGTTGTCAAAGTAGCGCAGAGGCTGCGCCACCGATTCGCCCACAGCCTTGAGGCCTGCAAAGTGGATCACGCCCTCAATCGGCTGCTCGGCAAAAAGGTGGTCGAGCGCCGCACCATCGCGCACATCGGCTTGTACAAAACGGAAGTTGGGTTTGGCCAGTTGGTGGATGCGCTCGAACACCGCGATGCTGCTGTTGCACAGGTTGTCCACGATGATCACCTGGTGCCCTGCGTTCAGCAGTTCCACGACCGTGTGCGAGCCGATGTAGCCCGCACCGCCTGTGACAAGGATGGTGCTCATGAGGTCAGACCACCACGTTGATCTTGGCTGCCGCGTCGCGTGCGCGTTGCAAGGCGTTGGGGCCTTGGGCCAGCGCCACCGCCATGCGGCGGTAGGGGCGGGTGGTGGGTTTGCCAAAAATGCGCACGTCCACACCAGGCTCGCTCAGCGCCGCTTCCACGCCCGTGAAGGTTGGGTTTTTTCCGTCTTTGTCCGCCAGCACCACGGCGCTGGCGCCTTCCACGCAGTCAATGCGCGGGATCGGAAGACCCAAAATGGCGCGGGCATGCAGGTCAAATTCGCTCAGGTTCTGGCTGGTCAGCGTGACCATGCCGGTGTCGTGGGGTCGGGGGCTCAGCTCGCTGAAGATGACTTCGTCTTTCGTCACAAAAAATTCCACCCCAAACAGGCCTGCGCCCCCTAAGTCGGTGGTGACTTTGTCGGCCATGTCTTGTGCGGCTTGGATTTGCTCAGGCGTCATGCCCTGCGGCTGCCAGCTGTATTGGTAGTCACCGCGCTCTTGCACATGGCCAATCGGCGGGCAAAACAGGGTGGGGCCTTTGCGTTGGCGCACGGTGAGCAGGGTGATTTCAAACTCGAAGTGGATGAATTCTTCGACGATGACTTTTTGGCGGTCGCCGCGCATGCCTGCGCAGGCGTAGTCCCAGCTGGTTTGCACATCGGCGGCCGTCTTGGCCACGCTCTGGCCTTTGCCCGATGAACTCATGACGGGTTTGATGACGACCGGGAAACCGATCTCGGTCGCTTTGGCAAGTAGTTCGGCGGCGGAGTCGGCGTAGGCAAATTTGGCGGTGCGCACGCCCAGGCCCACGGCCACGTCGCGGATGCGGTCGCGGTTCATGGTCAGGTTGGCCGCGCGGGCGCTGGGGATGACTTCAAAACCTTCTTTTTCCACATCGAGCAGCACTTCGGTGCGGATGGCTTCGATCTCGGGGACGATCAGGTCGGGCTGGTGCTGGGCAATGGCGGCACGCAGCGCGACTTCGTCGAGCATGCTGAATACTTCAGATTCATCGGCCACTTGCATCGCGGGCGCTCTGGCGTAGCTGTCGCAGGCAATGACGTGGCAGCCCAAGCGTTTGGCGCTGATGACGAACTCTTTGCCGAGCTCACCAGAGCCCAAAAGGAGGATTTTTTTCATGGTCAGGCTTGCTGGAATTCGGTGTAGATCGCTTGCATTTGCGCCTGGGTCAATCGGTTGCCGTGCTGGCTGACCACCGCCGCCGCTGTGCGGTTGGCCAGTGCTGCGGCTTGCGCAGGTGAGTGACCGTGCGTGATGCCGTACAAAAAGGTGCCGGCAAACATGTCGCCAGCGCCGTTGGTGTCGACCGCTTGGGTGGGCACGGCGGGCACTTCGATGCGCTGGGCGCCTTGCATCACGATGCAGCCTTTGGGCCCCCGCGTCAGGCAGACGGTTTTGGCCAAAGCCGCCAGCTGGCCGATCATGGTGTCCAGATCGGAGGTGCCGTACCAGGTTTGGGCTTCTTCTTCGTTGGCAAAGAGGTAGTCCAGACCGTCACCGATCATGGCTTCCAGACCTGCGCGGCAGAAGTTGATCATGCTCACGTCGCTGAGGGTCAACGCCGTGGCCACTTTGTGCTCGATGGCGATCTGGCGGCCTTGGACGGCGGCTTCCAGGCCTGTGGGCGAAGCGGCCAGGTAGCCTTCCATGTAATAAATTTTGGACTTGCCGATGTCCTGCGGGTGCAGGGCACTGGCGTCGAGTTGCGAGGTGGCACCTAAAAAGGTGCACATGCTGCGCTCAGCGTCGGGCGTGACCAGCACCATGCAGCTGCCCGTTTGGCCTTCGGTGGGGCGGGTGTGCGTCAGGTTGGTCGCCACGCCGTTGGCTTGCAGGTCTTGGGTGTAGTAAGCGCCCAGTTCGTCGTCCGCCACGCGGCACGAATAAAACGCTTGGCCACCCAATTGCGCGAGCGCCACCACCGTGTTGCCGGCCGAGCCGCCGCCGGTGCGGCGGGCATGCAGGCCTTGCACATGGGTGAGCAGTTCAGCGCGTTGGGGGGTGTCGATCAGCGTCATGTGCCGCTTGCTCACGCCCATGGTGCTCAGCAGTTCGTCGGAGACTTCGTATTCGGTATCGACCAGGGCGTTGCCGATGGCGTAGAGGTGGTAGTGGGACATGGCGGACGCTGAAAATAAAAGATGCGAGTTTACCGGCTGCGCAGTCAAACATGGACTGCCACGTCACTGCGCTCCTCGCCGTGACGGTTTTTGTGATCAGGGGCACGGCGCATTAGCTGTTGTGGCAAGGCGCACAGAACCAGCCGTCATTGCGAGGAACGAAGATTGATCCGTCATTGCGAGGAACGAAGCAATCCATGTATTGGCTGCAAGGCATGGATTGCCGCGCTTCGCTCGCAATGACGGTTTTATTAAATGTGGTGCACTTTCCCAGCCCCTCAGCCCCCCAGCCTCCCAGCCCCCCAGCCCCCCAGCCCCCCAGCCCCCCAGCCCCCCAGCCCCCCAGCGTCTCAGCGTCTCAGCGTCTCAGCGTCTCAGCGTCTCAGCGTCTCAGCGAGGCCGCGACCAGAAAAGATGGCTACATCAAGCCCTGCTCCGCCATCGACAGCGACTGGCCTTGGCCCACGATGATGTGGTCGAGCACGCGCACATCCACCAGCGCCAAAGCCGCCTTGAGGGTTTGGGTCAGGTGTTCGTCGGCGCGGCTGGGCTGCACCGAGCCGCTGGGGTGGTTGTGGCTCAAGACCACAGCTGCGGCCTGGTGGTGCAGGGCACGCAGAACGACTTCGCGCGGGTAGACGCTGGTTTGGCTGAGCGTGCCGCGAAAAAGCTCTTCCATGGCCAGCATGCGATTTTGGTGGTCCAGAAACAGCACGGCAAAGACTTCGTGGTTTTTATGGGCCAATTGCAGCTGCAGGTATTGCTTGACTGCGCCCGGCGTTTGGAAGGCTTCTCGCTCTTTGAGGCGCTGGCTGAGCGCCCGGCGGGCCAACTCGAACACGGCCAGCAGCTCGGCCTGTTTGGCAGGCCCCAGCCCCTTGACCATTTTGAGCGAGGGCACCGTGGCGTTCAGCAGGCCCGCGATGCCATCCTGCCCCAGAAGCTCCTCGGACAACTGGAACACGTTTTTGCCCGCCATGCCCGTGCGCAGCAAAATGGCCAAGAGCTCCACGTCGCTCAGGGCCTGTGGGCCACGCGCCAGCAGTTTTTCGCGCGGACGCGCGTCAAGCGGCAAGTCCTTGATGCTCATTGGAAAGCCCCTCCCTGGAGCGGCCTCGGTCCGGTTAAGCCCTTTGATCGGGACTGGCTAGCCGGGCTTTTTACAATAGAGCCTTGTTTATGCCTGTTTGCCCATTTGGGCAGCAACCACGAAAACCCTTATGTCCATTGTCGAACCCGGTTCTTTTTTGACGCTTCACTACCGCCTGGCCGGGCCGCAGGGGGACATCATCAACACCTTCAGTGAAAAACCAGCGACCTTGTCACTGGGTTCGGGCACCTTGTCGCCCGCCGTGGAGCAGCGCTTGCTGGGTTTGGCCGAGGGCACGCGGGTGGTCATGGAGATCCCTGCGGGCGAAGCCTTTGGCGAGCACATTGCCGACATGCAGCAATGGGTGGCGCGTAAGTTGCTCAATGAACTGGGTGACCCGACCGAAAAATACGCGGCAGGCGATGTGGTGCAGTTCCCTACCCCCGATGGGCTGGGTTCTTACGCCGGAACGGTGCTGCAAGTGAACGAGGAGGGCGCGGTGTTGTTTGACTTCAACCACCCGCTGGCCGGTCAGCCTGTGACCTTTGAAGTCGAACTGATTGGGGTGCTGTGATGACGTCTGAAGTGCTGTTGGCAGAGCCACGTGGCTTTTGCGCCGGGGTGGACCGTGCGATCGACATCGTGGAGCATGCGCTCACCAAGTTTGGCCGACCGATTTATGTGCGCCACGAGATCGTGCACAACACCTATGTGGTGGACGATCTGAAAAAAAAAGGCGCGATCTTCATCGAAGAGCTGGCCGATGTGCCGCCCGGAGCCACGTTGATTTTCAGCGCCCATGGCGTGAGCCGGGCCATTCAGGAAGAGGCCGAGCGACGCGGTTTCCGCATTTTTGACGCCACTTGCCCGCTGGTCAGCAAGGTGCATGTGGAGCTGGCCAAGCTGCACAAAGAGGGTTACGAATTCATCATGATCGGCCACAAGGGCCACCCTGAGGTGGAAGGCACTATGGGCCAGCTCGACAGCGGCATCCATTTGGTGGAAGACGTGGAGGACGTGGCCAAAGTGCAACCCGCCCAAACGGATTTGCTGGCCGTGGTCACACAAACCACACTGAGTGTGGACGATGCGGCCGAGATCGTGGCCGCGGTCAAAGCGCGTTTTCCGCAAGTGCGCGAGCCCAAACAACAAGACATTTGCTACGCCACCCAAAACCGCCAAGACGCCGTCAAACTCATGACGCCGCTGGTGGACGTGGTGATCGTGGTGGGCAGCCCCACCAGCTCCAACAGCAACCGCCTGCGCGAGCTGGCCGACCGCTTGGGCACGCCCGCCTACATGGTGGACTCAGCAGCCGATTTGCAAGAGGCCTGGTTTGATGGGGCGCAAAAAGTAGGCCTGACCGCAGGTGCCTCGGCCCCCGATGTGCTGGTGCAAGAGGTGATTGCGCGTTTGCGTGCGATGGGAGCGGTGTCGGTGCGCACCCTGGACGGCATCCGGGAAACCATCAAGTTTCCTCTGCCCAAAGGCCTCAAACACGATTGAGGCGAGTGGCGCTTTGCGCCTCGCAGTGAGGGTTAATTGGGCTGCGCAGTGACGTAGATTTCGGACGTCATTGCGAGCGAAGCGCGGCAATCGATGGACTGCCACGTCGCTGCGCTCCTCGCAGTGACGGCGAGTTGGGCTGCGCGCCTCGCAGTGAGGTGGATTTTGGGCGTCATTGCGAGCGAAGCGCGGCAATCGATGGACTGCCACGTCGCTGCGCTCCTCGCACTGACGGCGAGTTGGGCTGCGCGGCTCGCAGTGACGGCGAGTTGGGCTGCGCGCCTTGACGTGACGTGCTGCGTGACGGGCCGCCGAGATGGTGAGGCGCAGGCATCATTACAATCACGCCATGCTTGACATTGTTCTACTCCGCAAAGATCTCGACGCTGCCGTGGCGCGTCTGCAGACCCGTAAAACCCCCCAGCCTTTCTTGAATGTGGAGGCGTTTCGCGCATTGGAGGGCGAGCGCAAAACCCTGCAAACCCGCACCGAAGAGCTGCAAAGCCAGCGCAACAGCCTGTCCAAACAAATTGGCATGCTCAAAGGCAAGGGTCAGCACGCCGAGGCCGATGCCGTGATGGCCCAAGTGGGCGCGATCAAGGACGAGCTGGACGCTTCGGCCCAGCGCCTGGAGGTGATCCAAGCCGAGTTGCAAGACTTGCTGCTGGCTGTGCCCAATTTGCCGCACGAATCGGTCCCTGTGGGCGGGGGCGAAGAAGGCAACATCGAGGTGCGCCGCTGGGGCACCGTGCGCAGTTTTGACTTCGAGCTCAAAGACCATGTGGACATCGGCGGCCCGCTGGGTCTGGACTTTGAGACGGGCACCAAGCTGACCGGCTCGCGTTTCACCTTCATGCGCGGACCAGTGGCCCGTTTGCACCGGGCGCTGGCGCAGTTCATGCTCGATGTACAGACACAAGAGCACGGTTACACCGAGTGCTACACGCCTTACATCGTGAACGCCGACACGCTGCGCGGCACCGGCCAGTTGCCCAAGTTCGAGGCCGATCTGTTTGCGGCCAACAAGGGCGGGCAAGACGGCGAGGAAAGCCAAGCGCTGTACCTGATTCCGACGTCTGAAGTGACGCTGACCAACATCGTGCGCGACGAGGTGCTGGCCGAGAGCGATCTGCCCATCAAGCTGACGGCGCACACCCCGTGCTTCCGGTCCGAGGCGGGCAGTGGTGGCCGCGATGTGCGTGGTCTGATTCGTCAGCACCAGTTCGATAAAGTCGAGATGGTGCAGATTGTGCATCCCGATCAAAGCTACGAAGCGCTCGAAGCCATGACGGGCCATGCCGAAGCCATTTTGCAGAAGCTCGGCTTGCCCTACCGCGTGATGAGTTTGTGCACGGGCGACATGGGCTTTGGCGCGAGCAAGACCTATGACCTGGAGGTCTGGGTGCCCGCACAAAACACTTACCGCGAGATCAGCTCGGTCTCCAACTGCGAGGCTTTCCAGGCGCGTCGCCTGCAAGCCCGCTTCAAAAACGCGCAAGGCAAGAACGAGTTGGTGCACACCTTGAACGGCTCGGGCTTGGCTGTGGGCCGTGCGCTGGTGGCGGTTTTGGAGAATTACCAGAACGCCGACGGCTCGGTCACCGTGCCCGAGGTGCTGCGGCCTTATTTGGGCGGCTTGGAGACCCTGCGGGCCTGATAGAATAATGGCTCCGACAAACGACACCGAATCAGGAGAGGTGGCAGAGTGGTCGAATGTACCTGACTCGAAATCAGGCGTAGGGGCGACCCTACCGAGGGTTCGAATCCCTCCCTCTCCGCCAGTCAGTTAGCAAACAAGCGCCTTCCGGGCGCTTGTTTGTTTCAGCGCCAAAACCCATGTTGAGTGGGAACTCGCAGATGGCCACACATTTGACCTTGCCTCTGCGGTTGTGGACGTTGGCACCGGCTACTTAGCAGACGTGCCAGCCTAGCTACTCCCAGCAGTGCGTTTGCAGACTCTGGACTTTTGATCTGAGGTCTCGACGCCCCTAGCAGAACGATCCAAGGGGCGCTGGGCGGCCGTTTTGCAGCGGATCAAGCGCGAGGGTTGGCAGGCCCTCAAGAAGCTCAGGCCTGTGCCGCAATCACCTTGATCTCGACGCCGTATTCCGGGCCGGCCAATCGGGCACTGTGCACAGTGGCCCGAGCTGGCGTATGTCCAGGAACCACCCATTCTTGCCAAGCTCGGTTCATGTCGGCAAAGGTGTCCATGTTGGTGAGCCAAATGGTGGCTGACAGCACATGGCTTTTGTCGCTTCCACAAAGCGACAAAATACGGTCAATGCTGGCCAAAACCTGTTGAGTTTGTGTGTAGATATCGGGACCGCAGCCCTCGTCTGCGACCTGGCCGGTCAGGTACACGGTATTTTGGTGAATGACCGCCTCTGACAAACGGGGGCCGGCTTCTATGCGTTGAATGTTCATGGTGGTGGGTTGGGTGAGTGAAAAATCATTGGGCAGTGAAGCAACGCTCAAAAGCTATTTATCGCGCCCGACATACTGGGTGATCACCAGCAGTAAGGTTGTGACCAGTACGATCAGTGTTGAAACAGCTGCAATGGTCGGGTCCACTTGGTCGCGCAAAGCATTGAACATATTTCGGGTGAGCGTCGAATTGGGTCCGCCAGAAACAAATAGCGCTACGATGATTTCATCAAATGATGTCAGGAATGCCAGCACCGCCCCAGTGATCACCGAAAACTTGATTTGCGGCAGCGTCACCATCCAAAAAGCCTTGATTCGCGAAGCCCCCAAGCTGCGTGCGACCAACTCCTGATCCAAGTCAAAGGTTTTCAATGCAGACCCCACCACCAGCATGACCACCGGTATAGCGAGCATGCTGTGGGCAAGCACCAAACCCAGCATAGAGTTGACCAGTTTGAGCTGCACATAAACATAAAAAATTCCGATACCAATCAATATGTTCGGTATGACTATCGGGGTCAGCAATAGCATCAGCAGCATGTTGCTGTGTCGAAGTCGTGCTACATGCAAGCCATAAGCAGCCATAGTGGCAATCGGTGTGGCGAATAAGGCCGTCAATACCCCGGCCTTCAGGGAGGTGGCTGTCGCATCCATCCATGATTTTGAGTTGAAGTAGCTCTCGTACCACCGCAACGACCATTTACTCGGTGGAAACTCTAGGTACTGTGAGGCGGAAAACGACATGGGTATTACCAACAACGTGGGAATCACCAAAAAGACCATCACCAGAATGGCCGTGGTGTAAAGCCATAGCCGAGCCCGATGCGTGATCTGGGTCTCAGTAGCTGAACGCATTAGCCAAGTCATGATTCGCGCCGATTAAATAAAGCCGATCCAATTCGGGCTAGCCGCATGGCGCCAAAAATCAGTAGGGTGGTCAGAATCAGCAGTACCACACCCAAAGCACTGGCAGACCCCCAATTAAAAAAGAGTTCAATATCGTTGGCTATTCGACCCGCAACCATGATGACCTTTCCGCCACCCAGCACCGCGGGTGTGACATAAAAACCCAAACATAGAATAAAAATAATGAGTGTTCCAGTGATCAGTCCGGGAAGGGCGAGTGGGAAAAATACAAGCCAAAATCTGCGCAACGGACCTGCACCAAGGTTGGCAGCAGCGCGCAGGTAGTCTCGGTCAATTGCACGCATAGCCGAATACAACGGCAGCACGAGAAAGGGCAGCATCACGTGCACCATGCCAATCAATGTGCCAGTCAGGTTGTGCACCAGTGTCAGCGGCTCGTCCCAAAGCCCCAATTCAATGCCCCAGTTATTGATCAAGCCTTTTCGCTGTAGGAGCACAAGCCAAGCATAGGTCCGCACCAAGAGAGAGGTCCACAGCGGTAGCAGAACTGCCACCATGCACAAGGTGGCCATGCGTTTGGGTAACTCAGACAAGAAATAGGCCAATGGATAGCCCAGCAGGATGCATATGACTGTGGTCTGCAGGCTGACCTTGAATGTGGTGACAAATGTGCGTCCGTAAGAGGGCTGATCCCACATACGTTGGTAGTGTTCCAAGCTAAAGGCACCAGCATCTGACAACACCGAAAGGTAAAACAGCCAACTCACAGGAACCAGCATGGTCAGCAGGATCAACAAAAAGGCTGGTGCAATGAGGCTGACCAGCCCGAGCCGTTCCCAGCGCGCTCGACGTTGCAAGGCGAGTGCATTGGGCAAGGCTGTCATGAAGGAGATCCTTCAGTCGAAAGCAGCACTGTGTCGTGTACCGCAAGAGCCAAACGCAATGGTCGGCCCGGCGACAGTTGGGCACCATCGGTCGGTCCAATCGATGCGCTGCGCACTTGCAGTAGCGTGCCATCGGTCATGGATACCTGCATCAGTGAACTGTCCCCTTGGTAAACGGTGTGTACCAAGTTGGCCTGCAACACGTTGAAGCCTTGCCCTGGGTCTTCGGTGGTGCTCAGCACACGTAAGCGCTCAGGCCTTAGCAACAACAAGCGAGCGCCGTCCATCAGCAGTGGCTCAGCAGTCTTCAGCACTTGACCAGCAAGTGTCAGTTGGCCAGACGCCACCGTTACAGGCACAAAAGTGGATTCTCCGATGAATTCAGCAACAAAGCGATTGGCAGGGCGCTCGTAGATAACACGAGGCGAGTCGATTTGCATGATTCGTCCGCCTTGAATGACTGCGATGCGATCTGACATAGTCAAAGCCTCACGCTGGTCGTGTGTGACGTACACCGTGGTCATACCCAGTTGCTCATGCAATTGGCGCAATTCGATTTGCATGTGTTCGCGCAATTGTTTGTCCAGTGCCGATAGTGGCTCATCCATCAGCATGATGCGCGGCTCAAACACCATGGCGCGCGCAAGCGCTACGCGCTGACGCTGACCACCAGAAAGTTGGTCTACGCCGCGCTTGCCAAAGCCCCCTAGCCTCACCATCTCCAGCGCCCGCTCAACGCGACGAGCAGCTTCACCACCAGATATACCGCGCAATTTCAGCGGAAAAGCCACATTGCCCGCCACGGACATGTGAGGGAACAGGGCATAGTTCTGAAAAACCATGCCAACTTCGCGCTTGTGCGGCGGCACAGTGATCATTTCCGTGTCCCCGAACTTCAAACTGCCACCATCGGGCCTGGTAAAGCCGGCCAAAACCGTCAGAAGTGTCGTTTTGCCCGAGCCCGAAGGGCCAAGCAAGGTCAGGAACTCACCGCTCTTGATGTTCAAGTCTACATGGTCAAGGGCAAAAACCTTGCCATATGATTTGGTCACTTGCGTGATGGTGATCGGTAGTGACAAATGACTTGCCATGACAGGCTCATTCTAAAAAAAGACGACCGCCCGTTGGGGGCTAAGTCGTCGGTAGTTGGACAGGCCCGTAAACGGGTTTATGTCAATGACTTACTCAGTCAACATGTCTTGAAAAAGGGCGTTTGCACGGGCCCTATTCTTTACGTACCAAGCTTGATCAATCTGGAGTTGCTTAGCAAGATTCTCTGGGTGAGAAGGGCTCAGCCTTGCGGTTGCAGCCGGTATCGTATTACCCTCAAAAGCCTTTTTATTGGTGGGGCCGTAATTGATGTATTTGGTGAATTCAGCCTGGTAAGGAGCCTTCATGATTTCGTTGAGAAATTTCATGGCGTTGGCTTTGTTGGGAGCACCCTTAGGAATCGCATAGCAATCCATGTCGTTAGATCCTTGGTTGAAGGTGTAGGCAACCTTGCCGCCATCTTTCGCCACGGCATCGAAGCGGCCATTCCAACCCGTGATCATGTCAACTTCACCGTCTTTCATCAGCTGAGCATGCTGCGCACCCGAAGACCACCAAACAGCAACGTGTGGTTTGAGCTCTTTGAGCTTTTTGATCGCCCGCTCCATGCCCCCCGGAGATGATAAAACCTCGTAGACCTTATTCGCTGGCACGCCATCTGCCATCAGCGCGGGCTCCAAAACAAACTCTCCACCCTTGCGGAAGGAGCGCTTACCGGGAAACTTTTTGACATCCCAGAAATCGGCCCAACTCTGGGGTCCCTTATCTCCATAGGTCTTTGTGTTCCAAGCAATCACCGTTGAGAAAACATCGCCGCACACAAAGAAAGGCGTTGCAGCTCCAGGGATCAGACTACTCGAATCAATCATTTTGTAGTCAAGAGGCTCTAACATCCCTTCAGCGCCCGATGCAGCCGCACCCCCAGAGCCACTGGTAACGACGTCCCAAGTTACCGCTCCAGCCTTGACTTGCAGCG
Organism: Limnohabitans sp. Rim8; assembly: GCA_945897465.1. GTDB lineage: Bacteria > Pseudomonadota > Gammaproteobacteria > Burkholderiales > Burkholderiaceae_C > Limnohabitans_A. The sequence goes on along the minus strand of CAMDFK010000019.1, from coordinate 53,155 downwards.
CCACGGCGGCAATACCAGTGTAGGTTTCTTCCTTGATGTTGATGCCAAGGGTCTTGGCCGCTGGGACAAACAAGGCTTTACTTTGGGCCTCCTGATAGGAGCCACCAAAAGATACAACGGTCAACTGGGCAAGCGCATGACCAGTAAAACTTGTTGCTAGGGTTGCAGTGGCAAGCGCCACGAAACGGACCTTGAAATGCTTCATCATCGCAACACTCCTTTAAAAAACTTGTCGTTACGTCAGCACCGGGATGGACTGACATGATTTCACTTTAAAAACCCAGTGGCCTTTGCACTAGGGCCATTTTCGAAACATCGACATACCAATATGACAATGGAATGGCACTCACAAACGCGCCACTACGCTCTTGGTTTTGCAGTAACTGCGCAATGCCTCCATGCCTTTTTCGCGTCCAAAACCGGAACGCTTGTTTCCACCAAATGGCACCGAGATGCCGCCGGCAAAGTATTCATTGAGATAAACCTGCCCTGCGTCGATGTCACGCGCCAGTCGGTGCGCGGCACTAAGATCTTTTGTGAATATGCCAGCCACCAAACCGAACGACGTGCCATTGGCCAAGGCCACCGCCTCGGAAAGGTCATCAAACACCTGAACACAAAGAACTGGGCCAAATATCTCCTCTTGAACAGCCTCGTCGGTGGGCGCAAGGTTATCGAGCAGGGTAGGTTCATAAAACCAGCCCAGCCCTGTATGCGGGTCTGGCTGGATGTTTCCTCCGGTACGCACCGCCACACCGCGTGCCCGCGCCCGTTCCACGTAGCCCGCCACCTTGTTCAGGTGCGCCTCGGAGCTCAACGGGCCCATGCCGGGATCGCGCAGGCCATGGCCCAGACTCAGGGCCTGCGCACGCGCCGCCACCCGTGCCACCATTTGCTCATGCACAGAGCGCGCTACCAGAAGGCGCGAGCCAGCAGAGCAAATCTGCCCGGCGTTTTCAAAAATTGCGCCCATCACGTTGTCGGCAGCCTGGTCCAGATCAGCATCGGCCAGCACCAGCAGTGGCGACTTGCCACCCAGCTCCAGCACCAGCCGGGTGATGTTGGGTGCGGCCGAGCGCATCACATCAATGCCGGTGTTGACCGAGCCGGTGAAGGTGATGTGGTGGATGCCGGGGTGGCGCGCCAGCGCCGCGCCAGCTTCGCGCCCGGTGCCGGTCACCACATTGCAGACCCCAGCTGGCACACCAGCCTGGAGGCACAGCTCGGCCAGCATTAGCGCGGTTAGCGGCGTTTGTTCTGCCGGTTTGGCCACCACTGTGCAGCCGGCGGCCAGTGCCGGCGCCAGGCCGCGTGCGGCGGTGGACAGGGGGTAGTTCCAAGGGATGATGTGGGCGGTGACACCCACCGGTTCATGCAGGGTATAGGCCAGGTAGTCCGGCCCCAGCGGCAGGCTGTCGCCCTGGTGTTTATCGCATGCACCAGCGTAATAGTCAAAGCAGTTGGCGGCACCTGCCACGTCGCCCAAGGCCTCCACTAGCCGTTTGCCGGCATCCAAAGTCTCAACCACGGCCAGGCGCGCTGCGTTGGCCCGAATCAGATCCGCCACCCGGTGCAGCACGCGGCCGCGCTGTGCCGGCGCCATGTCGCGCCAGGGGCCTTTGAGGGCGCGGTTGGCAGCTTGCACGGCGGCATCAACATCTGCCGCCTGCCCGGCGGCAAACCGGGCAAACATCCGACCCGTGCCGGGGTCCAGCGTCTCCATGGTGCCGCCATCGGCAGAGGCCACGGCAGCGCCGTCAATGAAGTGGCAGTCCGGCAAATCTGCCAGCGTGCCGGTGGCCTGTGCCTCCTGCACCCAGCGCTGCAGTTCAGGGGTCACTCAGCTCACCTCGCTCATCTGGTAGCTGGCGCGTTGCAGCCAGTAGGGGTGGATCTCTATGCCCCAGCCCGGACCTGCCGGCAACTCGATATGGCCATCCCTGATTTTGTAGGGAGACTCCACATACAAACCCTCCTGCCAGGGGTAATAGTCGGAGCCCTCAATGGAGAACTCAAGGTACTTGCCAGGGTTGGGAATGGCGCAAAGCAGGTGCATGGTGAACAGTGTCACCAGCGACAGGTTGGCGCTGTGCGGGGTGCAGGGCAGGCCGGCCGCGTGCGCCATTTGCGCCACCTGCTGGCTGCGCACCATGCCGCCCATGTAGCAGACGTCGGGCTGCACGATGTCCACCGCGTGCATGGCGATCATGTGCTTCCACATCGGCAGGTAGCAGTCCTGCTCACCACCGGTCACGTCAATCGACAAAGCCTCACGCACGGTTCGGGTTTGCTCCAACTCCCAGTACGGGCAGGGCTCCTCGAAATGGCAGATGCCGTTGGCCTCCAATAGGCGGCCGACCTCGATGGCGCGTGCCGGCGAGTAACAACTGTTGGCGTCCACCAGCAGTTCCACTGCATCGCCCAGGCCAAGGCGCATAGCGGGCACAATTTCTTCGGTGCGGCCGGGCCACTCGTCCTTGTCGTGGCCATATTCAGCGCCCACCCTGAACTTGAAGGCGTCAAAGCCATACTGGTCGCGCAAGCCCTGCAGTCGGCGTACCTCGTCCTTGGGCGTGATATCGCGCTTCATAGACGAGGCGTAGGCGCGCAGGCGTCGCGGCGCGCCGCCCAGCAACTCGCACACCGGCTTGCCTTCGGCCTTGCCCAGCCGGTCCCACAGCGCGGTCTCGACCCCGCACAGTGCCCGGTACAGGTGCGAGCCCGGAAACTTGTGCTCGCGCTCTGGCACCAGTGCGCTCAGACCATGGATATCCGTTGCGTCGTGGCCCAGGGCCCAGGGCGCCACCTGGCGGTGCAGAATTTGCGCCGTGAGGTCGGCGTGGTAAGTGGACACTTGGCCCCAGCCTTGGGTGCCGTCTTCGGCAGTCACCCGGGTAAAGCTGACAAATGGGTCGGAAAAGGTTTCGATTCGTTGGATCTTCATGGACTGATAATCGTTGGTAATTGGGTGGACTCAAAGGTCCATTTTGAACAATGGGTGATACCATATTGTGATGATTTATATGCCCTACTCCTGATGGTCAAACGCGCAGGCGGCTCGCTACTTCTGTCGATCCAGATCAACCGTGAAGTCCAACAGCCGGTCAGCACCCAGCTGTGCATTGCTCTTCGCGAAATGATTTTGACTGGTGGCTTTTTGGCTGGTGAACGCCTTCCGGCCAGTCGAACGCTGGCGCGCGACTTGGGCCTGTCACGTAACACCGTGATAGAGGTTTTTGACCGCCTGGTGGCCGAGGGGTTGCTGGAGTCCCGTACCGGGGCTGGCACTTTTGTCAGTGCCGTGCTCAACGTAAGCCGACCCAAGCTGCAGCAGCCCGATGCGCCGCCGCTGGTGTACTCTGCACCGAAACTGTCCGGCATGATGGCGAAGGCGGTGAGCCGCTTTGCTGACCGCAAGCGGCTACCGCACATGGCTCGAGCCTTCACCACCGCTCTGCCAGCGTTTGATGTGTTTCCGATGGCGCAATGGGCGCGTCTGTCGGCCAAGTATCTGCGTGGCGCACGTGACGACATACTGGGCTATGGCGACCCGGATGGCTTGCCCCAATTGCGCCGCGCGCTGGCCTCGCACCTGCGCGTCAACCGCGGCATCGCCTGCGAAGCCGAACAAATTTTTATCGTTGGTGGCGCGCAGCAGGCTTTTCACCTGATTGGTTCTACCCTGCTCAACCCGGGCGAGAACGTGTGGTTTGAAAACCCTGGCGCCATCGGTGCGCGCAACAGCCTGATCGCTTGCGGCGCTAACCTAGTGCCAGTTCCGGTTGATGCCGAAGGCTTGCGGGTGGACGAGGCACTGCGCCTGAGCCCGCAGTTCCGGCTGGCTTTTGTGACACCGTCCCACCAGCAACCAATGGGCAACGTGATGAGCCTTGAGCGTCGCTTTGCTCTGCTGAACGCCGCCGAGCGCGCTGGCGCATGGGTGATTGAGGACGACTATGACGGCGAATTCTTCTTCACCGGACGGCCGCCGCCCACGCTTAAGAGCGTGGACACCAACGGCCAGGTGATTTATGTTGGCACCTTCAGCAAGTCGCTGTTTCCGGCACTGCGCTTGGGCTACGTGTTGGTGCCGCCGACGCTGGTAGACACATTTGGCACCATCATGAGCAAGTTTTTGCCGGGCGTGCCCTCGCATACCCAGGCGATGGTGGCTGAATTTATCGACGAAGGATATTTTGCGTCCCATGTGCGTCGCATGCGACTGATTTACCGGGAGCGCCACGATGTACTGATGGCCGCTGCACACCAGCGACTGACCGGCCTACTTGATGTACAGCCGACACACGGCGGCCTGCACACCATTGCGTTGCTGCCTGCTTCAATGTCTGAAACGGCCATCTCCCGAGATGCCGAGCAGCGACAAGTGACGGTTTCTCCGATCAGCCGATTTGCGCTGTCGCCTGTGGCCGTCAACGGCTTGGTGATGGGTTATGCCGGCGTCTCGCCCAAGCTGATCACCGCCGGCGTTGAGGTGCTGGCGCAGGTGCTTGAAGCCCACCTAAGCTTGGCCGTCAAGCAAAAGACGCAAGCCCGCTAGTCCGCCTGTTCACTCGTGGCCTGTAATTTTGGCTAAAGCGGACCTTTGCACCCATCCAATACCAGTGGGATGATCCGCATGTCGTATTTAATGGCAAGCGAATGAGCGAATTTGATTTCATCGTAGTTGGCGCCGGATCGGCCGGCTGTGTGCTGGCCAACCGGTTGACCACTTGCGGGCGGCACCGCGTGCTGCTGTTGGAGGCCGGAGGCAGTGACCAGCGCTTTTGGCTGAAAGCCCCGATTGGCTACGGCATGTCTTTCTACAACCCCAAGGTCAACTGGATGTACCGCACCGAGCCCGATCCGGGGCTGGCTGAGCGTCAAGGTTACTGGCCACGCGGCAAGGTGTTGGGCGGCTCCAGCAGCATCAACGCCATGGTTTTCATCCGCGGTCAGCAGCGTGACTTTGACGACTGGGCTGCACTGGGCAATACCGGCTGGGGCTGGGACGATGTGCTGCCCTATTTTAAGAAGCTCGAGGACAGTCCACACGGACCCAGCGAAACTCGAGGTGCCGATGGGCCGATGCAGGTGAGCGATGTCTCCAGCCAAGTGCACCCGCTATGCGAGGTCTACCTGCGCGCCGGTGAGCAGCTCGGCCTGGTGCGCAACCCAGACATCAACGGCGCCTCCAACGAGGGCGTGGCGATCAACCAGATCACCACCCGCCATGGCGTACGGGCCTCGGCCAGCAGCGCCTACCTGCGCCCAGCGCGGCGGCGCGCCAATTTGCGGGTAGAGACAGGCGCGCTGGCCACGCGCATCTGTTTTGACGGGCTGCGCGCTACCGGTGTCGAGTACCTGCAGCACGGCCAGCGCCACAGCAGCCGCGCCCGCTGCGAGGTAATTGTGGCGGCTGGTGCCATCAACACACCGCAGCTGCTGCAGCTCTCCGGGGTAGGCCCAGCGGGCGCGCTGACGGCGCTGCAACTGCCGCTGGTGCTGGACAGCCCGGCCGTGGGCCAGCACCTGCAAGATCACCTGTGCATCGACTACGTGTACCGCTCACGCGTGCCCACGCTCAACAACCAGCTGGGGCCGTGGCCGGCCAAGCTCTGGGCCGGCCTGCAGTACCTGACCACCCGGCGCGGTCCGCTGGCGCTCAGCGTTAACCAAGGCGGTGGTTTTTGCCGCTCGAGCGAGGGACTGGCGCACCCCGACATGCAGCTGTATTTCTCGCCGTTGAGCTACCAGCGCGCGGTGCCAGGCAAGCGTGAGTTGACGGCGCCCGACGCCTTTCCCGGCTTTGCCCTGAGCGCGCAGCCCTGCCGGCCTGACAGCCGCGGCCACCTGACACTGCGCAGTACCGACCCGTTGCAACCGCCGCGCATCGTGCCCAACTCGCTCGCCACGCAACATGACCGAGACGCCATGTACGCCGCCGCCAGCCTGGTGCGCCGACTGGCGGCCACACCCGCCTTTCAGGCCGTGATTGAGCAAGAACTCACACCAGGGCCCGGCGTGCATTCGCACGCCCAGATCATGGACGACATCGCGCAGCGCGCCTCCACCGTGTTCCACCCGGTCAGCACCTGCCGCATGGGCACAGACCCGCGCCAGGCCGTGGTGGACGCCCAGTTGCGCGTGCATGGCCTACAGGGCCTGCGAGTGATTGACGCCTCCGTCTTCCCCACCCTCACCTCGGGCAACACCAACGCCCCTACCCTAATGCTGGCCGAAAAAGGCGCCGATCTGGTGCTGGCCGCAACCAGGACACATGCCCCATGACCCACGACGACCTGATGGCCCACTGCAAAACTACGCCCTACTGGTGGGACAACGCCCAGCGGCCCAGCCTGCCGGATGCAGTGCTGCCCGCCACGGTGGATGTGCTGGTGATAGGTGCGGGCTACACAGGCCTGCATGCCGCCCTGCAAACCGCACGCGGCGGCCGCTCCACCCTGGTGGTGGACGCCGAGGAAGCCGGCTGGGGCTGCAGCACGCGCAATGGCGGACAGATATCCACCAGCATCAAACCCGGCTTCGACCAACTGGCCAAGCGCCACGGTGAGGAGCGTGCCTTTGGTATCCTGCGCGAGGGCCAGCAGTCGCTGGCCTGGATTGCCGAGTTTGTGCGCAGCGAAGGTATTGACTGCGACTTCGGCCAGGTCGGGCGCTTTCATGCAGCGCACAATGCTGCGCAATACGAAGCCCTGGCTGCCAAGCTGACCAAGCAGCCCAAGGGCTTGGAGGTGCGCGCCCATGTGGTGCCGCGCGCCGAGCAGCGGCGCGAACTGGGCTCGGATGGCTACTGGGGTGGCGTGGTCTATGAGCAGCATTGCTCGGTACACCCGGCGCGCTACCACCAGGGCTTACTGGAACGGGCACTGGCGGCCGGGGTGCAGGTAGCCCCGCGCTGCCCAGCCAGCGCTATCGACAAGCAGGGCGCGCAGTTTCGCGTGACCACGGCGCGTGGTGTTGTGCTGGCGCGTGATGTAGTGATTGCCACCAACGGCTACACCGGTAACCTGACCCCCTGGCTGCAGCGCCGCGTGATCCCGATTGGCAGCTACATGATCGCCACAGACCCGCTGCCCGAGGGCCTAATGGACCGGCTGATCCCCAAGAACCGCATTGTCAGCGACACGCGAAAGGTGGTGTTCTACTACCGCGCCTCACCTGACCGGCGACGCATTTTGTTTGGTGGCCGCGTGTCGCACCAGGAGACCAATCCGCGCGTCAGTGGCCCCAAGCTGCATGCAGACATGGCCACCATTTTTCCTGAGCTGGCCGAGGTGCCGATCAGCCACTCGTGGTGCGGTTTTGTTGCTTACACCTTTGATGAACTGATGCACCTAGGTAAGCACGAGGGCATGCACTACGCCATGGGCTACTGCGGCGCTGGTGTCGGTACCTCCAGCTATTTTGGCATGCGCATCGGGCAGCAGGTGCTGGGCCTGAAAGAGGGGCAGACCGCACTGAACGGGCTGGCATTTGAGACCCGGCCGCTATACAGCGGCAACCCCTGGTTTCTGGCGCCCTCGATCGGCTACTACAGGCTGCGCGACCGACTGCCGATTTAAGCAATAACCATGCTGGATCCCAACATCATTAACATCATGGCCGACTACCTAAGCTGTAGATATGTCGGCTGTATTGGCGCCCTCGTCCCAGCCGAGCTGCGTCAGACTGTGGCGCAGAAGCTACTCGACACGGGCATCAGCCAGCCCGCCCTTTGGAACTGAGCCATGGCCAATGTCGCGGTCATCGGCGCCGGCTTTGTCGGCCTGTCCAGTGCCTACTGGCTGATGCAGGATGGCCACCAGGTCACTGTCTTTGACCCGGCCGGTGTGGCTGGTGGCGCCTCGTTTGGCAATGCCGGCACCTTTGCCAACTACGCCTGCATTCCGGTCAACAACCCTTCGGTGTTTCGCGACCTGCCACGCTATCTGCTGGCGGGCGACAGCCCTTTCCGCCTGCGTTGGTCCTACTTGCCACAGATCACGCCTTGGTTGCTTCGCTTTCTGGCCAGCTCCGGTCGGCGGCGTTACATCGCCTCGGCCACTGCGTTGTCGCACTTGCTGGCGCGGGCACAAGACGGCTATACCCAGATGACGTCGCAGGCCAACCTGGCGGCCTTTATCAAGCCCAGCGAGTGCCTGTACCTGTACTCGGGCGCTACTAACTTTACCGCGTCTGAATCAACGCTGTCGCTGCGCCGCTCGCTGGGCGTCAACTTCACGGTGCAGGGGCGCGACGACATCGCCCGCTTAGAGCCGGGTCTGGCCCCGATTTTTGACCGAGGGTTGCTCTACCAGGGCTCTTGGTTTCTGTCCAGCCCAGCCGACTTCCTGCGCGCGTTGACAACCTCGTTGGTGGCGGGCGGTATGCAGATGGCCAGCAGCGTGGTCACCGGACTGCGACCACAAGCAGGCGCGGTCCACGTCAGCACCGACGCTGGCCAAACCGGCCACGACTGGGTGGTGGTGTGCGCCGGCGCCCACTCCAAACCTCTGGCGCGCCAGTGTGGCGATGAGGTGCCGCTGGAAACCGAGCGTGGTTACCACATAATGTACCCGGGTGCCTCCGGCCTGATTTCGCGCCCGATCGGCTGGGCCGAGCGCGGGTTTTACATGACGCCCATGGCGCAGGGCCTGAGAGTGGCCGGCACGGTGGAGTTGGCGGGCATGAAGTCCCAACGCCACCAGGGCCTGTTGGATTTACTGCATTTCTCGTCCAAACGCGCCGTGCCTGGGTTAGACGCACCAAGTGAGCCCTGGTTGGGCTTGCGGCCCACGCTGCCCGACGGTTTGCCGGTGCTGGGGCGTTCGCGCGATTCAGCTAGGGTGATTTATGCCTTTGGTCATCAACACATTGGGGTAACGCTGGGGGGTATCAGTGGCGCCCTGGTAGCTGACCTGGTGGCTGGGCGCACGCCAGCTTTGGACTTGGCACCGTTCGCCGCCAGCCGCTTTGCTGGAAGTTAAGACCGTCAAATGAAGTTAACGAATGGATCCAATACACATGGCAACTTCTAAGACAAATGCAGCACTTGAACATCCTGCGGTAGCGGCGGTGCGGAGCTCAAATGCCAGCAAGGTCAAGGTGGCGGTGAGCGACATTGACGGGGTGTTGCGCGGCAAGTACCTGCACCGCGACAAATTTCTTGGCGCGGCCGAGCCCTATCCCGGTGGCGGCTTCGGATTTTGCGACGTGGTGCTGGGCTGGGACATGATGGACAGCACCTACGACAACACTACCGCCACCGGCTGGCAGCACGGCTTTCCTGACGCGCTGGCGCGGCTGGACCTGGACACCGCGCGCCACGTGCCATGGGACGACGGCGTACCGTTTTTTCTGGGCGAATTTGTCAATGCCAACGGCACAGCGCATGCCCAATGCCCGCGCCAGGCGCTGAAACGGGTGCTCAAACGTGCCGAAAAAATGGGCTTCCAAGTCATGACCGGCATGGAGTTTGAATGGTTCAATTTTGTCGAGACGCCGCAGAGCTGGGCCGCCAAAAAAGGTGTCGGTCCTGAGCAGCTGACCCCCGGCATGTTCGGCTACTCACTGCTGCGCATGAACCAGAACCGGCCATTTTTCAACGCGCTGATGGACGAGATGCTGGCCTTCGGCGTGCCGGTGGAGGGCTTGCATACCGAGACCGGCCCAGGCGTGTTTGAAGCGGCGATTGCTTTCAGCGAGGCGTTGGCGCAGGCCGACCGCGCGCTCTTGTTCAAAAGCGGCACCAAGGAGATTGCGTCGCGCTTTGGCATCATGCCCAGCTTCATGGCCAAGCCTCACCAGAACCTGCCCGGTTGCAGCGGTCACATCCACCAAAGCCTGTCAGACGGCAAGACCAACCTGTTCTATGACGCGAAAAACCCGCGCAAGATGAGCAAATTGTTCGAGAACTACCTGGCCGGCCAGGTGGCCTGCATGATGGACTTTGCGCCGATGATCTGGCCCACCATCAACAGCTACAAGCGCTTGGTGGACGGTTTCTGGGCGCCGGTCAAGCCGACTTGGGGCATTGACAACCGCACCGCCAGTTTTCGCGTGATCGCAGGCAGCCCCAAGGCCACCCGGCTGGAAACCCGCTGCCCGGGCGCCGATGTCAACCCCTATTTGGCGATGGCGGCGGTGATTGCCGCCGGCTTAGATGGCGTGGAGAAGGGCCTGAAGCTTACCGCGCCGCCCATCACAGGCACGAATGTCGGCGCCGAGCGCATCCCGCGCGCGCCGCGCACCCTGATTGAAACCACCCGAAAATTCCAGCAGTCGGCAATCGCCCGTGAATGGCTGGGCGACGGTTTTGTCGACCACTTTGCCGCCACCCGTGACTGGGAATGGCGTCAATGGCTGGACGCCGTGACCGACTGGGAAATGAAACGTTACTTTGAGATCATCTGACACCATGAGCATTACCAACTTCGCCTTCCCTACCCCCATACGTTTTGGCGCCGGCGCGCGCAAGCTGGTGGCCGCCCACTTGCTGGAGGTCGGCTGCAAACGCCCGCTGATCGTGACCGACCGGGCGCTGGGCGCACTGCCGGTGCTGACTGAATTCGAAACCTACCTGCAGGGCCTAGAGGTGGCGGTGTTTGCCGGCGTATTCGGCAACCCGACCTGCAATCAGGTGATGGACGGTGCGGCGGCCTACAAGGCGCATGGCGCCGACTGCGTGATCGGCTTTGGCGGCGGCGCCGCGCTGGACGTGGCCAAGGTGGTCGGCATCGTGGCCACCCACCCGGGCGACATTCTGGAGTACGTGTGGGACCACCCGCAGGTGCGCCCTATCGTGCAGGAGCTGCCCTATTTTGTGGCGCTGCCCACTACCTCGGGCACCGGCTCCGAAGTGGGCCGCTCCAGCGTGGTGAGTGAAAACGACACCCACCTCAAGCGCGTAGTGTTCAGCCCAAAAATTTTGGCCAAGGTGGTGTTTGCCGACCCGGAGCTGACCTTTGGTCTGCCGGCCGCCGTTACGGCCGCCACTGGTATGGACGCGCTGACCCACAACATCGAAAGCTACCTGTCGTCGGCCTACCACCCGCTGTGCGACGGCATCGCGCTCGAAGGCACGCGCATTGCCGCCGCCGCCCTGCTGACCGCAGTCCAACAGCCCACCAACCTGCAGGCGCGCAGCGACATGATGATGGCCTCCATGATGGGGGCGATTGCTTTCCAGAAAGACCTGGGCGCGGTGCACTCCTGCGCGCACGCGCTGGGCGCCGTGTGCGACCTGCACCACGGCCTTGCCAATGCATTGATGATCGACACCGTGCTGGCCTGGAACCTGAGTGCGGTGCCGGCCAAGTTTGACGAACTGGCCCATGTCTGCGGGGTGGCGGGCGGTGGAGCCGCTTTTGTGCCCTGGCTGAAAACGCTCAAGGCCAGTGTCGGTATCAGCGGCGGCCTTGCGGCGCACGGCGTCACGCCGGCTCATCTGCCGCGGCTGGTGGCGATTGCCACCGCCGACATCTGCCACCAGACCAACCCACACCCCTGCACCGCTGCCGACTTCGAGGCTTTGTTCAAGGCGGCGATGTGATGCCGGCAGACCGTCTGAAAATCGGCATCAGCGCTTGCTTTTTCCACCCAGACCCGGCGCGAACCGCCTTTGCCAGCAAAACCCTTCAGTACGTCGAACAGTCGATGGCGCACTGGCTCATGGCCGGTGGCGTCCTGCCGGTGATGGTGCCCTCGCCAGCCGGCGACACGGCCCGCGGCGAGGTGCACTTAGACGATTACGCGCACTGGCTCGACGGGCTGGTGCTTCATGGCGGCGCCGATGTCTGGCCCGGCAGCTACGGTGAAACTCCATTGCAAGCGCGCTGGAGCGGCGACCGCATTCGCGATCTGTACGAGCAGGCACTGGTGAAGGCCTTTGTGGCCGCTGGCAAGCCGGTGTTTGGCGTGTGCCGCGGCCTGCAACTGATCAATGTGGCCTTTGGCGGCACGCTGTACCAGGACATCCCGACGCAGATGCCACTGGCGCTGAAACACCGCGACGCCGAGGTCTACGACCATAATTTCCACGACCTAGCCTTGGTGCCAAAAACCCGACTGAGCCATTTGCTGGCTGGCAGTTCTAGCCACAAGATAAATAGCATTCATCACCAGGGCATCAAAGACTTGGCTCCCGGTTTCGAGGTCGAGGCACGCTGCCCGCATGACGGCATGATTGAAGCCATCCGACACACCGGGCCCAGCTTCCTGGCCGCGGTGCAGTGGCACCCCGAATTCCACCGCCCGGAACTCGGCACGCTAGATGACACACCGCTTTTGACAGATTTCATCCAGGCCTGCCAGGCCGCCAAAACCTTACCCCTTTCAGAACCCCAACTCGCTGTATGAACCACCTTGCCATTCACAACCCCGCAACCGGCGCCCTGATCACCACTGTAGTCGCGGATGACGCGGCGACGGTCGCCGACAAAGCCGAGCGCGCCCGCGCCGCCCAGGCCGCCTGGGCGGCCACGCCGCTGGCCGCACGCAAGGCCTGCATCGAGCGCTTTGCAGTCGCGGTGCGGGCCGAACTCGAACCGCTTGCCGCCATCATGACCCGCGAAACCGGCAAGCCGATCAAGATGTCGCGCAACGAGCTTAACGGCCTGATGGGCCGGATCGACTTCTTTCTGGGTGCGGTGGATGCCACCCTGGCCACCGAAACCGTGTTCGCCGACGGCGGCATGACGGAGCAGATAGACCACACGCCGTTGGGCGTGGTGGCCAACATCTCGGCCTGGAACTACCCCTGGTTCGTAGGCGGCAACGTGTTTGTGCCAGCGCTGCTGGCCGGCAATGCCGTGCTGTACAAACCGTCTGAGTACGCCACCCTGACCGGTCTGGCCATGGCCCGCCTGCTGCATGCGGCGGGTGTTCCGGCTGACGTCTTCATTACGCTGGTGGGCGAGGCTGAGGTGGGCGCAGCCTTGCAGGCGCAACCGATCGACGGCCTGTTTTTCACGGGCTCGCACGCCACCGGCGAGCGCATTGCCAAGGCCTTGGGGCCGCGCCTGGTCAAACTACAACTCGAGCTCGGCGGTAAGGACCCGACCTATGTTTGCGATGACGCCAACCCGCAAGTGGCGGCCGAGTCGCTGGCCGATGGCGCTATGTACAACACTGGCCAAAGTTGCTGCTCGGTGGAGCGCATCTATGTTCACGCCAGAATTCACGATGCCTTCGTGACGGCTTTTTTGGCCACTGTCAACAGCTTCAAAGTCGGCGATCCGGCGGTTGAGGACACTTACATTGGCGCCATCACCCGCGCGCCGCAGCTCGCGGTGTTGGAGGACCAGGTGGCCGATGCCATGGCCAAGGGCGCAAACCTGCACTGCGGTGGGCACCGCCTGCCCGGCCCCGGGAACTGGTTTGCGCCCACGGTGTTGACCGGCGTGAACCACAGCATGACGATCATGCAGGAGGAGAGCTTTGGCCCGGTGATCGGCATCCAGAAGGTGGCCAGTGACGCCGAAGCCGTTGGGCTTATGAACGACACCCGTTACGGCCTGACCGCCGGCGTCTTCACGCCCAATGAGGCCCGTGCCCGCGCGTTGTTGGCCCAGGTCAGGGCTGGCACTGTGTACTGGAACTGCTGCGACCGTGTCAGCCCACGCCTGCCTTGGAGCGGCTATGGCGACTCTGGCGTTGGCCTGACCCTGTCCACCTACGGCATCCAGACCTTCACCCGACCCAAGGCCTGGCACCTGCGTCAGGCATGAACCAAGGCTAAACGCGCCTCCTCGGTCCGAAAGCCGATTTTGAACCGTACCGATTGCAAATAATTAACGAAAGTTTATGCGTACTTGACGAGCATTCACCTTCAGTTCTTTTGACAGTTGCAAGCCGCAAGCTGCCAGTAGCCAGTAGCCAGTAGCCAGTAGCCAGGGCGCTAAGGGCCCTAGCGTGATCTGATAGCAGGATGGCGCAACATGCTAATGCTTGTTTGGGCTTTGTTTTCTACAGTACCCTGAAGTGGACTCCAAAGTCAGGGAATTTGGCCGATTGATAAATCGCACGAAAAGGCCTTGAAGCCGTCCAATAATGACCGCAGGGGGTCCTGCGTAAATCTTGGAATGGTTGATGTCGTAATTTCAAGACTTGCTCGGAGTCCTTGCGCACAGCAGCACTCGAATTAAGATCCAAGTGTTAGTGCAACATCTTTTCTGTAATTTCCCTGAGCATTGAACTTGGCAGTTTTAGGTTCTGGGAATTTTTAACTAGTGAAGTGGACCCCGATTTTGGGACAGGTGTTCAAGTGAGACACTGTCGCAATTTTTCCGGAATCCGCGTTGCCGCGCTTCGGCGAAAAGTCAGGAGCTTTTTCACGCTTATCCATGATTCGTGCGGTTTTGGTGCAGAAGGAATCCAACCCCAATCAATGTTTCAGCCTAGTCAAAGAGTTGCTTGGTACTTTTGAGGGGACATGCCCACCGGTTCAGCAAATTCGCGCGTGAAGTGCGACCGATCAGATTGGCCGTAAAGAAACCGCACTCCAGCCCATGGGAGGTTCGATGCCATCAATTGGATGGCAGCGAACCGTGCTCGACAATCAACCCCCAGCTCTAAATGCGCGTGCCTTGTGGCATCAGGTCACGCTGCAAGGTATGTAGCCAGACCAACAACCCACACCACAAACCAGATCAAATCCACTCTTTGCGTGCCAAACTCTGATGGGTCTTTTGTGGATCGGCATTTTGACGAAGTGTTTTTGAGCGGGCGAGGAAGAATCCGGATTGCAAGCAAAGACAACGCGACGATTTGTCCATAGTTTGAAATGATGGAATTCGTGGATGCAGCGCTACACAGAGCTGACTTGGGCATGTGGCCCTGCGACAGCGCTGGTCTTGCTCGGCAATGCTTAGGTCATCTTCGATATGGGCGTCAGGATTTCTTGATGGTGTCGTTGCCAGTGGCCGGGGCCCTTAGCATCAACTGGCTGGCCACGGTGACACCGATCAGCGCCAGGCCCAACAGGTCGGTCATCCAACCGGGCTTGATCAATACCAAAGCCGCGGCGATCAGCAGCAGCCGCTCCCACCAGCGTGCAAGGCCGAAAAAGAAGTAGCTGTGCAGCCCGCCGGCGAGACAGATCACACCCACGGTGGCGGTCACCGTGGACAGCGCCACGACCCAGAAATCGCCTATCAGCAACAACGACGGTGCGAACACGAACATGAATGGGATGATGTAGCCGGTCAGGCCTAGCTTGACGGCAGCCCAGCTGGTCTGCATCAGAGTGCCGCGGGAAATGCCGTTTGCTGCATACACTGCCATCGCCACCGGCGGCGTGATGGCGGACAGCACCGCGAAATACAGCACGAAAAGGTGGGCTGCCTCGACCTGCACACCAAGCTTGACCAGCGCCGGCACCAGCAGTGCCACCTGTACGATGTAGGCCGGCGTGGTCGGCAATCCCATGCCCAGCAAGATGCCGGCCAGCATGGTCAGCAGCAAGGCGAGGATCAACGAGTTCTGCGACAGCGACAGCACCACGCCGGTAAAGGTCAGGCCCAGGCCCGTCAAGGTGATGGTGCCGATCACGATGCCAGCTGTTGCGCAGGCCAGCGCCACGACCAGGGTATTGCGCGCGCCCGACTCCAGCGCCTCGATGATGGCGCCCACCGTGAAAGTTTTGCGGGTGCTGGCTCGCAGCCAGGTGGTCGGAATGACCGAGCCGATGCCGCACAAGGCCGAGAATGCCGCGCTGTAGCCGGCCAGCAAAACGACAACGATGACGATCAGCGGCAGGAAAAGGTGTCCGCGTTCGACAATCACTTCGCGCAACCGGGGCAGATCGGCCTTGGGCAGTCCAACCAGTCCGATTCGTTTGGCCTCAAAATGCACAGCCATGAACACGGCGACGTAATACAGCAGTGCCGGCAGCAACGCGAAGGCAGCCACGGTCAGATAGGAC
This sequence comes from Limnohabitans sp. Rim8, assembly GCA_945897465.1. Lineage (GTDB taxonomy): Bacteria > Pseudomonadota > Gammaproteobacteria > Burkholderiales > Burkholderiaceae_C > Limnohabitans_A. The sequence goes on along the minus strand of CAMDFK010000019.1, from coordinate 37,233 downwards.
ACACCGAGAAACTCGGCCATCACGAACGCCGCCGCGCCCATGATCGGTGGCATCAGCTGGCCGCCGGTCGAGGCCACGGCCTCCACCGCGCCAGAGAAAGCCGGCCGGTAGCCGGTGCGCATCATCAGCGGGATCGTGAAGGTGCCAGTGGTCATCACGTTGGCCACCGCACTGCCCGAGACGGTACCGAACAGGCTGCTGGTGATCACCGCCACCTTGGCTGGCCCCCCCGAGGTATGGCCAGCCAACGCGAGGGCGAAGTCCATGAACAACTGGCCGGCACCACTGCGCTCGACGAAAGCACCGAACAGGATGAACAGCATCACATACGTGGCCGACACATACAGCGGAATGCCGAAAATGCCCTCGGTCGTCAGGTAGAGTTGGTCGAGCATGATGCCGACAGACTGGTTGCCGATGCTCAGTCCGTAGATCAGGAACACGAGGGCTGTGATCGGCAAGGCCAGACCGGTGGCGCGCCGGGTGGCCTCAAGTGTCAGCACAATCAGCGCCCCGCCGAAGATGTAGTCGGCCAAGATGGGATCGTCGACGTAATACATCCGGTTCTGGATGTAGCCCAGGTTCATGGTCGGATACAACGCAGCGGCGCAGGCTGCGAGCACCAGCAACACGTCGAACCAGCCCACCTTGGTCGCGGCCCCATTGCGCCCGGGCATGATCAAAAACGCCATCACCAGTGCGAAAGCCAGGTGGGCGCCACGCATCACGTAGGCGTCGGGCGGGCCGACAAAGGCCACATACAGATGGAACAGCGACATCGCCACCGCCACGGTGGTAATGAGTCGGCGTGAGACGACCAAGGGCAGTGACAACATGGATGAGCTCCGGCGCGACGGGGCGCCAAGGGAAATCCGCAGCAGCGTCAGCGCTGCGGTGATCGGCCAGCACGCGCGTCATCACGCGCCGGCATACGGCCTCAGAGTGCGCCGGCTTCCTTGTAGAACTTCAGCGCACCCTTGTGCATTGGTACACCGATGTCCTCGGCCATCATCTTGGGCGTGATGCCCGACATGGCTTTGGCGATCGCGGCCAAATCGGCCTTGTTGTCGACCATGCCCTTGAGCATTTTGTAGACCACATTTTCGTCGAGATCGCAGCGGGCGATCACGTGGGTCGCGTACCCGATGGTTGGCACATCGGCGGTCTGCTTCGGATAACTGCCGGCTGGTATCACAAGCTTGGTGTAACCCGGATTGAGCTTGCGCATGGCTTGAATCTTGTCTTCTGGAATGCCGATCAGCTTGATGTCACGCGCAGAGGCCAGATCCATGATGGACGAAGCCGGCACCGTTGTTCCCAAGGTGAACGCCTGTGCATTGTTGTCCTTCATCAGGGAGACAGCATCGGTGTAAGAAACGTAGCTGACACGGCTCATGTCGGCATACTTGAGCCCATACACTTCGAGCGACTGCATGCTGATGAACTCGGCCGTGTTGCCTTTGGGCTGCACCGCCAGCGACTTGCCCTTGAGGTCGTTCAGCGAATTGATCTTGGCATCGGCGTTGGCCACCACCTGGTAGTACTGTGGGTACAGGCTGGCGACGTTGCACACGTTCTTGGTCGGTTTCTCGAATGGCGCGCGCCCGGCCACACCGTCGACGGTGGAGATGGAGTTACCAAATCCAAAATCGGCCTTGCCACCGTCCACCGCCTTGACGTTCGCGATACCCGCGCCCGGCAACACCTGTACCTTAACGCCCGCCTTGTCGGCGATGTTGGCGATAGCGCCACCCAGTGGGTACCAAGCGCCGCCCTGTGGGCCGGTCATCAGTCTGACCTGTTGTGCCTGGGTTGCGCCCACGCTGCAGACCAAAGCGGCGATCGTGATGGCGGTGCGGTGAAAGGGAAATGTCATGTTTGTGCTCCGTGGTTATCGTGGTTGTCATCGAACATTGCGGTACGTTTACTTGCGCCCACAGATCATGGTTTGATGATGAGGCTGAGTGTGAACGGGTTTGACGCATCACGTCAATACGTTGTAGCCCTGATAGACCGTCACGGACAACGCACCGGTAATGGCGGCGGGTCGAAGGGGCCCGCACCACAAAACACACCCATCAAAGACCGTTAGGAAAGTGGTGGTCACCCGTGGGTTCAACTGAGTCGACAGCAGTACCGATTAGAAGCGCGTCTGCCTCATGCAGATTGTTAAGCAGAGCGGTGACTGGAAATTTCCAACTCAGCCTGACCCAGCGTCACGCTGGCCGAAAAAAATGAAATTTATCAATACTTTATGAATCAAAAAATGACTTGGGACGTCACCATGCCGGGACAGATCCGAATTTTGAAAAGATGTCAAAAAGCTGGTGGTTGGGATTGCCTCGCTGTTCACAATCCCGTTTGACTGGGCGAATAAAATGCAGATGCTTTGGCTAAGTCAGGCCACAAATCGATCCTTCCTCATTGTCCGGTCAACCGCACCCTGTGGTGTTTTTTGGCAGGCGTGCCAGCGCCAATTCGGTGTGCCTTCAGCGCATCCCCGCAACATTGTTGAATGCGAAATGGAAACATGATGAAAACCAAGATCTTGATCGTTGCTCTTTTGGGCCTGCCTTTGTTGCAAGGATGCACTGTGCTGGCCATTGCCGATGTCGCGGCATCCACCGTGATTTACGGGGTCAAAACGGTGGTCAATGTGGTGGATGCCGTGACGCCCGACATCATCAACCGCGACAAAGACAAAAAGAAAGACTGAGACCTGCTTCAGGCCAGGCGGTGCTCTGCTAAGTCGTTCCACACGTCCTGGCGAGTGATCAAGCCATCGTGCACTTCCATTCGGTCGATGAAACGGATGCCTTCAAAAGTCTCGCCATTGAGCCAGGTGCCATGTAAGGTGCCGTGGCAAAACACCACGGTGGCATCGCCTTGCCAGCTCTCTTCGAACTGTGCGTAGTTTTTGCCGATGGTGCTGTAACGCTGTTGGGCCCAAGTGATCAATTCGGGCAAAGTCCGCATTTGCACGCCACCCGGAAAGCACATGGCAAATTCCGGGTGCAAAAAGCTTTGTGCCAAGGCCATGTCCCGCTCTTGCATGGCTTGCAAAAAAGACTTCACCACCTCTGAGGCCACTGGGTGTGCTGCGCGGCCACCACTGAACACCTTGCCGTCTCGCCGGTAGGTGCTGACTTCGTTGACGAACACCGTTGTGCCCGCCTCTGGGGTTGCGATCACCGAGCGAACGGCATTGGCCACGCGGTTGACCATGCGGTGTTGGGTGTCGGGTTCGTAACCCGGCAACAAGGTGATGGACACAACTGGCATAAAGCCCGATCAAATGCCCAACCAGCCGTTGGTGCGGGCAAAGTGCAGCGCTTGTGTGCGGCTGTTGACGCCCAGACGACGGAACAAACGCCAAAAGTGCACTTTGACCGTGTGTTCGCTGATGTCCAGCTTTTCGGCGATATCGCGGTTCGACAAGCCTTGGTCCAACATCAAAATCAGTTGTTTTTGGCGTTTGGACAACTTGGTCGGGCCGGCAGGAGTCGCCGCGTCTTCGATGGCGGCTTGCTCCTCGGTCACCAGCAGGCTGCGCAAAGAGGCGATGATTTGGTTTGGACTGTTGGACTTTTCGATGAAAGCATCGGCCCCGGCTTCAAGGCATCGCTCTTCATATTCACTGGCGCTGGAGCTGGTCACAACCACCAAGGGGACTTCTGGGAATTTGGCCTTGAGGACCTGTACGCCTGACATGCCCAGCGTGTCAGGCAGTTGCAAATCGAGACAAAACAGCTCAGGAAGGCCATTTTTTTCTACAGTTGATTCCACCACATTCAACTTGTGAATAGGGGTGATTTTCAGGCCTGGTTTGACCCGATGCAGGAGCATGGTCAATGCATCACGCATCAGGGGGTGGTCGTCAATGACGTAAACAGTCATGATTTAATCTCCGCGCTAAACTTAAAGTATAAGGATATCAGTTTTGTTTTGTTTTTGCTATCTTTTTTGTTTAAAGTAACAAAATCATTTTTCGAGGCTCTCTTGAGCGGCTTTCAAAAGCCCCAAAATTTCATTCAAAACCTCCAAAGTTTCCTTTGGGTTCTCCAGCATGGTCCGCAGTGATGCCAAAGCAGCTGGGCCTTCGCTTTGCAGCCGAGCGATGGTTTGGCCGGCCTCTTTGGGTGAGGCAAAACCAAGGCTTTGCAGCAAAACTTGGCCTTTGGGATCCACCAATTTGAAATAAAACAGACCGTCTTTTTCGCGGTATTGCTTGAAGCTGGGCAACGCGATCCTGGCTTCTTTGGCTGAAGGGGCAATGTTGCCCGATGACAAGGCACGCAGGCCCACGGCGTGGCGCAGCTCGCGCATGAAGGGCGTGGCCAATTGGCGTGCTTTATCGGCACCCGCTCGCAAAATTTTGTCCATTTGGGCGGGGTTGTCGATCAGGGCTTGGTAGTGTTCGCGCATGGGAGCGATTTCGCGGTCGATGCGCTCGAACAGCATTTGTTTGGCATCGCCCCAGCCGATGCCGTCGCCATAGGCCCGGGCCATGGCCGCAGTTTCTTCGGTGCTGGCAAAGGCTTGGTAAATCTGGAAAAGTGCCGAGCCCTCGGTGGCCTTGGGCTCACCCGGTGCTTTGGAGTCGGTCACGATGGCCGAGATTTGTTTGCGCATTTGTGCGGCGGGGGCAAACAGCGCAATGGTGTTGTCGTAGCTCTTGCTCATCTTGCGGCCGTCTAGACCGGGCAAGAGGGCCACCGATTCCTCGATCACGGCTTCGGGCAAAACAAAGTGTTCACCATACAAGTGGTTGAAGCTTGAGGCCATGTCGCGGGCCATTTCGATGTGCTGGATCTGGTCGCGGCCCACGGGCACCTTGTGGGCCTTGAACATCAAGATGTCTGCGCCCATGAGCACGGGGTACATGAACAGGCCTGCCGTCACATCGCTGTCCGGATCGTGCCCAGCCGTGTTGTTTTTGTCGACAGCCGCCTTGTAAGCGTGGGCGCGGTTGAGCACACCTTTGCCGGTCACACAGGTCAGCAGCCAGGTGAGTTCGGGGATTTCAGGAATGTCCGACTGGCGGTAGAAGGTGACTTTGTCCGGGTCCAGGCCCGAGGCGATCCAGCTGGCCGCGATCTCGAGGGTGGAGCGCTGAATGCGGGCGGGTTCGTCGCATTTGATGAGCGCGTGGTAGTCGGCCAGAAAATAAAAACCGTCGGTTTGGGTGTTTCGACTGGCTTGCACCGTGGGGCGGATGGCCCCCACGTAGTTACCCAAATGGGGGGTGCCCGTGGTGGTGATGCCGGTGAGAACGCGTGTGCGGATGGTGGAGTTCATGAGGGATAGCAAACAAATAATCAAAATCAACGCAAAAGGGCGGCCAGCGGACTGAGGGTGAGCTTCAAAAAGTCAAAGGTCAGGCGCATCAGGGGCTGCATCCACCAAGTGCTGATCAGGCCGGTGAGCACCAAGGCCATGACGATGAAAAAGCCCCAGGGCTCTGCGCGCGAGACCAGCACCGCCTGCCGCCAGGGCAGCACGCCGACCAAGATGCGCCCGCCGTCCAGCGGCGGCAGCGGGAACAGGTTGAAAGCGAACATGACCACATTGGTCAGCATGCCGGCTTTGCACATCTCGATGAAAAACCGCTCGGTGACGCCACTGCCCGTGAGCAGGTAAAAAAGCACGCCCCAAAGCAGCGCCTGCACCAGATTCGCGCCCGGCCCGGCCAAGGCGACCCAAACCATGTCGCGCTTGGGGTGGCGCAGTCGGTCAAAGCGCACAGGCACGGGTTTGGCGTAACCGAACAAAAACGCGCCGCTGGTGCTGAAGTACAGCAGCAGCGGCAGCAAGATGGTGCCCACCGGGTCGATGTGCGGGATGGGGTTGAGCGTGACGCGGCCCAGCATGGACGCGGTGTTGTCACCCAGGCGCAGCGCAGCGTAGCCATGGGCGGCCTCGTGCAGCGTGATGGCGAAGATCACAGGCAGGGCGTAAATCAAAACGGTTTGGATGAGCTCAGACATATTCAGCCCCGATTGTCTCAGACCCGTCTGTGCGCTGGCGCAGGCAGGGGCTTGGGGGCATTGAATCGGCTGCGAAAGGCTTGCGCAGTGCCTTTGTTTGACTTCTTGGGTCAGCTGCCCAGGTGGGCCGGACCCCCAAGCCCGGCCTGAAATATTCACCCTTGGGCGGGCAAAAAGCGCTCCACCAACAAGGACCAGTAGGCCGAGCCCACGGCCACGTTCTGGTCGTTGAAGTCGTAGCCGGGGTTGTGCACCATGCAGGCGCCGTGGCCGTCGCCCGTGCCATCGCCATTGCCAATCAGCAAATAGCAGCCGGGCAACTACTCAAGCATGAAGGCAAAGTCTTCGCTGCCCGTGAGTGCACGACCTTGGCGCGTGACGTTGGTGGCGCCGACCAGTTCTTCGCCCACTTGGCGAGCAAATTCGGTCTCGCGCAGGTGGTTGACCAGCACCGGGTAACCGCGCTGGTAGTGATGTGGGCCTTGACGCCATAACTGGTCGCTTGGGCGTGGACCAGTTCGGTGATGCGTTTTTCGAGCAGAATGCGCACGTCCCGGTCCAGCGATCGCACGCTCAGGCGCAGCGTGGCCGTTTGCGGGATCACGTTGTTGGCCACACCCGCATTGAAAGCGCCCACGGTGATGATGGCCACTTGTTGCGGGTCAATGTTGCGCGCCACGATGCTTTGCAAGCCCATGACGATGGCCGAACCGGCCACCACCGGGTCGGCTGCCCGGTGTGGCAGCGCCCCGTGGCCACCTGTGCCTTCGATGGTGATGGTCACATTGTCAGAAGACGCCATGGCCGGGCCATCGCGGAACACCAACTGGCCATGTGGGTGGCCGGGCATGTTGCGCACCGCCAAAACAGTGGTGGTGGCAAATTGCGCCACCCAGGTTTTCGACCACCACGGTTTTGCCCAGTTTGGCGGTGGCCTCGGGCTGTACCTTGCGGGCAAAAAAGTCGGATGGACCACCGGCCGGGTAGGGCACGATCAAGCTGATGGGTTTGACCGAGTAGGTTTGCGCGAGGGCGGGGCTGATTGCGGTGGCGGCCATGAGCAGGCTGCCCAGAAGGGTTTTGACGTTCATGTTGTCTCCTGAAATTTCGGGTTGAAAGGTTTAAACGACCACACACGCATCGTAAAAATTCCAATTTAATGTGCCTAATGACTTATTTTTCGAATATTCATTCGTAAAATGAATACATGAACCTCAGGCACTTGGAACACTGGCTGGCGCTGGCCGATACCGGCTCGTTCAGCCGCGCGGCAGAAAAATTGCACATCACCCAGTCGGCCCTGAGCCGCAGCATCCAGGCGTTGGAAGAGGAGTTGGGTGGACCTTTGGTGGACCGGGTGGGTAAAAAAAATGAGCTCACGCCCCTGGGCCGTTCGGTGCTAGCGCGGGCCCGGCGCATCGTGCACGAGGCTCAGGAACTCCAGCAAGGTGCCGCCTTGCTGCAGCAAGGGGGCCTGGGCACCTTGCGGGTCGGTTTGGGCTCGGGTCCTGACGCGATGCTGATGACGCCTTGGTTGGTTTTCATGGCCCGGCACCACCCCACGGTGCAGGTCACGGTCTCGCGCGGCTCCACCGAGCTGCAACTGAACCAATTGCGCGAGCGGCAACTCGACGCCTTGGTGGTGGACGTGAGGCGGGTCGAAGCCGCCCCCGACTTGAATGTGGCGCATGTGGTGGAGATGCGGGCCGGCTTCGTGTGCCGCCAGGGGCACCCGCTGCTGGGCCGCTACCCCCAGGGCGCGCCCTTTGATGCTTTGCTGGCCTACCCCATCGCCTCCATCCAGCTGTCGCAAGAGGTGGCCCGCTTGCTGGTGGACCACTACGGTCCGCAGGCCAACCCGGCACAAATGACCACCTTGCAGAGCGAAGACATCGCCAGCTTGCTGGATGTGGTGGGGCAGACCGATGCGATTTACCTGGGCATCCTTGGGGCAGCGCGGGAGGCCATGGCCCGAGGGGCTTTGGTGGAGTTGCCCATGCGCACACCTCTCAAAGGGCAGGCACGACTGGGCCTCATCACCTTGACCGGCCGCACCGAGTTGCCTGCCCTGTCGGTGTTCCGCGAATTTGTCCAACAACACATGACCGATTGACGCTGATAAGGAAACAGGATGGAAGAGTGGCTTTACCCCATTGGGGTGGTTTTGCTGGGCTACACCGTGCTGGGCCTGACGGGTTTCGGTTCGGCATTGGTGGTGGTGCCCCTGTTGGCCTGGAAGTGGCCCTTGCCCGCTGTGGTGGCGCTCACCTTGCTGATGGACGTGCCCGCATCGGCTTTTCACAGTGGGCTGAACTGGCGGCAAGTGCAGTGGCGCGAGCTGCGCCGTTTGTTGCCGGGCATGGTGTTGGGCACGCTGGCGGGCTTGTGGCTCGTGCAGCACATGAACAGCCGTTGGCCGCTGCTTTTTCTGGGGGTGTATGTGGCTGGCGTGGGTGTCAATGCTTTGCGGCCGAAGGCGGCCCAAGCGTCTACCGCAGCACCCGTTTGGGCTTGGCCGGTCGGGGTCGCCATTGGCCTGGTGGAAATGCTTTTTGGCACGGCCGGCCCGGTGGTGGTGGCCTGGCTCAGTCGCCGCTTGCCAGATGTCCAACAAATGAGGGCCAGCACGCCCATGATCATTTCTGTGGCGGCGGCCACCGTGCTGCTGGGCATGGCTTGGGATGGGCGCTTGTCCAGCGGCTGGATCTGGCAGCGGTGGACCGTGCTGATCGGTGTGGCGCTGCTGGGTGTGTGGTTGGGCCACCGGGTGGCGCACCGCGTGCCCGTGGCACAGTTGCGTCAGATCATCTGCGCTTTGCTGGTGGTCAGTGGCTTGATGCTGGCGCTGGGGGCCTTGCGCTGACTTGATGCCTTTGATTGGAGCAAAAGTTCCAGATTAAAAAAGGGGAGCCATAGGCTCCCCTTTTTTGTGGGTGCTTGGAGGCTCACATCAACAGGTGTTCACCCGCGTTGTCGCCGCCCAAGATCACATAGTTCACCTTGCGGATGTCCATCAGCTTGGTGCCACCGGCGTAGCTGATCGAGCTTTGCACGTCCTGCTCCATCTCGATGAGCGTGTTGACCAGCTTGCCCTTGATCGGCTCCAAAATGCGCTTGCCTTCGACGTGCTTGTACTCGCCCTTGTTGAAGTCGCTGGCCGAGCCGTAGTACTCCTTGAACAAAGCACCATCGACCTCCACCGTTTTGCCGGGTGACTCTTCGTGGCCGGCAAACAGCGAGCCGATCATGACCATGCTCGCACCAAAGCGGATGCTTTTGGCGATGTCGCCGTGGCTGCGGATGCCGCCGTCTGCAATGATCGGTTTGGTCGCCACGCGGGCGCACCACTTGAGCGCCGACAACTGCCAGCCGCCCGTGCCAAAACCGGTTTTCAGCTTGGTGATGCAGACTTTGCCAGGGCCAACGCCCACTTTGGTGGCGTCAGCGCCCCAGTTTTCCAGGTCGATCACGGCTTCGGGGGTGGCCACGTTGCCCGCGATCACGAAGCTGGTGGGCAGCTTGCCTTTGATGTAGCCGATCATGTCGCGCACGCTGTCGGCGTGGCCGTGGGCGATGTCGATGGTGATGTACTCGGGCACCAAACCTTCGGTAGCAAGCTGGTCCACCGTGGCGCGGTCGGGGGCTTTGACACCCAAGGAGATCGAGGCGTACACGCCTTGGGCGTGCATGTCGCGCACGAACTGGACGTTGTCCAAATCAAAGCGGTGCATCACGTAAAAGTAATTGTTTTGCGCCATCCACAGGCAAATGGTTTCATCCACCACCGTTTTCATGTTGGCAGGCACCACCGGCAGGCGGAAGGTGCGGCTGCCCAAGGTGACGCTCGTGTCGCACTCGGAACGGCTTTCCACGCGGCATTTGCGTGGCAAAAGCAGGATGTTGTCGTAGTCAAAAATTTCCATGGGAAAACCAAGCTCCAAAAAAGGATTCGTTGAGGGAACGAGTGAGCGCTTGGCCTGGCCGGTTTTCTGGCCCCTGAAATGAACCCATTGCAGGTTCAGGGCAAAAAAAACCGGGCGCAAGAATCTTGGGCCCGGTGGCTGATTCTACCCGGATTGCCTGACGCTCCTTTGGCCCCCCCTATGCATCGGGGCAAGTTCTCAGTTTAGTCGGGGCAGCACCGGTTTGGTGGCCAGCATGAAGGACAGTGAGCCCAGCGCCGCCAGCAGGGCCAACAGGCTGAAGCCCAGCTGGTAATCGCCTGTGAGGTCGGCCAGCACCCCAGCGATCATGGGGCCCGCAATTTGCCCCAGCGCGATGATGGCGGCCGACAGGCCCAGGATCAGGCCAATGGCGTTGCGCCCAAAGTATTCGGCCCGGATGGCCTGCATGAAAGGCCCGCGCAAACCCCAGGCGATGCCATGAAACACCCCGAACGCCACCAGCATGGCGATGTGCGAAGCGTAGGTCAGGCAAAGCATGCCGAGGCCGTGGGCCAGCATGCACAAAGCGGCGACTTTGCGTTTTTCAAACCGGTCACCCAGAGTGGCCCCCATCAGCACGCCGGACAATTGGCCAAAGGTCATGATCAGGATCACCCAACTGGCGGTGGTGAATGAATAGCCCAGGCCTTCTTTCATATGGGTGATGGCATGCACGTTCACCGCCGACACCACCAGCAGGGCCAGTCCGTGTCCGATGGCCAGCATCCAAAAAGCTCGGGTGCGCAGTGCTTGTGCCACAGTGAATTCGATCTGGACCGGCGGTGCAGGGTGTCCTTGGGCCAAGTTGGCGGCCGCTTGCGCCGGGTCGATGCCGTCGACGTGTTCGCCGTGGTCTTCGGGTCGGCGACGGATGATGCTGGCCATGGGCAAGCCGGTTAATAAAACCAACAGACCTGACCCTGCCGCTGTGGCCCGCCACCCCCACACCTGAATGGACCAGGCCATCAGCGGCACCACCAGCCCACCCATGGCCAAGCCCAGGCTCATGATGGACAGGGCGCGGGCACGGAACTTCTCGAACCACTGCACCAGCGCCACCGACAGCGGAAAGTAGCCACCCAGGCTGGCGCCGACGGCCATCAGGATGGCGCTGGCGTAAAAGGTGGCGACGCTGTCGACTTGGCTGAGCAGCATCAAACCGGCGCTGAACAGCACCATGCCCCAGCGGATCATTTTTTGCGGGCCCACGCGGTCCATCACCCAGCCCAGCAACGGGCCGATGATGGCCGCTTCGACCGATTGCAGCGCGGCAGCACCCGACAAGGTGGTTTTGCTCCAGCCCATTTCGTCCGACAGCACGGCAATGTACAGGCCCAAGGCCTGGGTGAGAAAGGCCGCCAGCAAAAACTGGATGCCACAAGCCGCGCCCACCATGCGCCAGCCATAAAACAGCTTCATGTGCGGACTGCCCCGGTGCCAGCGCCCTGGCGGTGCCAGTCTTGGGGCAGTCTTGGCGAGGGCCTGGCGAAGGATGTCATGGAGGAAGGCGCTTTGTCGGAATATTTATGCAGAGCGAACATCGTGGCACACCCGGCTCGCGCCGTGTGTCCCGAAGTGGACGAAATCCAAGCCGGTGGTGCTGTCAGCTCACGATGAGCAGGCCACTTGCGGGTTCGGGTGTCATGTGAGGTGTTGCACGGCGTGCGAACTTCCTACAATCGACAGATGTTGTCTGAATTCTCCCCGAACGCTTCGGCGTCCCCCTTGCTCGCCCAGCTCAACGCCGAGCAGCACCGGGCGGTGGCTTTGCCCACTGAACACGCCCTGATCTTGGCGGGGGCAGGCTCTGGCAAAACCCGAGTGCTCACCACGCGCATCGCCTGGCTGCTGCAAACCTCGCAGGTCTCGCCCGGCGGCATTTTGGCGGTCACCTTCACCAACAAGGCCGCCAAAGAAATGAAGCTGCGCCTGCAGTCCATGCTGCCGGTGAATGTGAACGCGATGTGGATCGGCACCTTCCACGGGCTGTGCAACCGCTTTTTGCGTGCGCATCATCAGCTGGCGGGATTGCCGCAGACCTTTCAGATTCTGGACACCCAAGACCAGCTCTCGGCCGTCAAGCGGCTGTGCAAGCAGTTCAATGTGGACGAAGACCGCTTCCCGCCCAAGCAGGTGCAGTATTTCATCTCGGGCTGCAAAGAAGACGGCCAGCGCCCGGGTGATGTGCCGGTGCGCGACGATGAAACCCGCCGCAAGGTGGAGCTTTACCAACTGTACGAAGAGCAATGCCAACGCGAAGGCGTGGTGGATTTTGGCGAGTTGATGCTGCGCTCTTATGAACTGCTGCGCGACAACGCGCATGTGCGCGAGCACTACCGCCGCCGCTTTCGCCACATCTTGGTGGACGAGTTTCAGGACACCAACAAGCTGCAAGACGCCTGGCTCAAGCAGCTGGCGGGTTTGCCAAGCGAGGGTGGCGAATGCGCCATCTTGGCCGTGGGCGACGACGACCAGAGCATTTACGCCTTCCGGGGTGCACGCGTGGGCAATATGGCCGATTTTGTGCGCGAGTTCCAGGTGCAGCACCAGATCAAGCTCGAGCAAAACTACCGCAGTTTCAGCAATATTCTGGACTCGGCCAACCACCTGATCAGCCACAACAAAACCCGTTTGGGCAAAACCCTGCGAACAGACCAAGGCGCGGGCGAGCCGGTGCGGGTGGTGGAGTCGCCGTCTGACTTTGCCGAGGCGCAGTGGCTGGTGGAAGAGTTGCGCCAGTTGGTCAAGCAAGACGGCTTTGAGCGCAAGGAAGTGGCGCTGCTGTACCGCAGCAACGCCCAAAGCCGGGTGCTGGAGACTGCGCTGTTCAACGCTGGGTTTCCGTACCGGGTGTATGGCGGTTTGCGCTTTTTTGAACGGGCTGAAATCAAGCACGCGCTGGCCTATTTGCGCCTGATGGAGAACCCCCACGACGACACCAGCTTTTTGCGGGTGGTCAACTTCCCGCCGCGCGGCATTGGGGCACGTTCCATTGAGCAGTTGCAAGACACCGCACGCGCTGCAGGCTGCTCCTTGCACGATGCGGTGAGCGCCACCACCGGCAAAGCAGGCGCCAATTTGGCCGCGTTTGTGGCCATGGTGGATGTGCTGCGCGAGCAGACTGAAGGGCTGACGCTGCGCGAAATCATTGACCTGGTGTTGGAAAAAACCGGTCTGGTCAACCACTACCGCGCCGAAAAAGAAGGCGCAGACCGCGTTGAGAACTTGGAAGAATTGGTCAATGCGGCTGAGAGCTTTGTCACCCAAGAAGGCTTTGGACGCAGTGCGGTGGCCATGCCGCAAGCCTTGTCGCAAAGCCCGGCCAGCCAAGGCTTGACTGCCGCAGGAGATGGATTGCCACGCTTCGCTCGCGATGACGGCGTGAGTGAGGCAAGCAATGGTTTGAATGCCGTCACTGCGAGCGAAGCGCGGCAGTCCAGTGCTGGATCGCCACGTCCCATCGGTCCTCGCGATGACGAGGTTTTGACCGGCGATTTCAGCGAAGACGGTGTGATCATGAGCCCGCTGGCAGCTTTCCTGACGCACGCTTCGCTGGAAGCAGGCGACAACCAGGCGCAAGCGGGCGAAGACGCGGTGCAACTGATGACGGTGCACGCCAGCAAGGGGCTGGAGTTTGACGCGGTGTTCATCACCGGCCTCGAAGAAGGCCTGTTTCCGCACGAAAACGCGATGAACGACTTTGACGGTCTGGAGGAAGAACGCCGCCTGATGTACGTGGCCATCACCCGTGCCCGCAAGCGCCTGTACCTGAGCCATTCACAAACCCGCATGCTGCACGGTCAGACCCGCTACAACCTTAAAAGCCGTTTCTTGGATGAGTTGCCCGAAGAGTGCCTCAAGTGGGTCACGCCCAAAAACAGCGGCTTTTCTAACTTGGGCCAGGCCGCCAGCGGAGGCGGCAACGCCCCGGGTGGCGGTTGGCCCCAAACACCGGCCTTCAACCGCCATGCACGCCCGGCCTGGGGCCAAAGCAGCCTGAGCACCGAAACCTACAAAAGCCCGCCTGTGCCGGTGCAAAAAGCCGCGCCCGAACACGGCATCAGCGCGGGCAAAACCGTGTTCCACACCAAGTTTGGCGAAGGCAAAGTGTTGGCCGTGGAGGGTGTGGGTACCGATGCCCGGGCGCAGGTCAACTTCCCGCGCCACGGTGTGAAATGGCTGGCGCTGAGCGTGGCTAAACTCACGTTGGTGTAAACCCATTCATGTTCTGAAAGTCCCCATGAAAATCGCCCAAGATACCGTCGTCACCATGCAGTACAAAGTGACCAACGCCCAAGGCATGTTGCTGGACAAGGCACAAGAGCCGACCTCGTATTTGCACGGCGGCTATGACAACACTTTCCCCAAAATCGAAGCCGCACTCGAAGGCCAAGAAGTGGGCTTTGCCACCACTTTGAAGCTGACGCCGGCCGACGCCTTTGGCGAGCGCGACGAGAGCTTGGTGCAGACCATCCCCAAAAGCGAGTTCCCGCCCGGTGTCAAAGTGGGTGGCCAGCTGCGCGGGCGCACGCCCGATGGGCGCGAGCAGCTGTTCAACGTGCTCAAAATCAAAGGCAACCAGGTGATCCTGGACGGCAACCACCCTTGGGCCGGGCAGCACCTGACGCTGAGCCTGAAGGTGACGGAAGTGCGGGCGGCCTCAGCCGAGGAGGTGACGCACCGCCACGCACACGGTGCACACGGTCACCACCACTGAGCTTGTTTATTCGGGCCGATCCGCGCTGGCGGGCGGCTCGTCGTAGACATCGGTCGAGAAGCAGTCCCGCACCGAAAACAGCATCGAGGTAAAGAACATGGCCGCCACCATCAGCGCCAGGGGCATGAAGGTGGCCGTCATCAAGCCCGGATTGCCCAACAGGCTGGAAATCAGCAGCGCCAAGACACCTGCCAACATGAAAACCACGCCCCAGGCGAACACATACACCCCAAAGGCCTTGAGGTTGCGCCAGCACGCCACGAAACTGAAAAACAGACTTTTGACCGCGGGCATGCCGTACCAGTGCACCAGGGCGGGTGCGTGCCAGAACATCATGGACAGCGGTATATAAAACAGCATCGACACCCAGAGTGCGTTTTGGAAGGAATCTGCGGTGACGACCTCGGGGGTCATGGCTTGTCCGCCAAAGTACACCTTGGCAAAGGTGCCGCCATCGGCCAGAGCGGACAAAAACATAACAACCAAAAAAATCACTGCGTATAAACCGCCCAAATGAAGCATGGTTTTACGGTGTGGCCCGACTTTGAAGGCCACAAACAAGACACTGGGCATGGGAAACTTGCCTTCAGTCGCTGATTGCGTGGCGGCCATCATGCCCAGTGTCAGCGATGGCAAAACAATCAGGGCCAGGGCGCTGCCCACGACAGGGACGATCGACACGATCGAGACCGTGGCCATGAATAAAAAAAACAGGCCGGTCAAGGCCAGTGGCTGGCGCCAGAAAGTGGTCATGCCTTGGCTCACCCATTTGAGGCCAGTTTTGGCGGGAACGATTTTCAAATTCATGGTGTTCAGACGAGGTCAGACAGGGAAATGGGCTGTTGCACCCGACCACGCAAAACGCGTTCGAAATGGGTCGGATCGTGCGGGGTGAGCATGGTCGCTTCGCGGGGCAGATGGTAGTCCCACAGCCTTGAAATCCAAAAACGCAAAGCCCCTGCCCGCAAAAGGGCAGGCAGCAACGCGCGTTCGGCCGCGCTCAAGGGGCGTACCTGGTTGTAGGCCTGAACCATGGCCTGGGCGCGTGTGGTGTTGTGCGCGCCTGTAGGCAGGTCGATGCACCAGTCGTTCAGGCAAACGGCCAGGTCAAACAGCCAAGTGTCCACGCCTGCAAAGTAAAAATCAAAAAAGCCGGTCAGCTGCTCGCCGACGAACATCACGTTGTCACGGAACAGGTCAGCATGCACCGGGCCACGGGGCAGGGCGGCATAGGCTGCGCCCTCGGCGATGTGGTTTTGGTAGGCCAGCTCGCTGCGCAGCAAGGCGGCTTGGGGCAAATCTAAGTAGGGCAGCACCACGGGCACAGTCTCGTTCCACCAGGGCAGGCCACGCAAATTGGGTTGGCTGCGGTTGTAGTCGGCCCCGGCCAGGTGCATGCGCGCGAGCATGTCGCCCACAGCCGCGCAGTGCACCGCCTGGGGCTGCAGCTGGCTTTTGCCCACCAGCTTGTTGACCACGGCGGCGGGCTTGCCGCTCACGGTGTGCAGCACGTCGCCTTCTTGGTTGGCAGCCGGGTCGGGCACCGGGATGCCGCGCCCGGCCAGGTGCTTCATCAGGAGCAGGTAAAACGGCAGTTGCTCGTGCGTCAGGCGTTCGAACAGGGTGAGCACGTACTCACCTTGATCGGTGGTGGCAAAGTAGTTGGTGTTTTCAATCCCGCCCTCGATGCCGCGCAAAGCGGTGAGCTGGCCCAAGTTCAGGGCTCGCATCAGGTCGTTGGCCTGGGCTTCGGTGACTTCGGTGAATACCGCCATGGGGGAGAAAACCGTCAAATCGCCAGAGGGGTCTGGCTTGGGTGAGCAAAATGTTGATTGTAGAGGGCGAAAAGACCCAACTGACCCGTAAAGGGCTGACTGCGCGGGGCTGATGTGGCAAAGCGAAGCGCCTCTGAGGCCCCGCGCAGTCAGCCCTTTGCGGGTCTGCCCGGGTTTGCCCAGAACTGGCGGGGAGATCGGGTGGCCGGGCCCGCACCAGGGCTCAGAGGCGCTTCGCTTTGCCACATCGCCCTGGCGCAGGCCCGGCCACCCGATCATGGGGTCGTTTGACGGACAAGCCCTTAACCCGGTACACAATCGGGGGATGAGCGACAACACCTCCGACACATCCCAACCGACCCTCTTGTTGGTCGACGGCTCCAGTTACCTGTACCGCGCCTTCCACGCCATGCCCGATTTGCGGGCTGTGCCGGGCGACCCGACGAGCCCCGCCACCGGGGCCATTCGCGGCATGATCAACATGATGGAGCGGCTGTGCAAGGATGTGCCAGCCATGTACGCCGCCTGCGTGTTCGACGCCAAAGGCCCGACTTTTCGCGACGCGCTGTACCCCGAGTACAAAGCCAACCGCAGCCCCATGCCGGACGATTTGCGCTCGCAGATCGAGCCGATCCACGAACTGGTGCGCCTGATGGGCTGGACGGTGCTGGACGTGCCGGGCGTAGAGGCCGACGACGTGATCGCCACCTTGGCCCATGTGGCCGCGCAGCAAGGCATCACCGTGACGGTGTCGAGCGGCGACAAGGACTTGAGTCAGTTGGTGAACGAGCACATCACCATCATCGACACCATGAACGGCAAGGTGCGCGATGTGGCGGGCGTCACGGCCGAGTTTGGCGTGCCGCCTTCGCTGATGATCGATTACCAAACCCTGGTGGGCGACACGGTGGACAACGTGCCCGGTGTGGCCAAGGTCGGCCCCAAGACGGCGGCCAAGTGGTTGATGGAATACGGCTCGCTCGACAAGCTCATGGAAAACGCCCACGACATCAAGGGCGTGGCGGGCGAAAACCTGCGCCAAGCGGTGGATTGGTTGCCCAAAGGCCGGGCGCTGGTGACCATGAAAACCGATTGCGACTTGAACGGCTGGGTCCCCGATTTGCCGTCGCTCGCCAGCTTGCACCTGCAGGAGCCGGACAAGGACAAGCTGTTGAATTTTTACCAGACCTATGGCTTCAAGGGGCTGGTGCAGTCGCTGGGTGGGGCCGTGCCTGCGCCTGCGAGCAAAGCCAAAACCGCCAAGCCCAAAGACATGGACATGGGCGATTTGTTTGGATCGGCAGCTGACGAGGAGCCAGCCGCGGCACCTGTGCTTGATATCGCTGCCAGCTCGGTTCAGGGTGATTTGAAATACGCCACCGTGCTCGACTGGGCGCTGTTCGACACCTGGTTGGCTCGCATCGAGCAATCAGCCCTCACGGCGATTGACACCGAAACCACGTCGCTGGACGCCATGCGGGCTGTGATCGTTGGCATATCGCTGAGCGTCACGCCCGGCGAGGCGGCTTACATCCCACTGGCCCACAACGGCCCGGCTGCGCCCGAGCAACTGCCGCTGGCCGACGTGCTGGCCAAACTCAAGCCCTGGTTGGAAAACCCGGCCCGCCTGAAATTGGGCCAGAACATCAAATACGACCGGCATGTGTTCGCGAACCATGGCATCGAGGTCCAAGGCTATGCCCACGACACCATGCTCCAGAGCTATGTGCTCGAAGTGCACAAGCCGCACGGCCTCAGTAGCCTCGCCGAGCGGCATGTGGGCCGCCGGGGCGTGACCTACGAAGACCTGTGTGGCAAAGGGGCGCACCAGATCCCGTTTGCGCAGGTGGAGGTGGACAAAGCCGCGCACTATGCGTGCGAAGACTCGGACCAGTGCCTGGACGTGCACTTGGCCCTGTGGCCGCAGATCGAGGCGCATGCAGGCCTGAAATACGTTTACGACCTGGAAATCGCCACCAGCGAGGCGCTCTACCGCATCGAGCGCAATGGGGTGCTGATTGACGCGCCCACCCTGGCCGCGCAAAGCCAGGCGCTGGGCGAGCGCATTGTGCAGCTCGAAACCGAGGCCTACGAAATCGCCGGCCAGCCCTTTAACCTGTCCAGCCCCAAGCAGTTGGGGGAGATCTTTTTTGACAAGCTGGGCCTGCCCGTCATCAAGAAAACCGCCACCGGCGCGCGCAGCACCGACGAAGAGGTGCTGGAGAAACTGGCTGAGGACTACCCGCTGCCCGCCCGCATCCTGGAGCACCGCAGCCTGGCCAAGCTCAAGGGGACTTACACCGACAAGCTGGCCCAGCTGGCCTTGCCGCGCACGGGCCGGGTGCACACGCATTACGCGCAGGCCGTGGCCGTGACGGGCCGTTTGTCGAGCAATGAACCCAATCTGCAAAACATCCCGGTGCGCACCGCCGAAGGCCGCAAGGTGCGCGAGGCTTTTGTGGCCCCGGCGGGCTGCGTGATTGCGAGTGCCGACTACAGCCAGATCGAGCTGCGCATCATGGCGCACCTGAGCGACGATGCGGCCTTGCTCAAGGCCTTTCATGAAGGGCTGGACGTGCATAAAGCCACCGCGGCCGAGGTGTTTGGCGCCACGCCCGACACGGTGAGCAGCGAGCAACGTCGCTACGCCAAGACCATCAACTTCGGACTGATCTACGGCATGAGCGCATTCGGTTTGGCCAAGGCGCTGGGCATCGACAACACGGCGGCCAAGAACTACATCACCCGTTACTTTGAGCGTTTTGCGGGCGTCAAACACTACATGGACGCCACCCGCGAGCAGGCCAAGGCGCTGGGTTATGTCGAGACCGTGTTTGGCCGCCGCCTGATGCTGCCCGAGATCAACAGCCCCAACGGCCCGCGCCGCGCTGGGGCCGAACGCGCCGCCATCAACGCGCCCATGCAGGGCACAGCAGCGGATTTGATCAAGCTGAGCATGGTCGCGGTGCAAAAGGCGCTCGACGAACAAGGCAAGGCCACCCAAGTCATCATGCAGGTGCACGACGAATTGGTGTTTGAAGTGCCTGAGTCAGAAGTCGAATGGGTTCGCACCGAAGTGCCACGCATCATGGCAGGGGTGGCGGACCTGAAGGTGCCGCTCTTGGCTGAAGTGGGCTTTGGGCCGAATTGGGAGCAAGCGCACTGAGTCTCAAGCGGGCTGCCAAGGCACATGCTTTTGCATGGTGGCCTCCAACAGTGCAGAACCTTCGAAAGCGGCCAGCCACGAGGCCAAGGGTTGCCAAGGCTGCGCCGCAAACCAAGCCGGGTCGGTGTGGGCGTACTGGCGCACAAAGGGGGCCAGCGCGGCGTCGACCAGGCCGAACTGCTCGCCCGCCAAAAAAGCCTGTGCGCGAAGCCGCGCATCCAGCTTGTGGAGCCAAAGCGCTGCCTCGTCACGGTCGGCTGCGCCGCTGGCCAAGCCAGATCGGTTGGGGTATTTGTAGCGGTCCAGTTGCCGTTTGAAGGGGCCGTCGTTGTGCGCGATCAAATCGAATGCCTCAGCCATGGCGGCGTCTGTGCGGGGCAGCCAGCCCAGCGGATCGTTTAGCCGCAGCGCCCACAGCATGATGTCCACACTTTGCGCCAGCACTTGATCGCCTGCTGCGCTGCGCAGCCACAGCACCGGCACCGTGCCTTTGGGCGAGAGCGACAGCATGTGGGCTGGCTTGTTTTTTAAAACCACTTCGCGGAGTTCGTAAGCCACGCCACAAACGTGCAGGGCCAGCCGGGCCCGCATGGCGTAGGGGCAGCGGCGAAAGGAATACAGGACAGGCAGGGCAAATTCAGACATGGCGGCAGTTTAAATCGCCGCCTTTGTGCAAGCCCGCAGTGACTGTGTCAATATGAAGCCCCTTTTGAAACACGACCGAGGAGATATCCCTTGAACCATGACCTGATTGAAGATACACAAGCTCTGCTGGGCGGTCGCGTAGGCGACGCTGTGGCCACACGCCGTACCGCTTTGAAAGCGGCTCTGGGTGTGGGCTATGCCGCCGCTGCCGTCCCGATCATGGCGCAAACGGCCATCAAAACCCCTTCTGCAGGCCTTGTTTCGGGTGAAGTCACCATTGATGTGAACGGGTTCAAGATGCCTGCCTACCGTAGCGCACCAGCTGGCAAGACGGGCTTGCCCGTGGTGTTGGTTATTTCTGAAATTTTTGGTGTGCACGAATACATCGCTGACGTCACACGCCGTTTGGCGCAAGCCGGGTACATGGCGATTGCCCCAGAGCTCTTTGTGCGCCAGGGTGACCCCAATGATTACGGCGAAATCGCCAAGCTGCAAGCCGAGATCATCTCGAAAGTGCCCGACGCCCAGGTCATGGGTGATTTGGATGCAACCGTCGCCTGGGCGGCGGCCAACGGTGGAAACACCGACAAACTGGCCATCACCGGTTTTTGCTGGGGTGGTCGCATCACCTGGCTGTACGCGGCGCACCAGCCCAAACTCAAGGCGGGTGTGGCTTGGTATGGTCGGCTGGTGGGCAATGCCACCACGCAAACGCCAGCGCATCCCTTGGCTTTGGTGGGCCAACTCAAGGCCCCGGTGCTGGGTTTGTACGGTGCGGCCGACACGGGCATCCCCCTTGACACGGTTGATAAGATGAAAGTTGCATTGGCCCAAGGGCCCGCAGCGGCCAAATCTAGCGAGTTTGTGGTTTATCCTGAGGCGCCTCACGCTTTTCATGCCGACTACCGGGGCAGCTACCGCAAGGGACCCGCTGAAGACGGCTGGCAGCGTTTGCTGGCTTGGCTCAAACGCAACGGCGTGGCCTGATTTTTTGAACGCAGAAACCGCCCTTCGGGGCGGTTTTTGATGGGGTGCCAAGCACTCCGGGAAACATGATGACTTTATTGGCGATTTTGGTGGGCACTTTGGTGGCGGGCATTGGCAGCGTCTGGGTAGCGGCTTGGCTGAGTTTTGGCATCTTGAGCCGCTATACCCAGCACATGCTGAGCCTGGCCGCCGGGGCCTTGATGGCGACCTCTTTTTTGCACCTCTTGCCCGAGGCCTTTGAGAGTGAGGCCGGGGCGCACGAGTTGTTCCTGACTTTGCTGGTGGGTTTGCTGTTTTTCTTTCTGCTCGACAAGGCCGAGCTCTGGCACCACGGGCATGAACACGGCCACGGACACGGGCATGACCATGGGCACAACCATGGGCACAACCATGGGCACAACCATGGGCACAACCATGGGCATGCGCCCAACGAGGGCCATGACCATGCGCACAGCGCCCACTCCAACGAAGAGTCACCCCGCGGTCAGTGGGCCGTGTTGGCCGGGGACAGCGTGCATTGTTTTGGCGACGGCATCTTGATCGCCTCGGCCTTCATCGCCGACATGCGCTTGGGCGTGATTGCCGCGCTGGCCGTGCTGGCCCATGAAATCCCTCACCACATGGGCGATCTGGCGGTGCTCCGCCAAGGCAGCAGCAGCCGCCAGGCGGCCATCCTCAAGGTGTCCATGGCCGGGGCCATCACCGCTTTGGGCGGCGCGGTGGGTTATGTGTTGGTCGACACTCTGCACGACTGGTTGCCGTATTTCTTGGTTGTGGCCAGCAGCAGCTTTGTGTATGTGGCTTTGGCCGACCTGATTCCCCAATTGCAAAAGCGTCTGTCAGCACGAGAAACAGCAGCGCAGATCTTGTGGCTGAGCGTGGGCATTGGCATGGTGGTGCTGGTCAGCGCCGTGGCGGGGCACCAGCACTGACTTGAAGGCCCTCAGCCTTTGGCGCAGGGCAGCTCGGGCGTGCGGCACCACTCGCTCCAGCTGCCCGCATACAGCGC
Source organism: Limnohabitans sp. Rim8 (assembly GCA_945897465.1). Taxonomy (GTDB): domain Bacteria; phylum Pseudomonadota; class Gammaproteobacteria; order Burkholderiales; family Burkholderiaceae_C; genus Limnohabitans_A. The sequence continues at coordinate 15,003 of CAMDFK010000019.1, read as the reverse complement.
GGTCGGGCCGAAACCGGCCAATTCCATCGCGATCACATTGGGCACAGCGGTCACGCCGCTGCCGCAGTGGTGCACCACGCTGCTGGCCGGCCGGCCCGCCAGCACCTGGGTCCATTCCGCCTTCAGCTGCTCGGGGCTTTTGAATCGGCCGTCTTCGGTAAAGTTCTCGGTGAAAGGGCGGTTCAATGCGCCCGGAATGTGACCCGCTACAGGGTCAAGGGGCTCCACCTCACCCCGGTAACGGGCTCCGGCGCGGGCATCGACCACGGTCTGAGTGGGTTTTCCCAAGGCGGCCGAAACCGCATCGGTCAGCACCAGTTGGCGCAGCGGCGTTTTCAGCTCAAAACGGGCGGGCGCGGTTGCCGCAACAGGCCCAGCGTCCAAGCCGCCGCCTGCGTCTTTCCAGGCCTGCAAACCACCGTCGAGCACGGCCACGGCCTCGTGCCCCAGCCACTTGAGCATCCACCACAAGCGCCCGCAGTATTGGCTTTTGTTGCGGTCGTACACCACGATCTGCATGCCGTTGTGAATGCCCAGACTGCCCAGCCACTGCGCCACGCGCTCACGCTGCGGCAAGGGGTGGCGTCCACCGTTGACACCCTGGCCCGGCTGGTGTGTGCTCAGGTCATTGTCGAGGTGGGCGGGCCAGGCGCCGGCGATGCGTTCACTGGTAAAAAAGCCATCGGCCAGCTCGGGTTTCATCAGGTCAAAGCTGCAGTCCAGCACGGCGCAGGGCGTGCCCTGGGTCTGCAATGCTTGCAATTGGGCGGCGGTGATGAGCAAGGGGTACATGGCAAAGGTCTCCGTTCAATGGTCTTCGGCGGGGGCACGGGGCAGGGCTCGGTTGCGCAAGATGGTGGAGGCGATGCCGCTGGCCATGATCAGGGCCATGCCCAGCCAGCCCATGAGCGGGATCTGGTCACCAAACAGGAACAGGCCAAACAAGGCACCAAACACAATACCCGAATATTGCAGGTTGGCCACCACCAAGGTCGAGCCGCGGCTGTAAGCGTTGGTCATGCACAACTGCCCGAGTGCGGCCAGCACGCCAATGGGCAGCAACCACAACACGCTGGGCCAAAGCCATGGGCTCATGCCAGTGACCAGCATCAGCCCAGCCCCCACCACGGTGGTGCCCACCGAAAAATAAAACACGGTGCGGGCTTCGGGTTCGTTCAGTCGGCCCAGCGCCGCCACCTGCATGTAGGCCAATGCGGCGATCAGGCCAGAGAGCAGTCCGACGATGCCGGCAAACAGCTGGTCCTGTTCGATGGTGGGGCGCAGAAGCAAGATGACACCTCCAAAACCCGCGATCACCGTCAACACAATGGGCCCTTGACGTGTCGCGTCTTGCAGCTTGCCCATGACCAGCGTGCCGCCGACCAGAAACACCGCCACCCACACACCGCTCATGTAGTTGAGGGTCATGGCCGTGGCCAGGGGCAAATGGCCTATGGCGTAAAACCATGCGGCCAGTGAAGTCACGCCCACCACAGATCGCCAGACATGCATCAAGGGAATGGGGGTGCGCAAAGGCACACCTTGCATCCGGCACAAGGTGGCCATGAACACCACGCCGATTAGGCCCCGGAAAAAAACCAGTTCAAAGGTGTGGAAGTGGGCCGATGCGTATTTGATACAAACCCCCATCAACGAGAAGAACAAGGATGCCAAGATCATCCAAGAGGCTTGCATCGGAGCCTTCGCTTCAGAGGGTGCTCATCTGGCGACGGTACCACTCGTGAAAGTGCTGCATGCCGTCTTCCATGGGGCTTTGGTAGGGTCCAACTTCGTTGTCGCCGCGAGCGAGCAGGGCCTTGCGGCCTGCGTCCATGCGCTCGGCGATTTCGTCGTCCTCGATGCAGGTTTCCATGTAAGCGGCTTGCTGGGCTTCGACGAACTCGCGCTCAAAGGCAACAATCTCTTCAGGGTAGTAAAACTCCACCATGTTGAGTGTCTTGTTAGGGCTGATCGGGTGCAGGGTGGACACCGTGAGCACATGCGGGTACCACTCGACCATGATGTGGGGGTAATACGTGAGCCAAATCGCACCACGCTCAGGCAGTTGGCCATGGCGGTATTTGAGCAGCACCTGGTGCCATTTTTTGTAGGTGTCCGAGCCGGGCTTGCCAAAGCCACCCGACACGCCCACGGTCTGCACCGAGAAGTGTTCCTTGAACTCCCAGCTCAGGTCGTCGCAGGTGACGAACTGGCCCAGGCCCGGGTGGAAGGGGCCGACGTGGTAGTCCTCCAGATAGACCTCAATGAAGGTCTTCCAGTTGTAGTTGCACTCGTGCAGCTCGACCCGGTCGAGCGCGTAGCCGTCGAAATTGAGTTGCGAGCGTGGCCCCATGCCCGCCAGATCGGCAGCAATGTTGCGGCCGTTGTCCTCGAACAAAAGGCCATTCCATTCCTGCAGCTTGTAGTTGTTCAGGTTCAGGCAAGGGTCGTGCGCAAAGTGGGGTGCCCCCAGCAGCTGGCCACTGGGAGAATAGGTCCAGCGGTGCAGCGGGCAGACGATGTTGCCGCCTGCGCTGCCTTTTTGCTGCGTGCTGAGGTTGCCACGGCCGTTCAACATGACGGCCTGGCGGTGGCGACAAACGTTGGAGACGAGTTCAAGCCCGCCTTGGGCGTTTCGCACCAAGGCGCGGCCTTCAGCCTCGTGGGGCAGGGCGTAATAGTCGCCCGGGTGGGGCACGGCCAACTGGTGGCCCACATAACGCGGGCCTTGGCGAAAGAGCGTGTTCAATTCGCGCTGAAACAGCGCTTCATCGAAATAAGTGGAAACTGGTAGTTGGCTTGCGGCCTGCTGCAGTTGAAGACTTAAATCAGACATGGATGACCTGACCTAGAGACTCCCCCTATGAAGGGGCAGGAACAAAGCGCTGAATTCAAAGAAAACGGCGCAAAAAAATGACAGGGTAATCCTGCCGATGAAGAGTAATTCTAACCTCGCAGGGGCACTGAATGGCAAGACACCAAACGTTGTGAAGAATTCGGGGCTGTCGCCGGCAGTTTTGTCTGCAGCTTCTCCTGTGTTCGTCTGGTGGACTTGACAGGGTCAACTGTCAGCTGGATCGAGGCTTAAGGCCTAAAATCGGGTTTTTTGCTCCGGAACACCCCATGCCCAAGGCCGCCCCCACCGACCCCGTTGACGCACCAGCAGCCCCGCTGCCCGCCACGTACGAAACGGCTTTGGCGGAGCTGGAGTCGTTGGTGGGCCAGCTCGAATCGGGCCAAATGCCTTTGGACCAGCTCTTGACGGGCTACCAGCGCGGCGCCGTTTTGCTGGCGTTTTGCCGCGACAAGCTCAAGGCGGTGGAAGACCAGATCCAGGTGCTGGACGGCGGGCAACTCAAACCCTGGAGCGGTGCATGAGTGTGGATTTGAAAACCTGGATGCAGCCGCATCTGGACCGGGTGGAGCAGGCTTTGTCGGCTGGCATTGCGGCCGAATCACCTGCCGCCTTGGGCCAGGCCATGCGATACGCCGTACTGGACGGCGGCAAGCGCCTGCGCCCCTTGCTGGTGCTGGCCACCGCCGAGGCCGTAGGCTCTGAGGCCAGCAGCGCTGCCGCGCTCAATGCCGCTTGTGCCATCGAGTTGGTCCATGCTTACTCCTTGGTGCACGACGACATGCCCTGCATGGACAACGACGTGCTGCGGCGCGGCAAACCCACGGTGCATGTGCAGTTTGGCGAAGCCCAGGCCTTGCTGGCGGGTGACGCCTTGCAGACCCTGGCTTTTGAATTTTTGACGCCGCCGGATGGCCGCGTGCCTGTGGCGGTGCAAGCCGCTTGTGTGGGTTTGCTGGCGCGGGCATCGGGTTACCAAGGCATGGCCGGTGGTCAGGCGATTGATTTGGCCAGTGTGGGCCAACGCCTGAGCGAAGACCAGCTGCGCCAGATGCACCGGCTCAAAACTGGGGAGCTGTTGCTGTGCAGCGTGCAGATGGGCGCGGCCTGTGTGCCTGGGGTGTCTGCCCCTGTTCAAGCGGCGCTCCAGCGTTTTGGCGAGGCTTTGGGTCTGGCCTTCCAAGTGGTGGACGATGTCTTGGATGTGACGGCCGATTCGGCCACGCTGGGCAAGACTGCTGGCAAAGACGAAGCCGCCGACAAGCCCACTTATGTGGCCCTGATGGGGCTGGACGCAGCCAAAGCCTATGCCGATGCGCTGGCCGCTCAGGCGATGCAGGCCTTGGCCGATACCGGATTGCCGGATGACCGTTTGGCCGCGCTGCGTGCGCTGACCGCCATGGTGGTAGAAAGAAACAACTGACATGACCGATTTGCTCAAGAACATCGACTCCCCGGCCGATCTGCGGCGCTTGCAGCGCACCGACTTGCCCCAGTTGGCCGACGAATTGCGCCATTGCGTGCTGGACAACGTCTCCAAAACCGGCGGGCACCTGAGCTCCAATCTGGGCACCGTGGAACTCACGGTGGCTTTGCACTATGTCTTCAACACACCGGAAGACCGCATCGTTTGGGACGTGGGCCACCAGACTTACCCCCACAAAATTCTCACGGGTCGACGCGTGCGCATGCCCACGCTGCGCCAGTTTGGCGGCTTGTCGGGTTTTCCGCGCCGCGACGAGAGCGAGTACGACACCTTTGGTACCGCGCACTCGTCCACCAGCATTTCAGCGGCCTTGGGCATGGCCGTGGCGGCCCGCCAAAAAGGCGAGTCGCGCCATTCGATCGCGGTGATCGGTGATGGCGCCATGACGGCCGGTATGGCTTTTGAAGCGCTGAACAATGCGGGCGTGGAGGAATGCAAGCTGCTGGTGATCCTGAACGACAACGACATGTCGATCAGCCCACCCGTGGGGGCGCTCAACCGTTATTTGGCCCAGCTCATGAGCGGGCGTTTTTATTCGGCGGCCAAGGCGGGGGCCAAGAACGTGCTCAAAAACGCACCGCCCCTTTTCGAGTTGGCCAAGCGCTTGGAAGAAACCGCCAAAGGCATGGTGGTGCCCGCCACGCTGTTCGAGAAATTCGGCTTCAACTACATTGGCCCGATCAACGGGCACGACCTCGAGTCGCTGATCCCGACACTGGAGAACATCAAAAACCTGGACGGCCCGCAGTTTTTGCATGTGGTCACCAAAAAAGGCCAAGGCTATGAAAAGGCCGAAGCCGACCCGGTGGCCTACCACGGCCCCGGCAAGTTCGACCCCAGTGTGGGCCTGGTGCCTGCCGCCACGCCCGCCAAAACCACCTTCACCCAGGTGTTTGGCCAGTGGTTGTGTGACATGGCCGAGAAAGACATGCGCCTGGTGGGCATCACGCCTGCCATGCGCGAGGGCTCGGGCATGGTGGCGTTCCACCAGCGCTTTCCCAAGCGCTATTACGACGTGGGCATTGCCGAGCAGCACGCCGTGACCTTTGCTGCGGGCATGGCCTGCGAAGGCCTCAAACCCGTGGTGGCCATTTATTCCACCTTCTTGCAGCGGGGCTACGACCAGCTGATCCACGATGTGGCCTTGCAAAACCTGCCGGTGGTGTTCGCTTTGGACCGTGCGGGTTTGGTGGGGGCCGACGGCGCGACCCACGCGGGGGCCTACGACATTGCCTACCTGCGCTGCATCCCCAACATGAGCCTGGCTTGCCCAGCCGATGAGCGCGAATGCCGCCAACTGCTCAGCACCGCTTATGCTCAAAACCACCCGGTGGCCGTGCGTTACCCGCGTGGCGCAGGCGTGGGCACCGAGCCCGGGCGCGATCTGGATGCCTTGCCTTTTGGCAAGGGCGAAGTGCGGCGCCAAGGCGAAAAATTGGCGATCTTGGCCTTTGGCTCCTTGTTGGCCCCGGCCCTGCAGGCCGCCGAAAAGCTCAACGCCACGGTGGTCAACATGCGTTGGGTCAAACCCCTCGATGTGGCGCTGCTGGCGCAGATCGCCCAAAGCCACGAGCGTTTGGTCACGGTGGAGGAGGGCTGCATCATGGGCGGTGCGGGCAGCGCCGTGGGGGAGGCTCTGCAGCAGTTGAACCTGCAGCGCCCGGTGCTGCACCTGGGCCTGCCCGACGAGTTCATCGAACACGGCGACCCGGCCAAACTGCTGGCTTTACAGGGGCTGGACGGTGCGGGCATTGAGGCGTCAGTACGCCAGCGCTGGCCCGATTGAATTCAATTCAATCGGCCTTGAAAAACTTTCATATTTTGTTGTTGGTTCAACTTTGTTGAATTTCTATCCAGAATCAGAGGGTAAACCCCTGTCTTTGCAGGCGCTGCAACTTTCTACAATGTGGTTCGACTAGTGGGTCAGTACCCGGGCTAATCGGGTTTGTCTTTAATCTTTCAACTGGAGTCCGTTCATGGATCGTCGTTCCGTTATTAAGAACGCTGGCATTGCCGGTATTTTGGCTGCGGGTGCTGCACCTGCCGTTCACGCTCAAGCCGCTTTGCGCTGGCGTCTGACATCCAGCTTCCCCAAGGCGCTGGACACTTTGTTTGGTGTGAACGATGTGTTCGCAGCCAAGGTCAAGGAAATGACCGGCGGCAAATTCGAGATCACCACCCATGCGGCCGGTGAATTGGTGCCCGCTTTCGGCACCATCGATGCCACCAAAGACGGTACCGTGGAAATGTCCAACACCGCGCCTTACTACTACTTCGGTAAGGACGAAGTGTTTGCCTTGGGCTGCGCCATTCCTTTCGGTTTGAACAGCCGCCAAATGACGGCTTGGATGCACCATGGCAACGGCATGAAACTCATGCGCGAGCACTACAACAACTATAACATCGTCAACTTCGTGATGGGCAACACAGGTGCTCAAATGGGTGGCTGGTTCCGCAAGCCCATCAAGTCTTTGGCCGAGTTCAAGGGCACCAAATTCCGCGTGGGCGGCTTCGCCGGCAAAGTGGTCGAGCGCATCGGTGGTGTGCCCCAAAACATCCCCGGTGGCGAGATTTACCAAGCCTTGGAAAAAGGCACTATCGACGCCGCCGAGTGGGTCGGTCCTTACGACGATCTGAAGCTCGGTTTCTACAAAGTGGCCAAAAACTACGCCTACCCAGGCTGGTGGGAGGGTGGTCCTCAGCTCGACTTGCACGTCAACAAGAAGGCTTACGACAGCCTGTCCAACGAGTACAAGGCGATCATCGAGGCCGCAGCCAGCTTTGCAGCCACCGACATGCAGGCTCGTTATGACGCTCGCAACTCTGCAGCGCTCAAGACGCTGGTGGCCGGCGGCGCCAAGTTGTTCCCGTTCCCCAAAGACATGATGGATGCCGCTTTCAAGCAGTCCATGGCGCTTTACGCTGAAATTGGTGAGAAAAACCCAGGTTGGAAAAAAATCTATGGTGACTATGCGGCTTTCCGCAAAGATGCCAACCAGTGGTTCCGCTTCACCGAAGCGCGTTTTGACCAGTACATGCAATCGGCCAAGCTGTAATTCAGCCCTCTATTGCGTGCATCACAAAAGGCCCTTCGGGGCCTTTTGTTTTTTTGGACCGGCTGTGAGCGGGCGCATGAGGCAAACTGGCGGCCATGCAGCACATTGATTTCTCTTACCATTTGGCCCCACCGGGTCAAGAAACAAGGCGTAACCGCCAAAGCCCTTTGCGCAACCCGCTGATGGACTTGCTCCAAGCGGTGCGGCAGTCGGGTTCAATAGCCGCTGCTGCCAAGAGTGTCGGTTTGTCTTACCGCCATGTCTGGGGCGAACTCAAACGCTGGGAGCAAGGCCTGGGGCAAGCCCTCATCGTCTGGGAAAAAGGTCAACCCGCTCGGCTGACCGGTTTTGCCGACAAGCTCCTGTGGGCAGAGCGCCAAGCGCAGGCCCGCTTGGCCCCGCAAATCAGCGCCTTGCAGGCCGAGTTGGAAAAAACCTTTGCGGTGGCCTTTGACCCCGCACACCAAGCCTTGGCCATTTATGCCAGCCATGACGATGCGCTGGTGATGCTGCGCGAGACAGCTGCTACCCAGTCTTTGCATTTGGACCTGCGCTTTTGCGGCAGCGTGGATGCCATCCGCGCTCTCAACGAGGGCAGATGCCATGTGGCCGGTTTTCATGCGCCGTGGCAGCCCGATGCAAATTCCTTGGTGGCCCGCACTTACAAACCACTGCTCAAGCCCGGCCAGCACAAGCTCATCGGTTTTGCCACGCGCGAGCAAGGTTTGATGGTGGCCGCAGGCAATCCTTGGCGCTTGCAAAGCTTGGTGGATGTGGCCCGTGCGAAGGTGCGCTATGTCAACCGCAGTCCTGGCACGGGCACGCGCCTGCTGCTGGACCAGTGCTTGGAAGGCTTGGGCTTGGTGGCATCGGACCTGATGGGTTATGCGCATGAAGAAAATTCGCACACCGCAGTGGCCGCCTGCATCGCCGCCGGTCAGGCCGACGCAGGCTTGGGCATCGCCAGTGCGGCGGCCACGCATGGACTCGATTTTGTGCCCTTGTACCCCGAGCGCTATTGGCTGGTGTGCCTGGCGCCGGCCCTCGACAGCGAACCCGTCAAACAACTGCGGGCTTTGCTCGGCGCCCCCGCTTGGTTGGCGGGTTTGCAAACCATGGCCGGGTACACCACCCACAACGACAGCGGTCAGGTCCAGTCCTTGCGCAGCATGTTGCCCTGGTGGCGTTTCAAGTCACAGCGGACAGGTTAAAGGGTTAACCCTTGAACTGGGCGGTTTTGAAAAGCGTTCATGAGCGCTGATAAAAATATCAACCCCACGCACTCCCGTGAAAGAGCCGCGGCAGGTTAACGCAGACTTACAATTGGGCCAGATTTCTGGAGGACAAGATGTCTTTTTTCTTGATGATTTCGCGGGGCATTGACCGTTTGAATCAAAGCGTGGGTTTCTTCACCACCTGGTTGATTTTGGCCACCACCTTGATCAGTGCAGGCAATGCCATTGTTCGCAAAGCGTTTGATCAGAGCTCCAATGCTTTGCTGGAGATCCAGTGGTACCTGTTTGCGGCCGTGTTTTTGTTGGGGGCCGGATATGGCCTGCTCAAAAACTCGCATGTGCGCATCGACTTCATCTCCGGCATGCTCAGCCCACGCACACGCAACTGGATTGACGTGGGGGGCATCGTTCTGGCTTTGTTTCCCTTTTGTTTCATTTGCATTTACCTCTCTTGGCCACTGTTCATTCAGGCCTACAACACAGGTGAAATGTCTTCCAATGCCGGTGGCTTGATCCGTTGGCCTGTGTATGCACTCGTGCCCGCGGGCTTTGCCTTGCTGATGCTGCAAGGCGTGTCGGAGTTGATCAAGCGTTTGGCCTTTTTGTTTGGGCAAGGTGAAGATGTCTTGTCGTCTGAAGACGCCATGTCAGACGAGCAAAAAGAATTGCTGGCATTGGAAAAACTGGCGCAAGAACAAGCGCAGGGAGCACGTTGATGGAAGCGACTTTTCTGGCACAAAACTTTGTGCCCATCATGTTTGGCGGCTTGTTGGTGCTGCTGCTGACCGGTTTCCCGGTGGCCTTTGCTTTGGCCGCTTGTGGTTTGGGTTTTGGCTACATCGGCATGGAGGCTGGGTTGTTCCCGCCTTCTCTGTTCCAAGCTTTGCCTCTGCGAATTTTCGGCATCATGCAAAACGACACCTTGCTGGCCATTCCGTTTTTCACCTTCATGGGCATCATTTTGCAGAAATCAGGCATGGCCGAGGACTTGCTGGAAACCGTGGGTCAGGTGTTCGGTCCGGTGCGCGGCGGCGTGGCCATTGCGGTGATTTTGGTGGGGGCCCTGCTGGCCGCCACCACGGGTGTGGTGGCAGCTGCGGTCATCTCTATGGGCTTGATTTCTTTGCCCATCATGTTGCGCTACGGCTACAGCCGGGTGATCGCCACCGGGGCCATCACGGCCTCAGGCACTTTGGCGCAGGCCATTCCGCCTTCTTTGGTGTTGATTGTGCTGGCTGACCAGTTAGGACGCTCGGTGGGCGACATGTATGCCGGCGCATTGTTGCCTGGCTTGCTGCTGGTGGGTTTGTATGTGCTGTTCATTGTGTTGGTGGCGATTTTCAAGCCGGCCATGGTGCCTGCCTTGCCGCCTGAGGCACGCATCTACCGCGAAGCCAATGGCAAATCCGGCCACGTGTCGCTGATGGTTTTGTTGATCTTGTGTACGGTGGTGGGCTATGCTTGGGCGATGTCTCACGACAGCGTGATGATGGCCTGGCTCGAGCGCACGCAAGCGGCCCCGTCAGACGAGGTCGTGATCATGTCGATGACAGTGGCTTCTTTGGTGGCCTTGTCACTGGCCATTGTCAATCGGGTGACGGGCATGGGCTTGTTGTCCAAGTTGGCCGAGCAAGTGACCTTTGTCCTGATGCCGCCGCTGATTTTGATCTTCTTGGTGTTGGGCACCATCTTCCTCGGTGTGGCCACGCCCACCGAAGGCGGTGCCATGGGGGCTTTGGGTGCCTTGATTCTGGCCATTGGTAAACGCCGTTTGAGCATGCCTTTGATGAATCAGGCCTTGGAGAACACGGCCAAACTCGCTTCGTTTGTGTTGTTCATCCTCATTGGCTCCACCGTCTTCAGCTTCACCTTCAACGCGGCCGATGGCCACATCTGGGTGGAGCATCTGTTCCTGGACATGCCCGGGGGCGCGATCGGTTTCTTGATCGTGGTGAACATCTTGATCTTCATTTTGGGCATGTTCATCGATTTCTTTGAAATCGCCTTCATCGTCATCCCCATTTTGGCCCCCGTGGCCGAGAAGATCTTGCCCGGCATGGTGCCCGGCATGACCGCTGATCAGGCCATGATTTGGTTTGGTGTGATTGTGGCGATGAACCTGCAGACCTCGTTCTTGACACCGCCCTTTGGTTTTGCTTTGTTCTATTTGCGCAGTGTCGCACCCAAGAACGATTACAAAGACCGCATCACGGGCGAGAACATCCCTGCGGTCAAAACCACAGAGATCTACAAGGGCTCGATTGCTTTCATCGTGCTCCAGTTGATCATGGTGGCGAGCATCATTGCTTTCCCGAACTTGGTGACCGGGGGTATCCAAGAGGGCGTCAAAATTGATGCAGACGCGGCTTTGGAGCAGATGCTTGAGGCTGAAAACCAGTCTCAGGACGAACAAGCCGACGAACTCAAGCCCGAAAGTGAGGAGGCGACTGAGGATGACCCAGCCAAGGCGCTTGAAGCTGACATGAAGGCCAACAAGCCATAAGTCGGTCGACCCACATCACAAAAAAAACCCGGATCTCCGGGTTTTTTTGTGGATGCCCGTTTTGGTTGTCAAGTCATCATGATGGTGCGGGTGCGGCCTATGCAAACTTGTTCATAGTGGACACCCCTGATGCATGGGCCGGTACATGTCCCTTAGCATCTATGGCGCTGTATGAACACCTTCACCGACAGCGTCCTGACGGCGCTGAACCTCGTCACTTCTTTCGATCCTGCCCTGTGGGTGGTGGTCACCCGTTCCTTGGCCGTCAGTGCCACGGCCTGCCTGCTGGCCTATGGCGTGGGTGTGGCATTGGGGGCTTGGCTGGCAGTCTCGCGTTTTCGGGGGCGGGGTGCTGTGCTTGTAGGTTTGAACACTTTGCTGGCGCTGCCATCGGTGGTGGTGGGCTTGGTGGTGTATTTGTTGCTCTCGCGCACCGGGCCTTTGGGCTTTTTGGGCTGGATGTTCAGCTTTAAGGCGATGGTGTTAGCCCAGTTCATTTTGGTGGTGCCGGTGGTGGCCGCGCTCACGCGCCAGGTGGTCGAAGACGTGGAGCGCCAGTATGGCGAGCAGTGGGCATCGCTCGGCGCAGGGCCTTGGGTGCGCAGCTTGTTGCTGGCCTGGGACGAACGCCTCGCCTTGCTCACCATTGGCGTGACCGCTTTTGGCCGCGCTATTTCTGAGGTGGGCGCGGTGATGATCGTGGGCGGCAACATCGACGGCTTCACGCGGGTCATGACCACGGCCATTGCTTTGGAGACCAGCAAAGGCGATTTGCCGCTGGCGCTGGGGTTGGGCATGGTTTTGTTGGCGGTGGTGCTGCTGCTCAATGCGCTGGTGACGGGGCTGCGCCTGTGGGGTGAGCGGCGCAACACGCGGCCCGCGCCCGAGGGCAGAACCCTGGGGGTGCAGCCATGAGCGCCGCGCAGATCGGCTTGGAAGCGGTGAGTGTGCAGTTGGGGGCGCAAGCGGCCTTGACGGGCGTGAGCTTGCGCATCGAGGTGGGTGAGCGCGTGGCGCTGGTGGGGGCCAATGGCTCGGGCAAAAGCACCTTGCTGCGCACCTTACATGGGCTGGTGCCGCCCACGCAGGGCCGGGTGCAACAAGTGCCGGGAGTGCGCCAGGCCATGCTGTTCCAAAGGCCGCATTTGTTGCGTCTGTCGGCCTTGAACAACGTGGCGCTGGCTTTGTGGCTGGACCGCACACGCGGCCTGTCTTGGGACGCTGCCAAGGCGCTGGCGCTGCAAGCCTTGGAGCGTGTGGGTTTGTTGTCTGTGGCGCGGCAAAACGGACGCCAATTGTCCAGCGGGCAGCAGCAGCGCCTGGCCTTGGCCCGCGCCTGGGCACGACAGCCCGATGTGCTGCTGCTGGACGAACCCACAGCCAGCCTGGACCCGCACGCCAAACGCGAAGTCGAAGCCCTGATGGCTGACTTTGCCTGTCGCCAGGAGCGCCCGCTGACTCTGGTCTGGGCCAGCCACAACTTGGGCCAAGTCAAGCGCTTGGCCACCCGAGTCATTTATCTGGAGTTCGGTCAAGTCATGGCCGACTTGCCCCTGGACGATTTTTTCAACCCCGACCTGCTGGCTGCACACAGCCCGGCAGCTCATGCTTTTGTTCAAGGCGAGCTTTCATGACCTTTCCATCTTCTAAGACCCGTCGCGCCTTGGTGTGTGCGGTTTTGGCCACCACCTCGGTGTGGGCACAAGCCCAGTCGATTGTGATGTCCTCCACCACCTCGACCGAGCAATCGGGCTTGTTTACGCACCTCTTGCCAGCATTCAAAAAAGCCAGCGGGCTGGATGTGAAAGTGGTGGCCCTGGGCACGGGCCAGGCGCTGGACATGGCGCGGCGCGGTGACGCCGATGTGGTGTTTGTGCACGACCAGGTGGCCGAAGACAAGTTTGTCGCCGATGGCTTTGGCATCCAGCGCTTGCCTGTGATGTACAACGACTTTGTGTTGATTGGCCCCAAAGCAGACCCGGCCGGTGTGAAAGGCAAAGACATTGTGGCGGCTTTGGCCAAACTGTCGGCAGGCGGCGCAGCTTTTGTCTCACGCGGCGACAAAAGCGGCACACACGCGGCCGAATTGCGTTTTTGGAAGATGGCCAACTTGGCTGACAAAAAAGGCAGTGGCTACAAAGAGTGCGGCTGCGGCATGGGCCCGGCTTTGAACATCGCGGCTTCGTCAGGTGCCTATGTCATGGCCGACCGCGCTACATGGTTGAACTTCAAAAACCGCGCCGATTTGGCCATTTTGGTGGAGGGTGACCAGCGTCTTTTCAACCAATACGGCGTGATGGTGGTCAACCCCGCCAGGCATACGCACGTGAAACGGGCCGATGCGCAAAAGTTCGTGGACTGGATCACCTCGGCCGCTGGTCAGGGCGTGATTGCCGACTACAAAATCGGCGGGGAGCAGCTGTTCTTCCCGAACGCGGGTAAGTGATCACAGGCTGGATCAGCTTTTGGGCAAGCCGAGTTTGCGGTAAACCGTGGCGCGGCTGATGCCCAGGCTGCGGGCGGCTTCGGCGACGTTGCCACGCGCTTGCTGGACGGCTTCGCGGATCATCTCGGTCTGCACGTCCTTGAGGGGTTTGGCAGCCACAGGCACGCGATCTGCTGACTTCGCGCTGTGTGTCGTCATGGGGCGGGCACCCGGGCGCAGGGCTTGGGTTTGCAAACGCAAGCCCGACCACAGCGGCAACTCTTGCGCATTGGCTTGGCGGCTGGCCGCATCGAACAGGTTTTCCCAGGGCGAGGCGAACACTTCGCTGACGTGCTGCATTTGGCCGTCGCTTCCCGGTGACATGGACAGCATTTGCCGCGCCGTGGGGTTGGCCCCCACGATCTGGCCGTTGTGGTCGAGTGTGATCAGGCCATCGCTGTCGTCACCGGGCTGGTTGCCGGGCCAATTCAGGCGCAAGACCAGGGCGTGATCGGTGGAGAGCAGCCAGCTGTTTTCAATGCTGCGGGCCGAGCGGCGCACCAGGTGTTTGAGGGCCGGGCGCTCGGTGGTCTCGATGCCCGTCAGGTCCAGCATGCCCGCGCACAGTCCATCCGGGCCAAACACGGGTGCCCCAGCGCAGCTGTAGATACCTGTGTCCTGAAAAAAGTGCTCGCCCCGGTGCAACCACACCGGCTGCAGTTCGTTCAGGGCGGCGCTGATCGCGGTGGTGCCCACGGCTTTTTCAGACAGGTCCACGCCCACGCGGGCAATCACCGCGGCACGGCGGTCTTGCCGGTCCACCGGTCCGTGCACGTCGACCACGATGCCTTGGGCATTGGTGAGGATGGCGAAATATCGAATATCGGCAATGGCCCGCGCCAGCTCGGCCAGCACCGGCTGGGCCGCCTGCACCAGGGGGCGGCTGGCCTCTTGCACCCGGCGCATGTGCTGGGCCGAGATGGCGTCAAACCCCACCGCCTGGCCCGGTTGCAGGCCCATGGACAGACAGCGCTGCCAGGACTGGGCAATCCAGGAGGGCAGGCCGCTGCCTAGTGCCTCGGACTGGCCCTGAAACACCAAATCTCGGGCTTGTTCTATCCGTTGCAAGCGGTCGCTGTGGTGGGCAGTCAGGGGCATATCAGATGTGTATCAAGCTGAGAATTTTTCCGTCAACCCTGTTAAACCTAGGGTTAATCCGGATCGGTTTGCAGGCGCAATCACCAACAATGGTCCTTGGATTCTGATTCATCAGCGTGGACTTGAACAGTCCTACCCCTCACAGGAGACACACATGCAGAAAGTCCTGCACATCAATCCGGACAAATGTACCGGCTGCTTGCAGTGCGAAATGGCCTGTTCTTTCGAGAACTACGGCACATACGCCACCTCCAAGTCGCGCATCAAGGTGTTTGATTTCCATCAC
>CAMDFK010000018.1 GCA_945897465.1 Limnohabitans sp. Rim8 | reverse complement strand
TTCAGCGGCTACACCGACTGCCACAGCAGCGGCGACATCCTCCACCATCACCTTGCGTGAGGCGCTCAATGCGGCCTGGCAGCGAGCCGTCGCAGCCCGTGAAGCAAACGGACAGCGCCGCCGTGCTGAGGCCGAACGCAGCACAATCAATGGTCTATGGGCAGCGCCCCCTTCGCTAGAACTCAGTCACCGAGCCGACCGCTTACTGGGCAGCGGTGGCGGTCGCGATACCGATCTCGGTATCGCCGTTCCGCTTTGGCTGCCCGGCCAAAGAGCAGCTCGCACAGCCTCAGCAGACGGCGAGGTCGCTCTGGCGCAGATCGCCGACCAGGTTGCCAGGCTGAGGCTGGCGGGTGAACTTCGCGAATCTGCATGGCAACTGGCCACGCTACAGGCTGAGGTCCACTTAGCCGATGTGCAAGACACCTCGCTGAGGCAATTGGCAGGCGACGTTGAGCGCCGCGTGCGCGCAGGTGACCTGGCTCGAGCAGACAGCCTCGCAGCTCAAGCCGAACAGTTGGCCGCTGCTGCGTCCCTGGCCAACGTACGTCAGCGACTGCAGGCAGCCAAAAATCAATGGACGCTGCTCACTGGGCTTGCGATGCCACCAAACATGTTTGTTGCAACTGCTACTGACGCCGCTAACGACTTGGTCATACACCCCGAGTTGCACCTCGCCAGTCAGCAGGCAGAACTGGCGCGCAAGCGCGTTGACCTGATGCGCCATTCGCAACGCAGCGCACCTGAGCTGAAGCTGGGCGTCCGCCAAGATGCACCTGGCCAAGGCCAGTCGTCGCAGGGCAGCGTTGTTGTCGGGCTGCGCCTGCCTTTTGGCACCGACGACCGTAATCGGCCGCTTGAAGCTGCAGCACTGGCAAGCCTGGACATCGCACAAACCCAGGAACAGCGACTGCGCGAACGCCTAGAAAGTGAACTCTCAGTAGCCCAGGATGCGGTGCGGTCGGCTCAGGTCCAACTTGACGCCGAGACCAACCGCGCCCTGCTGCTGCGCGAGCGCGCCACCCTGATCGACAAATCTTTCCGCGCCGGTGAAACGCCGCTGCCCGAGTTACTCCGTGCCCTCAATACTGCAGCACAGGCCGAAAGCGCAGTCGCCCGCCAGACCGCTGCGTTGGGCTTAGCCCGCGCTCGCCTCCAGCAATCCCTTGGAATCCTCCCATGAACCTCGCAACCCTACACATGAACACGCAGCACCTGCTTGCTACATCCGCAATGACCCTGCTGCTGATCCTGAACGCCTCGGCCTTGGCCGGACCCGGTGCACACGGGCCCAACGGCGAACACCTTGACGCACCCACATCAGCGGTCATGGCTTCGACCTTGCCGCGAATGGAGGCCAAGTCAGAGAGTTTTGAGCTAGTCGTCGAACTGAGGGCGTCTGAACTCGTCATCGTGGTGGACCGCTATGAGACCAACGAGCCTGTACTGGGCGCGAAGATCGAGGTGGAGAGTAGCGGCTTGAAGGCCATTGCCGCCTTCCGCCCTGAGCAGGGCGATTACGTTGTCACCGACGCGGCGCTACTAAAGGCGCTGAAGGCAACTGGCGAGCACGGCTTGGTCTTTACGCTGGTCGCGGGCATGGACAGCGATCTGCTCGACGGCACGCTGGTCACTGCGGCCAGCCACTCTACTTCAGGTAAAAGCGGTCAAGGACATAACCATGACAACCACGGTCACGACCATGAACTCGAGCGCGCAGCGTGGATCGGTGGCGGCGTCGCGGCCTTGGGCCTGATCGGTGGCCTCGTCTGGCGTCGTCAGCGCCGCCGCAGTGCCGGTGCTATGAAGGGGACCCTGTGATGAAGACATATCTCAACACCATCGCGGCCGCAGCCCTGCTCGGACTGTCTACGGCCTTTGCAGCACCAGGCGCGCACGGGCCCAACGGCGAACACCTTGACGCGCCCGGCGCGGTCGTCAACGCTTCCGGCCTGGCTCGCTTGCCCGACGGCAGCGTCAACGTGCCCAAACTGGCGCAGCGGCGTATGGCTGTGCGCACCGTGCTGGCACCCGAATCAGAGGCTGCCGCCACTTTTGAACTACCAGGTCGGGTGGTCATGGACCCGAACGCGAGCGGTCGTGTTCAGGCCGTGCACGGCGGCCGCATTGAGCCCGGCCCGAAGGGATTGCCAGTAGCAGGCCAGGCTGTTAGGCGTGGCGACGTGTTGGCCTACGTGCGCCATCACGCTGAGCCCTTTGCGCTGGGTGCTCAGCAGGCCCAATTGGCCGAACTGAAGGCGCAGAGGCAACTGGCCGAGCAACGCTTTCAGCGCCTGGAGAGCCTGGAAGGCACGGTGCCGCGCAAGGACATCGACGCCGCACGTACCGAAGCCTCAAGCTTGGCCGAGCGCGAGCGCAGCATCGGTGCCAGCCTGGTGGCGCGTGAGACCCTCATAGCCCCTGTGAGCGGCGTCATCGCCCGTGCCGATCTGGCCGCCGGTCAGGTCATCGAGTCGCGCGACATATTGTTTGAAGTGGTCGATCCAGAGCGTATGTTGGTGGAAGCCACCACGGCCGACGCCACGTTGGCCACTCGCGTGGCCGGCGCTTCGCTACAGGGTCTGCCCGATGTGAAACTTCGCCTGCTCGGTGCATCACGCTCGCTGCGTGATGGCGTGTTGCCAATGACTTTCTCTGTGAGCACGACCAAACTCGGCGTAGCCTTACCCGTCGCCATTGGTCAGCCGGTGACGGTGGTTGCGCAATCCAAGGAGCGCATCAAGGGCGTTGTGCTGCCTGCGCAAGCTGTGGTGCGCAACCCCTCTAACGAGCCCGTTGTGTGGATCAAGTCTGGTGCGGAGCGCTTCATCCCGCAGCCGGTGCAGTTCAGGCCGCTGGACGCCAACACGGTCGTGGTGACTCAGGGCCTGAGCGCGGACAACCGCGTCGTGGTCCAAGGCGCGCCGCTGATCGCCCAGATCCGCTGAACGGGAGTCACCCTCATGTTTAACTGGATCGTTCGTTCCAGCCTGCACAACAGGCTTTTCGTGCTGGCAGTAGCGGCAATGCTGATGGTGTACGGGGCGATGACGGCTTGGCGTGCGCCTGTCGATGTCTTCCCTGATCTCAACAAACCGCTGATCACCGTGCTCACCGAGGCAGGTGGTATGGCACCTCAGGAGGTCGAGCAACTCGTGACCTTCCCGCTAGAGACCGCACTCAACGGCATGCCCGGGGTGACGCGTGTGCGCAGCACATCGGGCGTAGGCCTGTCCCTTGTCTACGCTGAATTCGACTGGGGCACCGACATCTACCGTAACCGCCAGCTGGTGGCCGAGCGCTTGGCCATTGTGCGTGCGCAGATGCCGGGCGACATCACACCCGTGATGGGACCGGTCTCTTCCATCATGGGCGAGATCATGCTGGTGGCTTTGCCACTGGTGCCTGGGGATGGCAAGACGCCGGTAGCAACTCCTATGCAGGCGCGTGAGTATGCCGATTTTGTGCTGCGCCCGCGCCTGCTGTCAATTCCCGGAGTCTCGCAGGTCATCCCAATCGGCGGCGAGGTGCGCACGCTACGCGTCGCACCCGACACCGCACGCATGGCGCAGTTCGGCGTCTCTCTCACCCAAATCGAGCAGGCTATCAAGGGCTACGCTAGCAATGCTGGCGGCGGCTTCATCGACTTGAACAGTCGCGAGTACCTGATACGCCACCTGGGGCGCAGCAATCGCGCTGAGGATCTGGCCGGCATCGCCGTGGCCTGGAAGGATGGCCGCGCCATCTTGTTGGAACAGGTCGCCAGTGTCTCGTTTGCGGCTGGACTTAAGCGCGGCGATGCGGGCTACAACGGCATGCCTGCGGTGGTGGTGAGCGTGCAAAAGCAGCCCGACGCAGATACGGTGAAGCTCACCGCGCAGATTGAGTCAGCGCTTTCAGAGCTGAAACAAGGCTTGCCGGTGGGCTTGGCCGCGCCGCGCGTGCTGTTCCGTCAGGCCGACTTCATCAAGGCCTCCATTGGCAACGTGGCTGAAGCCCTTCGCGACGGTGCCATCATGGTTGCTATCGTGCTGTTTGCCTTCCTGCTGTCGGTGCGCACAACCGTGATCTCTCTGGTGGCAATTCCGCTGTCTCTGGCGGTCACAGCACTGGTGTTCCAACTGCTTGGGCAATCGATCAATGTGATGACACTCGGCGGTCTGGCGATTGCCATCGGCGAGCTGGTGGACGACGCAGTCGTGGACGTCGAGAACATTCTGCGGCGGTTGAAGCAAAACCGTTTGGCGGGCAACCCGGTGCCGCTGCTGGAGGTTGTACGTCGCGCCAGCGTGGAGGTGCGGTCGGGCATCGTCTACGCCACGGTCATCGTGGTGCTGGTGTTCGTTCCGCTGTTCGCCCTGCCGGGCATAGAGGGACGTCTCTTCTCGCCGCTGGGCATTGCCTACATCGTGTCCATCGGTGCCTCCATGTTGGTCTCAATGACGGTGACGCCGGTCATGTGCTACTACATGCTGCCGACGATGAAACGCATGGATCATGGCGATAGCCCTCTGGTGTCCTGGCTCAAACGTCAGGACACGAAGCTGCTGCGCTGGTCCTTCGGGCGGGCGAAACTGCTCATTGCCTTGGCAGCACTGGCGGTGGCGTTTGCGGCCGCAACGGTGCCTTTCTTTCCGCGTGCCTTCCTGCCTGCCTTTAATGAAGGCTCACTTGTGCTGGGGTTGGTGATGCAGCCCGGTACTTCACTGGCCGAGGCGAATCGCGTTGGTGCGGTGGCTGAGACGCTGATCCGTCAGGTGCCTGAGGTGACGCAGGTGGGGCGTCGCACGGGCCGCGCCGAGCTGGACGAACACGCCGAGGGTGTTCACTCGGCTGAGATCGACGTCGACCTGAAGAGATCTGACCGCGACCGCGAGGCCATCATGTCAGACATTCGCGAGAGACTGTCAACGTTACCGGCGCAAGTGGCCATCGGCCAGCCCATCAGCCACCGGTTGGACCATCTGTTGTCAGGCGTTCGCGCACAAATTGCGGTGAAGATCTTCGGTGATGACACCGACACGCTGCGCGGCTTGGCCGAGCAGTTGCGGGCCCAACTGGCCACCGTGCCCGGACTGGTTGACCTTACCGTTGAAAAGCAGGTGTTGATCCCGCAGATCACCGTGCGACTGGACCACCGTAAGGCGGCGCAGATGGGCCTAACTCCTGGGGAGGCGATCCGTGTGCTTCAGACCTTGACCGACGGCGCCCACGGTGCCGACATCGTGGACGGCCCGCGCCGCTACGAGTTGGTGTTGCGCCTGCCCGACCAGCAGCGCAGCCCTCAGGACTTGGCACGCACATTGATCGATACACCGGCCGGCCGCGTGCCAGTCTCGAGCATTGCCAGCGTGGAAGAAACAGACGGCCCGAACCAGATTGGTCGTGAGAACGGCCGCCGCCGGATCATCGTCTACGCCAACACCGATGGCGGTGACATGGGGCGCGTGATCGCTGACATCCGCCGAATCATCGATGCAACCGCTCTGCCAAGCGGCAATTTCATAAGCTTAGAGGGCCAGTTCCAGGCCCAGGAACAGGCCATAAGGCTGATCGCTGGCTTGTCGTTGGTGTCTTTGGCGATGATTTTTTTGGTGCTTTACAGCCGCTACCAGTCTGTGGTGCTGGCCTCGATCATCATGGCCAACATCCCGCTGGCCTTGATCGGCTCGGTGCTGGCGATGTGGATCGCGGGGGTGCAGCTGTCGGTAGCGTCGATGGTGGGCTTCATCACGCTGGCTGGTATTGCCACGCGCAACGGCATTCTGAAGATCAGTCATTACATTAACTTGTGCAAGTTCGAGGGCGAGAGCTTCGGCCAGACCATGATCGTGCGTGGTTCTCTAGAGCGACTGACGCCGGTGCTGATGACGGCGCTGGTGGCCGCTTTTGCATTGACGCCCTTGCTTTTAGCCGCCGATGCACCGGGCAAGGAGATACTGCACCCGGTGGCAGTAGTGATATTCGGCGGACTGGTGAGTTCGACGCTGCTCGATACCTTGCTGACGCCAGTGCTGTTCTGGCTGTTTGGCGAGAAGGCGACCCGGCGCTTGCTTGAGCCTGAGCCAGATACGCCACAAGGCGCGACCGGAACCCAGGAAGCCTATTGACTTGAAATCAGGCCTTGCGGCGCCGCCTGTTTCAGCGCGCCGCACCCCAAAGGAGTTCATAGAGATGAATAAAAAACTTTTCGCAGCCGTCATCGTTGGGCTGTCAGCCCTGTCGTTTAACGTCGCCATGGCCCACGGCGGAGCCAAGGCTAAACATGGCGGTGTAGTAACCGTGGCCAGCGACCTGGGCTTTGAGTTGGTCGGTACACCTGCTGGCGCCGCGATCTACATCGAAGATCACGGTAAGCCAATGGCACCTACTGGCATGAGCGGCAAGTTGACCGTGCTCAACGGTGCAGAGAAGTCAGAGGCTGAACTAGTTGTGGCCGGCGACAAGCTGGAAGCCAAGGGTGTGAAGCTCGCACCTGGTGCCAAAGTTGTCGCTGCACTCATAACCTCGGCCAAGAAGGCCATCACGGTGCGGTTCACGGTGAAGTAATTGCGACCCCCATCGACATCTTTGTTTGCGCTGCCTGCCTTTAGGGGAGGGCTGTTGGCTTTGCTGGCAGCTGCTCTATTCGGCTTGAGCACTCCCATGGTGCAAAGCCTGGGCAAAGGGGTTGGCTCGTTCACGACAGCTGCACTACTTTACGCAGGAGCAGCAGCTGTAGCCTGGTTTTTAAGACGACCCGCAGCAAAAGAGGCGGGTATCCAGAAAAGCGATTGGCCAAGGTTGTTTGCCATGGCAGGTTCGGGGGCGGTGATCGGCCCGGTGGCGTTGGCCTGGGGTTTGCAGCACACCAGTGGCTCCAGTGCATCGTTAATGCTCACACTGGAAGCGGTTTTTACTGCTGTATTGGCATGGCGATGGTACGGCGAGACCTTGGACAAGAGGGTCAATGCGGCCGTTGTGTTGCTGCTGACTGGCGGCGTGGTTTTGGTGATTGAACAAGGCACTTTGGGACAAGTTCAACTTTGGGGCTTGTTGGCCGTGATGCTGGCCACGGTGGCTTGGGGTGTGGACAACACGCTCTCGCGTGGCGTTGCTGACCGCGATCCAGGGCAGGTTGTATTGGTCAAGGCTGTATTGGGTTCGGTATGCACGTTGGCATTGGCCACACTTTTTGATGAACCGACCCCACTGGCCACGACAGCGATGGGGTTGGTGGCGGTCGGTGCCACCGGTTATGGCTTGAGCTTGAGGTTCTACTTGCTCGCGCAACGTACTTTTGGCGCAGCACGTACCGGCTCTGTTTTTGCATTTGCCCCGTTTATTGGTGCCATCGGGGCCTTGGCTTTGGGGGATCGTTCGGGCAGTGGATTGATGGTCATGGCTGGGGCGTTGATGATGCTGGGTGTTCTATTGCACTTGATGGAAGCCCATGCCCACGAGCACACGCACGACCCACTGGAGCACGAACACTCACACCGGCATGACGACGGGCACCATGATCATGTGCATGCCCTCATGCCAACAGATCCCCATAATCATCGTCATAAGCATGAACCTGTTACGCACAGTCACGCTCACGTACCAGATGCACACCACGAGCATAGCCATTGACTAATTAGGGTTGAAAGCGCGAATTAGGGCAACTTATCATGTTCAAATTCCAGTTCACAAGAAAACAGAGATTCTGAAAACTCACGGTACAAGAAGATGTCTCAACATTTAGAATGCTGACTTAGACCCCAAGTGCTAAGTCGGCTTGTTCTTGGGAAACTTAGGCGGTTTGTGATGAAGCGTGTTCTGCTCCGCCAAGATTATTTCGAACTGATTCCAAGTCGTTCGAACAAATTCCAATCCGTTCGGGGCCTTCCAAAGCCCTCCTAGAACACCTTCCGGACCAGGCTGGCTTCCTCGTAGGCCTCAATGTCCTTGAGCCGGTACAGGACCTTCCCCACGATCTTCAAGTACGGCGGCCCCTCGCCGACGGTGCGCCAGCGCTGAAGCCGCGCGACGGAACACACCCAGCGATCGGCGAGCATTTTCTCGGTCAGGAGTTCTCGGCTGGGTTCGGCCGGGGTCGCTGGAGCCTGGATGAGGGGCTCCGGCTTGGTCTCTCGTGCTGCTGTTCTGACGATGCCGCAGGTCAGTACGTCCAGCACGTCTCGGGTGCCTTCCAGCCGTGGTGTCGCAGCAGAGGGGTGGCCATGTGCCTCGGTGCTTGTATGGGGTGATTTCATACAAGTTCATACCGGTTGGCCGGGCGCTTTTTCTCAGCAGGGTGGTGCTGTATCGACTGGTTGAATCTGCCCCCAACAGCAGTCACGCCTTTGTTATCTGTGCGGACAATTGCCTAGATTTCCTTTGGTCGTCTCCTCCAGTTCTCCGAGAACCAGACTAGCCAAAACTTGCGTCGACGCATCCGTGGAATGCTGCAACCCCTCGACGGTACCTCGTCGATCTTGCTCGTCTTCGTCCTGATTGACTTTCAGGCGCCCCTCGACTCGATCGATCGTAATCTCGATCCCCACCACCGCCCGTAGCATCTTCTCGATGTACGCCGATGGCGCGTCAGACACCTTCCAAGGTTCAGTGCGCTGGGATTCCTGTGTATCTGTCAATCGATTGAGTACGTCGAGAATCCAACAGGTGTCTTCCATTGCACGCGCCATGCCGTGGGCATGAACGGTGACGTAATTCCATGTCGGAACGACCTTGCCGTGCTGGCGTTTGCCCGGGTACCACGATGGGGTGATGTAGGCGCTCGGCCCCATGAACATCACCACCGAGGGGGCGCCTCCAATCAGTTGCCGCCACACCGGATTGGCTCGTGACACATGTGCCAGAAGACGGCCGTGGCTGCCATGTTTCGCATCAAGCACGAACGGGATGTGATTCGCGATGAGCTGGCCGTGGGCATGACAAACCCATGCCCCGAGCGAATGCGCGGCGATATGGGCGCGCATCTTCTCGATGTCGTTGAAAGCGTGGTACGCCGGCGTATACATCTTGCCTCCTAGAACCCGTTCAATGCATGTCGCACCATCATTGCCGACAACACCCACATCGTGAGGCCGATCAGACCGTCAAGCACCTGCCACGCTCTGGGGTGGGCAAACCATGGCGCCAGCCACCGCGCCCCAAAGCCCAGCAAACTGAACCAGGTGGCGCTGGCCACAGCCGCTCCAGCTACAAACCACCCTTGCAAGGGCGCAGGCTGCTGCGCCCCCATACTGCCGACTAGCAGCACGGTATCTAGGTAAACATGCGGGTTGAGCAGCGTGAAGGCAGCGGCCTGCGCCATCGCGGCACTCTTCCTTAAGCCTTCTCCGCCTGAGGAGGCCTGCAGGCGATCCGGATGGCGCATGCGCATCAGAGCTTTCCAGCCATACCAGGCCAGGAACAGTGCCCCCGCTAATGCCAGTGCCCGTGCCCAGTTCGGTCTGTCCCCAAGAGCCTGCGCCATGCCGAACACGCCACCCATGATAAGTACGGCATCGGCCGTAGCGCAAAAAAGCACGACGCTGCCAACATGCTCGCGTCGAAGCCCCTGCCGTAGCACAAAAGCATTCTGCGCACCGATCGCAACGATCAAGCCGAAACTCAGGGCCAATCCCTGGAGGAAAGCAGGCCAGATGCCGATGAAAGTGGTTGTAGATAAATCCATGCGCCGAGGTTGCCACCCGGCATGAAGTTAGACAAGCTACATTTACTGAATCTACATTAGCGTTTCTTCATCATGCTGGATTACTCTTCTCTGTTCGCGTTAGCGGCTGTCGTGAAAGAAGGCAGCTTTGAACGCGCTGCACGTGCACTGCACGTCACGCCATCGGCGGTGTCTCAGCGCATTCGGCTGTTAGAGGAGCGTTTGGGTTGCGCCTTGGTGGTGCGCGGACAGCCCTGCCAGGCGACCGAAGCCGGTCGAAGACTGTGCCAGCACATTGACCGGGTGAGCCTGCTGGAGCATGAGCTTCAGGCGGAAATGCCGTCGTTTCTTCAAGATGAGCCTTCGCGTGTGAACCTCCCCCTGGCAGTGAATGCCGACAGCTTGGCCACTTGGTTCATGCCGGCTGCAGTTGAATTTGGAAAGCGAGAAGCTGCCTTGCTGCAGATCGCGGTAGACGATGAGGGGCACACCGCAGAGTGGTTACGCAGTGGGCAGGTGCTGGCAGCCGTCACGGCCACCGAAGCGCCAGCTGCCGGCTGCAACAGCGTGCCGTTGGGCGCCATGCGTTACGTGGCTGCGGCCAGCCCGGCGTTTGTTGCAAGGTACTTCCCGCGGGGTGCAGACACAGAGAGCCTCTCGACAGCGCCGAGCCTGATGTTCAACACAAAAGACGAATTGCAGCAGCGCTGGGTGGAACAGAATTTTGGAGGCGGCGTCCCGATGCCGAGACATACCCTGCCATCCCCGCAGGCGTTTGTTGTTGCCGCAATCGGCGGTCTTGGCTGGGCCATGCACCCGCAAGCCCTGGTACAAGAACACTTGGACAGTGGTGCCTTGATAGAACTCAAGCCTGGCCGTCCGCTGGACGTCCCCCTGTACTGGCAGCACGCCCGGATGGCATCGTCACTGCTTCGAGGCTTGACCCAGGCTGTCAGTCTTGCCGCCAAGGATGGGCTGGTCCAACTGGAATGAAGTTCGAATCCCCGACCCCATCAAAAAACGATGCTTCCGGACCTGAGCAGGTTGGTGGGGCCATCTGCGCTGCTCCGCCAAGACTATTTCGAACTGATTCCAAGTCGTTCGAACAATTTACAACCCGTTCGAGGCCTCCTTGGGTGCGCTCCTAGAACACTTTACGGACCAGACAGGCTTCTTCATAGGCCTCAATGTCTTTGAGCCGGTACAAAACTTTCCCCACGATCTTCAAGTACTGCGGGCCTTCGCTGACGGTACGCCAGCGCTGAAGGCGTGCGACTGAACACACCCAACGATCGGCGAGCATTTTTTCGGTCAGTAGCCGGCGGGCAGGTTCGGCCGGGACCTCTGGAACCAGGTGTTGGGGCTCGAACTTGGGTTCGTTGGCTGCGGTTTTGGCGATGCCACTGGACAAGGCGTTCAGCACGTCACCCATTTTTTCAGGCCGTGGGTTCGAGGATGAGGTGTTTTTAGTAGCCATGGCCGTGCTCCTTGATGCCTATATGCAGTGGTTTCATATAGGTTCATACCGGTTGGCTGGGCATTTTTCTCAGCGGGGTGGGTTAGTGCATGCACGAGCAAGCATTTACTTGTAGCGCTGTTTCGGATTTCCAATCCATAGTTCATGTGCCGGTGAACCCCCTTGGTCATGGAAGAAGTGTTTGTGGAGAAGTCTAAGGGGCGGCTTTAGGCTGGTTGCAGTCGTTCAAGGCTTGCAGCCCTATGACAGCCATCGACCCATTGCGGTCTATGACTGAAGCGTGGCGAATGACTGCTTTTCAAGAACGTTGCAGCTTGATCGTTTCCCGAAATGGCGTAACGGCTTCACGAAGTATTTCTAACAACTGAGGCAGCTCTTGCTCGATTTCCTGGATTGGACCACCAAGGCTGAGTGTCAGTGGCTCGCTGCCTCTGGGTGTCGGCAACAACATGGCCAATGCCGCAGCCCCCGGTACAGAAGTTCCTCTTGAAATGGCGTAGCCATCGAGCAAAGCTTTCTTTCTGGCCTGAAGCGCAGCATCTATATCGACGCGATCACTCGCGTTTGCTTCAAGTGCATTGGCATGTTGGAGTAATCGACCGATGTCTCGCTCAGCCATTGTGGTCAGCAACATTTTCCCGGCAGCACTGCGAAACAAGGGTCTGAGCATGCCGATCTTGCTGGTGAAACTTCCAGCGCGTGTGGCCTGAAGGACATGCAGATACCGGACATTCGAGCCTTCGCGTTTGCCGATCATGACGGTATGGCCCGTGCGGTCCAGTACACCTTTCATCATGCGCAAAAGACTTTGTTCTGTGTAGAGCTGCTCTTCGATCCAGGCGGTTGTCAGTGCCAGTCGGATATTGGGGCTGTACAGGCCGGTGCGTGGATCGTGGTCGAAATGACCGGACTCTTTGAGGCTGCGAAGCAAAACCGAAGTGCTTGATTGGGGATAGCCCAGTGCCTGCGAAACGTCCTTGACTGTGGCCGGACGTCGCCACTCTGCAAAGAACTCCAACAGTTCCAGAACACGATGTGCAGACTTGACAGGCTGAGTTTTCATATCTTGCCCATGATTTTTAATCACATACGTGATTTTAAGCGGGCTAAGTCAGATTCTTTCGTAGAGTCACTCCAATGCAATTAAATGAGGAGACAAGTCCATGAACAAGAAACGTATTTTTCTGATGACCATGGCTGCTGCGCTGGCGGGCAGCAGCATTGGTGTGGTGGCTCAACAATCGGCCCCCATCTTGAACAAACCCTTGAAAATCGTGGTGGGCTTTCCGCCAGGTGGTTCGGCAGATACCCTTGCGCGTGCATTGGCGCAGCAGTTGACAGGCATTGCCCCGTCGGTGATCGTCGACAACAAACCTGGCGCAGGTGGCAGGATTGCCCTTGAAGCTGTCAAAAACAGCGAGGCTGATGGAGCCACTTTGGTGATGACGCCCGCATCCATGGTGGCGGTCTATCCGCACATTTATCGGAAATTGCCGTACGACCCTGTGACCGACTTCGCTCCAGTCGGGCGTGTGGCAGCAGCGCCATTCATCGTGGCCGTTGGTCCTCAGGTGCCCCTTGAGGTCAAAACACTGGCGGACTTCATCAAGTGGGGCAAAGCCAACCCCACTTTGGCTTCATATGGGTCTTCAGGTGCAGGTTCGATTCCTCACTTCACGGGCGTAGCCCTTGGCAAGACCGCTGGATTGGATTGGTCGCATGTGGCCTACAAGGGCGCAGCCCCTGCGATGAACGATTTGCTGGGTGGCCATATTGCCGCCAATGTGAGCGTTATGTCCAATGCGCTGCCCCATGTACAGGCTGGCAAGCTGCGGGCGCTGGCGGTGAGTTCGTCGCAGAGAAACCCGGCCCTGGCATCTGTACCGACATTTGCGGAGGCAGGGCTCAAAGAGGCTGCTGCTGTGGAGTGGTTTGGAGTATTTGCACCCGCGCGGACACCGGCTGATGTCGTCGCCCGCTTGAGTCAGGCCCTCAATGCTGCCGAGCGCAGCAAGCCATTTCAAGACGCACTTGCCAAGGGCGGTTTCGACTCAGTGGGCGTCGATACGCCCATTACCTTTGCCAATGTGCTGAAAGCAGACATCCAGCGTTGGGGGCAGATCGTGCGGACATCAGGCTTCACCCCTGAGGACTGATCGCCATGCAGAGTCTTTTCGATTCAGTGCCAAGTTTGCATCGCGATGGCTTTGTGGCCGCGATCACTTTACGGCGACCCGGAAAGATGAATCGCCTGACCACAGAAGATTTGCATGTCTTGCTGGCGCAGTGTAGGGAATTGGGCCAGGACCCGTCTGTTCGTGTCGTGGTGATCACGGCAGACACGACGGACCAAAAACGTCCGGTTTTTTGTGCAGGCTATGACGTGGGTGGATTTGATGATCCAGACCACGATCCCCGGTTGTTTGAGAAAACGGTAGATGCCCTGGCGCAATTGCCCCAAGTGGTCATCGCGGTCGTCAATGGCAGTGTTTACGGTGGTGCAACCGACATGGTGCTTGCCAGCGATTTGCGACTGGGTATAGAAAGTGCCGAATTTCGAATGCCTGCCTGTGCTTTAGGGCTGCACTACTACCCCAGTGGTTTGCAGCGTTATGTCGAAGTCTTGGGATTGAATGGTGCAAAACAGGCATTCCTCACTGCCAGTGCAATGAGCTTTGAGCGTCTGAGGGAGTTGGGAGTATTCATGGCGTTGCACACGACTCAAAACATCATTGCCGCAGGCGATGAACTCGCACAAAAAGTCTTCTTGCTCGCTCCTTTGGCGTTAACGACCACCAAGGCATCACTGAGTGAGATCGGCAAAGGAGATTTGAATGCCGATGCGCTGACACGCAGAGAAGTCCTGTGCTTGGCCAGTACAGATTTCGCCGAGGGGCGGCAAGCGTTCGCAGAAAAACGGCACCCTCGATTTACTGGACATTGAAATGAATACATCCGCACATTTGCCCTTGAAAGGGGTGCGCGTACTGGAAGTGGCACAGATCATGGCGGGACCCACCTGTGGCCTGATGCTGGCAGATCTTGGCGCTGAAGTGATCAAGATAGAGAAATTCCCGTCTGGCGATGATGCGCGTCAGTACCAAAAACCGGGTGACAGTGAATTGCCACCTTCCTTTCGCATGATCAATCGTGGTAAACGTTCCCTGGCCATAGACATTCGCCACCCCATGGGCAAGGCGGCCTTGTTGCGGATGGCTGCTCAGGCCGATGTGTTGACGGAAAACTTCCGGGTCGGCGTCATGGATCGGCTGGGCTTGGGGTACGAGCAGGTTCGTGAGGTCAATCCTGCGCTCATCTATTGTTCAATCACTGGGTACGGTAGCGTAGGACCATTGGCCGAAAAAGGTGGTTTTGATCTCATCCTGCAAGCGTTCAGCGGGATCATCAGCGCTACAGGTGAACCTGGACGCCCTTCGGTCAAACCGGGCATCTCCATCGCAGATACCAACGCAGGCATCCTGGCTGCGTTCGCCGTTTTGGCGGCCTACATCCACAGGCTCAAAACAGGTGAGGGGCAGCGCGTGGAAACGTCCTTGCTCCAAGCGGCCATGCAGCAAACGTATTGGCTTGCAGCCAACTACTTCTCGACTGGACACAATACACCACCACTTGGGACCGCTCATTCACTGATTGCACCCTACCAAGTGTTTCAGGCCCAAGACGGCGGCATGGTGATCGGAGGAGGAAATCCCAACGCCTGGAGGCGTATCTGCGAAGTTCTAGGGCATCCCGAGTGGCAGGAAGATGAACGATTCAATCACCCGCAGCGGCGAGTGCAGCATAGAGCCGAATTGGAGCAATTGATCACTGGCGTCCTGGCTGGAGGCTCAGTGGAACATTGGTGCCAGCAGTTGGATGAAGCGGGCGTTCCATGTGGTCCACTCAACACAGCAGGCCAAGCCCTGGAGCATCCGCAAACAAGAGCTGTCGGGATGGTCATGGATGTGTCTGACGGTCAAGGCGGTACTCAGCCAGGTTTGGGCTTACCCGTCACCTTGAATCGAACGCCATCAACACACGCTACATCTTGCGCACCACAGGTCGGAGAGCACAGCGATTCAGTTCTCAGGGAGTTCGGATTTTCTGAGCAGGAAATTGCTGAGTTATTGTCGGCCGAGGTGATTCGGCAACATTAGAAACTAGCTCTTCTGATCGGGATACAGCTCTCCCAGAGCGGTCGTGCATCGAGCAAGTGCAAAGGACGGCTTTTGGCCGAGCCCGGTCGCTGGAATCGCACCTTTCTAAGACCGCTATCGCTGCATTACCGCCGCCCAAGGCAGCGTCGCGACCGTTCACTTTGGGTCGAAAAGGATCAGTGGGACAACCTAGCAGGTTCTAATTCCGGAGCCTTTAGCACAGAGGATCTGTAAACTCTCGGTAAAAGAAGATGTCTCAACATTTAGAATAATGAACTGGGGCCCAAGTACTTGATCGGCTTGCTCTTGGGAAACTTAGGCGGTTTGCGATCTGGTATCTTCTGGCCCGCCAAGACCAAACCCTAAGTAGTTGATCTAACTAGGGTTTTTTCTTTTCAGCGTGACTTCAGCCCGATTGCTTTGCGTTTCTCCAAGGTGATGCAGTCGTGCGGCTTTTGCGCAAGGTCGGCAAGCCTACACCCGCCGCATCAAATCCACCGTCTACAGCAATGGTTTGGCCGTTGATATAACTGGCCTCAGTGCTGCAAAGAAAGGCCACAGCGTTGGCAATTTCTTCGGTGCTGCCATAACGGTTCATGGGAATGGTGTCGTGGTAGTCTTTGATGATGGCCTGGCTGTGAACCAGCTTGGCCATTTCGGTGGCTACCGGTCCTGGTGCGACGCAGTTCACACGTATGCCCACATCGCCCAGTTCGGCAGCTTGTTGTTTGGTGAGGTGGATGAGTGCCGCTTTGCTGGTGCCATAGGCCACTCGCAGTGTGCTGGCCCTCAGTCCGGAGATGGAGGCAATGTTGACCACACTGCCGCCGCCGTTTTTGAGCATGACTTTGGCGCATGCCTGTGTGCACCAAAAGGCGCCGTCCAAATTGGTGTCCATGATGGCGCGCCAATCTTGCCAGGTCACCTCCAGAATCGGTTTAAAAATGGCCACGCCTGCGTTGTTGACCAGGGCATCGATGCGGCCAAATTTTTTCTTGACACGATCCATGGCGCGAGACACCTGCGCAGGCTTGGACACATCACAGGCAATCGCCAAGAAACCGGGGTTGTTCAAATTGCCTTGGGTTTTTGCAAGCGTTGCCTTGTCGATGTCCAGGGCCGCAACGCGGTAACCGCGTTTCAAAAACGTGTTGCAAATCTCCAAACCAATGCCGCGAGCGCCACCCGTGACCACCACCACTGGGCTCATCTGTTCAGTTTTTTTCATGTTTTTCTGGCCACTGCCCCTTACCAAGGGGCAGTTTTCAGCCCATCAGTTGACCATCACCAGCTTGCCCATGACGCTGCGCGAACCCATCAAGGTGTAAGCGGCTTTGAGTTCGTTCATGGGCAGGGTGCGGTCCAGCACGGGTTTGATCTTGCCTTGGCCGTACCACTGGGCCAGCTCGCCCATCATGGCTGCGTTGGCTTGTGGTTCACGCCGGGCAAATTCGCCCCAAAACACACCCACCAGCGATGCGCCCTTGAGCAAGGGCAGGTTCAGTGGCAGCGAGGGGATGGGGCCGCCTGCAAAGCCCACCACCAAGTATCGCCCGCGCCAAGCGATGGAGCGGAAGGCGGGCTCGGCCAGATCGCCGCCCACAGGGTCATACACCACGTCGGGGCCTTTGCCCTCGGTCAGGGTTTTCAGGGCCTCGCGCAGGTTTTGGGTGCTGTAGTTGATGGTGGTGTCAGCCCCCAGTGTGGTGCACAGGGCGCATTTTTCGTCGGTGGATGCCGCCGCAATGACTTTGGCCCCCATGGCTTTGGCAATTTGGATGGCTGCTGTGCCTACACCGCCAGCAGCGCCGAGCACCAGCACGGTTTCACCCGCTTTGAGGGCGGCGCGGTCCACCAGCGCATGGTGCGAGGTGGCATAGGTCATGATGAAGGCCGCGCCATCGGTGGCCGGAAAACCGGCAGGTAAAGGCATGCACAGTTTGGCCGGGGCCAGGGTGTGGGTGCCAAAGCCGCCAGTGCCCGACAGACAGGCCACGCTCTGCCCGACTTTCAGGTGCGTCACGCCTTCGCCCAGCGCTTGCACCTTGCCCGCGTATTCGGAGCCCGGCACAAAGGGCAACTCGGGCTTCATCTGGTATTTGTTTTGCACGATCAGCAAGTCGGGAAAATTCAGGCTGGCCGCTTCAATCTGGATGAGCACCTGGCCGGGCCCGGGTGTGGGGGTGGGCAGTTCTTTCCAGGTGAGGGCGTCTACGCCCGTGGGGTTCTCGCAAAGCCAAGCATGCATGCCGTGTCTCCAAATGAAATCAAGAGTCAAAAGACTGATCTTAGGCAGTCAGGCGCTGCCTTTCATGTCCCCGTAGCGACCTTCTGCCCAGTGCTTCTGCATGACCCGGTTTTGCCCCCAAAGTGGATCCATCGGTGAGGCCTGTCATGCGCCGACATCGCCCTACAATGGCCAACTGAACAAACGCTCAACTATGAAAATCCTGATCTCCAATGACGATGGCTTTCGGGCCGACGGCATCGTGGCCTTGTACAACGCGCTCAAGGACTTGGCCGATGTCGAAGTGGTGGCCCCAGAGCACAACAACAGCGCCAAATCCAATGCCCTGACCCTGCACACGCCGCTGTACGTGAACCGGGCCGACAACGGGTTCCGCTACGTCAATGGCACGCCTGCTGACTGTGTCCACATCGCTTTGACGGGTTTGTTGGGCTACCGCCCTGATCTCGTGATCTCGGGCATCAACAACGGGGCCAATATGGGCGACGACACCTTGTATTCGGGCACGGTGGGCGCGGCGATGGAGGGGTATTTGTTTGGCATTCCGGCCATTGCGGTGTCGCAAATTGACAAAGGCTGGGCGCATCTGGATGCTGCGGCCCGCACCGTTGCGCGCTTGGTCCAGCAAATGATGGACCAGAGTTTGATTGGCACACGCCCCTGGTTGCTGAATGTGAACATCCCCAACTTGCCTTTGGATCAGATCAAGCCGCCCAAGGTGTGTCGCCTCGGGCGGCGGCATGCGGCCGAGCCGGTCATCACTCAGATGGACCCCAGGGGCCAGACCATGTACTGGATTGGCGCCGCCGGTGCAGCCATGGACGACAGTGCAGGCACCGATTTCCATGCGGCAGATTTGGGGCATGTGGTGGTCACGCCTTTGAAGGTGGATTTGACCGAGCACGATCACCTGCAGGCCTGGAGCCAGACCTGCGCGCGGCTGTGGCCACAGGACGGGGCATGAAATCCAGGCCCAGTTTTCCCGCCAAATTGCCTCCTACCGGGGGCCGGTCTGCGGCCAATTTAAGCCCACAACCGGTCCAAGCCAATCCCCGCCCAGCAGCAGGGCAGGTGGCCCACAAAGCGCAGCCCGCCAGTGCTCCGGGGCGGTCTGCAGCGGTGCATGCCATGTCGGTGTCCAGCGGTCTGGGCTTGGATTCGAGTACGGTGCGCGCTCGCATGGTGGCCAAATTGGCCGAGCAGGGTGTGCAGGATCCGTGGGTCTTGCAGGCCATGGGCCAAGTGGAGCGGCACCGTTTTGTTGAATCCGCCTTGGTGGGGCAAGCTTACGAGGACACCAGCTTGCCCATCGGTTTGGGGCAAACGATTTCCAAACCGAATGTGGTGGCCCGCATGATCGAGTTGCTGCGGCAAGATGCGCCAGGCAAGCTGGGGCGGGTGCTCGAAATTGGCACCGGATGCGGCTACCAAGCGGCGGTGCTGAGCTGTTTGGCTACCGAGGTTTACAGCATTGAGCGCCTGCGTGGTTTGCACGAAAAAGCCAAAAAAAACCTGCTGCCTTTTCGTTTGCCCAATGTGCACCTGATGCTGGGCGACGGCATGCTGGGCTTTCCCAAAGGCGCGCCGTACGCAGGGATCATTTCGGCGGCCGGTGGCGAGGACGTGCCTTCGGTCTGGTTGGATCAATTGGCCGTGGGGGCCAGGCTGGTGGCCCCCACGGTCACCGCCTCGGGCCAGCAGGCCTTGGTGGTGATTCGCAAAACCGCCTCAGGCTTTGACCGAAAGGTTTTGGAGGCGGTTCACTTTGTGCCTCTAAAATCAGGCGTTGCATGAAGGAATGGCACCGGATGATGTTTCGTGAAGTTTCCCGCTTTTGGTTCGCAGTCTGGGCACTGATGCTGGTGGTCGGGTGTTCCTCTTCCCCGCGTGCGCCGGCACCGGTGGAAATACGCGGCGCCAGCCCCAAAGTGAGCGCCCCGGTCGCAGTGCCTGCGGCCGAGGCAGTGAAGGTCATGCCGGGCGCAGAAAACGCGGGCAAACCCGGCTACTACACCGTGCAACGCGGCGACACCTTGACCCGCATAGCCTTGGACCACGGCCATTCTTGGCGCGATCTGGTCAGTTGGAACAACCTGGCAAATGCCAACTTGATCGAAGTGGGCCAGGTTTTGCGAGTGGCACCTCCAGGCGCCAGAGTCGAGGCCAGTGGCGTGGTGGTTCAGCCGATTGGTGGCAGTGCAGAAGCATCGCCGCCAGCCAGGCCAGTTGTAACTCCTTCATCTGTGTCGCCTGCGCCACCTTTACCAACTGGACCCACTGCCAATGACGAGGGATTGGGTTTTGCATGGCCCGCCAGTGGCAGTGTGATCGGTGGGTTTGATGAGACCAAAAACAAGGGTTTGGACATTGCCGGCAAAGCAGGTGACCCGGTTCTCGCTGCCGCCGACGGTCAGGTCGTTTACGCTGGTGCAGGCTTGCGCGGATATGGCAACCTGATCATTCTCAAGCACAACAACACCTTTTTGACAGCCTATGCCCACAACCAAGCCTTGCTGGTGAAGGAAGACCAGAAAGTGCGCAAGGGCCAGAAGATTGCTGAAATGGGCAAGACCGATGCCGACCGCGTCAAACTCCATTTCGAGATCCGCCGTCAAGGCAAACCAGTGGACCCGGCCAAATACCTGCCTGCGCGATGAGTTGCGGGGCTGCGGGCACAGCTTCACACCATGCTGTGGGACTGAATGCCGGGCCCGCAAGAATGCTCTCCTATCCTGAGACAATCAGGGCATGAGCGATCCAGACATTTCCCTATCCCAAGCCCACGCCGACGAAGCCAGCCACTCCAGCGCCGACCTGCCCGAGGGTTGGCTGCGTGTCGGCTCCCTGGACATGGATGCCCAAGGCATCGCCCGCCGACCTGATGGCAAAGTCGTGTTCATCGAAGGCGCTTTGCCTTTCGAGTGGGTGTCGGTCAACGTGCACCGCAAAAAGAACAACTGGGAGCAGGGTACTGTCACCCAGATTCACCGCGAATCCTCCCAACGCGTGCGGCCGGGCTGCCCGCATTTCGGCTTGCATTCGGGGGCCTGCGGCGGCTGCAAGATGCAGCACTTGGAGGCCTCGGCCCAGGTGGCCATTAAACAGCGCGTGCTCGAAGACAACCTCTGGCACCTGGGCAAGGTCAAATCTGAAACTTTGCTGCGCCCGATCGAGGGGCCTACTTGGGGCTACCGCTACCGCGCCCGCTTGTCGGTGCGCTACGTGATCAAAAAAGGAGAAGTGCTGATCGGCTTTCACGAACGCAAAAGCCGATACATCGCGGACATGAAGGTGTGCCCGGTTCTGCCGCCCCATGTCAGCCGGATGCTGCTGCCATTGCGCACCCTGATTGGGCAGATGGAAGCTCGCGAAACCCTGCCCCAGTTGGAGCTGGCGTGCGGCGACGAAGTCACGGCCCTGGTGCTGCGCCACTTGGAGCCCTTGAGCGAGGGTGACAAAGCCCTGTTGCGGGCGTTTGCTGCCGAGCACCAGGTGCAGTGGTGGCTGCAGCCCAAAGGCCCGGACACGGTGCATTTGTTGGACGAGGGTGGGGCGCAACTGAGTTACGGTCTGCCCGACTTTGGCATCACCATGCCATTTCGACCCACCGACTTCACCCAGGTCAACCCTTTCATCAACCGCGTGCTCGTGGCCCGTGCGCTGCGTCTCTTGAAGGCACAAAAGACCGAGCGGGTGATCGACTGGTTCTGTGGTTTAGGCAACTTCAGCTTGCCCCTGGCGACCCAAGCGGGGGAAGTGCTGGGTATTGAAGGGGCCGAAACGCTGGTCGCGCGTTCACGCGACAACTACGCCCGCAACCAAGCCACCCGGCCCGAAGGCCAGCCCTTGGCGCCCACGCAATTTGTGGCGCGCAACTTGTTCGAGATGACACCCGAGATGCTGGTGGCCGATGGCAGCGCCGACAAATGGCTGGTGGACCCGCCTCGTGAAGGCGCTTTTGCCCTGAGCAAGGCCTTGGCCGAGTTATATGAAAACCTGGACCTGCGCCAAGGCTGGACACCGCCCCAGCGGATTGTGTATGTGAGCTGCAACCCCGCCACGCTGGCCCGGGATGCGGGCATTTTGGTGCACCGTGCGGGTTACCGCTGCGTGGCCGCGGGGGTCATCAATATGTTTGCGCACACGGCCCATGTGGAGAGCATGGCGATGTTCGAGTTGGTTTGACCAACGCCCAGCGGGTTGCAGGTCAATCGTCTGCGGCCACAAAAAAGGCTCCCGTGGGAGCCTTTTTGCTGAGCGCAACGCAGATCAGTCGCGTTCGCCGCCCATGATGCCCAGCAGGGCCAACAAGCTTTGGAAGATGTTGAAGACGCTCAGGTACAGAGCCAAGGTGGCGCTGATGTAGTTGGTTTCGCCGCCATCCAAGATGCGCTTGAGGTCATACAGCAAGAAGGCGCTGAAGATGCCGATGGCCAAGGTCGAGAGGACCAGCATGCCTGCAGTGGAGCCTACAAACACGTTGATGATGCCGCCCACCATCAGGACCATGGCGCCAACAAACAGCCACTTGCCCATGCCGGACAGGTCGCGCTTGATGACGCTGGCCAGGCTGGCCATGACAAAGAACACGCCTGCGGTGCCCGCAAAGGCAGTCATCACCAGGTCAGAGCCGTTCTTGAAGCCCAAGACCATGGCGATCATGCGCGAGAGCATCAGGCCCATGAAAAACGTGAAGGCCAGGAGCACGGGCACACCGGCAGCAGAGTTTTTGGTTTTCTCGATGGCGAACATGAAACCGAAGGCGCCGCCCAAGAACACCACCAGGCCCATGAAGCCGGTGAGTGACTGGGTGATGCCGGTGCTCACACCGACCCATGCGCCCAGCACAGTGGGCAGCATGCTCAGAGCCAGCAGCCAATAGGTGTTACGCAGAACGCGGTTGCGTGCCGCCAGGTCCACATGGCCCCAGCCAGCGGAATTGAGGGTGCGAAGGTCGCTCATGGTGTATCTCCTGAAAAAGCCTTTGATCAAGGTGATCCCATTGTAGAGGTCACACCAGAGGTCAGTAAGAGAGCGGGTGATTTCCCGCAGTTGATGGGGTTATCTGGGTGAATCAGTTTTGCATTGGGTGCGGGCAATCGACAGGTAGGGCGCGTGTATGCTTGGACATCCCATTCATTCAGACTTTGATGCCATGAAAACACAATCCTGCCTTGAACTGTCCGATGTCAGAGCCATTGCCGCTGCGGCCGAAGCCGAGGCCCTGCAAAACAACTGGGCGGTCAGCATCGCCATCGTCGACGCGGGTGGCCATTTGCTGCATTTCACACGTTTGGATGGTGCACCACCCATTTCCTCTCACATCGCCCCGTCCAAAGCTCACACTTCAGCCTTGGGTCGCCGTGAGAGCAAGGTTTACGAGGATGTCATCAACGGTGGCCGTGCCTCATTTTTGTCGGCGCCGGCCATCCAAGGCATGCTTGAAGGCGGCGTGCCGATCATGAAAGACGGCTTTTGTCTGGGCGCAGTGGGTGTGAGTGGTGTCAAGTCGAGCGAAGACGCGCAGATTGCCAAAGCCGGTATTGCGGCCATCGGTCTTTGAGACAAGCAAGCGGGCAGCCTTTGGCTGTCTTGGCGCTTGAACTTGCGCCAGTGACCCACAAAAAAGCCGCTTTTCAGGGGCTTTTTTGTGGCTATCCAAGCAGCATCAGTACAGGTCGAGCACAGCGCCTTTGCTGGCGCTCGATGCGTTGAAAGCGAATTTGGCCTGAACGCCACGGGTGTAACGGGGCTCGGGGGCTTTCCAGCCTTCGCGGCGCTTGGCCAGTTCGGCTTCGGGCACGTTCAGCTCCAGAATCAGCTTGTGCGCGTCGATGGTGATGCTGTCGCCTTCATTCACAAACGCGATGGTGCCGCCTGCGGCCGCTTCGGGGGCGACGTGGCCCACCACCATGCCCCAGGTGCCTCCAGAGAAGCGGCCATCGGTGATCAGGCCCACGCTTTCACCCAGACCTGCGCCGATCAGGGCGCCTGTGGGGGCCAGCATTTCGGGCATGCCGGGGCCGCCTTTGGGGCCGAGGTAGCGCAAAACCATCACATCGCCTGCTTGGATCTTGCCCGCCAAAATGGCTGCCAGGGCCGATTGCTCGTCGTCGAACACACGGGCTGGGCCGGTGATGACGGGGTTTTTCAGGCCGGTGATCTTGGCCACGGCACCTTCAGGCGACAAGTTGCCTTTGAGGATGGCCAAGTGGCCTTGTTTGTACATCGCGTTCTCGATGGTGTGGATGACGCTTTGCTCGGGTGGGGCGTCAGGCACATCCTTGAGGATCTCGGCAATGGTTTCGCCGGTGATGGTGATGCAGTCGCCGTGCAGCAAACCAGCATTGAGCAAAATCTTCATGACCTGCGGTATACCGCCTGCCTTGTGCAAATCGACCGCCAAGGCCTTGCCGCTGGGCTTGAGGTCGCACAACACCGGTGTCCGCTGGCGAATGCGTTCAAAATCATCGATGGTCCATTCCACGCCCGCGCAGTGCGCGATGGCCAAGAAGTGCAAAACGGCATTGGTTGAACCCCCTGTGGCCATGATCACGGCCACGGCGTTTTCGATGGCCTTGCGGGTCACGATGTCGCGGGGCTTGATGCCTTTGCGGATGGCTTCCACCAGAACGCGAGCCGACTCTTTGGCCGATTCGACTTTCTCGTCGTGCACGTTGGCCATGGTGGAAGAGTAGGGCAGAGAAATACCCAGTGCCTCAAAAGCCGAGGACATGGTGTTGGCGGTGTACATGCCGCCGCACGAGCCGGTGCCGGGAATGGCGCGTTTTTCGATTTCGAGCAGGTCTTCGTCGCTCAACTTGCCTGCGGCGTTCTCGCCCACGGCTTCAAAAACGCTCACGATGTTCAGGTCTTTGCCTTGGTAGCGGCCCGGCAAAATGGTGCCGCCGTACACGTAGATGGCCGGAACGTTGGCGCGCAGCATGCCCATCAGGCCGCCGGGCATGTTTTTGTCGCAACCCCCCACCACCAAAACGCCGTCCATCCACTGGCCTTGCACGCAGGTTTCCACGCAGTCGGCAATCACCTCGCGCGACACGAGCGAGTACTTCATGCCCTCGGTGCCCATGGCCATGCCGTCCGAGATGGTGGGGGTGCCAAACACCTGGGCGTTGCCCCCGGCTTCTTCAATGCCCTCCATCGCGGCATCGGCCAATTTTTGCAGGCCGCTGTTGCAGGGGGTGATGGTGCTGTGCCCGTTGGCCACGCCCACCATCGGTTTGACGAAATCGCTTTGTTCATAGCCCATGGCGTAGTACATCGACCGGTTGGGGGCGCGCGATTTGCCCTCGGTGATGTTGGCGCTGCGGCTGTTGATGGGGGTGATCGGGATGATTTTGTCGCTCATGGTGGTGTCTCGGTAGAAGCCTAAAAGAAGGTCGACACATTCTAACGGGCGCTTGCCAGGCCTTTGTGTCCTTGAGGGCGCATCTTCGGTGCACAATCCGGACATGCTGATCCATCCTCAAATTGACCCCGTCGCCCTGCAGTTGGGCCCCTTGGCCATCCACTGGTATGGCCTGACCTATTTGGCCGCTTTTGGCCTGTTTTTCTGGCTGGGCGTGCGGCGTCTGGGCCATGCGCCCTTCAAGCACCTGCCGCAATGGCAAAAACGCGATGTGGAAGACATCCTGTTTTTAGGCGTGCTCGGCGTCATTTTGGGTGGGCGCGTGGGTTACTGCCTGTTTTACAAACCTGCTTATTACCTGTCCAACCCGCTCGAAATTTTCGCCATCTGGCAAGGTGGCATGAGTTTCCATGGGGGCTTGCTGGGCGTGATGCTGGTCATGGTCTGGTTTGCCCGCACCCGCGAGCGGCCGTTTTTGCAGGTCATGGATTTTGTCGCGCCGTGTGTGCCCACGGGACTTGCAGCCGGTCGAGTGGGTAATTTTCTCAATGGCGAGCTTTGGGGCCGAGTGGCCGACCCCTCACTGCCTTGGGGCATGGTGTTTCGCGGGGCGGGCGATTTGCCGCGCCACCCCTCACAGCTTTACCAAATTGCTCTGGAAGGACTGTTGCTGTTTGTGTTGTTGTGGTGGTTCGCCCGCAAGGACCGCCCCACGGGGCAGGTTTCCGGGGCCTTTTTGCTGGGTTACGGTTTTTTCCGTTTCGTGGCCGAATTCTTCCGCGAGCCCGATGCGCACCTGGGCCTCTTGAGCTTGGGCATGAGCATGGGGCAGTGGCTGTGTGTACCCATGATGCTGGGTGGCGTCTGGTTGATGGGATGGTCCAAGAAAAAGCAGCCGTGACATGGGTGCATATGGGGTTTACGTGGGCTGTTCACGGTTGGGTGCGAGACTTTATGATCAGATCTCTATAACGTGGAGACACTTCATGACCGATCAGTTCAACTTTCGCCAACGCCGCGACTTTTTGAAAGCCATTGCAGCCGCGACAGGCTCATTGCCACTGCGGGCCCAGGCCCAAAGCAGCTGGCCCAGCAAGCCTGTGAACATGGTGGTGCCCTTTCCTGCGGGTGGCGGTACCGATGCATTTGCGCGGCCCATGTCTGCCGCGTTTGCCAAGCTCACCGGCAAGCAGATGATCATTGACAACCGCGGTGGTGCGGGTGGCACGCTGGGGGCGGGCATCGCGGCCAAGTCGGCGCCCGATGGCTACAACTACTTTATGGGGGCGGTGCACCACACCATCGCGCCCAGCATGTACCCGCGGCTGGACTACGACCTGGAGCGTGACCTGATTCCCCTCATCCAGGTGGCCAGCGTGCCTCAGGTGCTGGTGGTCAACCCCAAAAAAGTCCAAGTGGCCGACTTCAAGGCCTTTCTGGATTTTGTGAAAAAGAACCCGGCCCGTTTGAACTACGGCTCTGCAGGTGGTGGCACCTCTCACCACTTGGCGGGCGAGTTGTTCAAGCTGCAGACCAAGACCTTCATCACCCACATCCCTTACCGGGGTGCTGGCCCGGCCTTGCAAGACCTGATCGCAGGCAACGTGGACATGATGTTCGATGGCTTGGGGTCATCGGCGGCGCACATCAAGGGTGGTCGCATCAAGGCCCTCATGGTCTCGGGAGCCAAGCGCAACGCCGCTTTTCCGGATGTGCCTTGCTCGGCCGAGTTGGGTTTGCCCGATTACACCGTCTCGACCTGGTACGGCGTTTGGGCTCCTAAGGGCACGCCTTCGGATGCACAAGCGCGTGCGATCGAGGAGTTTCGCCGAGCCTGCCAGACCGACGAGGCCAAAGCCGTTTGGGCCAACCAAGGCGCGGAGTTCCCCAACCTCACGGCAGGGCAATTTGATGCTTTCATCAAGAAAGAGTTGGCCAAGTGGTCGCAGGTCGTCAAGTCTTCTGGGGCCAAACTCGATTGAGTTCCACATTGCACAAGAAACGGGCCTGTGATCGGGCCCTTTTTCATGCCACTTTCACCTTGCGATTTTGAGACCATGACCCACAACAACCTGTTTGCTGCCCTGCGGGCGGCCTTTCCTGCCGACCTGACGGCCACGGCGGTGGAAACCGATGAAGGCCTGCGCTACAGCTGGCAAGACTTGGACCGCGCCACGGCCATGATGGCCAATTTGTTGCAATGGCTGGATTTGCCACAAGGCAGCCGGGTGGCCGTACAGGTCGAAAAATCGGTTGAAGCCCTCATGCTGTACCTGGCGACCTTGAGGGCCGGTCATGTGTTTCTGCCCTTGAACACCGCTTACCAAAGCGCCGAGATCGAGTACTTCATTGGCAACGCGGAACCGGCTGTGGTGGTGTGCAGCGGGGCCCATTTCGGCTGGGTCAGCAAGATTGCTTTCAAGGCGGGCACCCAGCATGTGTTCACGTTAAACGATGACCGTACA
Source organism: Limnohabitans sp. Rim8 (assembly GCA_945897465.1). Classification (GTDB taxonomy): domain Bacteria; phylum Pseudomonadota; class Gammaproteobacteria; order Burkholderiales; family Burkholderiaceae_C; genus Limnohabitans_A. The sequence continues at coordinate 49,101 of CAMDFK010000018.1, read as the reverse complement.
GGGAGTTTGCTCGAACGAGCTGCGCACCACAGCGACCAACACCAGACGGTTGCCCGACAGGCCGATGACCTGGCGGCCATCCTCTACACCAGTGGCACCACCGGACGCAGCAAGGGGGCCATGCTCACGCACGGCAACATGCTGAGCAATGCGATCACGCTCAAGGATTACTGGGGTTGGAAAAAGGGTGATGTCCTCATCCATGCGCTGCCGATCTTTCATGTACACGGTCTGTTTGTGGCCATCCACGGTGCCCTGATCAACGGCAGCAAGATGATCTGGATGGCCAAGTTCGACCCCAAACGCGTGATTGCCCGCATGAAGGACGCCACTGTTTTCATGGGCGTGCCCACGCTTTATGTGCGCATGCTGGCCGAGCCTTCCCTTGACAAGGCGGCGGTGAAAAACATGCGCTTGTTCATTGCTGGCTCTGCCCCCTTGTTGATCGAGACCTTCACCGAATGGCAAGAGCGCACAGGCCACACGATTTTGGAGCGTTACGGCATGAGCGAGACCGCCATGCTGACCTCCAACCCCTATGCAGCGGACAAGCGGTACGCCAATCAGACCGAGCGGCGCGGTGGCACGGTGGGGTTCCCCTTGCCGGGCGTGCGTTTGCGTGTGCGGGGAGACGATGGCCAAGACATGCCCGTGGGCGAGATTGGCGGGATTCAGGTCCAAGGCCCCAATGTGTTCAAAGGCTACTGGCGCATGCCCGAAAAAACCGCCGAAGAATTCACCGCCGACGGCTATTTCAAGACCGGTGATGTGGGCAAGGTCGATGAGAGGGGTTACGTGACCATCGTCGGCCGCAGCAAAGACCTGATCATCAGCGGCGGCTACAACGTGTACCCGGCCGAGATCGAGGGTTACATCAACGAGATGAAGGCTGTGGCCGAAAGCGCCGTGGTGGGCGTGACCCACCCGGACTTTGGCGAAGTGGGAGTAGCCGTGGTCATCGCCAAGCCGGGTGCGGTGGTGCAGCCCGAGAACGTCTTGGCCGAGCTCAAGGCCAAACTGGCCAACTTCAAGATCCCAAAGCGTTGTTTTGTGGTGGCCGAGTTGCCGCGCAACACCATGGGCAAGGTGCAAAAGAACCTGTTGCGCGAGCATTACAAAGCATTATTTTCGGCATGAACACTGACAACGGCAACCATGTTCTCATCCGCAAGGGCGTGGCGTCCCAGTTGTGGTTTTTAGAGGACGATGAGCGCTGTAGTGATCGAAGCAAATGTCCCAAGTCGCACCTTCGCTCATCAGCGCAGCACCAGCACCGGAATGTGCGAATGCGTCAACACTTGCTGGGTTTCACTGCCCAGAAGCAGGCGTTTGATGCCCTTGCGGCCGTGAGAGGCCATGACGATCAGGTCGGTTTTGTGCTTTTTGGCCGCCGCAATGATGGCGTCCGAGACCACATCTGATTTGACGGTGATGGCTTTGGTGCTGACGGCTTTGGCTTTGGCGTTCTTTTCGACCGTGGCCAACTGAACCCGGGCCGTTTCGGTCCACTGGGCTTCGACGCGAGCGATTTCTTCGCTCGACAGGGGGATGCTGCCTTCAAAGTAAGCCTGCGGGTAGCGCGGCACCACCTTGAGCGCGATCAGCTCAGCGCAGCAGGTGGCCGCCAGTCCGATGGCGCTGGCCACGGCTTTTTTGGACAAGGTGGAACCGTCGGTGGCGACAAGGATGCGTTGGTACATGAGGTGCTCCTGTTAAAAAAGACAAAACCCAGCTTAAATGAGTGGCAAATGGGAGCGCTTGATGTACATCAAGCTTTGATCGGGCGGGCTGTCGTACCTTCGAGACATGACCCAAGTCAATGTTTTGCCCGGCCTGCTTGCTGCGCCCTCTGAAAAACGGGCGATGGCGGCATTGACGCTGGCATCCACCGAGCGCGAGACTTCGCAGGAGCGGTTGGAACTGCTTGACGCGCCCGAGGAGTGGGCCGCGTTCAGCTTGCCCGAAAAAACCGACTCCGGCTGCTGGCGCTCCAGCGTGGTGTTCGAGGGCATGCATTGCGCGGCCTGCGCCATCACTTTGGAAGATGCTTTGCGAGCTGTGCCGGGTGTGCAGTCGGTTCAAATCAGCGGGGCCAGCCACCGGGGTCAGATCGTCTGGTCGCCCGAGCTCACGCGCCCCTCTGAGTGGATGCGCTCGGTCGAGCGCCATGGCTACAAGGCCTTGCCCGCCAACGTTGCCCATGCCCATGCCCGCAGGCGCGAAGAGGCCAGGCGCATGGTCTGGCGTTGGGCGGTAGCGGCCATGTGCATGATGCAAGTGATGATGTACGCCACGCCGACGTACCTCAGCCAGCCGGGCGACATCTCGGACGAGGCGGTGCATTTGCTGCGCTGGGCGTCTTGGGTGTTGTCTTTGCCGGTGATATTTTTCTCGTGCACCCCGTTTTTCAGCCAGGCCTGGCGCGACCTGCGCGAGCGTCGGATCAGCATGGATTTGCCCGTGGCCTTGGGCATGGTGGTGACCTTTGTGGTCAGCACGCTGGGCACCTTCGAGCCGCAGGGTCCGTTCGGTGCCGAGGTGTTTTTTGACTCGTTCACCATGTTTGTGTTCTTTTTGCTGACGGGCCGCTGGCTGGAGCTGCGCATGCGCGACCGCACGGCCGGGGCACTGGAGGCGGTGCTCAACCGCTTGCCCGACAGCGTGCGCAAGCGCCAAAGCGATGGCACTTGGGCGCTCATGTCCATCCGACGCTTGCAGGTGGGGGATGTGATCGAGGTCTTCCCCGGCGAGGCTTTTGCAGGTGATGGCCGGGTGCTGGCTGGCCAGACCCAGGTGGACGAAGCCTTGCTGACGGGCGAGTCACGGCCACTCGCGCGGGGTGTGGGTGACCGCGTCATTGCCGGCAGCCACAACCTGAGCGGCACCTTGCAGGTGCAGATCGAGCAAATTGGCGCGGCCACCCGTTATGCACAAATCGTGGCTTTGATGGAAAGCGCCTCGGTCTCCAAGCCTGCCATGGCGCAGCTGGTGGACCGTTGGGCCAAGCCTTTTTTGCTGGCGGTGATGCTGGCCTCTTTGGCCTCGGCCATTTATTGGTGGCCCATTGACCCCGCTCACGCGGTGATGGTGGCGGTGGCCGTGCTGATCGTGACCTGTCCTTGTGCTTTGTCGCTGGCCACGCCTGCGGCCATGTTGGCCACCGCCGGGGCATTGGCCCGCAGCGGTGTGCTGGTGCGGCGCCTGAGCGCCCTGCAAAACCTGGCCCAGATTGACACGGTGATTTTTGACAAGACGGGCACTCTGACACGGGATGCTTTCGAAGTGGCCCGCATCCACACACGCGATGGCGTGAGCCAGGCCCAAGCCCTGAACTGGGCAGGCAGCTTGGCCAGGCATTCCTTGCACCCGGTCTCGCGGGCCTTGTGGTCCGAGGCCCGGCGCCGCGCTGAGGCCGCTGGGCGTTTGCATGCATTGGAATCGCTGGTCGCCCACGATGTGAGCGAGCAGGCGGGGCAGGGGGTGCAAGGTGTTCTGACGCAGACTGGCCAAGGGCCTCAAGCCTTGCGTTTGGGTTCGGCCGCTTTTTGTGCAGCCCCGCCACGCGCCGGGCACCACCTGCAGGTCAGCCTGGCCGATGCGTCGGGGTGGCTGGCCAGCTTTGAGTTGGCCGAGCAAGTGCGCCCAGAAGCAGCGGGTGTGGTGCGGGTCTTGTCGCAAATGGGTTTGACCCTGAAGGTTTTGTCGGGCGACGGCCCCGCTGCGGTGGCCCAAGTGGCACAGGCCGTGGGCATTGCAGATGCACAAGGCGGCTGCAGCCCCCAGCACAAATTGCAAGCGCTGCAGGCCCTGCAGGCCCAGGGGCACAAAGTGGCCATGGTGGGCGATGGCCTGAACGACGGGCCGGTCTTGGCCGGGGCCGATGTGTCCTTCGCGCTGGGCCAGGCCGTGCCGTTGGCGCAGTCCAAATCCGATTTTGTGTTGATGGGTGGGCAGCTGGAGGTGCTGGTCAGCACGGTCCAACGCAGCCGCCAGACGATGCGCATCGTGCGGCAAAACCTGTGGTGGGCGGCTGTATATAACGCCGCTTGTGTGCCGCTGGCCTTGATGGGCTGGTTGCCCGCCTGGGCTGCAGGCTTGGGCATGGCGCTCAGTTCTTTGTTGGTGGTGCTCAATGCTTTGCGCCTGTCGCAGGCTTTGCCCGAGTCGCTGCAGCAGCAGGCGATGGTTCTTCAACCCGTTTGAGAAAACAGCATGGACATTCTTTATTTGCTGATTCCTTTGTCTGTGGCCTTGGTGTTTTTCATCTTGGCGGGCCTTTGGTGGGCCATTGACCGTGGCCAATTTGAAGACATTGAGGCCGAAGGCGATCGTATTTTGCGTGACGATTGATTTTGATCAAGTGTCCAAGGCGCCCAGCCGGGCAAACTCCAAAAGTAGATTTTTTTAAAAACAAGAGGTGAAAATGCAATTTGCCAATACGCAGGCGACGACCTACAACGACAAAGTTGTCAGGCAGTTCGCCATCATGACGGTGGTTTGGGGTGTGGTGGGCATGCTGGTGGGCGTGATCATTGCGGCTCAACTCACTTGGCCGGAGCTCAATTTCGGCATTTCCTGGCTCAGCTATGGCCGTCTGCGGCCCTTGCACACCAACGCGGTCATTTTTGCGTTTGGTGGCTGTGGCTTGTTTGCAGCCACCTATTACGTGGTGCAGCGCACCTGCAATGTGCGCCTGATCAACGACAAAGTGGCCGCTTTCACCTTTTGGGGTTGGCAGCTGGTCATTGTTTTGGCCGCCATCTCTTTGCCTTTGGGTCTGACCCAAAGCCGGGAGTACGCCGAGCTGATTTGGCCCATCGACTTGCTGATCGCTGTGGTGTGGGTGGCGTTTGCTTTTGTGTTCTTTGGCACGGTGGGCATTCGCAAAGTGCGTCACATTTATGTGGCCAACTGGTTCTTTGGTGCGTTCATCATCGCCGTGGCTTTGTTGCACATCGTCAACAACATCCAGTTGCCCACGGACCTGCTGCACTCGTATTCTGCTTATGCGGGCGTGCAAGACGCCATGGTGCAATGGTGGTACGGCCACAACGCCGTGGGCTTCTTCCTCACCGCTGGTTTCCTGGGCATGATGTATTACTTCATCCCCAAGCAAGCCGAGCGTCCTGTTTACTCGTACCGCTTGTCGATCGTGCACTTCTGGGCGCTGATCTTCACTTACATGTGGGCCGGCCCTCACCACCTGCACTACACCGCCTTGCCGGACTGGACCCAGTCTGTGGGCATGGTCTTCTCCCTCATTTTGTTGGCCCCCAGCTGGGGCGGCATGATCAACGGCATCATGACCTTGTCGGGTGCCTGGCACAAATTGCGTGATGACCCGATCCTGCGTTTCCTGATCGTGTCCCTGTCTTTCTACGGCATGTCGACCTTTGAAGGTCCGATGATGTCCATCAAAACAGTCAACGCACTGAGCCATTACACCGATTGGACCGTGGGCCATGTGCACTCGGGTGCCTTGGGTTGGGTGGGTCTGGTGACCATGGGCTCCATGTACTACCTGATTCCACGCCTTTTTGGCCAAAAGCAGATGTACAGCGTCAAGGCCATTGAAATCCACTTCTGGACCGCCACCATCGGCATCGTGATTTACATCGCTGCGATGTGGATTGCCGGTGTGATGCAAGGCCTGATGTGGCGTGCAATCAACGCCGACGGCACCTTGACTTACACCTTTGTGGAGTCCGTCAAAGCCACCTTCCCGTTCTATGCCTTGCGTTTGCTGGGTGGCGTGTTGTACCTGGGTGGCATGGTCATCATGCTTTGGAACACCTTCAAGACCGTGACCATGGGCCGTTCGGTGGAGGTCCAAATCCTGACACTCGCACCAGCACACTGAGGAGAAATAAAACATGGCTCAAAACCCAAAATCAGGCGGCTTGTCACATGAGAAAGTCGAGACCAACAATTTTTTGATGATCGTTCTGATCTTCATCGTCTTGTTGGTCGGTGGCATGGTCGAAATCGTGCCCCTGTTCTTCCAAAAGTCCACCACCGAACCGGTGCCTGGCCTCAAGCCTTACACCGCTTTGCAAGTGGTGGGGCGTGATGTGTATGTGCGCGAGGGTTGTTACAACTGCCACTCGCAGATGATTCGCCCCTTCCGTGCTGAAACCTTGCGTTACGGCTCTTATTCCTTGGCAGGCGAGTTTGTTTACGACCGTCCCTTCCAATGGGGCAGCAAGCGCACAGGCCCTGATTTGACCCGCGTGGGTGGTCGCTACAGCGATGAGTGGCACCGCATTCATCTGATCAATCCCCGTGATTTGGTGCCCGAGTCCAACATGCCAGCTTACCCATGGTTGGAAAAGACTGCAGCTGACCACGCCACTGTGGTGGCACGCATGTCAGCTCTGCGGACTTTGGGTGCACCTTACGCCGATGAAGAGTTGGCCAAAGCACCCGATGAAGTCAAAGGCAAAACCGAATTGGATGCCGTCATTGCTTATCTTCAAGTTCTTGGCGTTCACCGCAAATAAGGCTCAGACATGGACACCAATACTCTCCGATCCATCGTGACTGTCCTGGCCTTCCTGGCCTTCATTGGCATCGTGGTCTGGGCTTGGTCTCGGCGCAACCAAGCCAGCTTCGACGAAGCGGCGCAATTGCCGTTTCGCCAGGATGACTGAGCGGTCCTCCAGAACTCTAATAATTTAAGGAAACTCCATGAGTGACTTCATCAGCAACTTCTGGCACTTGTATGTGGCCGGCATCACGCTGGTCAGCATCATTGCCTGTCTGCTTTTGTTGTGGTTCAGCGGCAAGGCCAAGGCCATGACCGCCAACGACAACACCACCGGCCACGTCTGGGACGGTGACTTGCGTGAAATGAACAACCCGCTGCCCCGTTGGTGGGTGGGTTTGTTCATCATCACGGTCATTTTTGCCTTCGTTTACCTGGCCATGTACCCGGGTGCAGGTAACTTTGCCGGCAAATTTGGCTGGTCTTCGGCCGGTCAGTACGAGGCTGAAGTGGCCAAAGGCAATGCCGAAGTGGCCCCTTTATATGCCAAGTTCTCGGGTATGCCACCCGAAGAAGTCTCCAAAGACCCACAGGCGCTGGCCATTGGTGACCGACTGTTCATGAACAACTGCGCACAGTGCCACGGCTCTGACGCACGCGGCAGCAAGAGCTTCCCCAACCTGGCCGATGCCGATTGGCTGTACGGTGGCACCCCCGATGCGATCAAAGCCACCTTGGTGCAAGGCCGTGCCGGCAACATGCCGCCGATGTCCGCCGCAGTGGGCACGCCCGAAGATGTGCGCAACGTGGCGCACTATGTGTTGAGCATGTCAGGTAGCCCGCACGACTCGCTACGAGCATCGCTGGGCAAATCCAAGTTCGGTGCTTGCGCGGCTTGCCACGGCATGGACGGCAAAGGCAACCATGCCATGGGTGCGCCCAACCTGACCGACGACATCTGGTTGCACGGCTGGGGTGAGAACGCCATCGTGAACATCATCAACAACGGCAAGGTCAACCAGATGCCCGCACAAGCGGCCAAGTTGACCGAAGGCCAGATCCATGTCCTCGCTTCCTATGTCTGGGGCTTGTCCAACAACGCTGTGGCCAGCGCTGCAGCCAGTCCTGCCAAGTGATGTAACTCTCCTGCAACAAGCTTGCCCTGTTGCAGGAATTAAACCAAGGTCTGCGTTTTGTCCACCTCCGATGATCGTCCCTCCCGCAGCGTGATCCCGATCACTCCGGTGCCCGCCGAGGGTGATATGGAAATGGTGTCGCTGTACCAAGCGCATCAAAAAATCTACCCGCGCAGTGTTCAGGGCGTGTTTGCCAAATGGCGTTGGCTCATGGTGGTGATCACGCAATTGGTCTTCTACGGCCTGCCTTGGTTGGAGTGGGGGCAGCGCCAGGCAGTGCTGTTTGACTTGGGCGCCCGCAGGTTCTACATCTTCGGCCTCGTGCTCTACCCGCAGGACTTCATTTACCTGACGGCTTTGCTGGTCATCTCGGCCTTGTCGCTGTTTTTGTTCACGGCTGTGGCGGGGCGTCTGTGGTGCGGCTTTGCCTGCCCACAAACCGTGTACACCGAAATTTTCATCTGGATCGAGCGCCAGTTTGAAGGCGATCGATCGGCCCGCATGCGCCTGGACGATGCACCGATGAGCTTCAACAAGCTCTGGCGCAAAACCGGCAAGCAACTCGCTTGGATTGTGTTGTCGCTTTGGACCGGTTTCAGTTTTGTCGGTTACTTCACGCCGATCCGCGAATTGACCGCATCGATCTTCTCGCTGGGTTTTGGGCCCTGGGAAATTTTCTGGATCCTGTTTTACAGCTTCGCCACCTATGGCAATGCAGGCTTCATGCGCGAGCAGGTGTGCAAGTACATGTGCCCCTATGCCCGTTTTCAGAGCGCCATGTTCGACAAGGACACCCTGATCGTCACCTACGACGAGGCGCGAGGCGAGCCGCGTGGTGCCCGGTCTAAAAAAGCTGACCCCAAGGCGCTGGGTTTGGGCGCATGTGTGGACTGCACCTTGTGTGTTCAGGTCTGCCCCACCGGCATCGACATCCGCAAAGGCCTGCAGTACGAGTGCATTGGCAGCGGCGCTTGTGTGGACGTGTGCAACAACGTGATGGACAAGGTCGGTTACGAGCGCGGCCTAATCAAGTTTTCGACGCAAAATGCCATGGACAAGGGCTGGACTTGGGCGCAAACCGTGCGCCGCATTTTTCGCCCGCGTGTCTTGGTTTACACCGCGGTGCTGTGGGCCATCATCATCGGGGTGGGGCTGTCCTTGTGGAGCCGCGAGCCATTCAAGGTGGACATCGTGCGCGACCGCGCCACCATGGCCCGCATTGTGGCGGGCGGCAAAATTGAAAACGTGTACCGCCTGCAAATCATGAATGCGGCTGAGCAGAACTTGAGTTTCCAGTTGCAAGTCGATGGTCTGCCGGGCCTGAGTCTGGCCACTGAGTCGCTGGTTGACGTGGGTGCCACAGAGTCGCGTTGGGTGTCCGTGCGATTGCAAGTGCCCTACGACGCTGCGCCCGCAGGTTCGCACCCGATCCATTTCCGCATCGAGTCCCGATCGGCAGATGGCCAATCGGTGGGTCAGTTGAGCGAAAAAACCGTGTTTCTGGTCCCTCGCTGAGTGACCTCTATTTTTGAAAGACAGCCATGAACAAGGTTCTGAATGTGAGCAAAGAGGGGCAACCCTGGTGGCGTTTTGGTTTGGTGTGGATGGTGGTGGGTGGCCCCGCCGTGGTGGTGGTGGCCGGTTTCATCACGTTCTACATTGCAGCGACCAACCCGGACCCGGTGCTCAATGTCACGCCACGCACCGCCATGCAAGAGCGCCAAGGCATCACCCATGTCCCGGCCATGCAAGGACGCAACCATGCGGCCACAGGCGAGTTGCCCGCCGCACTGCAAGCACCTGCTGCTGAACCCACCAAACCCTGACCCTAAGGGAGACACGATGCTTGCTCAACGTTGGATGTGGATCGCCTGGCCGGCCTTTTTGGTCGCAGGCCTGTTGGAAGTGCTGGTGTTCGCTTTTGTTGATCCACAAGACCTGCACTGGTTCGGACATGGCTTGGACCTGTCCAGACAAGCGATTTACACGCTGGCCTTTTTTGATTTCTGGGCCTTGGCCATGGTCTCCAGTGCCTTGACCCTTTTGTTGGGCATGTCCTCTGCCGATGTGAACCGCTGAAAGCACCGAACAGCACTGTTCAGTGCTGATCCACCAACTTCAGTGGCAATGTGCGGTGTTGTTGACCAGGCGTTGAAGGCCCTCGGTGTCCAGAATGCGCACATGGCGCTGCTTGACTTCCACGGTGCCGTCTTCCACAAACTTCGAAAACGTACGGCTAACGGTTTCGAGCTTCAGGCCCAGGTAGCTGCCAATTTCTTCGCGCGTCATGCGCAGAACCAGCTCGGACTGTGAAAAACCACGGGCGTGCAAACGTTGCACCAGATTCAGCAAAAAAGCGGCCAATCTTTCTTCGGCCCGCATGCTGCCCAAAAGCAGCATCACGCCATGCTCGCGCACGATCTCTCGGCTCATGATCTTGTGCACATGGTGCTGCAAAGCGGTCACTTCGCGCGAAATTTCTTCGATCCGGTCAAATGGCATGACACACACCTCGGCGTCTTCCAGGGCCACCGCATCGCAGCTGTGCTGGTCGTTCACGATGCCGTCCAGACCAATGATCTCGCCCGCCATCTGAAAGCCTGTGACCTGATCACGCCCATCTTCGGTGGCCAGGCAGGTCTTGAAAAAGCCGGTGCGGATGGCGTAGAGCGACGTGAACCTGTCGCCGTTGCTGAACAAATGCGTACCGCGTTTGACTTTGCGGCGTACAGCCACCAAATCATCAAGGCGGTTGAGGTCATGGTCGCTCAGGCCCATAGGCATGCACAACTCGCGCAAGTTGCAATTGGAGCAGGCGACTTTGATGGCTTGTGGATTCATGGTTTATCTCTTGGTTGCGCAATGGATTTGCCTTGGATCAAGACTTGAGCTTATACGGAAAAAACGGCTTTATTTGCGGGTATACCCGGTCCTTGTTCGAAATCCCGAAAAACCGGTAGAGGGTTTGACCTGAGTCAAAACATGGCCAGATGCATGCGGGCAAAGTGATGACTTGTTCTGTACACATTCGAATTAAGGGGCAGACACATGTCCGTCATCACACCGCAATTGCTGACACGCTTTGACGTGCCCGGCCCGCGCTACACCTCCTACCCCACGGCAGACCGTTTTGTTGAAGCCTTTGGCGAGGACGATTACGTGCAAGCGTTGGTGCAGCGCCAATCGGGGACGGTGGGTAAGCAGCCACCGCTTTCACTGTACGTGCACATCCCGTTTTGCGAATCGCTTTGCTATTACTGTGCCTGCAACAAAATCATCACCAAACACAAAGAGCGGGCTGCGGATTATTTGCGTTACCTGCGCAAAGAGGTGGAGTTGCACACCCGGCACTTAGGGCGCGGTCAATCGGTCAGCCAGTTGCATCTGGGCGGCGGCACACCCACCTTCATGCGTGACGAGGAGTTGCGCCAACTGATGGCCCTGCTGCGCGAGCACTTTGAATTTGCACCGGGCGGTGAATACGCTGTCGAGGTGGACCCGCGCACCGTGGACGAGAACCGCCTGGCTGTGCTGGCCGAGTTGGGCTTCAACCGCCTGAGTTTCGGCGTGCAGGACTTTGACCCTGCGGTGCAAAATGCCGTGCACCGCATCCAGCCTGCAGGTCAGGTGTTTGCTTTGGTCGAGGCGTCGCGCCGATTGGGTTTTGAATCGGTCAATGTCGACCTGATTTACGGCTTGCCGCTGCAAACCCCCGAGTCTTTTGACCGCACGCTGGAGCAGGTGAAAAGCCTGCGTCCGGACCGCATCGCGCTGTATGCCTACGCGCACTTGCCCGAACGCTTCAAGCCGCAGCGCCGTATTCACGCACAAGAGCTGCCTGCAGGTGCAGCCAAGGTGGCCATGCTGTCGCGCTCCCTCGATGCGCTGACCGATGCGGGCTATGTCTACATCGGCATGGACCACTTCGCTTTGCCGGGTGACGCGCTGGCCGTGGCCAAACGACAGGGGCGTTTGCACCGCAATTTCCAGGGTTACAGCACGCAGGCCGATTGCGACCTGATTGCGCTGGGCGTGTCCTCGATCGGTCGCATAGGCGCCACATACAGTCAAAACGCCAAGACCCTGGACGAGTATGCCGATCTGCTTAACCAGGGGCACTTTCCGGTGGTGCGGGGCTTGGCCCTCACGCGCGACGACCTGATCCGCCGCTCGGTCATCATGGCGCTCATGTGCCAGGGGCATTTGCAATACGAGTCCATCAACCTGGCCTGGCTGGTCGACTTCAAGACCCTGTTTGGGCCAGAGTTGCGCCAACTCGAAGACATGCAAGCGCAAGGCTTGGTGCAGTTGAGTGAGACTGGCATTCAGGTCACGGCAATGGGCTGGTTTTTTGTGCGCGGCGTGGCCATGGTGTTTGACCGTTATCTTCAGGCCGACCGCAACCGCACGCGGTTTTCCAAAATCATTTGATGTGCACAGGGCTTGGGTCTGGGGGCATCGGGGGCGGTCTGCATCGCCGACAATCCCACCATTGACATTCAATCGAGCAAGCCATGCAAAGTTCTTTGGCCATCACGGCCTTGATGATGGGGGTGCTGGGTGGGCCGCATTGCGTGGCCATGTGCGGCGCAGCCTGCGCCGGCCTGGGCCAGGCGGCGGGTGAGCGGCGTGCGCAGGCCTTGTTGGCCTTTCAGCTGGGCCGCCTGGGCGGCTACGCGCTCTTGGGCGCAGTGGCTGCGGCGAGCGTGCAGGGCTTGGGCTGGCTGACCACGCAGTCGGCTGCCATTCGCCCGGTCTGGACCTTGCTGCACCTCACCGCGCTGGTGTTGGGCTTGCTGCTCATATTGCAAGCACGGCAACCCGTGTGGCTCGATGCGGCGGCTCGCCGATTGTGGGCGCGTGTGCGCTCTTTCAACAGCCGATGGGGACGGGCCGCGCCTTGGATGGTGGGTGGCTTATGGGCCTTGATGCCCTGCGGCTTGCTTTACTCGGCCTTGATGGTGGCGGCTTTGACCAGTCAGCCGGCGGACGGCGCGGCCACCATGGCTTTGTTTGCTTTGGGCAGCAGCATCAGCCTCTGGGCAGGACCATGGTTGTTTTTGCGCATGCAGACATTGGGCGATGGGGCCTGGGGCATGCGTGTGGCCGGTTTGGCGCTGGCGTCGGTGTCGGCCTGGGCTTTGTGGATGGGCCTGGTGCATGACCAGGCACCTTGGTGCGTGACACCCTGACACCAAAGAGCAGCGTCCGTCAGGTGGGCTTGACTGTGGATGACTTCACAATCGGCCAATCGATTTGACTTGAATGGCTGAAAGGAACCCGATGACAACAAAACCCACTCCCGTAATCGCCTTGGCCTGCCTGACGGCTCTGGGCCTGACTTGGGGCTCTGCACTGGCGCAAAGTCCGCCGCTGACTTTGACGCCTGCCGTTCAGGCTGCGCCCCATCAGGTCCTGCATTTGAGCACCTCGGCGTATACCGAGGTGGTGCAAGACTGGCTGGTCATGACCTTGGCGGTTCAAAAAGAGGGCTTACAAGCTCCGGCGGTTCAAACGCAGCTCAATGCCGTGGTGTCTGATGCTTTGGCGGTGGCCACACCCTTGGCCAAGCCAGGTGGGGTGGAGGTGAGCATGGGGAAGATGAATGTGTCGCCGCGTTATGGCCGCGAGGGTAAGACCCACGGTTGGACGGGCTCTGCACAGCTGGTCTTGCAAGGCCGTGATGCGGTTCAGATCGCAACGCTCGCAGCACGCTTACAAGACCTCACGGTCGCCCAAATCGATTGGCAGCTGAGCCCAGAGCAAAAAACAGCCGCCGAATCGCGCATCCAAGCCGAGGCGGTGGCGCGTTTTCAGAGCAAAGCCCAGGCCCTGACGCAGCAGTTCGGCTTTGCGGCGTATACGCTCAGGGAGGTTCGCGTCAGCGCGCAAGAGGCCGATGAGGGCATCCCCATGCCGCGCATGGCCATGGCACAAATGGCCGTGCCTGCATTGGCGCCGGTGCCAGCGGTGGCTGGCAAGTCACGCGTGGTGGTGAACATTTCGGGCAGCATTGCGCTGCGTTGAGTTGTCAGGTCACAGGCCCGAGTCGGTGCCGCTGGCTGACCTTGGATCAAGCGGCCTGGAAGCCTTTGTGGAACATATAGGCCGCAAGAAACACCAATAAGAAAGAAAACACCTTTTTCAGTTTCTTCACAGGCAGTCGATGTGCGGCTCTTGCACCGAAAGGGGCGGTCACAACGCTGAAACAGGCAATGACTGCCATGCCCGGCAACCAGATATAACCCAGTGACCAGGCTGGCAGATTCTCCAGTTTCATGCCACTGATGACAAAGCCAGTGACATTCGCAAGCGCAATAGGGAATCCCAAAGCAGCGCTGGTGCCGATGGCGTTGTGGATGGCCACGTTACACCAAGTCATCAAAGGCACACTCACGAAAGCCCCCCCAGCCCCGACCAAGCCAGACAATAAGCCGATCAGACCCCCCATGCCCAGTTGGCCCGCAAAACCTGGCATTTGACGCGTTGGCTTGGGTTTCTTATCCAAGAACATTTGAAAAGCAGAAAAAGAGACAAACAAACCAAATAGCATGGCCAATAAGGCGCCTTTCACGACTACAAAAATCCAAAGACTGGCCATGGCGCTTCCCAAGAGGATGCCGGGTGCTAATCCTTTGACCAAGTCCCAACGCACAGCCCCCAATTTTTGGTGAGTTCTCACACTTGAAACCGATGTGAACAAAATCGTCGACATGGACGTCACAATCGCCATTTTGATGGTCAGGTCCTCTGCAACGCCCATGTTGCCAAGCAAAAAACTCAACACGGGAACCATCATCAAGCCACCGCCCAAACCCAACAATCCAGCCATGAACCCAACCACGGCGCCAGTCAGTGCCAATTCCAAAAAGATTTGAGCTTCCATGGAGCTCAGGCCAATCCGAGCTTTTGCGCCATGCCAATGCGTTGCAATTTACCGGTTGCCCCTTTGGGAATTTCATCCATCAGTAAAACTTTGCGCGGCACTTTGAAATCGGCCAAACGTGTTGCTGTGTATTCGCGCAGTTCTTTCTCAGTGGCCGTCATGCCCTCGCGCAAGACCACCGCTGCGCCGACTTCCTCGCCCAATTTGTCATGCGGGATGCCAAAGCACACGACCTGTGCCACTGCAGGGTGGTCCATCAAAACTTCATCGACTTCGCGCGGGCTGATTTTTTCACCGCCGCGGTTGATGATTTCTTTGAGCCTGCCTGTGATGCTGACATAGCCCTGTGCATCCAAGACGCCTTGGTCGCCTGTTCTGAACCATCCATGGGTGAAGGCTTCTGCGTTGGCTTTGTCGTTGTTCTCATAGCCAGGGGTGACGTTGCTGCCGCGGATCACAATTTCGCCAGTGCTCCCGACAGGCAATAAATCACCCTCTGCACTCATGATGGCGATCTCAGGACCTGCTGCCAAGCCGACGGTACCTGGTTTTCTTTGGCCAGGCGGCAGCGGATTGCAAGCCATTTGGTGGGCTGCTTCGGTCATGCCATAAGCTTCGATCACAGGGGCTTTGAAGGTGGCTTCGAGCTCTGCCAAAACCTGTGGTGGCAATGAAGAGGAAGACGAACGAATGAATCGCAGTGGCACCCTTGCGATGATTTCTTTGTTGTGGGCTGACCTGGACAAAATGGCTTGGTGCATGGTGGGCACAGCGGTGTACCAAGTGGGCTTGACTTCGTCCATTTGGCTGAAGAACTTCAAGGCATTGAAGCCGCTGGTGCAAAAAACTTCACCACCTTGAGACAGCGGCGCCAAGATGCCGGCAATCAATCCGTGAATGTGAAAGAGAGGCATGACATTCAAGCCGCGATCGGAACTGCTAAAGCGCGTGCTCTGAGCGATGTTTTGCGCTGAAGCACTCACGTTGCGGTGTGTCAGTGGAACAATTTTGGGGCTCGATGTGGTGCCAGAGGTGTGAAGCACCAAGGCCACGTCGTCTGGCTGAGCTTGACCAGGATGCAGTGCATTTTTTGGCGAGAGGCCGTTCATGTTCAGCGTGAAAGAGCCAGCGCCCATGGTGGGTGTGGGTTCGAGTTCAATGATCGCAATGCCCATTTTGACGGCCACGGCCACGGCAGGGCTGTTTGAACCTTTTTCAACGACCAAGGCTTTGGCGTTCAGGTCATTCAGGTAGAACTCAAATTCATCGGCACGGTAGCTGGGGTTCAAGGGTGCTGACGTGCAGCAACAAGCAACAGTGACAAAACTGGCGGCCATTTCAGGGCTGTTGGGCAAAACAATCGCAACCCGATCGTTGCGGCCTATGCCCACTTGATTGAAAGCCGTTTGAACATACTGGGACAATTGTCGCAAGGCTGAATAGGAGAGGGGGGTGCTTTGAGCCGCACTCAGACATATTGCTTGGGCATTTCCTGCCGCCAGAAGTTCGATCAGTGTTTTCATGGGTAAATGTAAAAATTGATTTTCTAGTTGTATAACTCGATTAGCCACGCATCATTCTATTGCGTCACTTGGAAGACTCAATTGATGCAAAGGCGTTTCAGAAAATCTTTGGGGCCGATCATCAGTGTGGGGTTAATCGTGCCAACAGGCACTGACGGTGGCTCCTCAAGAGGCTCAGTCGAGGCTGAGACCTCTGCCTTTTCTCAAAACACTCTGCTCGAGCAAGCGCGTCATGGCGTAAACCGAGTCGAGTGTGGGGGTGGGCGTGTTGCAGATTTTGCCCAGCTCAATCACGCTGCCTAAAAGCGCCTCCAACTCCAATGCTTTGCCATGCTCAATGTCTTGCAGCATGGATGTTTTGTGGGCGCCTACGGCTTGCGCGCCTGCAATCCGTTTGTCGATGCTGATTTTGAATTGAACGCCCAGTTTTTCGCCCACGGTTTGGGCTTCCGCCATCATGCGGGCTGCCAAATTGCGGGTGAGATCAAAATTGCAAATGTCTTCGAGCGTGGCGTGCGTCAAGGCAGACACCGGGTTGAAAGTCAGGTTGCCCCAAAGTTTCACCCACAACTCGCTGCGAATGTCCGTCGACACAGGCGTCTTGAAGCCTGCGGTAATCATGGCTTGCGCCAATGCGGTCACGCGCTCAGATTTATCGCCACTGGGCTCGCCCAAAGTAAAGCGATTGCCTTCAATGAGTTTGACCACGCCAGGCGCGACCAATTCAACGGCGGGGTACACCACAGCGCCGATCACCCGCTCAGGGCCGATGTGTTGCCATTGAGCGCCACCTGGGTCAATGGAAGTTAATTGACGGTTTTGGTACTCGCCAACCAAGTTGTAAAAGTACCACCAAGGCACACCGTTTTGAAGGGTCACAACAGCCGTATGGTCATGGCACAGTCGCCCAATTTGTTCAGCCACGGGGCTGACCTGGTGCGACTTCATGGTCAAAAACACATAGTCGTGAGGCGTTGCTTCATCGATGGTGCAGGCCTTGACATGGGGGGCGTGCAAAGATGTGCCGTCTTCTAGCGTCAGCGTCATGCCATTGGCTTGAATGGCTTTGAGGTTTTCTCCGCGCGCAATGAAGGTGACGTTGCAACCCGACAAGGCCAATTTCACCCCGAGGTAACCACCAATGGCGCCTGCGCCCACAATGGCAATGTTCAAACTCATGCTGATGCTTTCATGGTGTTGGAGAGGGTGCCAATGCCCTCAATGCTCACTTCGACAACGGCATCATTTTGCCAAGGCATGGCCCCGAGGGATGTGCCGCAAGAAATGATGTCGCCAGGCTCCAAAGTCATGCCTCTGGAGAGTTTGGCAACCAATTCTTGGGGTGAGAAAAACATGTCACTCACAAGGTAATTTTGTCGCTCTCGTCCGTTGACTTTGGCGGTCACGGTCGCCGTCGCGCAATCCAAATCGGTTTCTATCCAAGGACCGAAAGGGGTGAAGCCGTCAAAATTTTTGGCGCGTGTCCATTGCTCAAAGCTGGTGTCGGATCTCAGCAGTTCAATGGCCGTGACGTCGTTCACACAGGTGTAGCCAAAAATGTAGCCTGCAGCTTCCTCAAGTGGGATGTCGCGACCGCGTCGACCTATGACGATACCCAACTCGGCTTCGTACACCACCCGTCCTACATCGGGTTGGGGTCGAGCCACAGATTGAAGGTGGTGTGAATAGGAGTTGGGCGATTTAAGAAAGTAGAGTGGCTCTGACGGGGCACTCCATCCATTTTTTTCTGCAGCCGTTTTGAAATTGTTCCAAAGCGCCAAAACTTTGGTGGGTTGGCAGGGTGCCAGAATTTCAACGTCTGAAACAAGCAAGGTATCGCCTGTGGGATGCGGATTGTCAAAAAGAGTGCCTTGGAGAACATGAATGGTTTCACCGACCAATTGACCCATGCCTATATGGCCTTGGTGTGAATAGCGCAGCCACCTCATGCTATTTCCTCGATGAATTCAAATGGCGTTAAAGGTGTCTGCAAGTGCCACCGGACCGGCATCCTGAACCGGGGTTCAGGTGGGCGAGGGCAGACTGGCGTTGGGTTCATCTGACGCGAGACGATCACGCTCACCAGACAATGTACCAAGCCCGGGCTCTAAGAGCATTGGTTCAAGGAAATATACAGCCCGGCACGCACTGCAGACTTGGTCATTGTAGGGGCTAAACCACTTCGTTGGCCGTCGCCAAAGGTACAGGCCGAAGCAAGTTCGCTCACAGTTTCAAAGCAACTGGCCGTCTTGCTCGATGACTTGGTCTAAGCGTTGAAGCAATTGAGCCAACTTGGCCTGTGTATCGGGTGACACATCAGCAGCAGTCTGGGGGCTGGTGCTGTCCTTTTCGGAGGCTGCTGGGACCTCACTTTGCTCAAAAGCCAAATTCAGCGCAGCCAGAACGGCAATCCGGTCACGGGCCTTGATCTTGCCAGCGTCACGGATCTTGCACATGGCTTCGTCCACTTTGCGGACCGCACCCAACAAGCGTTCTTTACCACCTTCGGGGCAACCCAAAATATAGCTTTGTCCCATGATCTGGACGTCGATTTGTTGGTTGCTCATGCGGAGGCCTCAGGCGATGCGGGGGCAGTGGAAGGCAGCCGCTCAATGAGCGCATCGACACGGGCTCTGGCGGCGGCCAAGCGCGACTTGAGTTGGTCGCGCTCCAAGCTCAGCGCTTGCACTTGCTGGGTTAACAGTGCATTGGTGCGTTGGAGCTCTTCGTGGCGCAGCAGCAAATGGTCCACACGCTCGGCGATTTGATCGATGGTGTCGGAAGAGGCCATGGCAAACAAAAAAATGAATTTCACATCATTGTAGGGTGTGGCGCAGCGGGCCTAACGATTTTGTAGGTTTGTCGGCTGCTTTGAGCCTAGAATCTGGGTTGTTGGTGCTCGCGCTGCCGGTTCACGGCGCGCAGTTCAACGGGAAGCAGAAGGGAGACGCCACCCAGGCTCACCTAACCTGCGCTGCCCCCGCAACGGTAAGCAGACGGGTTTTCAGTCAAACGAAAACCCCGCTTTCATCTCAAACCACTGGCCACCCTGAAACAGGCGGCTGGGAAGGTGATGAAGGTCGCTCTGCCAGCCCGGATACCGGCCAACAAGGTGACCTGTCGCAAGGCGGGTTGTAAACCCATGCACTGTCGGGGAAGGCGGTGAGGGCGTTTGACTTGTTAGATTTAAATGAAAAATCGTTCTATTCGTGCGCGCCGTTTGGCGTTGCCATTTCTCAATACTGCACTTTTCACTCCGGCACTTTCAGCCTCGGCAATGGCCGTGTTGTCCTTGGCCAGTGGCGCGGTTCTGGCGCAAACCACAGGGGCTGAGGTGGTGATCACCGCCAGCCGCACCGAGCAAATCTTGACCGATGTTTTGCCCCACACCACGGTGCTTGGGCGAGACGCCATCGAGCAGTCGCAGGTGCTGGATTTGCCCACCTTGCTGTCGCGCGAGGCGGGCTTTCAGTTCACCCAAACGGGTGGCCGGGGCGGGCAAGCCACGGCCTTCTTGCGCGGCGCGGCGTCCTTGCAGGTGCTGGTGCTGGTCGACGGCGTGCCGGTCACCAAACAAGACACCACAGGTGCCGTGAGCCTGGAGCACATCATGCTCGATCAGGTGGACCGGATTGAAATCGTGCGCGGCAACGTGTCTGCCATCCACGGCAGCGGTGCGGTGGGTGGGGTGATCCAGGTGTTTACGCGCCAAGGCCAAGGGCAGCCCACTGTTTATGCCAGCGCCGAGCGCGGCTCGCAGGGCACCCAGCGCTGGAATGCGGGCACGCACGGCGCTGTCGGCCCAATGGCTTATGCGGTGTTTGTGGGGCGACTTCGTACCGACGGCATCAATGCGGCCCATTTGTCGCAAACGACCAACGCCAACCCCGATACCGACGGTTACCGCAACAACAACCATGCGCTGAACCTGTCCTACAAACTCAGCCCCGACCACAAGCTCGGTGTGCGCTCGACCCACTCCAAGGGTCTGTTTGACTACGACGTCCCGGGGAGTTTTTCCGTGCCGTCCGATGTGCATCAGGGCCGTACCCAGCTTGACAGCCACACGCTGTATTGGTCGGGTCGGCTGGGGCCGCTGTGGTCCAGCCATTTGAACTTTTCCGACGCCCGTGAGCGCAACGACACGGCCACCGTGGGCGGCTACTCGTTCACCACGCAGGCCCAAACCCGCACCCGCATGCTGTCTTGGACGCACCAGTGGGACCTGCCCTCGATGGTGTTGACGGCCGGATTGGATCAACAAACCCAGGGCATCGACATGGCCACCGATGGCGTGTCGGGCCTGTCGCGGAAGCGCAAAGCCCATGCATTCTTTGGCGGCGTGGTCTACAAGCGTTCGGCGCACAACCTTCAGTTCAACCTGCGGCGTGACGATGTGCAGGACCTGTCGGCCAAAGACTCGGTGTATCTGGGTTACGGCTATGACCTGAACGCCCAATGGAAACTGATTGCCAGCCACGCCACGGCCTTCAACGTGCCCCCGCTGGGTTATTTGTTCGACCCTTACAGTGGCAACCCCAGCCTGCGGCCCGAAACGGCGAACACACAAGAGGTGGGCGTTCAGTGGGCGCAAGGGCCACACCGCTTGCGCTCGACCTGGTTCTCTACGCTCACCAAAGACCTGCTCTTGTATGACATGGGCAGTTTTCAGTTCAGCAATGTCAGCCGTGTCAAAAACCAGGGCCTGGAAACCAGCTACAGCGGCCGCTTTCACATGACCGATTTGCGCGCCAGCTTGTCGCTGCAAGACCCGGTGAACGAGGCCACAGGCCAGCAGCTGGTGCGCCGAGCCAAGACCCTGGCATCGGTTTCGGTCTCGCAATCGCTGGGTTTGTTGTCGCTGGGCGGCAATTTGCGCTACACCAGCGCTCGCCCCGACATCGAAGGCAAGCCTGCCTTGACCAGCAACACTTTGCTGGACCTGACCGCCCGTTACAGCCTGAGCCGCGACTGGACGCTGTTTGGCCGGGTGGAAAACGCGACCGACAGCCGCTACCAAACGGCTTATGGCTACAACCAGTTGCCGCGTACCACCATGCTGGGCCTGAGCTGGAAAATGAAACGCTGATTGGACCTGGCCCATGCAACAGCTCTTGCCCCAACGCATCGTGTGCCTCACCGAAGAGACAACAGAGTGGCTCTATTTGCTGGGGCAAGAATCGCGCATCGTGGGCATCTCGGGTTACACGGTTCGACCGCGCCGTGCCCGCGAAGAAAAGCCCAAGGTCAGTGCATTTTTGAGCGCCAAGATCGACAAAATCTTAGCGCTCAAGCCGGATTGTGTTTTTGGTTTTTCGGACCTGCAGGCCGACATTGCGTCGTTGCTGATCAAGGCGGGCGTGCAGGTCACTGTGTTCAACCAGCGCAGCGTGGATGAGATTTTTTCGGTGCTCTACCAAGTGGCCGCGATGGTGGGGCAGACCGAGCAGGGTATGGCCCAGTTGTCACGCATGCGGGCTGAGCTGGACGCCATCACCCAAAAGGCAGCGGGTTTCAAGCGCCGGCCTCGGGTCTATTTCGAGGAGTGGGACGAACCCCATATGAGCACCATCCGCTGGGTGTCTGAGTTGATGGGCATGGCGGGCGGGGACGACATTTTTCCTGAGTTGGCGCTTCAATCCATGGGGCGCGACCGAATCATTGCCAGCGGCCAAACCATCATCGAGCGCGCGCCGGACATCATCATCGGCTCTTTGTGCGGCAAGAAGTTTCGCCCGGAAAAAGTCGCGGCCAGGCCCGGTTGGCAAGACGTGCCCGCCGTGCGAAATGGGCAGATTTTTGAAATCAAATCGGCCGACATTTTGCAGCCAGGGCCTGCTGCGCTCACCGATGGTGTGGCGCAGTTGCACCGTATCTTCAGCCAGTGGGAAGCGCTGCATGGTTGAGGGTTTGAGAGCTTGGGCTCAATCCTTGACCCTGGTGCTTGCGGTGTGGGCAGGTGCGCAAGTCGCACACGCCGTGACCGTGCTCGACGACCGCCAGCAAAGAGTCCATATTGCACAAGCCCCGCAGCGCATCGTGAGCTTGTTGCCATCCTTGACCGAAACCGTGTGTGCCTTGAAGCAGTGCCACAAACTGGTGGGGCTGGACCGTTATTCCAATTGGCCCGAGTCGGTCAAGTCGGTGCCGCGCGTGGGCGGCGGGCTGGACCCCAATATCGAGAGCATCGTGGCACTCAAACCCGATTTGGTATTGGCTGCGGGTTCTACCCGGGGTGCTGACCGCTTGCAGGCCTTGGGTCTGAATGTGCTGCGTCTGGAGCCACGCAACCACGCCGATGCGCAGCGCGTTTGGCGCACTGTGGCCCAGGCGCTGCATGTGCCCGCCGCCGACAGCGACCGTGTCTGGCAAGGCATTCAAGCGGGCGTGCAGGCGGCGGTGCAATCGCTCAGCCCCGCTGCGCGGCAGCAACGGGTTTACTTTGAGGTGAGCCCCGCACCCTATGGCGCCAGTGCCTCATCTTTTTTGGGCGAAACGCTCACACGCATGGGTGTGACCAACATCTTGCCGTCTTCCATGGGCCCGTTTCCGCAGGTTAACCCCGAATGGGTGGTGCAGGCCCAGCCCGACGTGATCATGGCGGGCGACAGCAGCCGTGCCAGCATGCTGCAGCGACCGGGCTGGGGTCGCTTGCGGGCCATGCAGGGCCGGCGTTTGTGTGTGTTCAAACCGAGCGATTCAGACATGCTGGTGCGGGCTGGCCCGCGCATGGCCGAAGGCGCACAGCTGATGGCCGATTGCCTGAACCGCGCAGCGGCCCAAGGGGACACGGGAGTGCAGCGGTGAACCCCCAGCCCCACACCCGCACCCAAGCGCCGCGTTGGGCGCTGCTGCTCTTGGCGGTAGGCCTTGCCGTGGTGGTGCTGGGCACGGCCGCTGGCAGTCAGGGCTGGCAGGCCTGGTGGACGGCAGAGGCCGATGCGGTGTCGCGCCAAATCGTCTGGGATATCCGTCTGCCGCGCAGCCTGGGCGCATGGCTGGGTGGTGCCTTGCTGGGCCTGGCCGGGGCGGTGGCGCAAGGCCTGTTTCGGAACCCGCTGGCCGATCCTTATTTGCTGGGCAGTGCCTCGGGCGCTTCGTTGGGGGTGGGCGTTTATCTGAGTTTCTTTGGAGGCAGCGCTTGGGCTATGACCGCTTGGCTCGGCTTGGGCCTCACGGGTGCGGCCTTTGTGGGCGCGGTGCTGGCGGTGGTGCTCACGCTGCTGCTGGCGCGTGGTGTGCAGCAAACGCTGCGCCTGTTGTTGGCGGGCGTGGTGGTGGGTGTGGTGCTGGGGGCGGTCACGTCCTTGATTTCGCTGCTGCAGCCGCAGGTGTTGCAGGCCATGCAGGGCTTCATGCTGGGCTCGACCGCGTTTGTCAGCGGGACTGCCTGCGCCACCATGGCGGCGGTGCTGGCCTTGTGCCTCGCCCTGTCTTGGGTTTTTGCCCGTGTTCTGGATGCGCTCAGTTTGGGTGAAGCCACCGCGCAAAGCTTGGGCGTGCCGCTGCCATTGGCGAGCATGGTGTTGGTGGGGGTGGTTTCTTTGGCCACAGGGGCGGCGGTGGCGCACATTGGGCTGGTGGCTTTTGTCGGCTTGGCTGCGCCGCACTTGGTGCGCTCGTTGGTGCGCTGCACACACGCCTGGCGCTTGGCTTTATCGGCCCTGATGGGCGCTGCCTTGCTGGTGCTGGCCGATGTGGTGGCCCGCGTGCTGTTGGCGCCTCAAGAGTTGCCCGTGGGCGTGCTCACGGCGGTGCTGGGCGGGGGCTATTTGCTGTGGCGCGTGTACCGCGATGCCGACACGGGAGCGCGTTCATGAGCACCGCATTGCAAACCCGTCAGCTGTGCGCCGAGTTGGGTGGACGACAAGTGCTGCAAAACATTGACCTGCAGATCACGGCGGGCCGCTGGACCTGTGTGGTTGGCCCCAATGGCGCAGGCAAATCGAGCTTGCTCAAGGTGCTGGCGGGTTTGCTGCCGCACAGCGGGCAAGTGCTGTGGCAGGGCCAGCCGCTGGCCTCGCTCACCCGACAGCAAAGGGCGCTGCAAATGTCTTGGCTGGGGCAGGGGGAAGCCAGCACACTGGACTTGCGTGTGTGGGACGTGGCCATGCTCGGCCGCCTGCCGCACCAAAGTTGGCTGGGCGCGCCTTCAACGCAAGACGCGCACATGGTGGAATCCGCGCTCAAAGCCACACAGGCCTGGGATTGGCGCGAGCGCACCTTGGGCGAGTTGTCGGGTGGCGAGCGCCAACGCGTGCTGCTGGCCCGCGCCATGGCGGGCAATGCACCCACCATGCTGATGGACGAACCCCTGGCCAATTTGGACCCGCCGCATCAGGTGGACTGGCTGGAGCAGGTGCATTGCCTCTTGGCGCAAGGCACCACGGTGGTCAGTGTGCTGCATGAGATTGGCATGGCGCTTCATGCTGACGACATCGTGGTCATGCGCGAAGGCCAAGTGGTGCACCACGGAACAAGCCGCGATGCTGCCACGCATGCCGCCATCGAGGCGGTGTTTGATCACCGCATCCGCATCCAGGCGATCGATGGGCAGTGGGTGGTTTTGCCGCGGCTTGGGTGCAGTTGAGGTGAGGCTCAGTCTGCGCGTTGGCCTTTGACTTGAGGGTACTTAGTTGCAGGCTTGATCCGCCCCGAGTTCGCCAAAATCAAGACCGTGTCCACACAGCCCATGAAACGGTTGAGGTCGTCGGGCGAGAGATCGCGCATCAGGCCCAATGAGCGCAGCATCAGCCTATGTGAATGGATGGGCCCCGCGATTTGTAGGGCATCAGGACGTGTTTCTGTCAAAAGGCGTTATCGAACTGGAGGGATTCGGTTGTAACTTCTGTGATCAAGGTCTATGGCTAAGTTCGAGCTTGAATCGGCCACTCAAAAACTATGGACGCGTCTTTTGCGGGCGCTTCCAAATGGGTTCAAGTCTTGCGCGAGATGAAGAGGTGGTGCCAATCTGCCAGCGCTTGCGCGAGGACAGGGTGCAGCGTGGGCTGGGTGGGCAAGCCGAGTGCCTGCGCCGCCTGAGCCAGTGCGGCCGATGGGTCAGACAGGTCCAGCGCCATGGCGCCGTTTTGTTTGCTGAGTTTGTCGCCATCTGCGCCCAGCACCAGAGGCGTGTGCAGGTATTGGGGTTTGGGCAGCCCCAAGGCGCGTTGCAACACCATTTGCCGCGCCGTGTTGTCGGCCAGGTCTTGGCCCCGCACCACATGGGTGACGCCTTGCTCGGCATCGTCCACCACCACCGCCAACTGGTAGGCCCACAGACCGTCTGCGCGGCGCAACACAAAGTCACCCACTTCTTCGGCCACGTTTTGTTGTTGCGGCCCCAAGCGGCGGTCGTGCCATTGAGTGACCGCAGGCAGACCCAAAGCTTTTTGTACGGCCTGCACATTCAGCCGCCAGGCGCGTGCAGGTTTGCCCTGGAGGCCCTCTCGGCAGGTGCCCGGGTAGATGGCGGCACGGTGCCGGGCCACGGTTTGGGCGGATTCAATGTCTTTGCGCGAGCAGCCGCAGGGGTAGGCCCAGCCTTGGTGCACCAGGTGTTGCAGGGCTTGGTCGTACGCCGCGCCACGCTGGCTTTGCCACAGCACGGGGCCGTCGGGCGTCAGGCCGCAGCTGGCCAGTTGTCTCAGGATCGCCTGGTCGGCACCGGGCACGCAGCGGGGGGTGTCCACGTCTTCCATGCGCACGAGCCAGCGGCCGCCATGGGCGCGGGCGTCGAGCCAACTGGCCAGCGCAGCGACCAGCGAGCCGGCATGCAAAAGGCCGGTTGGCGAAGGCGCAAACCGGCCTGTGTAAACCTCAGCCATGCAGGTTCAGCGAGGGTTGATCAGCGCTTTTGCAGCACCGCCAAGGCCAGCTCCAGGCCCGATACAAAAGCGTCTTCCACCCGGTGGCCCAGGCACCAGTCGCCACACAGGCCGATGCCTTGGGCTTTGGACCACATGAAGCTTTGGCCCAAAGGCTTAGCGGTTTTGGCATACAGCCAGCGGTGCACCTCAGCGTGGTCCGGCGTGACACGAATGCCGGTGATTTCGGCAAAGGCCTTGATGAGTTTGCCTTTGACGCGATCGGGCGAATCGTTGACGTGCTCGGCCGACCAAGGGGCACTGGCCTGCACGGTCCACCGCTCAATGCGCTCGCGCCCGGGCTTGGATGATTCACGCGCCATCCAGGCGATGCGGTGGTGTGTGCTGCGGGCGGCGTTCCACTGTGGTCCGATGGTGATCAGGCCGGGCTGCACGGCCTGCGGGTAGGCCAGCATCAAGGTCCAGCAGGGGTCGACCCGCACCGCATTCAGTGGTTCGGCCAAGGCGCTTTGTCCTGAGGCTTGCAGCAAGGCCTGTGCTTGGGTGGGCGGAATGGCCAGGATGACCTTGTCAAAACCCGCGTAGATGTGCCGACCGCCGTCGTCGCTTTCGGTGTGCAATTGCCAGCCGTTTTTCATGAGCGGGTCGGGCGAGATGTGCGTGACGCGGGTTTGCACTTGCACATGGCCGTCTTCAACCAGGGGTGCGGCCCATGCTTTGACCAGGCCATTCATACCGGGTGTGGCCACCCAGTGGCGCTCGCCCCCGGGCAGCCCGGCTTCGATCACACGGCCATTGGGGTCGAGCACACGCACGGCGTTGGCGCTCCAGGGTTTGCACACGCCGGGGGCGGTGGCCAAGGCCAGCTCAAAGCGCGGGTCACGCACGGTGAAGTACTGGGCGCCGTGGTCAAAGCTGCCAAACATGCTGGCGCGGGTGGACATGCGCCCGCCCAGGCCTCGGCTTTTTTCAAACAGGGTGACGTTGTGTCCGGCTTGACGCAAAGTGCGTGCGCAGGTGACGCCGGCCATGCCGACACCGATGATGGCGATGTGTGGTGTGTTCATGGGTTCACTTTAGCTGAGAAAAGGGCTGTGGAACCGCCCGGGTGGGTTATCCCCGATGTCTGTTGCGTGTCGCTGTTATCACACCCGGTGGACAGGGCGCAGCAGCGCCTCGCGGGTGGCGGGCCGCTCCAGCTGACCTAGCCACCAGCGCAGCGCTTGTCCGGCGGGCATTTGTGGGGTGTCGCGCCAGGCCACGTGGCAGTTGTTGGAGCGTTGGGTGCTCACTTGTTTGGCGACCAGCAGGCCTGAATCGATGTAGGGACGCGCCAGCGTTTCGGGCAAAAATCCACCGCCCAGACCGCGCAATTGGGCTTCGAGTTTGCTGGGCATATCAGGGACGGTGAACACGTCTTGCCCGCCTTGCAGCCCAATGGTCAAGCCTGCGCCTCGGCTGACCGAGTCGGCCACAGCCACGGCGCGGTGCTGTTGCAGGGTGGCTTCCCCCAACGGCTCGGGGGCTTGGGCCAGGGGGTGGTGCGGGGCCACGGCAAACACAAAAGCGATCTCGCCCAGCGCCGCGTGCCGGATGTCGGTTTTCAGGCCCGGCTCCAGCACCACGCCCAAGGCCAGATCTGCCTGACCTGAGGTGAGCGCGGCCAAGGTGCCCGACAGTGTTTCGTAGCGCAGCCGCAAGCGCGTGGGCGCACCCAGCGCCAAGAAACTGGCACACAAATCCATGACCACGCTGCGCGAGACGATGCTGTCCACGGCCACGGTGAACACCGCCTCCCACCCTGTGGCGACACGGCGCACGCGGTTGGCCACGGCGTCCATGTCGTCCAGCAAACGGCTGGCTTCACGCAGCAATTCCCGCCCTGCGGCTGTGGGCACCGCTTGGCGGGCACTGCGGTCAAACAGCAGCACATCGAGCGCGTCTTCGATTTGGCGCACCCGGTAGGTCAGGGCGCTGGGCACCAAGTTGAGGGCGCGGGCGGCTGCGGCAAAACTGCCCTTTTGGCCAATGGTTTGCAGCATCTTCAAGGCTTCAGGGGTCAGCCAGTCGCGTGGGGTTTGCATAGTTCTTATCTTATCGGTGAAATATTTTGAATGATGCCAGCAAACCGTCTCAACCTTTGAGGACGGGGTCGTCGTTAAAGTTCGTTCATCTTTTTGGTGGCCTGAACCGCCCCCTTGACTTGGAGACCTCATGCTCATCCTGCGCAAATCGGCCGAACGTGGTTATGCCGACCACGGCTGGCTCAAGTCTTATCACAGCTTTTCTTTTGCCAACTACTTTGACCCGGCCCACATGGGTTTTGGCAATCTGCGCGTCATCAACGAAGACCGCATCGACCCCGGTACCGGTTTTGGTACCCATGGCCACCGCGACATGGAAATCATCAGCTATGTGTTGTCGGGCAACTTGGCGCATCAGGACAGCATGGGCAACGTCAAAGGCATACCGCCCGGTGATGTGCAGCGCATGAGCGCGGGATCTGGTGTGCGTCACAGCGAGTTCAACCATGCCCAGGGCGAGCCAACGCACTTTTTGCAAATCTGGATCGAGCCCAATGTGACGGGAATTGACCCCGGCTACGAACAAAAAACCGTGCCAGACAGCGCCAAGCGCGGACAACTGGCCTTGGTGGCCGCACCTGCAGCTGACGCGCAGTCGGCCGAATACGCCGTGCAGATCCACGCCGATGCCCGCATGTTTGCTGGCCTCTTCAATGGTGCCGAGGCAGCCCACTTGTCGCTCGATCAGGCGCGCAAAGCGTATGTCTTTCTGGTGCGCGGCAGCTTGCAGGTCAACGGCCATGCCTTGCGGGCTGGCGATGCCGCCATGCTGCAAGACGAATTGGCCCTGAGCTTGTCTCACGGCGAGAACGCAGAAGTGCTGGTGTTTGATTTGGCGCCTTGATTTTTTTCATCTTCTTTTCCAACCTCTCTAGGAGTTTTTTCATGGCTAAAACCATTGTTGTCTACCATTCCGGCTACGGCCATACCCAGCGTGTGGCCCAGTTTGTGGCCCAAGGCGCCAACGCGCAAGTGATCGCCATTGACGCCGATGGCAACATCACCGACGCCGATTGGGCAGCCCTCGACTCGGCCGACGCGATCATCTTTGGCTCGCCCACCTACATGGGCATGGCATCGTGGCAGTTCAAAAAATTCGCAGATGCCACCTCCAAGCGTTGGTTCACCAGCGCCTGGAAGGACAAAGTGGCGGGTGGCTTCACCATCTCGGCCAGCCCCAGCGGCGACAAGCTCTCCACCCTCCAGTACTTCATCACCTTGGCCATGCAGCAAGGCATGGTGTGGGTGGGCCAGCCCGCCATGAACGATGGCACCATCAACCGCATCGGCTCCAACTCCGGTGTGATGGCGCAAGTTGGCCCAACCAGTCCCGCAGAAGATATCCCCCAGGGTGACTTGGACACCGCCAAAGCCTACGGCGAGCGTGTCGCCGCGGTCGCTGCCAAGCTGCGCGGCTGATCGTCAGATCTCAGGACGCCAAAGCCGGTGTGATGGCGATCGCACCGGCTTTTTTTCTTGGCACAAGGCCATCAGGCAAGCCATGACGCTCCTCACTTGCTAGGATGGCGGCATGAAAATCATCACCATGTTGCCCTGGCTCGATTGGCTGGCGCTTTTTACTTTTTTTGGACTGTGGGTCGGTTATGCCTGGTTGGCAAAGGTGCGGGGTCTGCGCGATCAGACCCTGATTGCCAACACCAACCGTTACCGCCAGATGTGGATGATGCAGGCCACGGGCCGAGAACCCCGCATGCTCGACGGCTTGATCACCCAGAACCTGTCGCAGACGCCCGCATTTTTTTCATCCACCAGCATCATCATCATCGGTGGCCTGTTTGCCTTGCTGGGCACCACCGACAAGGCGGCTGATTTGGTGGGTGAGATTCCGTTCGCGCAGCCCACACCTTTGCTGGTGTTTGAGCTCAAGATCTTGGTCTTGGTGGGGATCTTTGTTTACGCTTTTTTTCGATTCTCTTGGTCCATGCGTCTATACACATTTGTCGCTTTGGCCATCGGTGCCATGCCTCCGCCAGAGGACTTTGCGGCTGGCAAGTACGATCGACAGCACCATGCCGAACGTGCGGGTAATTTGGTCAGCGCTGCGGCTGAGACCTTCAACGACGGTTTGCGGGCCTACTATTTTTCATTTGCGGCCATGGCCTGGTTCTTTTCGCCCATGGCTTTGGTGCTAGCCACAGCCTTGGTGGTGTTGATTCTTTATGGCCGTGAATTCAGGTCCGACGTGCTTGAGGTGCTGCGCGGCTGAACTCGCAAGCTAAAGAACCCACTTCCAATCAACTGGCTTGGAGCGGCATCCCAACTGATGGGGTGAACTCCTACAATGACACGCTATGTTTGTTCACCTGCGCCTTCACACCGAATTTTCCATCGTTGACGCCACTTGCCGCATCGATGATGTGTTCAAGATCGCGGCCAAGGACGCCCAGCCTGCGCTGGCCATCACCGACCTGAGCAACCTGTTTGGCACCGTCAAGTTCTACAAGGAAGGGCGGGGCAAGGGGGTCAAGCCCATCATTGGCGCCGAAATCAACCTCGAAGGCCTGGGGGGCGACGCCGGGGCCACGAGCCGTGTGGTGCTTTTGGTGCAAAACCACACCGGTTACCTGAACCTGTGCGAGCTGCTGGCCCGTGCCTGGACACAAAACATCGTCAAGGGCGTGGCCGTGGTCAAGCTGGCCTGGCTCAAGGAACTGTCCGACGGTTTGATTTTGCTCTCGGGTGCGCAAGCGGGTCCCGTGGGCCAAGCCATTGTGCAGGGCGACACCGACAAAGCAGCCGATGTGGCGCTGCAATTGGGCTCGATCTTTCCGCACCGCTTTTACCTGGAGTTGCAACGCGCAGGCCGCCCCGAAGACGAGCTGCAGGTGGCCGGTGCCGTGGCCTTGGCCGCGCGTTTGCATTTGCCCGTGGTGGCCACGCACCCGGTGCAATTTCACAGCGCCGAAGATTACGAGGCGCATGAGGCCCGCGTCTGTGTGTCCGAAGGCGAAATTTTGGCCAATCCGCGCCGGGTGCGTCGTTTTACCCGCGAGCAATATTTCAAATCGGCGGCGCAAATGTGCGCCTTGTTCGCGGATGTGCCCAGTGCCATTGCCAACACTTTGGAAATCGCCAAGCGCTGCAACCTGACCTTGGTGTTGGGCAAGCCGCAGCTGCCCAATTTCCCGATTCCACCGGTCGATGGTGTGGTCATGTCGGTGGACGACTATTTCCGACATGTCTCGCATGAGGGTCTGAAAGAGCGCTTGGTCCACCTGTACCCCGATGCCGCCAAGCGCGAGGCCGAACGCCAGCGCTACGTCGACAGGTTGGAGTTCGAGTTGAACACCATCTTGAAGATGGGCTTTCCGGGTTACTTCCTGATCGTGGGTGACTTCATCCAATGGGCCAAGAACAACGGCTGCCCGGTGGGCCCGGGCCGGGGCTCGGGTGCGGGATCGCTGGTGGCCTACGCGCTCAAGATCACCGACCTGGACCCCTTGCAATACAACTTGCTCTTCGAGCGTTTTTTGAATCCCGAGCGGGTGTCGATGCCCGACTTTGACATCGATTTTTGCCAGACCAACCGCGACCGCGTGATCGAGTATGTGAAGCAAAAATACGGGCGCCAAGCGGTCAGTCAGATCGTGACTTTCGGCACCATGGCCGCGCGTGCGGCGATCCGCGATGTGGGCCGCGTGCTGGACATGAGCTACACCTTTTGTGATGGCATCAGCAAGCTGATTCCCAACAAGCCGGGCATGTCGGTCACGCTGCAGTACCCGCCCGCCACGCCCAAGGAAGGCGACAAAAACAACTACGCCATTGCCATGGAACCCATCCTGGCTGAGCGCATCGAGCGCGAAGAGGATGTGAAGACCCTGATTGAGCTGGCGCAAAAGCTCGAAGGCATGACCCGCAACGTAGGCATGCACGCTGGGGGCGTATTGATTGCGCCGGGCAAGCTCACCGACTTTTGCCCGCTTTACCAGCAGCCCGGCAGTGAATCGGCCGTGAGCCAGTACGACAAGGACGACGTCGAGGCCGCGGGTTTGGTGAAGTTCGACTTTTTGGGTCTGGCCACGCTCACCATTTTGGAGATCGCACGCGAATTCATCATCCAGCGCCACAAAGGCCAAGAGAACTTCGCCTTTGAAAACATCCCGCTCGACGATGCGCTTACCTACAAGCTGTTCTCAGACGGCAAGACCGAGGCGGTCTTCCAGTTTGAAAGCCGCGGCATGCAGGGCATGCTGCGTGACGCGAGGCCCAGCCGCCTGGAAGACCTGATTGCGCTGAACGCTTTGTACCGCCCGGGCCCCATGGACCTGATCCCCAGCTTTGTGGCCCGCAAGCACGGGCGCGAGCCGGTGGCGTACCCGCACCCGGCGGTGGCACAGATGCTGAGCGACACCTACGGCATCATGGTCTACCAAGAGCAGGTGATGCAGACCGCGCAGATTTTGGGCGGCTACTCTCTCGGCGGCGCCGACTTGCTGCGCCGCGCCATGGGCAAGAAAAAGGCCGAAGAAATGGCCGAGCACCGCGAAAAATTCCGCGATGGAGCCCTGGCCACGCACAACATCCCGCAGGATAAGGCCGATGAGATTTTCGATCTGATGGAGCGTTTCGCGGGTTATGGCTTCAACAAGTCGCACGCCGCCGCTTACTCGCTGCTGGCCTACCACACCGGCTGGCTCAAGGTGCACTACACCGCCGAGTTCTTTTGCGCCAACATGACGGTGGAGATGGACGACACCGACAAACTCAAAGTGCTCCACGAAGATGCACTCAAATTTGGCATCCGCTTTGACCCGCCCGACGTGAACCGGGGTACACACCGCTTTGAGCCGGTGACCGACAAGATCATCCGTTATGGCTTGGGGGCCATCAAAGGCACAGGCCAGCAGGCCATTGATGCCATCGTGGCAGCCCGCAACGAAGGCGGCCCCTTCAAAAGTCTGTTTGACTTTGCCGTGCGCGTGGACCGCAGCCGGATCAACAAACGCACGGTGGATGCGCTCATCAAGGCTGGGGCTTTTGACTCGCTGCACATGAACCGCGCCGCTTTGTCGGCCAGCATCGACAAAGCCTTTGAGTTTGCTGCGGCCACTGTGGCCAACTCCAACCAGGGCGGTTTGTTCGACATGCTGGGTGACGACTCGCACGGCTCCAGCACGCAAGAGCCCGAGTTGGTCGAGGTCATGCCCTGGGGCATCAAAGAGCGCTTGCTGCTCGAAAAAACCGCGGTGGGATTTTTTCTCTCGGGCCATTTGTTTGATGCGGTCGAGCGGGAAGTGCGCCAGTTTGCCCGATGCAAAATCGACGACCTGATC
The DNA here is from genome assembly GCA_945897465.1 of Limnohabitans sp. Rim8. Taxonomy (GTDB): domain Bacteria; phylum Pseudomonadota; class Gammaproteobacteria; order Burkholderiales; family Burkholderiaceae_C; genus Limnohabitans_A. The sequence goes on along the minus strand of CAMDFK010000018.1, from coordinate 15,864 downwards.
GACAGCCGCGAGTCCATGGTCTTGGCCGGTATCGTGAGCGACTTGCGCATCATCAATGGTCAGCGGGGCAAGGTGGCGATTTTCAAGTTAGACGACAAATCGGGCATGTTGGAAGCCACGGCCGACGAGGCGCTGATCAACTCGGCCAAGCACTTGCTCAAAGACGATGAACTCATCATCGTCACCGCCAAGATGCAGGCCGATCGGTTTTCAGGCGGTTTCCGTCTCAAGATCGAGCAGATCATGGACCTGGCTGCGGCCCGCTGCCGCTTCGGTAAATACCTGCGTGTGGCGGTGAATGGCCGTGCGCCCGACATTGCTCGCATTGTCCAGCAGTTTCCTGCGCAGCGCGAGCAAACTGAACAGGGCGACTTGGTGCGCGGCCTGCCTGTGCGCTTGGTGCTGGAGCGCTACAAGGATCAACTGGCCGCCCGCGCCGAACTGGCGCTGGGCGATGCCGCCAAATTCTTCCCGACCGATGCAGCCCTGGCCAGCTGGATGGCACAGGCCGATCAGGGGCGTTCGCAAATCGTTTACGACGAAAGCCAGAAGATCCTGGCTTTGCCGGTGCTCAGCATGTAGATGTTTGAGGTTTTCCTGTCGGGGACGAGAGATTTTTACCTGGTTTGTGCAGGTTTGTGACGCTCAGAGTTTGGGAAAGTTGAACCCATAGGGTCAGCGTGCGGCTAATTTTCGCCCATTTTCATCATTGTCCAAGGTCAAAATGAACCATGAGTCAATCCAGGGGTCTGAACCCTAGCACGATCAACGGGGGAACCCGACCGTCGGTGTCTTTGGGCAGGATTTCGGTTTTGTCGATGGCCCGCAGCACGGCGTCGTCCCAAGCCATATTGCCGCTGGATTGCACGATGCGGCGGCTGATGATGGCACCGTCAGGAGCGACACGCACTTCCACCTCGGCACGCGGATTGCCGACCACGTCACCTGAAAAGGTGATGTTGGGTTTGATGCGACCCACCAAGCGGCCGGCGTAACTGGCCGAGGGTCCCGAGGATTTGAGCGCTGTGCCTGTGGCATTGGGGCCGCCCGATGCGCCGGCCATGCCCTGCATGCGTTGCAGATTTTCCTGGCGCATGGCGTCCGCACGGGCCGCATCCTCCTTGTCTTTCTTGTCTTTGAGGGCTTGTTCTTGCTGACGCTTTTTCTCTTCAGCTTCGGCTTTTTCAGCCGCTTTTTTCTTCTCCAGTTCTTTCTTTTCCAGTGCGGCCTTCTCTTGTTCCACTTTGTCCTTGATGGCTTTTTCTTTGGCGGCCTTTTCTTTCTTGTCCTTTTCCTCAGTTTCTTTTTTCTTTTTTTCAAGAGCCTTGCGTTGACGCTCGGCCGCTTCTTTCTTTTTCTGGTCTTCTAGCTTTTTCTTTTCGAGGGCAATTTGCGCATCACGCAATTTGTTGTCTGGCTTCGGTTCGGGGGCAGGCTGGGGAGGCTTGCTGGGCTTTGGAGGCTTGGGCTCGGGCTTGGGCTCGGGCTTGGGTTCTGGTGTTGGCGGTGTGGGCGCTTGCAGTCTGGGGGCCGCAGCTTGTGGCACGGCGGACCACAGCTCGGCTTCAGCCTGCAGAGATTGCGGCTGAGTTTTCCAGGCAGTAGCCAGGCCTAAGGCCAGAAACAAGGCGATGTGCGCAACACCCGCCACCGCCCAGCCGCGCCCCGTTCCCGTTGGGGGCGGGGGAGCGAACTCCAGGTGGGGGGCAGGTTTGGCGCTCACGGCATGGTCTTTCAAGGGGCCAATTGGACCGATAAGCCCACGCGCGCAATGCCGGCGCGCTGCAGCCTGTCCATGACTTTGACCACGTTTTCGTATTGAACTGTGCGATCCGCGCTGATGACCACAGCGGTGTTGGCGCCGTCACCTACGAGGCGCTTGACGCTGGCGGCAAGGTTGGCCAGGGTGGTGCTGTCGGTTTTGCCGTTGCTGATCAGTTCCAGCCGCTCGTCTTTCTTTATCACCACTTGAACCACTTGGTCAGATTGTTTGGCGGCTTTACCGACACTGGGCAGATCCACCATGCTGGGTGTGATCATCGGAGCGGTCACCATGAAGATGATGAGCAGCACCAGCATCACGTCGATGAAGGGCACCATGTTGATTTCAGAGATGGTGCGGCGTCCACGGCCACGGGATGAAACGGCGGGCATGGCGGCCTCCTTCAATGGCCCGAAGCCGAGTTGCCTGCGCTGACCGAGCCCAGGCTGCGTTGCAGGATGTTGGAGAACTCTTCGATGAAGGTTTCGAGCTTGATGGCGATGCGGTCTACGTCATGAGAGAAGCGGTTGTAGGCGAGCACGGCGGGGATGGCTGCAAACAGGCCAATGGCTGTGGCGACCAGCGCCTCGGCAATACCCGGAGCCACCACTGCCAAGGTCACTTGCTGCAAGCTGGCCAGCCCGGTGAACGCGTGCATGATGCCCCAGACCGTGCCAAACAAGCCCACATAGGGCGAGATGGAGCCCACCGATGCCAGGAAGGCCAGTTGGGATTCGGCCACATCGATCTCCCTCTGGAAGCTCGCCCGCATGGCGCGACGTGCACCGTCGAGCAAGGTGCCAGGATCGGTGATGCGGCGTTCACGCAGTTTTTGGTATTCGCGCATCCCGCTGGCAAAAATGCGTTCCATGGGACCGGATTGTTTGGCGTTTTGGCTGGCGGCGATAAAGAGTTCGTTCAAACTGGTGCCCGACCAGAAGACGCGCTCAAATTCTTCATTGAGGTTTTTGATGCGTTTGATGGCGGTGAGCTTGCGCACGATGGCGGCCCAGCTGGACACCGAAATACCGAGCAAAATCAGCACCACCAGTTGTACAACAAAGCTGGCGTGCAGCAGCAGCGAGACGATGGACATGTCTTGGTTCATTTCAGGGCTTCCAGAACAGGGGCCGGGATGCGGCCAGGTTTCAAGGTGAGGCTGTCGACCCAACCCAGGCGTATGGTACCTTCGGCCAGCAGCCGATCAGCCTGGTCGGGTGTGCGCAGGTAGGCGCGCTGGGCAATGGTCAGGCTGGCTTTGCCGCTATTTTGCATCTCAGCGGTCACGGCCAAGGTGTCGTCTAGGCGGGCGGGCGCATGGTATTTCACAGCGGTCTCGCTCACGACAAACATACCGCCCGATTCGTCACGCAACACCTGCTGACCAAAACCCAGAGTTCGCAGCCATTCGGTTCGGGCTCGCTCAAAAAATCTGAGGTAATTGGCATAAAAAACGATGCCACCCGCGTCGGTGTCTTCCCAATAAATGCGGATGGGGTGTTCAAAAACGCTGGCCTTGTCGCTGCTGATCATGGCTTCAACCAGGCTTTGAGGCGGGCGATGGCGGTTTGCAACTCAGCCATCGAGTTCGCGGTGGAAAAGCGCACAAAGCGGGCGGGCTGGTCGGTGCCAAAGTCGCGCCCTGGCGTGATGGCCACATGGGCGTATTCCAGCGCGGCAAAGGCGAAGTCCCAACTGTCTTTGAGGCCCAGTTTCTGGCAGGCGGCGCTGCAGTCGGCCCAGGCGTAAAACGCGCCATCGGGGGCGACAGGCACGGTCAGGCCCAAGTCGTTCAGGGCCGGGATGAAGTAGTCACGCCGCGCTTTGAACTCGGCGCGGCGGCGTTCGTACTCGGCCAGGCTCTCGGACTCAAAGCAGGCCAAGGCCGCATGTTGGGCCACGCTGCTCGCGCAAATGAAGAGGTTTTGTGCCAAGCGCTCGAGCACGGACGTGAGTTGCTCGGGCACCACCAGCCAACCCAAGCGCCAGCCGGTCATGTTGAAATATTTGCTGAAACTGTTGATGCTGATGACGTCGTCGCCCAAGGCCAGCGCACTTTGGCCAAATTGCTCGTCGTGGCTCAGGCCGAGGTAAATCTCGTCGATCAGGGTGATGCCGCCGTGGCTGCGCACCACAGCGATGATTCGGGCCAACTCGGCCGGGTCGATCGAAGTGCCTGTGGGGTTGGAGGGCGAGGCCAGCAAGACGCCTCGGGTGTGGGCCCCCCAAGCGGCGGCTACTTTGGCGGCGCTCAATTGAAAACGCTCTTCGGCTGTGGTGGGCAGCAGGACCGCGGTGCCCTCGGCTGCGCTCACAAAGTGGCGGTTGCATGGGTAGCTGGGGTCGGGCATGAGGATTTCATCACCCCGGTCGATCAGCGCCAGACAGGCCAGTTGCAAAGCCGCTGAGGCGCCCGCGGTGACCACGATGCGGCTTGCGGGCACCTGCACGCCAAATCGCTGCGCATACCAGCCGCTGATGGCTTGGCGCAGGGCGTCCAAGCCCAGCGCGGGGGTGTATTGGGTTTGGCCAGAGGCGACGACCGCTTGTGCTGCGGCTTGAACACGGGGCGGGGCGGTGAAGTCGGGCTCGCCGATGTTCAGGAATACCACGGGCCGGTCGGTGTGCGCGACCTCGCGGGCTTTGTGCGAAGCGGCCTTGGCCACTTCCATCACCCAAAAGGGCTCGATCCGCTCAGCTCGCTCAGAGATGCGCATGGTCAGAGACTTATTTGGCGCGGCCAGACTGGCGGTCGGCCTGCACTTCAGCGCTGCGCAATTCGGGGGCCAGGCCGTTCAGCACGGCGTTCACATACTTGTGGCCGTCGGTGCCGCCAAAGTCTTTGGCCAACTCGATGCATTCGTTGAGCACCACACGCCATGGCACATCGGGGCAGTGCTGCATTTCGTAAACGCCGATCCACATGATGGCCCGCTCAACGGGGGAGATTTCGGCAAAGCTGCGGTCGAGCTTGGGCGCAATCAGGGTGTCAAGCGCTGGGGCCTGAGCCACGCAGCCATACAACAAGGCGTCGTAGTGGGCCGAGTCGGCTTTGTGAAAACCCGACAGGTCGCGGGTGAAGACATCGATGTCGGCCGCTTCGTTGCGGCCTACCAAGTGCTGATACAGCGCCTGAAGGGCGAATTCGCGCGAGCGGCTACGGGCAGGTTTGGCCGAAGATTTTCGGGTGCCGGCAGATGGCTTTTGGCCTATTTCTGCAATGACCTGTGTCGGGGCGGCTTCGGTCATCGGGGGGTCTCTTCGTCGTCCAGATCGTCGGCCAGCTCGGCCATGTCTGCCGACAGGTCGTCCATGATGCAGGCCATCTCGACCGCGACACGGGCCGCGTCCCGGCCTTTGTCGGTTTGGCGGGCAATGGCTTGCTCCAGGTTTTCTGTGGTCAAGATTGCGTTGGCGATCGGCAGGTTGTAGTCGAGTGACACGCGGCTCACGCCTGCACCCGATTCGTTGGCGACCAGCTCAAAATGGTAAGTCTCGCCTCGGATAATGCAGCCCAGCGCAATCAGCGCATCGTACTCGGCCCGCTCGGCCATGGCCTGCAGGGCCACGGGCACTTCCAGTGCGCCCGGCACCATGACGTGATCGATGCTGGTGACACCCAGGGCTTCGAGCTCTTCGATGCAAGCTTTGGCCAGGGCATTGGTGATGTCTTCGTTGAAGCGGGCTTGCACGATGCCGATGTGCAAAAATTGGCCGTCGAGTTCTTCGGCTTGGCCTTGGTTGGCGCCTTGCATGTTTATTCCTTGGGAATGTAAGCGGTGATTTCGAGGCCATAGCCGGTCATGCTCGGCATGCGGCGCGGGTTGCCCATGAGGCGCATTTTGTGAACGCCGCATTCGCGCAGAATTTGGGCGCCCACACCATAGGTGCGCAGGTCCATCTTGCCGCGTTCGGGTGCTTGGGCCGAGCGCGCACGGCCTTCAAACTGGGCCAGCAACTGGTCGGCCGACTCGCCGCAGTTCAGCAACACGGCCACACCGCTGCCTTGGTCGTTGATGTAGCTCAGGCTCGCGTCCAAGCCCCAAGAGTGCATGGCGCGGTTGACCTCGAGGGCGTCGAGCACCGAAAGCGGCTCATGCACGCGCACGGCCACTTCAGACTCGGGTGACCATTCGCCTTTGACCAGGGCCAAGTGAACCGTCTGGCTGGGTTGATCACGGAAGGCGTGGGCGGTGAATTCGCCGTGGGCGGTTTGCAGCGTGCGGCTGCCGATGCGTTCAACCAGCGATTCGTTGCGGCTACGGTATTCGATCAGGTCGGCGATGGTGCCGATTTTCAGGCCGTGCTCAGCAGCGAAGATTTGCAAGTCTGGCAGGCGTGCCATGGTGCCGTCGTCTTTCATGATCTCGCAGATCACGGAAGAGGGGGAGCAACCGGCCATGGCGGCCAGGTCACAACCGGCTTCGGTGTGGCCGGCGCGCATGAGCACGCCGCCGTCCACCGCTTGCAGCGGGAAGATGTGGCCGGGTTGCACCAAGTCGGTGGGCTGGCTGGCTTTGGCCACGGCCACTTGCACCGTGCGGGCGCGGTCGGCGGCCGAGATGCCGGTGGTCACGCCCTCGGCGGCTTCAATCGACACGGTAAACGCCGTGCTGTAGACGGTGCCGTTGCGGGCGGCCATGGGCGGGAGCTTCAAAAATTCGCAGCGCTCGCGAGTGAGCGTCAGGCAAATCAGTCCTCGGCCAAAGCGGGCCATGAAGTTGATGGCTTCGGGGGTGACATGGTCAGACGCCAAGACCAGATCGCCTTCGTTTTCGCGGTCTTCTTCGTCTACCAAGATCACGATGCGGCCGGCTTTCATCTCGGCCACGATCTCTTCGACAGGCGAAATCGCCACGGGTGTCAGTTGCGCGGGGGCGTTCATGCTGGGTCTTTCTGAGTCAGGCCTGCGCTGAGCATGCGCTCTACATAGCGGGCCACGGTGTCGATTTCAAGGTTGACCCGGCTGCCCGTTTGCAGGCTGCCCAGGGCGGTGTTGTCCACGGTGTGGGGGATCAGGTTGATGCTGATCTCGCAGCCATCTTCCAGATCGGCCACGCGGTTGACCGTGAGGCTCACGCCGTTGACGGTGATCGAGCCTTTGTAGGCGAGGTATTTGGCCAAGGCGTGCGGGGCGAGGATGCGCAATTCCCAGCTTTCACCGATTTGCTCGAAATGGCTGATTTGGCCGACGCCATCCACATGACCGGACACGATGTGCCCGCCCAGACGGTCGTGGGCACGCAGTGCTTTTTCGAGGTTGACGGTGCCTTGTTGGTTCAAACCGCTGGTTTTATCCAACGATTCTGCCGAGATGTCGATGGTGAATTGACGGCTCTCGGAGATGAAGGTGGTGACGGTCATGCAAGCGCCGTTCAGGGCAATGCTGTCGCCCAAGCCCACATCGTCAAGGTACCCGGCGGGGGCCTCGATGGTGATGCGCTTGCCGTGGTGTGAAGAGCGACCCAGGTCGTGGATGGCGACGATTCGCCCCACGCCGGTGATGATTCCGGTGAACATAATGGATTATTTTCGCAGGTAAAGTGGGTGAATCGGAGCGGTTGGCAACAAAAAAGGGCACAAGTTTGAAATACAACCAAGCTCGCAGGCTCAGGGTAAACCAAGGGCCTGTGGGTTCAGCTGACTGCCTAGAATGTTGCATTGCAGCAGATTTTTCAATTGCAGTGCCCCATCAGGAGTTTTCTTTGCCGGCTAAATCCACAGTCAAATCCTCAGCCAAGTTGAACCGATCTCAGACCACTGTCTGTGAGTCTGTAGCGGCTGGCGTGCGCACGATCAAGAAATACCCCAACCGGCGCTTGTACGACACGCAAACCTCCTCTTATGTGACCTTGGCTGAGATCAAAAAATTGGTCATGGCTGCGTCGCCCATGGTGGTGGTGGACGCCAAAACTGGCGAAGACTTGACCCGTTCCATCTTGCTGCAGATCATTCTGGAAGAGGAATCGGCAGGTGTGCCCATGTTCAGCGAGGCGGTGTTGTCCAACATCATCCGTTTTTATGGCCACGCCATGCAAGGGCACATGGGCTCCTATTTGGAGAGTCATGTGCAGTCTTTCATGGACTGGCAAAGCAAACTCACTGAGTCCAGTCCGGCATTGAGTCCGGAAGTGTGGGCCCAATTCATGCAATGGCAAGCGCCCATGATGCACAACATGTTTTCTGGTCTGGCCAATCCCTCTCAAAACGTGATAACGCAGATGCAGGAGCAGATGCAAAAGCAGATCCAGAAGAACACCGAGCAGCTTTTGGGCGTCATGGGTTTGAGGACTTGATGGGCGCTGGATGCCCCTTTGTCACAAGCCGGTCGTTTTTGCAGGGACAATGCAGGGATGAGTGAAATGACTGTTACCGCCTCCTTGCCCACCAGCCAGCCGGCCCCCAAAGTGGGTTTTGTCAGTCTGGGTTGCCCCAAAGCGCTGACCGATTCCGAGCTGATCTTGACCCAACTGAGTGCCGAGGGCTACCAGACCTCCAAGACCTTTGAGGGCGCCGACCTGGTGATTGTCAATACCTGTGGGTTCATCGATGAAGCCATTCAGGAGAGCTTGGACACGATTGCTGAGGCCCTGAGCGAGAACGGCAAAGTCATCGTGACCGGTTGCCTGGGCGCCAAAACAGGTGAGGGCGGCGGCAACATGGTGCGGGAAATGCACCCCAGCGTGCTGGCAGTGACCGGACCCCACGCCACCCAAGAGGTCATGGACGCGGTGCACACGCACCTGCCTAAGCCGCACGACCCCTTTCTGGATCTGGTGCCCGGTGGCTTTGGCGAAGCAGGCCTCAAGCTCACACCCCGACACTATGCTTATTTGAAGATCAGCGAGGGTTGCAACCACCGCTGCACGTTTTGCATCATCCCGTCCATGCGCGGCGACCTGGTCTCGCGCCCGATTGGCGATGTGCTCAAAGAGGCCAAGGCCCTGTTTGCGGGCGGCGTGAAAGAGCTGCTGGTCATCAGCCAGGACACCTCGGCGTATGGTGTGGATGTGAAATACCGCACAGGTTTTTGGGACGGCAAGCCAGTCAAGACCCGCATGCTGGAGCTGGTGCAGACCCTGGGCGAGATGGCCCGTGAGCACGGTGCCTGGGTGCGTTTGCACTATGTCTACCCGTATCCGAGCGTGGACGACATCGTCCCCTTGATGGCGCAGGGCCTGGTCTTGCCTTATCTGGATGTGCCGTTCCAGCACAGCCACCCCGATGTACTGCGCCGCATGAAGCGCCCGGCCAGCGGCGAAAAAAATCTGGAGCGCATTCAGCGCTGGCGTGAGTTGTGTCCCGAGTTGGTCATTCGCAGCACCTTCATTGCCGGTTTCCCGGGAGAAACCGAAGAAGAATTTGAGCACCTGCTGGGCTTTTTGCGCGAAGCGCAAATCGACCGCGCAGGTTGTTTTGCCTACAGCCCGGTCAAGGGCGCAACGGCCAATGACTTGCCCGGCATGTTGCCTGAGGCATTTCGCGAAGAGCGCCGCGCCCGATTCATGGCGGTGGCCGAAGAAGTGTCGATTGCGCGTTTGCATCTACGCGTGGGCGCCACCATGCAGGTGCTGGTGGACAGCGCGCCGGCCATGGGCCGACGCGGTGGGGTGGGACGCAGCTTTGGGGATGCACCCGAGATCGATGGCGTGGTGCGTTTGCTGCCGCCAGAAAAGATCAGCAAAACCCTCACAGTGGGCGAGTTTACCCGTGCCCGCATCGTGAGCGTGGCAGGTCATGACTTGGTGGGGGTGCCGGTTTGAGTTTTCACGGTGCGTTGCTGGAGCGTGTTTGGGCACTCTGGTCGCACGGCGTTGTGTCTGACTTCCAATTCAGATCAAGGGCGTCAGGCAATAAAAAAGCCGTTGACCAATCATCAACGGCGCGTGGTTTTTTCGGCTTCACTGGTTCGGTAAGATTGGTGCCCAGAAGAGGACTCGAACCTCCACGATGTTACTCGCTAGTACCTGAAACTAGTGCGTCTACCAATTCCGCCATCTGGGCGCCTCAGGGATCAAAGGATTGTATATCAAAAAATTAGCGCCACCCAGCGGCTTGCTGGAAGAAATTGAAGGCAGTGTTCAAGGGCACCGGGACGGCCATGGATTCTTGATCCGTGACAACAGCGAGTCGGACATTTATCTGTCGCCCAATGAAATGCGGGCCGTTTTGCACAAGGATCGTGTGAAAGTACGCATCGTGCGCCAGGACCGCAAGGGCCGTCCCGAAGGCCGCATTGTGGAGATCGTTGAGCGCCCCGAGCAACCCATCATCGGACGCTTGCTGCAAGAAGGCGGCTTGTGGCTGGTGGCCCCTGAAGACAAGCGCTATGGTCAGGACGTGATGATCCCCAAAGGGGCCACGGGCACGGCCAAGCCGGGTCAGGTGGTGGTGGTCGAGTTGACCGAGCCGCCCGCCTTGTTCGGGCAACCCGTCGGTCGCGTGAAAGAAGTCTTGGGTGAGATCGATGACCCGGGCATGGAGATTGAGATTGCCGTGCGCAAGTACAGCGTGCCGCACGAGTTCTCTGCCGCATGTCTGGAGCAAGCCAAAGGCCTGCCTGACAAGGTGCTGGCCAAGGACCGCAAGGATCGGGTTGATTTGCGCGATGTGCCTTTGGTCACAATTGACGGTGAGGACGCCCGCGACTTTGACGATGCCGTGTATTGCGAACCGGCCAAGGTGGGACGGGGCAAAGGCTGGCGTTTGCTGGTCGCGATCGCTGACGTGAGCCATTATGTGCAAACCGGCAGCGCCATTGACATCGATGCCTACGACAGGGCCACCAGCGTGTATTTTCCGCGCCGCGTGATTCCCATGTTGCCCGAAAAGTTGTCCAACGGCCTGTGCTCGCTCAACCCCGATGTGGACCGCTTGTGCATGGTCTGTGACATGCTGGTCAACGCCAAAGGCGATGTGCATGCCTATCAGTTTTACCCGGCAGTGATGCACAGCCATGCACGCTTTACCTACACCGAAGTCGCAGCCATTTTGGGCAATACCCGTGGACCGGAAGCGGCTAAACGCAAAGCGCGTGTGACCGACCTGATGAACCTGCAGGACGTTTACAAAGCCTTGCTGGCCTCACGTGCGGTGCGCGGTGCGGTGGATTTTGAAACCACCGAAACGCAGATCGTTTGCGACGAGAGCGGCCGCATTGAGAAGATCGTGCCGCGCGTGCGCAACGAGGCGCACCGTTTGATTGAAGAGGCCATGCTGGCGGCCAACGTCTGCAGCGCCGATTTCATCCAGCAGGGCAAGCATCCCGGCTTGTTCCGGGTGCACGAAGGCCCCACCGCTGAGAAAAAAGACATCCTGCGCAATTACCTGAAGGCGCTGGGTTTGGGCCTGAGCATCAGTGACGATCCGCACACCAGCGAGTTTCAAAAAATTGCGCAAGCGACCAAAGACCGCCCGGATGCGCAGCAGATCCACACCATGCTGCTGCGCTCCATGCAGCAGGCCATTTACACCCCAGTCAACAGCGGTCACTTTGGTTTGGCCTACGAGGCCTACACCCACTTCACCAGCCCCATTCGGCGGTATCCAGATTTGCTGGTCCACCGGGTGATCAAAGCCATCTTGCTGGAGCGCAAATACACACTGCCCAGTTTGCCTGTGCCGGGCGAGGCGCATGCCAAGCTGAGCAAACGGCTGGAGAAAAGCCGTGCGGGCAAGGGCGACGCGCCCGAGTCCTCCGCACCACTTGTGCGCATGTCGGCGGCGGACCAACGCGCTTGGGAAGCTGCGGGCCTGCATTGCAGCGCCAACGAGCGCCGCGCCGATGAAGCGAGCCGCGATGTGGAAGCCTGGCTCAAGTGCAAATACATGCGCGAGCACCTGGGGGAGGAATACAGCGGCGTGGTGTCTTCGGCCACCAGCTTCGGCATCTTTGTGACGCTGGACAGCTTGTACGTCGAAGGCTTGGTTCACATCACCGAATTGGGTGGCGAGTATTACCGATTTGATGAATTGCGCCAAGAGTTGCGCGGCGAGCGCACGGGCATCCGTTATGCCATTGGCAGCCGGGTGCAGGTGCAGGTCAGCCGGGTGGACCTGGACGGGCGCAAGATCGACTTCCGGCTGGTGACACCGGGCGAAGATCTGGTCCCTAGGGCCATGCGCGACAAAGGCGTGTCATCGCCTGCTGAGGGTGGGCGTGACAAAAAGCGTGGCGCCCAAGATCGGCGAATGGCCGATGCTGAGCGCAATCGCTCACCCATCCAGGCGCTCAAGGCTTCTGTGAAAAAAGCGTCCGCCAAGAAAAAAGGCGCTAGGACCAGCAAGCCTCGGCGCTGAGGCGGTTCAGGTCAGTCCTTGCTCAGGCCAGCCGCTGCGCCAGTCGGCTGGCGGTGAGGGCCACGCCTGGCGGCCAGTCATCGGCCACTTGGCCGTGTTGGGCCACCGCCGCGCAGGCGGCGTTGAAGGCGTCTTCCACGGTGTTTGGGCTTTGCGCCATGCGCGCGCCCACCAGCCCTGCCAGTACATCGCCCGTGCCGCCAATCGCCAGTCGACCATTGCCCGTGATGTTGATGCGCGGCGTGTGTCCGGGCGCGGCGATCACAGTGCCCGAGCCCTTCAGGACCACGCATCATTGGAAGCGCTCGGCCAGCGCTTGTGCTGCTTTCAAGCGGTCTTTTTGCACCTGCTGCGTGTTCCAGCCCAGCAAGCGGGCGGCCTCCAGTGGGTGAGGCGTGATGACGGTGGCTTGTGGTGCCGAGTGCCCAGCCCGCAGGCGCAGCGCTTTTTGAAGTGCGCTGCCCTGCGCCACGGCATTGAGGCCATCGGCGTCCAGCACCAAACAGCCACTGCGATGCAGTACCTCGGGCAAAACTGCATGCACGCTGGTGCCGCCTCCGCAGCCGCAGACCACATGCAGTTGCTCAAGGTCTAACTGCTTCAATTCGCGTTGCATCACATCGGGTGGGACGCAATCGTTGGCCTGGCTGGACAGCAGACTCAACATGACCCGCCCCGCTCCCGCGTACAGGGCGGCTGTGGCCGCCAAAATGGCCGCGCCGCTCATGCCCGTGCCGTGTGTGGCCATGCCTTCGCCACCGATCACCGCCACATCGCCGTGGCTGCCTTTGTGGCTGGCGTGGGGCTTGGGTGCTGATGTGTAGGGTGCATTGAGCCAGGCCAGTGGTGAGACGGTGTGTCGGCTGGGACCATAGCCCAAGTCTTCGAGCCAAATCTGGCCACTGGCGTCGCGCCCATGCCCCATGAGCAGACCGGCTTGCACCGCGATGAGGCTGAGGGTGTGGTCGGCATGCACGGCCACGAGCTTTCTGCTGCCAGCACTGTCTGCGCCCAGCCACTGGCCCGATTGAGGGTTCAGCCCCGTGGGCACGTCGATGGCCAACACAGTGGCTGCGCATTGTTGAATGGCCTGCACGCCAGCTTGCAAATCGGCGCTCAAGGGCCGCGAGGCGCCGATGCCCAGCAAGGCGTCGATGCACAAATCCTGCGCGTCCATCTGCGCAAGCCATTCGGTGGGCACCCCAGACTGAATGTGGACACCCGCCTGCTGAGCTCGCTGCAAGGCCGCTTGGGCATCATGCGGGCCTGGGCCGCCTGAGCTCAACAGGCTGACCCGCACTTCTTTGCCCCATTGTTGAAGGAGCAAAGCAGTCTCGAGGCCGTCGCCGCCGTTGTTGCCCGGACCTGCAGCCACCCAAACGCGCTGGGCATGCGGCGCCACGGCGAGCGCCAGTCGGGCGCAGGCCAAGCCTGCACTTTGCATCAAAGGCTTAGCGCTGAGGGCCTGGAGCGCGGGCTCAAGCTGCCGCACTTGCGCTGGCCCCAAAATAGGCCAGGCGTGTGAGCGGCTGAGGGCGTGCATGGTTTCAGTGTTGTTGCAGCAAGGGTTCGAGCTGCAAGGCCAGCTGCAAAATGGTGTCGTCGTGCATGGCCGCGTGCCAGGCCATCAAGCCCACGGGCAGCTCTCCGGGTGCGTGGCAGGGCAGGGAGATGGCGCAGCCGTCGAGCGTGTTCACGGCGCTGGTGTTGCGCAGCAGCAAACCGTTGACCCGGAAGAACTCGGCATCGCGCTCAGGGCCTGGCGCTACATCGCTGATTTTGGGGCCTGTGATCGGCGTGGTGGGTGAGAGCAGAGCGTCGTAGCCCACCAGGGCGGCTTCGACGCGTCGAATCCATTGCTGACGCGCTTGCACCAAATCCATGTATTCATGGGCTTTCATGCCAGATCCGCGCATCAGGCGCTGCAGGACGCGGGGATCGTAGCTTGCACTGTCTCGCGCCAGCAACTCACGATGCCAGGCAAAGCCCTCGGCCGGGCTAAAGCCGCCTGTGGCCATCATGGGGGCCAGCTCGTTCAGTTCGATCAAGGCGATCTCGTCGATGTGCGCCCCGGCGGCTCGCAAAATGTTGAGGCTGCGCTCTAAAGCCCCTGTCACAGTGGCATCCATGTCATCCTGCATCAGACTTTTGACCACAGCCAGGCGGTAGCCGAAGAGTGGCCGTCGACCTTGGGGGACGCGCCTGGCCGAGAGCACCTCATGCGCCAAAATCGCGTCGCGCACGGAGCGCGTCATGGCGCACACGGTGTCGAGCGTGCTGGACAATGGCAGGGCGCCTTGAGTGGGCACCAAGCGGGCGGTGTTTTTGAAGCCCACAATGCCGTTCAGGGCGGCGGGCACCCGGATGGAGCCGCCTGTGTCCGAGCCCAGACCGATGAAGGCGGCACCAGTGGCCACCGACACGGCTGCTCCCGAGCTGGAGCCGCCGGGCGCATGGGCCTGGCCGGGGGCGCCAACAGCCAGGTCGTAGAGCCCGTCCCACGCGGCGGGTGTGCCGTGATGCGGGTTGGTGCCCACGCCCGAGAAAGCGAATTCGACCATGTTGGTGCGCCCGATCAGGCCTGCGCCTGCGGCCCGTAAACGCGCCACCGCCAGGCAGTCCCCCCGAGCAGGGGGCTGATTTTGCAGAACCACCGAACCCGCTTGGGTTTTCTGACCTTGAACGTCAAACAAGTCTTTGATCGACACGGCGAGGCCCGCGAGTGGGGTTTGGCCTATTTGGGCTTGGCCAGCCGTGTGCTGCAGTGCCTCGGGCGTGAGTTGCATGAAGACGTGCTGGCTTGCCGGGCTCTGCGCCACAGCCAAACAAGCTTGAGCAGCGGCAAGGGCCGTCGTGGACCCAGTCCGGATGGCTTGCCGGGTGGCGATCAGGTCAGCTTTCATGGGTTGGGGCACTTTCGGGTGGGTCAGGATGGTATAATCCTAAGGCTTTGCAGTGCCCGGGTGCTGTCTTTTGAGTGTCATGTTCAACATCACGCCAAAAAGTTCTCAATCTCAGCGAAGTTCATCCGCGAATCTGTCCCGTCAAGGTGTTGCTTACCCTGTTTTATCAGGCTCTGCGCAATCAGTGGACAGGTTTTAGACCTAACCTTTGGAGTATTTTTTTATGTCCGTCACCATGCGCGAAATGCTGGAAGCCGGTGTCCACTTTGGCCACCAAACCCGCTTCTGGAACCCCAAGATGGCCCCGTTCATTTTCGGCCACCGCAACAAGATTCACATCATCAACCTGGAAAAATCGCTGCCGATGTTCCAGGACGCGATCAAGTTCGCCAAGCAGTTGTCTGCCAACCGTGGCAACATCTTGATGGTCGGCACCAAGCGCCAAGCCCGCGAGCTGGTGGCCGCTGAAGCCCAACGTGCGGGTGTGCCTTTCGTCGACCAGCGCTGGTTGGGTGGCATGCTGACCAACTTCAAAACCGTCAAGACCTCGATCAAGCGCCTCAAGGACATGAAGGCTCAGCAAGAAGTCGGCCTTGACAGCCTGAGCAAAAAAGAGCAGTTGATGTTCAAGCGCGAGATGGAAAAGCTTGAAAAAGACATCGGTGGCATCCAAGACATGTCGGCTTTGCCGGATGCGATTTTTGTGATCGACGTCGGCTACCACAAGATCGCCATTTCGGAAGCCAAAAAATTGGGCATCCCATTGATCGGTGTGGTGGACTCCAACCATTCGCCCGAAGGCATCGACTACATCATCCCCGGCAACGACGACTCGGCCAAGGCCGTGGCTTTGTACGCCCGTGGCATCGCTGACGCGATCATCGAAGGCCGTGCCAATGC
>CAMDFK010000017.1 GCA_945897465.1 Limnohabitans sp. Rim8 | reverse complement strand
CGAAGGTTTTCAATCCACTGTTTGTAAGGCTTGCTGTTGGCCAGGTTGGCCTTGAGTTCCTCGTCGTCGATCATGCGGCCCTGCTCCAGATCGATCAGGAACATCTTGCCGGGCTGCAGGCGCCACTTGCGGACGATTTTGTTCTCTGGCACGGGCAGCACGCCCGACTCGGAGCCCATGATCACCAGGTCGTCGTCGGTAATGCAGTAGCGCGAGGGGCGCAGGCCATTGCGGTCGAGTGTGGCGCCAATCTGACGGCCGTCGGTGAAGACGATGCTGGCCGGGCCGTCCCAGGGCTCCAGCATGGCCGCGTGGTACTCATAAAAAGCACGGCGCCGCTCGTCCATGGTGCTGTGCTGCTCCCAGGGCTCAGGGATCATCATCATCACCGCCTGGCTGATCGGGTAGCCGGCCATGGTGAGCAGCTCCAGGCAATTGTCAAATGTGGCCGTGTCGGACTGGCCGGCAAAGCTGATGGGGTACAGCTTTTGCAGGTCAGCACCCAGCACCGGTGAAGACATCACGCCTTCGCGCGCCTTCATCCAGTTGTAGTTGCCCTTGACGGTGTTGATCTCGCCGTTGTGCGCCACGTAGCGGTAAGGGTGGGCCAGTGGCCACTCGGGGAAGGTGTTGGTGGAGAAACGCTGGTGCACCAGGCCCAAAGCCGAGACGCAACGCTCGTCTTGCAGGTCCAGATAGTAGGTGCCCACTTGGTCGGCCAGCAGCAAGCCCTTGTACACCGCGGTGCGGCTGGACATGCTGGGGATGTAGTACTCGTTGCTGTGCTTCAGGCGCAGGTTCTGGATGGCGGCGCTGGCGGTCTTGCGGATCACGTACAGCTTGCGCTCGAGGGCGTCTTGCACGATCACGTCGGCGCCACGGCCGATGAAGATCTGGCGCATGACCGGCTCTTTTTCGCGCACGGTGGGCGACATGGGCATGTCGCGGTTGACGGGCACATCGCGCCAGCCCAGCACCACTTGGCCTTCGGCTTTGACAGCGCGTTCCAGCTCTTGCTCACAAGCCATGCGAGAGGCGTGCTCTTTGGGCAAAAACACCATGCCGACGCCGTATTCACCGAAGGGCGGCAGCGCCACACCTTGTTTGGCCATTTCGTCGCGGTACAGCGCATCGGGCAACTGAATCAGGATACCGGCACCGTCGCCCATGAGCGCGTCAGCACCCACTGCACCCCGGTGGTCCAAGTTTTCCAGGATCTTGAGCGCCTGCGTCACGATGGCGTGGGTCTTATGCCCTTTGATATGGGCCACAAAGCCGACACCGCAAGCATCGTGCTCGTTGGCGGGGTCATACAGACCGGTCGATTGGAAATGTTCTTTTGCACTGGCCGAAGTCATGGGCGCTCCTAAGGGTTTTCACGCGGACCGAAGAGTGTAGTGCACTGCAGCATCCATGCCAAACTTTTTAATTGGGGTCAGATCCCAATTAATTTGGCTTTTGACTTGACCTCGAATTAATTGGGGACAGATTCAATCGGGTGTCTTTTTGGCAGGTCGGCCAGCCCTGCCCGGCACCAAGCGTCGCCGGGTGGTTTGCTGCAAGTCACCCACAAAACCAGCCAAACCCAAAGCCCGGCCGGACAAGGCGCATTGCGTGAGTTGGTCCTTTTCGCGTTGCGCCAGGCCCGTCTGCACCAGCAAGGCATAAGCCGCCTCACGGGCAAAAGGGGTATTGCCCAAGCCCCAAAACAGGGCGTGCGGCGTCACCAACTTGTCGCTCAACTGCCCAATACAGTGCCTGTGGCTGGACCATTTGAAGTCTGCAGGCTGCGCCACCATGCCCGCCCGCACCGGGTTCAGGTCGATGTAGACCATACAGGCCAAAAGATAGCGCTCACTCTCAATGAGGTTGCTGCGGTAGCGCCCTTCCCACAAAGTGCCCGTGCGCTGGTGCCGCAAATTGAAATAGCGCACATAAGCCCGCCCCACCGCCTGCATCATTTGGGGCAGGCCCTCGTCAGTTTCGGGGGTGAGCAGCAAATGGAAGTGGTTGTCCATGATCACATACGCATGGATGGCCACCTTGAAAGTTTGCGCATGCTCTTGCCAAAGCGCCAGCAAACGCTCGCGGTCCGCATCGTCGCGCACGATGGCCTGGCGGTCATTGCCGCGCTGAATGACGTGGTGGGGATAGCCTGCAACGGTCAGGCGGGGTTGGCGGGCCATGGAGACTCCCTGAAAGAGACCCTCAGTTTAATTGGGATCTGACCCCAATTAAATCCAAGCTCCCGCGAGACAGAAGGATGATCGCCGTGCCATTAAACTTGGCAGATGGAGAAGACAACCATCCGAATTGGCGCAGGCGCAGGTTACGCGGGTGACCGCATTGCGCCTGCCGTGGAACTGGCCGAAAAGGGCCAGCTCGACTATTTGGTGTTCGAATGCCTGGCCGAGCGCACGATTGCATTGGCACAACTCGAACGATCCAAGGACCCGGCCGCGGGTTTTGACCCGATGCTGGTGGCCCGGATGCGGGCCGTGCTGCCCGCCTGCATTCGTCAAGGCACCCGCATCATCAGCAACATGGGCGCGGCCAACCCGCTGCAGGCCGGGCACGCGGTGCTGGCCGTGGCCCGCGAATTGGGCTTGCCGCAAATCAAAGTGGCGGTGGTGTTGGGCGACGATGTGCTGGCCACCCTAACCGAAACAGGCAGGGCGCTGCCCGTGCTGGAGAGCACACAAACTTTGGCCGACTTGTTGCCCCAATTGATTTCGGCCAATGCCTATTTGGGCGCCGAAGCCTTGCTGCCCGCCTTGCAAAGTGATGCGCAAGTCATCATCACCGGCCGTGTGGCTGACCCGGCGCTGTTTTTGGCTCCCTTGATGCACCACTTTGGCTGGGAAACCGACGACTGGCAAAGCCTGGGCAAAGGCGTGCTGGTCGGGCATTTGCTCGAATGTGCGGCGCAAATCACGGGCGGCTACTTTGCCGACCCGGGCTTCAAAGACGTGCCCAACATGGCCCGGCTGGGCTTTCCGCTGGCCGAAGTCAGCGTCTCGGGTGACGCGGTCATCACCAAAGTGGCCGGTTCAGGCGGTTGCGTCACGGTGGCCACTTGCACCGAACAGCTGCTGTATGAAATCGAGAACCCCGCTCGCTACCTGCAGCCGGATGTGGTGGCAGATTTTTCTCAGGTGCAATTGACGCAAGTGGGGCCGAACCGCGTGCAGGTCACTGGTGGCAACGGCCATCCGCGCACTGACACGCTCAAGGTCACGCTGGGTTACTGCGACGGCTTCATCGGCGAAGGCCAAATCAGCTACGCCGGGCCGGGTGCCCAGGCGCGGGGACAACTGGCGCTGGATTTGGTGCGACAACGGCTGGCCGATGCCGGTTACGGCGAATTCGAGGCCCGATACGACCTGATCGGCGTTAACGCGATCTTTGGACCATCCAGCCCAGCGCAGCCAGAACCCGCCGAAGTGCGTGCCCGTGTGGCCCTGCGCGTGCCGACTTTGCAACACGCCCAGCATGTGGCACACGAAGTTGAAGCGCTCTACACCAATGGCCCGGCTGGTGGCGGTGGTGCCACACGCGCAGTGCGCGAAGTCATCGCCGCGGCCGCCGTGCTCATGCCCCGCGAAACCGTGCACACCTCCACCGTGCTGCTCACACAGGACCACTGACATGCTGCTGCGCGACATCGCCCACACCCGCACCGGTGACAAAGGCAACCGGTCCACCTTGTCGGTCATCGCTTACGACCCAAATGACTATGCCCTGCTGGAACAGCACCTGAGCGCCGAACGGGTGCAGGCCCACTTTGCTGGCACGGTGCATGGCCCGGTGGAACGCTACGCCCTGCCCCAACTGGGCGCCCTCAACTTTATCATGCACAACGCCCTCGGCGGTGGCGTGACCCGCTCGCTGGCCCTGGACGCCCACGGGAAATGCCTAAGTGCGCACCTGCTGACTTTTGTGATTGAATGATTTTTTTACCCACTGGAGAACCCATGAAACCTTTGCGCATCGCCTCTTTGTTGTCAGCCGCCCTGGGCCTCGGCCTGGTGGCCACCCAAGCCATGGCACAGGCCTACCCCAACAAACCCATCAAGGCTGTAGTGCCCTTTGCCGCTGGCAGCGCCACCGACCAAATTGGCCGCGCTTTTGCGCAAAAAATGTCTGAAGTTTTGGGCCAGCCTGTGGTGGTAGAAAACAAGGCAGGCGTGAACGGCATGCTGGGGGCTGATGCGGTGGCCAAATCAGCACCGGACGGTTACACCATCCTGATCGGCACAAACAGCACCAACGCGGCGCTGAAAAGCCTGATGAAAAAGCTGCCCTATGACCAGGACACCGCCTTTGCGCCTGTGGCCTACATGGGCTCGGTGCCGCTGATCGTGGCCGTGAACAACGACGTGCCCGCCAAAAACCTGAAAGAGTTGGTGGACCTGGCCAAATCCAAGCCCACACAAATCACATTCGCCAGCGCCAGTACGTCCCAATTGGTGTCCACTGAAGTGCTGTCCAGCATGACAGGCATCAAAATGACCAATGTGCCTTACAAGAGCGGCCCTGCGGCCATGACCGACCTGATTGGCGGCCAAGTGAACCTGTTCAGTGCTGACTTTGCGGTGATGCTGCCGCAGGTCAAGGCGGGCAAGATCCGCGGCCTGGCCGTCACATCGACCCAGCGCTCCAAAGCCATTCCCGAGCTGCCTACCGTGAACGAAGCCTTGGGCCTGAAGGACTATGAACTGATCGCCTACTTTGCGGTCTTTGCCCCAGCAGGCACACCCGCCGACATCGTCAACAAGCTCAATGCCGCGGTGAACGTTGCTGCCACCGACAAAACCATCCTGGAGCGCTTCTCCGCATTGGGTTTTGAAACTGCTCCCGCTTCTCCCGTGGCATTGGCACAACGCTCCAAAGCCGAAACCGCCAAATGGGCCAAAGCCATTCGCGACGCGAAGATTGAGCCGCAATAAAGCGTTTGGTGTCTGCTGAGCGCCTGGTCAGACCGCTTCTGATCTGGCGACCAGCGGGTACCTACTGCCCATCAACGCCTCCACCCCAAACTCCTGCAGCAGCGCCAGCAGGCGCTCGCCGGAGGCGCGTTTCTTCTGGCCGGTGTACTTGGCCAGGATCAGCTCGTTCTTCATGCTGTGCTCCCAGCCCACCAGCTCGGTCACCGTGACCTGGTAGCCCTGTGACTCCAAGTACAGGCAGCGCAGCACGTTGGTGAGTTGGCTACCCATTTCGCGGGTGTGCAGCGGATGGCGCCACAGCTCGGCCAGGGGCGTGCGCTGCAAGTTCAGCGCCTTGTTCTGGTTGAGCGCACGGGCCAGCTCGGCCTGGCAGCAGGGCACCAGCACCATGTATTTGGCTTTCTTTTGCAGGCCAAAGGCGATGGCGTCGTCGGTGGCGGTGTCGCAGGCGTGCAGCGCAGTCACCACATCGATCTGCGCGGGCAATTCATCACTTTGCGTCGATTCGGCCACACTCACATTCAAAAAGCGCATGCGGTCAAAGCCCAGCTTTTGGGCCAGCGCTTTGGACGATTCAACCAGCTCGCTGCGGGTTTCGATGCCGTAGATCGTGCCTTGGCCCAGGGCCTTGAAAAACAGGTCATAAATGATGAAGCCCAGATACGACTTGCCCGCGCCGTGGTCGGCCAGCGTGGGGCCGCTATCGCTGGCAGGCAATTCAAGCAACAACTTTTCGATGAACTGGAACAGGTGGTAAACCTGCTTGAGCTTGCGGCGCGAGTCTTGGTTGAGCTTGCCCTCGCGGGTCAGGATGTGCAGCTGCTTGAGCAGCTCAACCGACTGGCCAGGGCGCACTTCGGGCGGCAGCTGCGATGCAACGTTGTCGGTGACCTTTTGCTTTTTCACGGGCTTGGGCCCACATCCAGCTTTTTCCAACCTTCAACGCCCAGCTTGTCCATGGTCTCGATGTTGGTCTCGTAAATCATCTCGGCCTCGGGGAAAGCCTCCACCGCCCGGTCGATGCTTTCCTCGCGCAGCAGGTGCAGCGTGGGGTAAGGCGAGCGGTTGGTGAAATTGCCGATGTCGTCCGGCTCGGTGTCGGCAAACTGGAACTGTGGGTGAAAACTCGCCACCTGGAACACGCCCTCCATGTCCAGCTCCTCCAGCACGGCATCGGCCTCGTCCAAGAAATCATTGAACTCCAGAAAATCTTGCAGCATCTGCGGCACGATCAAAAGCACGGTCTCGCGCTCTTCGGCGGGCATGGCAGCCAGCGCCTGCAGCTGCTCGATCAGCTCGTCACGCAAGCCTTCGAGGCCTTTGGCCTCGCTCAGCACGTAATGGATCTGGCCCTTGACGTGTGGGGCTTTGGCAAAAGGGCACAAGTTCAGGCCAATCACGGCGCGCTCAAGCCAACGCACGGTGTCGGCAATTTCGGGGGTGTTCATGTCGGTCATGGGTGAGATTGTGCCTGTGGCTGCAGGCGCCCAGCCAGCCAAGCCAGCACCGCCCCCACCCCACAACACCCCACCGTGACCAGCGGCGTGAGTTGCCAGCCGCCTACCCGGGCAGCCACGGCCGCCACCACGGGGGGGCCGACAAACTGCCCCAGCGCCGACAACTGCTGCACCCAGCCCACCGTGGTGGCCACTTGTTGCTCGCCCGGAGCCAGGCGCACGGCCAGACTGAACAAGGTGCCTGGCACCAGACCGCCCATGCCCGAGAACAGCAGCACCCCGGCAAAACGCAACCAAGGCAGACCCTCGGTGAAGGGCACAAAAGCCACGGTGCTGCCCAGCGCCATGGCGCCAAAGCCCAGCCACAGCGTGCTGCGGGGAGCCCATCCGCGCTGCAGCAAGCGGCCCGAAGCCATATTGCCCACAATGTTGACGGCCGCCGCCAAGGCCGTGAGCACGCCCAGCAATGCACCACCCACGCCAGCGGCGGCGTAAATGGACGGCAAGAAACCCACCACCGCCAGCCACTGACCCGAGTACATGCCAAAGGTGAGGGCCACAAGCCAAGGGCCACGGGCACTCAAGGTGCGGCGCAAGCGCGGCCAGGCACCTTGCCCAGCGGCGGCTGTGTGGGCCACTGGGTCGGCGGGCGCGCTGCGCCACAGCCACGCGGCCATGGCCAACGACACAGCGGCAAACAGCCACCACCATGCGCCCCAGCCCCAGACGGGGATGAACAGCGGACCGGCCAACAAAGCCAGCGCCGTGCCGGTGGGCATGTACGCGCCCCACACGCCCAGCATGCCGGGCAGCTGCGCGGGCGGCACCAGGCGGCAAATCAAAGCCGGGGCGGGCAAAGCCACCAGCAAAAAGCCCAAGCCTTCGATGGCCCGCAGCGCCAGCAATGCGGCGGTCGAGGTGGCGAATGCGCCCAAACCACTGGCCAGCGCCAGCAAGCACAGACCGCGCACCATGCTGCGCTTCAGACCCATGCTGTCGGCCCACAAGCCCATGAACACCGCCAAACTCATGCCCGCGAGTTGCACCATGGACAAGAGGAAACCAGACTGCACCAGCGTGAGGCCCAGCTCGGCCTGCAGCGCGGGCAAGGCAGGTGGCAACTTGCCCACCTGCAAAGCCGCCACGCCGCCGGCAAGGACGACCAGCCAAGCGGCGCGGTGGGCGCTCACCGGGCTCACAGCAACTTGCGCCCCGTCAGGCGTTCGTGTTCGCGCAGGGCGAAGCGGTCGGTCATGCCGGCGATGTAGTCGGCCACCGAGCGGTACAGGTCGGCATTGGCGGCGAAGTCGGCAGACATTTCAGCAGGCTGGGCCACGTAAGCGGCGAACAACTCGCGCACCACCTGCTGGGCCTGACCGGTGGTATGCATGACCTGCGGGTGGCGGTAGAGCTGCGCGAACAAAAACTTTTTGAGCTCGCCGCTGCGGGCCTTCATGCCGGGGCTGAACGCCACCAGCGGCCCGGCCAAACGGGCTTCTTCCAACGAAGCAACACCCGCGTCGGCAACAGCCCGGCGGGTGGTGTCGATCACGTCGTAGACCTGGTCGCTCAGCATGCGGCGGATGGTTTCGTACAAAACGCGGCGCGGCTTTTCTGACAAGCCCGGATGCTCGGCCAATGTCTGCTGGTGGTAGTGCGAAAACAGTTCCACCTGCAGCAGTTGTTCGGTGCTGATCAGCCCCGAACGCACGCCATCGTCGATGTCGTGCGCGTTGTAGGCAATCGCATCGGCCAGGTTGCACAGCTGGGCCTCCAAGTTGGGCTGGGTGCGGTCAATGAAACGCCGCCCCACACCGCCCGGCTCGACCCATTCCAAATGCTCGGCATTCAACCGCGAGCAGTGTTTGAGCACGCCCTCGCGGGTTTCAAAACTCAGGTTCAGACCGTCGAACGCAGGGTAGCGCTCTTCTAACTTATCGACCACGCGAAGGCTTTGCAGGTTGTGTTCAAAGCCGCCGTGCTCGGCCATGCATTCGTTGAGGGCGTCTTGACCTGCGTGCCCAAAAGGCGTGTGGCCCAAGTCATGCGCCAGCGCCACGGCTTCGACCAAGTCTTCGTTCAGGCCCAGAGCCCGGGCGATGGAGCGGCCCAGCTGCGCGACTTCGAGCGAGTGCGTGAGCCGCGTGCGGAACAAGTCGCCTTCATGGTTGAGGAACACCTGTGTTTTGTAAACCAGCCGCCGGAATGCGGTGGAGTGCACGATGCGGTCTCGGTCGCGCTGGAAAGCGTTGCGCGTGGGCGCAGGGGCTTCAGCAAACCGCCGCCCTCGGCTTTGCGCAGGGTCGCACGCCAGTGCCGACAAGCTGGCCAGTGGCTGGCTTGAACCCACGGGCAAATCCAGTGACACGGCGAACATGGGTCAGGCGCAGCAGGCGTTGATCACCTCGCGCACCATGGCGTCGGGCGCACCGCACACGATGGCTTTGCCAGGGCCGTCGATCACCACAAACTGGATGTCGCCGCCGATGGCTTTTTTATCGAGGCGCATGTGCTCGATGTAATGGCCCGCATTGTCGGCTGCGTCGATCACTGGGCCACGCACCGGCAAGCCCGCACGCTCGAGGAGTGCCCGCAAACGCGCCACAAAAGCGGCGTCCACTTTGCCCAGTCGCTGCGACAGCTCGGCCGCCATGACCATGCCGCAGCCCACGGCTTCGCCGTGCAGCCAGACGCCAAAGCCCAAACCCGCCTCGATGGCGTGGCCAAAGGTGTGGCCAAAATTCAGGATGGCCCGCAGACCCGCTTCGCGCTCGTCCTGCCCCACCACCCAGGCCTTGATCTCGCAGCTGCGTTGGACGGCGTGGGCCAGCGCGGCCGGGTCTTGCCCCATGAGCGCATCGATGTTCGCCTCGATCCAGCCCAGAAACGCCATGTCGGCAATCGGGCCGTATTTGATGACTTCGGCCAAGCCCGCGCTCAGCTCACGCCGGGGCAAGGTGGCCAAGGTGTTCAGGTCGCAGACCACGCGCACGGGCTGATAAAAAGCGCCGATCATGTTTTTGCCCAGCGGGTGGTTGATGGCGGTCTTTCCGCCCACCGACGAGTCGACCTGCGACAAGAGCGTGGTCGGCACCTGCACAAAAAGTACACCGCGCATGTAGCTGGCCGCCGCAAAGCCGGTCATGTCGCCCACCACGCCGCCGCCCAGTGCAAACAGCACGGTTTTGCGGTCGCAGCCTTGGCCCAGCAGGGCGTCAAAAATCAGGTTCAGGGTTTGCCAGTCTTTGTGCGCCTCGCCGTCCGGCAACACCACGGTGTGGACTTGCTTGTAATGCGGGGCGATGGCGCTGCGCAAAGCGGCTTCGTACAGCGGGGCAATCGTGTCGTTGGTCACGATCATGGCCGTTGTGGCCTTGGGCAGGCCGGCCCAGGTGCCCAGGCGGCTCAGCAGGCCTTGGCCAATCTGGATGTCGTAACTGCGGTCGTCCAGCGAAATGGCGACCGTTTGGATGGGCGTGGTTAGGGAGGTAGATGTGGACTCAGACATGCCCTCAAGTGTAGGGGTTTGAGGCCGCGGAACGATGACATGTCTCTCAAATGCATGGACACATGGCAGGGCTTGCCGCCCTGGCCATGTGTCAAAACGGGTGCATCAAAGCTTGAAGGCCACCACTTTTTGGGTCTGCTCGCCCAGGCCTTCGATGCCCAAACGCATCACGTCGCCGCGCTTCAAAAAGACCGGCGCTGGCTTGCCGTCTACCTTGACGCCCATGCCCACACCGGGGGGCGTGCCGGTGGTGATGATGTCGCCGGGCTCGAGCGTCATGAACTGGCTCACGTAACTGACCAGCTTGGCCACGCCAAAAATCATGGTCTTGGTGTTGCCGGTCTGAAAGCGCACGCCGTTCACGTCCAACCACATGCCCAAGGCTTGGGGGTTGGGCACTTCGTCGCGGGTGACCAACCAAGGGCCCACGGGGCCAAAGGTGTCGCAACCCTTGCCCTTGTCCCAGGTGGCGCCGCGCTCGAGCTGGTATTCGCGCTCGCTCACGTCGTTCACCACGCAATAACCGGCCACATGGTTGAGCGCGTCTTTTTGCGTGACATAGCGGGCGCGTGTGCCGATGACGATGCCCAACTCGACTTCCCAATCGGACTTTTTGGAGCCCTTGGGCAGCATCACGTCGTCGTTGGCGCCCTGGATGCAGGAGATGGCCTTGGTGAACACAATGGGTTCGGCCGGAATGGGCATGTTCGATTCGGCCGCATGGTCGGCGTAATTCAAGCCAATCGCGATGAACTTGCTGGTGTACGAGATGGGCGTACCAAAACGCTTTTTGCCGCGCACCAAAGGCAGCTTGTCGGT
This sequence comes from Limnohabitans sp. Rim8, assembly GCA_945897465.1. Taxonomy (GTDB): domain Bacteria; phylum Pseudomonadota; class Gammaproteobacteria; order Burkholderiales; family Burkholderiaceae_C; genus Limnohabitans_A. Next base: position 66,056 of record CAMDFK010000017.1, on the reverse strand, counting down.
TTTGACTTTGGCCAACTTGGCCAAGGCCTTGTCGTTCAGCAGATCAGGCGAGATGTCTTTGACCACGCCGCTCAAGTCGCGCAAACGGCCTTCGGCGTCGATCAGACCGGGTTTTTCTTTACCGGGTTGGCCATAACGAACGAGTTTCATAAATACCTTTCAGTGCTTGAACAAAATCAATAAGTGGAGCGGCCACCCGACAAGTCAAAGACTGCGCCGGTGGAGAAGGAACAGTCTTCGGTGCTCAGCCAGGTCACCATGGCGGCGACTTCTTCGGGCTCGCCAAAGCGGGCCATCGGAATTTTGGAGAGCATGAACTGGATGTGCTCGGGCGTCATTTGATCAAAGATCGCCGTCTTCACAGCCGCCGGAGTGACACAGTTCACGCGCACGCCCGTGTCGGCCAGCTCTTTGCCCAGCGATTTGGTGAGGCCTATGACGGCCGCTTTGCTCGCGCTGTAAGCGCTGGCGTTGGGATTGCCGTCCTTGCCTGCGACCGAGGCGATGTTGACAATGCGCCCGTAATTGCGGCTCTTCATGTGGGCGCTCAGTTCACGGCAGCAATGGAACAGACCATGCACGTTCACATCGAACACCTGCTTCCAGGCGTCCACTGGGTAGTCCCAGACCTTGACGTTGGGGCCGGTGATACCCGCGCTGTTGACCAACACATCGACGCCTGCCAAGGCCGTGGTTTGCGCAGTGGCATTCACCACCGAGGCGTGGTCGGCCACATCCACCTGCACCGTGTTGACCACGGCGCCCAGCTGGCCTTGGCGCAGCAACTCGGCGGCTTTGGCCATGCCTGCGGCATCGCGGTCCCAAATGGTGACGCGAGCACCCGAGGCCAGCATGCGCTGCGCAATGGCAAAACCGAGGCCTGTCGCGCCGCCGGTGATGACCGCGTGGCGGCCTTTCATGTCGAGCAAATTCATGTGTAGCTTTCAGTCATTCAAAAGGGGGTTCAGATGGTCATGCCACCGTCGACCATGTAGGCATTGCCCGTGGCGAAGATGGATTCGTCGGAAGCGAGGAAGGTGACGATGGGTGCAATCTCTGAGGCCTGCGCCAGACGGCCCATGGGCTGGCGGTTGATGAAGTCCTTTCGGGCCTGCACCGGGTCGGCATAACTGTTGATGCGGTCTTGAAGGGACGGTGTATCCACGGTGCCTGGGCAAATGCAATTGCAGCGCACCCCTTGGCGCACATAGTCAGCGGCCACACTTTTGGTCAGACCAATGACGGCAGCTTTGCTGGTGCCATAAATGAAGCGGTTGGGCAGGCCCTTGACGCTGGAACACACGCTGGCCATGTTGATGATGCTGCCGCCATGGCCGGTTTGTGCAAACTGCGCCAGCATTTTGGGAATGACCGCCTGGTTCATCCAGAACTGCGAGCGCACGTTCAGATTGAAGGCGAAATCCCAATCCTCGTCGGTAGCCAGTTCAATGTTGCCGTTGTGCACAAAGCCTGCACAATTGAAAACAATGTCGATGCGCGGCAGGCTGGCCACTTGGGCTGAAATGCCGGCTTTGTCGAGCACGTTCAACACGGCGGTGTGCACATTCGCCACGCCCACATACGACTTGAGCAGCTCGGCATTCACATCGGTCGCATAGACAGTGGCGCCTTCGGCGGCCATGGCCAGCGCTGCGGCCTGACCAATGCCTTGGCCAGCGGCGGTGACCAGCGCGATTTTTCCTTTGAGTCTCATGGGTTTTGGATCTCCAGTTGGGTGATTTGTCGGCTTGAAATAGCGGCCCAGTCCCAGGCGATGCCCAAGCCAAGCGTTTCGGGTGGGATGGCAAAGCCGTCTTGAACTTGCATGCGCGATGTGGTGATGTCGTCGAGCTGCGGAATGTACTCCACCCAGCGGGCATTGGGCACAGCAGCGCACAAGCTCACATGCAACTCCATCAAAAAGTGCGGGCACACCGCCACATCAAAGGTTTCGGCCAGGTGCGCGGTTTTGATCCAAGGCGTGATGCCGCCAATGCGCGACACATCGGGCTGCACGATAGAACACGCGCCCTGCTCCAGATACTCGCGAAACTGCATCGGGTGGTACATCGACTCGCCCACCGCCACGGGGATGGGGGTGTGCTCACGCAGCTGGCGGTGGCCCGAGACATCTTCGGCGGGCAGGGGCTCTTCCATCCACACCAGCCCCAAGCCATCAAAAGCCCGCGCTCGGCGCACAGCCTCAGCACGGTTGAAGCCTTGGTTGGCGTCGGTCATCAAATCAAAGCCCGGTCCCACCGCATCACGCACCGCACTCAAGCGGGCCACGTCTTCACTCACATGCGGGCGGCCGATCTTGATCTTGGCCCCTTTGAAGCCCTGGGCTTGCGCCTGCAAAGTTTGGTCCACCAGCGCCTCGGGCGACAGGTGCAACCAACCGCCTTCGGTGGTGTAGAGCGGCACCCGCGCTTGCGCACCACCCAGCAACTGCCACAGCGGCAGACCCTGGCTTTGGGCACGCCAGTCCCACAAAGCCGTGTCCACACAGGCCAAGGCCAGGCTGGTCATAGCCCCCACGGCGGTGGCATGGGTGTGGAAAAACAAGTCTTTCCAGATCGCTTCGACCAAGACCGGGTTGCGCCCGATCAAGCGCGGAGCCAGATGGTCTTTGAGCAGCGCCACGACCGACGAACCGCCGGTGCCAATGGTGTAGGCATAGCCCGTGGCCGCGATGCCGTCGCTGCAGTGCAGCGTGAGCAAGATGGTCTCTTGCGTCACAAAGGATTGGATGGCGTCGGTGCGCAAAACCTTGGGCGGCAAGTTCACTTGCCGAAGGCTCACGCGCTCAATGGTGACGAGGGTCATGTGGGGCAGCAGAAAGAACTTCAAGAATTCGCAGCTTGCGACACGGGCTCTGCGCCAAACGTCGTCTGCGTGACAGCCGCCATCCGGGTTTGTGCGGAGTTGCAATGGCTTTTGCTCATGTGATGATTGTGCAACTGGTCTGACCACTTGTCCAATTCACGTTATCCCTGATCACTCCCCATGCCCTTGCAAACCGTGGCCCCGCAGCGCCTGTACCGCCAGATTGCCGAACAAGTTCGGCAATTGATGGTGTCGGGCGAGTTTGCCTTGGGCTCGCGGTTGCCGGCCGAACGGGACTTGGCCGTGCAACTGGGCGTGAGCCGCCCCTCGGTGCGCGAAGCCCTGATTGCCCTCGAAGTCGAGGGGATGATCGAGGTGCGCACCGGCTCTGGCATTTATGTGCAACGCACCGAGCCACCCAACAAATCGTCGGCCCCCATGCAAGCCGATGCCAACACCCCGGCCGACTGGGGCCCACTGGAAGTGATGAGTGCCCGTTTGTTGGTCGAAGCCGAAGTGGCCGCACTGGCAGCCATCAATGCCCAAAAAGCCGACCTCAAAGCCATCAAAGCCGGATTGCAACAAATGAAGCTCGAAGCTGCCCGCGACCAAATGCCACGCGAGGGCGACGAAGCCTTTCACGAAGCCATTGCCCAGGCTTGCGGCAACAGCGTGTTGCTCGACACCGTGCAACGCTACTGGCAAGCCCGCAACGGCCCACTGTTTGAGCGGCTGGGCGACTATTTTGAACACCCCGAATCCTGGCAAGCGGCCATAGGTGAGCACCAGCAAGTGCTGCTGGCCATTGAGGCACACGACGCCAGCGCAGCCAGAAAAGCCATGCAAAAACACCTTCGGCAAGCCCACAAAAGATACAGCGCGAGCTGGCGCCGCGCGCCTGCCCGTTAGTGCACCAGTGAGATGGTCCGCTACAGGCATGCAATTTTCCCGCGTCAGCACTTTTTTCAATACCAACGAGGAGACTTTGATGAGCAAACGATTGACCCTGAAGACCCTGGCCACCGTCGGCGCATTTGCCGTGGGCGCCATGACCGTGCTTGGCAGCACTGCGGTGCAGGCCCAGCAAAAACTCAAGTGGGCCCACGTCTACGAGACCTCTGAGCCCTACCACACCGAATCGGTGTGGGCCGCTGGAGAAATCAAAAAACGCAGCAATGGCAAGTTCGACATCCAGGTTTTCCCTGCCTCCACGCTGGGCAAAGAAACCGACATCAACCAAGGTCTCACCTTGGGCACGGTGGACATGATCATCAGTGGTCCTTCTTTCGCGGCCCGCACTTACCCGCGCTTTGGCATTGCCTACTACCCCTTCATCTTCCGCGACGGTGACCACCTGATTGCCTACTCCAAGAGCCCCGTGTTCCAAGAGATGGTCAATGAATTCCGAAGCAAAACCGGCATTCAGGTCACGGCCTACACCTACTACGGCGCACGCCACACCACGGCCCAAAAACCCTTCACCAACTGCGCAGGCATGAAGGGCCTGAAGATCCGCGTGCCCGATGTACCGGCCTACACCGCCACACCCAAATCTTGCGGCGCCAACCCCACCCCGATTGCATTTGCTGAGGTGTACTTGGCTTTGCAAAACGGCACCGTGGAAGCGCAAGAAAACCCTCTGACCACCATCGAAGCCAAGAAGTTCTTTGAAGTGCAAAAGGCGATCATGCTCACCGGCCACATCGTGGACGGCCTGACCACTCAAATTGCGCCCCACGTATGGAACAAGCTCAGCGATGCCGAGAAGAAGATGTTCACCGAAGTGACGCAAGAAGCCGCTGTGCGTGCCACCGCGAAAATCAAGGCCCGCGAAGGCGAGTTGGTGGACGAGTTCAAGAAGAAAGGCCTGCAGATCGTCCAGGTAGACCGCAAGTCGTTCCAGGATGCTGTGCTGAAAAACGCCCCTCTGACTTCGATGGGTTTCACGCAGTCTGACTTCGACAAAATCCAAGCGGCCAAGTAAGGCGCTCTTCCATCAGGTTTTGTGCCGATGGCACAGGCCTGATGTTTTGGCTTTCCCTCTCAGACCGAATTCACGGAGTTCGGTCTGCACATTCGGCCAAGCTTCAGCCCACCTAGGACACCCCATGAGCAAGCTCTCCGACCTCGATGCCCTGCCCCAAGTCATGGGTGACGATAGCCAGTTTCACGCCACCGACGACGAAGTCGACCTCTCTGGCACCCCTATTGAAGCCTGGGTGGCACTGGCTTTCTTTTGGGCTTTGGGCATCACCGTTTTTTACCAATTTTTCACACGCTATGTTTTGAACGACTCGGCCTCATGGACCGAGGAGATCGCACGCTATTTGCTCATTGCCACCGTTTTCACGGGGGCCGCCATTGGTGTGGCCAAAAACAACCACATCCAGGTGGACTTCTTTTTTCGCTTTATGCCCGACTGGATGGGCCGTGCCGTGGGCATGCTGGTCGATGTGATCCGCATTTCCTTTTTTGCCGCAGCCACCTTTCTCACTGGCCAGATGATGGAAAAACTGGGCAGCTACAAGATGACCATCATCGACTTGCCCATGAACCTGGTTTATGGCGTGGTCATGGCCGGTTTTGCCGCCATGTGCCTGCGTGCCGTGTGGGTGGCCAAAGTGCATTGGCAGCGCGGCTACACCGTGCTGCAACGCCCCGAATCCGAAATGACCGACCGCTGAAACGCCTTTAGAAAGTTCTCCATGTTGAAGATCATTTTTCTCATTCTCATGAGCGGCGGCATCCCGGTGGCCATTGCCATGGCGGGCGCGTCGCTGATCTACCTCTTGTTTGCCGAAAGCTCGCCCCCCTTTGTGGTCATCCACCGCATGGTCTCGGGCATCGACAGCTTTCCGCTCTTGGCCGTGCCGTTTTTCATTTTGGCCGGTAACCTGATGAACAACGCGGGCATCACCAACCGAATCTACAACTACGCACTGGCCTTGGTGGGCTGGCTCAAAGGGGGTCTCGGCCACGTCAACGTGGTGGGCTCGGTCGTGTTTGCGGGCATGAGCGGCACGGCTATTGCCGATGCGGCGGGCCTGGGCACCATCGAGATCAAGGCCATGAAGGACCATGGCTACAGCACCGAGTTTGCGGTGGGCGTCACGGCAGCATCGGCCACGCTGGGCCCCATCATTCCACCCAGCCTGCCCTTTGTGATCTACGGCATGATGGCCAACGTCTCGGTGGGTGCCTTGTTCCTCGCGGGCATTTTGCCTGGCATCTTCATGGCACTGCTCATGATGCTGACGGTAGCCTACTTTGCGCACAAAAACGGCTGGGGTGCCGATGTGAAATTTGAGTGGCCCAAAGTCATCAAAGCGCTGACTGAAACAGCTGTGGTCATTGGTTGGCCTATGGCCATTTGGTGGCTCGTCAAAGACTTGGAGATGCCACCCCAAACCACGGTTTTTGTGGCGATTGTTGTTCTGTTTGTTGCCGACAAAGTATTTCGATTCCAAGCCGTTTTGCCCATCATGACACCGGTCATTTTGATTGGCGGCATGACGACTGGGGTGTTCACACCCACAGAGGGGGCCATTGCCGCCTGTGTTTGGGCCATCGCTTTGGGCTTTTTCTGGTACCGGACCTTGAACTTCAAAATGTTCGTCAAAATTTGCATTGATACCGTTGAAACAACAGCCACGGTGCTTTTCATTGTTGCAGCAGCCAGCATCTTTGGTTGGATGCTGACCGCCACAGGTGTGACCACTGCCATCTCCAGTTGGGTCCTGGGCTTCACCCAAGAGCCCTGGGTGTTTTTGCTGCTGGCCAATGCCTTGATGTTGTTTGTGGGTTGCTTTTTGGAACCCACAGCGGCCATCACTATTCTTGTACCTATCTTGGTACCGATCGCTTCCCAGCTGGGCATCGACCTCGTGCACTTCGGTCTGATCATGGTGCTCAACCTGATGATTGGTTTGCTGCATCCGCCGATGGGCATGGTGCTCTTTGTGCTGGCGCGTGTGGCCAAGCTCAGTGTGGAGCGCACCACCATGGCCATCTTGCCCTGGCTGTTCCCCTTGTTGGGCAGCTTGGCGATCATCACCTACATGCCCAGCTTGGTGCTGTGGTTGCCCAAGCAGTTTTATTGAATCCACGGGGCTGTGACTTGGCCCCGTTTTAAACGATCCTCAACATGTCCAATCTCTTCATTCGCTTGCACCCGTCTGACGACGTGGTCATTGCCCGCAGCCAACTCATGAGCGGCAGCGCCGTGGAAGGCGTGCCTGTGCGCGGCCTGATCCCGCCGGGCCACAAGGTGGCAACACGCGCCATCGCCGTGGGCGAGCCGGTGCGCCGCTACAACCAAATCATTGGCTTTGCCCACCAAGCCATTGCGCCGGGCGAGCATGTGCACACCCACAACCTGAACATGGGCGCAGACAAAGGCAACTTCGAGCGCGACTACGCCATTGGCCAAGACGTGAAGCCCGAGCCAGCACACCAACAAGCCAGCTTCTTGGGCTACAAACGCTCAGACGGCCGCGTGGCCACACGCAACTACATCGGTGTGCTGTCCAGTGTGAACTGCTCGGCCACCGCTGCACGCGCCATTGCCGACCATTTTTCCAGACGCAACAACCCTGCCGCACTCGCCAACTTCCCGAATGTGGACGGCGTGATCGCTTTGACACATGGCACGGGTTGCGGCATGGACACCGAGGGCCTGGGCATCCAGTTGCTCGAGCGCACGCTGGCCGGTTACGCCACCCACGCCAACTTTTGGGGTGTGGTGGTGGTGGGCTTGGGTTGTGAGGCCAACCAGCTCAGCACCTGGCTGGCGCACAGCAGCTTGCGCGTGGGCGAGACGCTCAAGGTCTTCAACATCCAGGACTCGGGCGGCACACGCCTCACCGTCGAAAAAGGCATTGCCTTGATCGAAGAGATGCTGCCCCAGGCCAACGCCATCAGCCGTGAGCCCTGCAGCGCCGAGCACATCACCGTGGGTTTGCAGTGTGGCGGCTCGGATGGCTATTCGGGCATCAGCGCCAACCCAGCACTGGGCGCAGCGGTCGACCTGTTGGTGCAGCATGGCGGCACCGCCATCCTGAGTGAAACCCCCGAAATTTATGGTGCCGAGCACTTGCTCACACGCCGCGCTGTGAAGCCCGAAGTGGCGCACAAGCTGATCGAGCGCATCAAATGGTGGGAAAACTACACCGCCATCAACGGCGGCGAGATGAACAACAACCCCTCGCCCGGCAACAAAGCCGGTGGCCTGACCACCATCTTGGAAAAGTCTTTGGGCGCGGTGGCCAAGGGCGGCACCAGCAACCTGCAAGCGGTGTACGAATACGCTGAACCCGTCACCGCCAAAGGCTTTGTCTACATGGATACGCCCGGCTACGACCCGGTGAGTGCCACAGGACAAGTGGCGGGTGGTGCCAACTTGATTTGTTTCACCACCGGGCGCGGCAGCGCTTATGGCTGCGCGCCCTCGCCCAGCCTCAAGTTCTCGACCAACACCACGCTGTGGAAAAAGCAAGAAGAGGACATGGACCTGAACTGTGGCGAGATCGTGGACGGCGGTGTGAGCATCGCCGAGATGGGTCAGCGCATCTTCGAGATGATCTTGGCCACCGCCTCAGGTGAGCCGACCAAGAGCGAGCGCCATGGCTACGGCCAAAACGAATTTGTGCCTTGGCAAGTGGGCGCGGTGATGTGAGCCAAGGCAGTGCTTCTTCCCCATATTCAATGAAAGCTTTCTCATGAGCCAATGCATCCAAGCCGCCCAGCTGCGCACCCAAGTCGCCCGCATCATTGAACAAGCAGGCAGCACCCCGGCCGAGGCCGCACAGGTGGCCGACAACCTGGTCATGGCCAATTTGAGCGGGCACGACTCACACGGCGTGGGCATGGTGCCGCGCTATGTGGACGCAGTGCTTGAAGGTGGCCTGAGCCCCAACACGGGTGTCAAAGTTTTGCTCGACACAGGCCCTTTGCTCAATCTGGACGGCCAACGCGGCTATGGCCAGATCACCGGCGTGCAAGCCATGCAAATGGGCATTGAACGCGCCAAACAGCACGGCGTGTGCACCGTGGCGCTCAGCCGCTCGCACCACTTGGGCCGCATCGGTCACTTTGCCGAAATGGCTGTGGCCCAGGGTCTGGTGTCGGTGCACTTTGTGAACGTGCTCTCACGCCCCGTCGTCGCGCCCTTTGGCGGTGGCGATGGGCGCTTTGGCACCAACCCCTGCTGCATTGGCGTGCCCATGGGCAGCCGCGATCCCTTTGTGCTGGACTTTGCCACCAGCCGCGTGGCCCAAGGCAAGATGCGCGTGGCGCACAACAAAGGCGAGCAAGTGCCGCCCGGCTACTTGATCGACGAACACGGTCACCCCACCACCGACCCCGGCGTGGTGGTGGTGCCGCAGTCCAACGGTTTTTTTGGCGCACTCATGACCTTTGGCGACCACAAAGGCTTTGGCATGGCCATGGCCTGCGAGCTGCTGGGCGGTGCGCTGACGGGCGGTGGCACCTGGCACCGCGAAGCGGACCACCAACGGGCTGTGCTCAACGGCATGCTGACCCTGTTGATCGATCCGGTGCGACTGGGCACTCAAGCCCTGTTTGAACAAGAAGCCCTGGCCTTTGCCGACTGGTTGCGCCAAAGCCCCGATGCACCCGGCAGCGATGGGGTGAAACTGGCGGGCGAGCCTGAAAGGACCGCGCGCGCCGAACGCGAGCAATCGGGCATCTGGATCGACGACACGACCTGGGCCGAAATTGCAGCCTCAGAGAAAAAACTGGCAGAGCGATAAGCGTTGAGCGATAAGCGTTGAGCGATAAGCGTTGAGCGTTTAATGACTTTGGACTTCGCTTTGTTTTCACAGCATCGCCCTCATGATCAAGGCATCTCCCATGCCCATCGCGCACAGGGGTGCGCTCCCACAACACCATGAACCGTTTACCCCTCTGACACCATGCACCTTTGCGCACTCGCCCTGGCATCGCTGCCCGCTGACATCCACACCCCCACCTACGACCGACGCCGCCACGCCCCGGGTGTGGTCCATTTGGGGCTGGGTGCCTTTCACCGGGCCCACCAGGCCATGGTGTTTGACCAGCTGCTGAGCACGGGCGACACGCGCTGGGGGATTCACGGTGTGGGCATGACGCGGCCAGACTTGGTGAATCTGCTGCGTGTGCAAGACGGCCTGTACGCCGTGCGCGTGTCGGATGGCTCGGGTTTGAAGTGGCAAGTGCCCGGCGCCCTGTGGCGCATGGATGTGGCCGCCACCGAACGCGAAACGGTGGTGCAAGCCATCGCCGCGCCCGCCACCCGCTGGGTCACACTCACCGTCACAGAAAAAGGCTACACCCCTGCTTTGGGCCAGCTGCTGCTGGACGGCCTGCGCCTGCGCCAGCAAAGCGGCTTGCCCGGCATCACCGTGGCATCGTGTGACAACCTGCAAGGCAATGGCCACAAGCTGCTGGCTTTGGTCAAGGCCGCTGCCACCCCTCAGGACGCAGCGTTGCTGCGCTGGCTGGACACGCACTGCGCCTTTCCGTGCAGCATGGTCGACCGCATCGTACCCGCCGCCACACCTGAAGTGCTGGCCGCCGCCAGCCAAGCGCTCGGCCTGCGCGACGACGCCTCGCTCAGCACCGAAGGTTTTTGGGAATGGGTGATCGAAGACCGCTTTGCCGACCCTGAAGACGCGGCCTTGCTGCAAAGCGCTGGTGTGCGTGTGACGGGTGATGTGCACAGCTACGAAGAAGCCAAGCTGCGCATGCTCAACGGCAGCCACACGGCCATGGCGCTCATGGGTGCCATCACGGGCAGGCCTTTCATTGCCAGCTGTATTGGCGAGCCGCACATCCGCAGCTTTGTGCACCGATTGATGGGCCAAGAAGTAGCACCACACCTCTCCCGCAGCGACTGGGCCGACTACCGCGACGCGCTGATCGCGCGTTTTGGCAACCCGTATTTGAAGCACAACGTGCACCAGATCGCCACCGACAGCTCGCAAAAAATTCCGCAGCGCTGGCCACCCTCGGTGCTCGGGCAAATCGCCCAAGGCGATTCCTTTGAACACCACGCCTTGGCCGCGGCCGTCTTCGTGCGCTACACACTGGCCTTCGACGAAAGCGGCCAAGCCTATGCACTGAACGACCCTCAAGCTGAAAGCCTGATGGCTCTGGGCGCAGCCCAGCGCACCGAGCCCGAGGCCTGCGTGCGTGCCCTGCTGGGCCGTGAAGTCCTGTGGGGCAGCGCCCTGCCCCAACACGCCGCCTGGATCGCCCGCGTCATTCACTGGCACCAACACATCCTGCAGCACGGCGTGGACCACGCCGTCCAGCAACTGACCGAGGCCTGAGCCATGAAGATCACCGCCGCCCGCGTCATCGTCTGCAGCCCCGGTCGCAACTTTGTCACCCTCAAAATCGAGACCGACCAAGGCGTGTACGGCGTGGGCGATGCCACGCTCAATGGCCGCGAGCTGGCCGTGGTCAGCTACCTCGAAGACCACGTCATCCCCTGCCTGATTGGTCGTGATCCGCAGCAGATTGAGGACATCTGGCAATACCTTTACAAAGGCGCTTACTGGCGGCGAGGCCCAGTGACCATGAGCGCTATTGCCGCCGTGGACACCGCGCTGTGGGACATCAAGGCCAAGATGGCGAACATGCCGCTGTACCAGCTGCTGGGCGGGCGCAGCCGCACCGGGGTGATGGTCTACGGTCACGCCAATGGCCGCGACACCGCAGAGACGGTGGACGAAGTGCTGCGCCACAAAGAAGAAGGCTACCTGGCGATCCGCGCCCAAAGTGGCGTACCGGGCCTGAACAAGGTTTATGGCGTGAGCGGCACCAACCGCATGTACGAACCCGCAGATGGCAACTTGCCGAGCGAACACGACTGGAGCACCGAAAAGTATTTGCGCCACACGCCCGGCCTGTTTGAAGCCGCACGCGAAGCCGTCGGCCCCGACATCCATTTGCTACACGACGTGCACCACCGCCTGACGCCCATCGAAGCCGGGCAACTGGGCAAGGCGCTGGAGCCCATGCGCCTGTTCTGGATGGAAGACCCAACGCCCGCCGAGAACCAAGACGCCTTCCAGTGGATACGCCACCACACCACCACGCCGATTGCAGTGGGCGAGATTTTCAACAGCATCTGGGACTGCAAGACGCTGATCGAAAAACAGCTGATCGACTACATCCGCACCACCGTGGTCCACGCGGGTGGCATCACGCACCTGCGGCGCATCGCCGACTTGGCCAGCCTCTACCAAGTGCGCACCGGCTGCCACGGCGCGACCGATTTGTCACCCGTGTGCATGGGCGCAGCCCTGCACTTCGACACCTGGGTGCCCAACTTTGGCGTGCAAGAGTTCATGCCGCACAGTGAAGAAATGCTCTCGGTCTTTCCGCACGACTACCGCTTTGAGCGCGGGATGATGCACTGCGGCGAGTCACCCGGCCACGGGGTGGACATCGACGAGAAACTGGCAGTCAAGTACCCCTACCAAAGGGCTTATCTGCCGGTGAACCGGCTGCAGCATGATGGGACGCTTTGGAACTGGTGATGGTTTTTTGACCTGTTGGGTGGGCACGCACAAATTGGCTTGACCACCCCCACGCACCCTTCAGCCCGCAGACCCCAGAGCCAGGCCCGCGTGCTCGCGCAGCGGGTGGAAGTGGATTTTAGGAAAGCGCTCTTGCGCCAGGCGGACGTCGTAGGGGCTGGTGCACAAAAACGCCAGCGTGCCTGCCGCATCCAGCGACATGCGCTGCGGGTAGGCGTTGGTGAATTCGCGCAACTCGGCCGGGGTGTCGGCGGTGATCCAACGGGCGCCGGTGTAATGGCAGCCTTCGAGTCGCACATCGCAGTCGTATTCGGCTTTGAGGCGGTGTTGCACCACTTCAAACTGCAGCTGACCCACAGCGCCCAAGAGCATGGGGCCGCCAATTTCGGGTTTGAAGACCTGGATCGCGCCTTCTTCACCCAATTGGTCGAGTCCAGTTTGCAGCTGCTTAGTGCGCAGCGGGTTCTTCAGGATCACGGTCATGAAGAGTTCGGGCGCAAAAAACGGCAAGCCTGTGAATTGCAGGTTCGCGCCATCGGTGATGGTGTCGCCCAGCTGCACGCCGCCGTGGGTGGTGAAGCCAATGATGTCGCCCGCATAAGCTTCGTCCACCGCTTCACGCCGTTGCGAGAGGAAGGTGACCACGCTGGTGGGGCGCAGTTCTTTGGCGGTGCGCTGCACCTTGAGCTTCATGCCAGGGGTGTATTTGCCAGAGGCCATGCGCACAAAAGCGATGCGGTCGCGGTGGTTGGCGTCCATATTGGCTTGCACCTTGAACACCACGCCCGAGAACGCGCTGTCTTCGGGCTGGATTTCCTTGACCACGGGCTGCTTGTTGACCAGCAGGCTGCTGGTGCGGGGCTTGGGCGCGGGGGCCAGGTCCACCAGGGCGTCGAGCACCTCCATCACACCGAAGTTGTTCACGCCGGAGCCAAAGAACACGGGGGTTTGTTGGCCCGCCAAGAAGGCCGCTTCGTCAAACGCGGGCGATGCGCCGGTGGCCAGCTCCATGCTGTCCATGGCAGTTTGCCACTCCAGGCCAAAGCGTTCGGCCAGTTGGGCTTGCTCGGTGAGCGGGATGGTTTCGAAGTCTTGCGGCAGGCGTTCAGAGCCAGAGTCAAACACCGTCATGGCCTGCGTGCGCAGGTTAACGATGCCGCCAAACGATTTGCCTTGGCCCACAGGCCAGGTCATGGGCACGCAGGGCATGCCCAGCTCGCGCTCAACCTCATCCAGAATATCGAGTGGGTCTCGCACTTCGCGGTCCATCTTGTTCACAAAGGTGATGATGGGCGTGTCGCGTTGCCGGCACACCTCGATCAGGCGGCGGGTCTGCGCTTCCACACCGTTGGCCGCGTCGATCACCATCAAAGCCGAGTCCACGGCAGTCAGCACGCGGTAGGTGTCTTCGCTGAAGTCTTTGTGGCCGGGCGTGTCGAGCAGGTTGATGACGTGCTCGCGGTAGAGCATTTGCATGACGGACGAAGCCACCGAGATACCGCGCTGCTTTTCAATTTCCATCCAGTCGGATGTGGCGTGGCGCGAGGCCTTGCGGGCCTTGACCGAGCCGGCAATCTGGATCGCGCCCGAGAACAACAAGAGCTTCTCGGTCAGCGTGGTTTTACCGGCGTCGGGGTGCGAAATGATGGCAAAAGTCCGGCGGCGCCGGGTTTCGTGGGCGTAGGTCACAAGGGGTCCTGAAGATCGTGCGGACCGCCAAGGGGGTCCAATGCTGGCCTAGCCCGTGCAGGCTGGCGAAAGCGGTGATTTTACCGGGCGATGGTTTCCAGTCACCAAAGCGCGGATCCGCCCATGCGGACCGGGGATACACTGCAGGGTATGAACGCCAACCTCATCCTCCTCACGCTCTGCCAAGGGCTGTTCTTCACCAACAACGTCACCTTCATCGCCATCAACGGCTTGGTGGGTTTGTCGATGGCCCCTTTGGGCTGGATGGCGACCTTGCCGGTCATGGGCTACGTGGTGGGTGGTGCGCTGTCGACCGGGCTGGTGGCCAAAAGCCAGTCGCGCTGGGGGCGTAAGGTGTCGTTTCAGCTGGGGCTGGGGGTGGCTTTGTTTTCGGCGCTGCTGGCCGCTTATGCCGCCTGGAGCCACAACTTTTGGCTGCTGGTGGCGGCCACAGTGATCGCCGGTTACTACAGCGCCAACGGTCAGTTGTACCGGTTTGCAGCGGCCGAGTTGGCGGCAGACGGCTTCAAGGAGAAAGCAGTCTCGCTCGTCTTGGCGGGTGGTTTGATCGGGGCCATCGTCGGCCCCAACCTGGCTTCGCGCACCCGCACTTTGTACGAAGTACCGTTTTTGGGCGCTTACATGGCGCTGGGCATCGTGGCGATTTTGGCCATGGTGTGCATGAGCTTCATCCGCTTCCCAGCAGTGCCTGCCAAAAAACCGGGCGACAGCGCGGGTCGCCCTCTGCGAGAGATCATGCGCCAGCCCGTGTTCATTGTGGCCGCAGCCGCTGCAGCCTTGAGTTATGGCGTGATGAACTTGTTGATGGCGGCCACACCGCTGGCCATGCAGGTGTGCGGCTTCAGTTTTGACGATGCGGCGCTGGTGCTGGAGTGGCATGTGATTGGCATGTTCGCGCCGGGCTTTTTCACGGGCCACTTGATCAAGAAATTCGGCACGATGCAGATCATGGCGGTAGGCGTGGTGATCAACTTTGTTTGCATCGCGATTGCCTTGTCGGGCGTGGAACTGCACCAGTTCCTGATCTCGCTGTTCTTGCTGGGGCTGGGCTGGAACTTCCTGTTCACCGGCAGCACCACGCTGGCCATGAAGGCATGGACCCCCGCCGAAAAAGACCGGGGTCAGGCGGCCATCAACTTCTTTGTGTTCGCCACCATGGCGGTGACCTCGTTTGCCTCAGGCGCACTGGTCACCACACAGGGCTGGATGTGGCTCAACATCGGCTCGATCTTCCCAGTGGCTTTGACCGGCGCAGCGCTGGTGTGGATGGTGCTCAAGCAGCGCGAGGCGATGCAAAACGCGCCAGCAGCCAAGCCTTGAGGGCGGCGAACACCTGGGCGCGGTCCGGGTCGTTGAAGATCTCGTGGTACATGACCTCAAAACACTGGGCCTGCACCACGGCCGGCGGTGATGCGTTGGCAAAGCTCACAGTGGCCTGTGCGTTCACCAGCTTGTCTTGACCTGCGTACAGCAGCAAGGTGGGCACTTGCCACTTCGACGCACCGTGCAAGGTCTTCTCGCCGTTTTCCAAAATCCATGCTGCCAAGCCCGCTGAGATGCGCCGATGCACCAACGCATCGGCCTTGTAGGCCTTCACCACCTCCGGATCGCGCGACACAAACTCGGCTTGCAGACCGTTGTCCACGCACAAGTGCGGCAGCACGCGGGGCAGCGTGGCCAGGAGTATTTTCTGAAATAAGTTGGGGAAAGCACCCAGCGCGGGAGACGACAAAACCGCCGCATCGACCGTGCCCAAACCCTCGGCCAGCATGCGGGCCACCACCAGGCCACCCATGCTGTGGCCCAACACGATGAGGGGCAAGTCCTTCAAGGCCGGACGCCGGCGCGTGGCATCGATCACCCGGCACAAGTCGGCTTGCAAGCTGCCAGGGCGCAGCAAGTCACCGCGCAAACCTTCCGACTGACCGTGACCTTGCTGGTCGTAGGCCCGCACCGCAAAACCCCACTGGTGTAAGTGCGCCGCCACCTCGCCGTAGCGCCCGGCGTGTTCGCCCAGACCATGTACCAAGATCACCGTGCCCAAAGGCCGACTGAAAGGCAAGTCCCAGTCGTAGACCGCGAGTTGACCCGCTTCACCCTGCAAAGCCGACAGGCTGAGGCGCGGTAGCGAGGGGCTTGTGATGAGGGTCATCAGGGCATGCGGGCCATGACTTCGGCCACCGCCGCCGTGAGCTTTTTGGCGTAAGGCACATGCAAAAACTCATTCGGCCCATGCGCATTGCTCTTGGGGCCGAGCACGCCGCAGACCATCATTTGCGCTTTGGGGAAACCGGCGCTGAGCATGTTCATGAGGGGGATGGTGCCGCCTTGCCCGATGTAGCCTACGCCTGCGCCAAAGTGCGCTTGGCTCGAGCTGTTGAGGGCTTGTTCAAACCAAGGCAAGGTGTCAGGGGCGTTCCAGCCGGTGGCACCGCCACCCGATTCGAAGGTGACTTTGGCCTGGTAGGGCGCGTTGTCCTCCAGCAGGGCTTTCATCTCGGCGACGGCTTGTGCGGCGTCCACCAGGGGCGGCAAGCGCAGGCTGAGTTTGAAGGCGGTGTAAGGGCGCAGCACGTTGCCCGCGTCTTTCAGCGCCGGAAAACCTTCCGCCCCGGTCACGCTCAGCGTGGGTGTCCAGGTGCGGTTGAGCAAAGCTTGGGTTGGGTCGGTGGTCGTGGGCAGTGCAAAGGTGGTGGAGCCTCCGCAGTCATAGTGCGCCCAGGGGAAACGCTTGTACACCTCGTCGCCCAAGATGGCCGCTGTGGCCTGCGCTTGCGCCAAGCGTTCGGCAGGCACTTCGCAATGGAAGCTGGCGGGCAACAGTCGGCCCGTGGTGCTGTCTTCGAGGCGGTCGAGCACCTGGCGCATGATGCGAAAGCTCGAAGGCACCAGGCCCGAGGCGTCGCCCGAGTGGATGCCCTCGGTCAGGATTTGCACCTTGAGTGTGCCGCTGGCCATGCCGCGCAGGCTGGTGGTGAGCCACAGTTGGTCGTAGTTGCCCGCGCCGCTGTCCAGGCAAATCACCAGGCCAACATCGCCCATGCGGGTGCGCAGCGCGTCCACATAAGGCAGCAGGTCGTAAGAGCCGGATTCTTCGCAGGTCTCGATCAGGCCGACGATGCGCGGGTGGGGCGTGTTCTGGCTCTTGAGCGCTTGCACCGCGGCGATGCTGGCGTAGGCCGCATAACCGTCGTCTGCACCACCTCGGCCATAGAGCTTGCCGTCTTCATAAACGGGGGTCCAGGGCCCCAGGTCATTGCGCCAGCCGTTGAACTCGGGTTGCTTGTCCAAGTGCCCGTACATCAGCACCGTTTGACCCGAGCCCTCGCTGGCCGCGCGGGTGGCGGCCACTTCAAAAAACATGACGGGTGTGCGGCCGGGCAGCTGGATGATTTCGAGGGTGAGGCCCTCCACCTTTTGTGCTTCGACCCATTGGGCGGCGCGGCGCAGCACCGATTCAATGTGACCATGCGCGGCCCAGTCGGCGTCAAACGCAGGCGACTTGGCCGGGATCTCAATGTAATTTTTCAGCTCGCACAGGATGGAGCTGTCCCAAGCTTGGGTCACATCGTTCAGGGCGCGAACGCTGTCGAGCGTGCCTTCGGGCATTTCGCGGTGCAGGGGGGCGTTCATGGTGGGGGCTCCTCGGGTCGGCACATAAGAAAAACACTTTAGCGTGTTTGCCTAGCGCTGACCACGCTAGGCGTACACCACGGTGACAACCAAACATTGACCAGCATAAAGAGCTTGTGGGTACCCCTTTGGTCAATCGTTGTTAAAGTCTGGCCCATTCCAGTTGCTCCTAATCCGAATCGCGCAGGCAACTTGGATACACAAGACAAGTCGTCCCACAGGCGGCGAAAGAGACAACATCATGGATGCCAAAACCACGCCCAACCCGAGCCTGTACCTGTTCGAAAAGTTCGAGGCCGGGGTCATCCATCTGGACGCCCAGCGCAATGTGCTGGCCATGAACGACTTTGCTCGCCGGGTCTTGCCGGTGGACGAAAAACAGCCTTTCAACAAGCTGGTCACCTCTTTCCACCCCGAGCGATCCAAACCCAAAGTCAATTTCTTGCTCGACGAGGCTTCGGGTTGCCCCATGGCCAATGCGGCGCCGATGACCATGATCATCAACATCCCCGAGCAGGTGCTGCTGATCAAGGTCAGCCGCCTGGGTGATGTGAATGGCGATACGACCGGTTTTGCCCTGGTTTTTTACGATGTGACCCAAGTCGTTAGCCAAGACCCGCCGATGGTCGAGCCGCCCGCCAAAAAAATGCGTCTCTCGCGCATCCCGATGGTGGCCGATCAAAAAGTCTCCTTTGTGGACACCGCCGATGTGCTGAGCCTGGAGTCACAAGCCCACTACACCCGCGTGCTCACGCGCGACGGCTACCACTTTTGCAACCTGAGCATTGGCGATTTGGCGCTGCGCCTGGACCCGAAACAGTTCATGCGGGTGCACCGCTGTTTCATCGTGAATTTGCATGCGGTGCAGTCCTTGGGGCGCGAGGGCAGCAAAACCCACATCTTGCTCAAAGGCAAGAACACCCAACCTGTGCCCGTTTCACGTGGCGAAGTCGCACGCTTGCGCGCGGCACTGGGCTTGCGCTGAGCCCCGCCTGTATGACCAAGAGCCCGTCCCGATGGGCCTCGCAGACCAAGCACGTCGTCTCCTACCCATCGCCCCTACACCCCCGGGTATTCAGCAGCTAAACCGAGGGTATTCACTGGGCTTTCGGACACCTAGGATATACCCTGATTGCGAGAGCTAAAAAGCCTGTTCAATCCATTTCGTGCTCAATAAAGTGCATTTCGTGCAACAAATCGGCCATGAAGAGACGAATTTGAATAAAACCCGACTATCTGGTCGGAATAGGAGATCACCCAATACTTCTCTCTTGTTTTAAACAAAACTCAGGAGACCCTGGATGATTCCACCGCGTTTTGAATACCACGCGCCCAAAACCGTCGGCGAGGCTGTGGCTTTGCTCGGCCAATTGGGCTCTGACGCCAAGCTGCTGGCGGGCGGCCACAGCCTGTTGCCGATGATGAAACTGCGTTTTGCAGCCCCCGAGCACCTGATCGACATCAACCGCATTCCCGAGCTCAAGGGTATCCGCGAAGACGGCAACACCGTGGTGATCGGTGCCATGACGGTCGAAAACGACCTGATCACTTCGCCCATCCTGCAAGCCAAAGTGCCTTTGCTGTGCGAAGCGGCCAAGCTGATCGCTGATCCCCAAGTTCGCAACCGCGGCACCATTGGCGGTGACATCGCTCACGGCGATCCGGGCAACGACCACCCCGCTTTGTCCATCGCCATTGAGGCTTCATTTGTGCTGGAAGGCCCGAATGGCCGCCGCACCGTGGCCGCTGACGGCTTTTTCCTCGGCACCTACATGACGCTGCTCGAAGAAAACGAAGTCATGTGCGAGATCCGCGTGCCCGCCTTTGCGGCTGGCACAGGCTCGGCCTACGAAAAACTCAAGCGCAAAACCGGTGACTGGGCCACCGCCGGATGCGCCGTGGTGATCCGCAAGTCGGGTGAGCTAGTCAGCCATGTGCGCATTGCGCTGACCAACGTAGCACCCACCGCTTTGCGTGCCGAGGCCGCAGAAGCTGCGCTGCTGAACAAACCCTTCAACGCCACCAACGTGCAAGCTGCTGTCGAAGCTGCGATCGCGATCTGCGACCCCGCAGAAGACTTGCGGGGTGACATCGAATACAAGACTGCCATGGCCGGTGCCATGGTCAAACGCGCACTCAACAAAGCTTGGGCTCAGTGCTCATAAACCCGAGAAACTTTCATGACTAAAAAACTCATCACCGTTTCCGTCAACGGCAAAAAAGAAGAGAAAGCCGTTGAGCCCCGCACCCTGTTGATCCATTTTTTGCGGGAAGAACTGAACCTGACCGGTGCCCACATCGGTTGCGAGACCAGCCACTGCGGCGTTTGCACCGTAGACATCGACGGTCGCTCGGTCAAGTCCTGCACCCACTTGGCCGTGCAGTGCGATGGCTCGGAAGTGCTCACCGTCGAAGGCTTGGCCCACAAAGGTGTGTTGCACGCGGTGCAAGAAGGCTTTTACAAAGAGCACGGCTTGCAGTGCGGTTTCTGCACCCCCGGCATGCTCATGCGCGCCTACCGTTTCTTGCATGAGAACCCCAACCCGACCGAGGACGAAATCCGCCATGGCATGAGTGGCAATCTGTGCCGCTGCACGGGCTACCAAAACATCATCAAAGCCGTCCAGTACGCCGCCAAAAAACTGCAAGAGCCCGTCGCGGCTTGAAGCACACCCCCATTTGATCGGAGACACACATGAACGCACCGGTACAAACCGCGGAAGCCCGCGAACTCGCGCTGGCTGGCATGGGCGCTTCGCGCCTGCGCAAAGAAGACGCCCGCTTCATCCAGGGCAAGGGCAACTACGTTGACGACATCAAAATGGCCGGCATGCTGCACATGGACATCGTGCGCAGCCCCATCGCCCACGGTCGTATCAAGCGCATCAACAAAGAAGCCGCGCTGGCCATCCCTGGCGTGCACGCCGTGCTCACCGCCGACGACTTGAAACCCCTGAAGCTGCACTGGATGCCCACCTTGGCCGGCGACGTGGCCGCCGTGTTGGCCGATGAAAAAGTGCACTTCCAAATGCAAGAAGTCGCCATCGTGATCGCCGACGACCGCTACATCGCGGCCGATGCGGTGGAGGCCGTGGAAGTCGAATACGAAGAGCTGCCCGTGGTCATGGACCCCTATGCCGCTTTGCAACCCGGTGCACCCGTCATCCGCGACGACCTCGCTGGCAAGACCGAAGGTGCTCACGGCAAGCGCGACCACCACAACCACATCTTCACCTGGGATGCCGGTGACAAGTCGGCCGCCGATGCCGCCTTCGACAAAGCCGAAGTGACCGTCTCGCAGCACATGTACTACCCCCGCGTGCACCCTTGCCCGCTGGAGACCTGCGGTTGCGTGGCCAGCTTCGACCCGATCAAGGGCGACCTGACCACCTTCATCACCTCGCAAGCCCCTCACGTGGTGCGCACCGTGGTGTCCATGCTCTCGGGCATCCCCGAATCCAAAGTGCGCATCGTCAGCCCCGACATCGGTGGCGGCTTTGGCAACAAGGTCGGCATCTACCCCGGCTATGTCTGCGCCATCGTCGCGTCCATCGTGCTGGGTCGCCCCGTGAAGTGGGTCGAGGACCGCATCGAAAACATCTCGTCCACCGCCTTTGCCCGCGACTACCACATGGACGGCGAATTGGCAGCGACTGCCGACGGCAAGATAACCGGCCTGCGCGTGAACGTGGTGGCCGACCACGGCGCATTCGACGCCTGTGCCGACCCGACCAAGTTCCCTGCGGGCATGTTCCACATCGTCTCTGGCTCGTATGACATTCCCGCCGCGCACGCGAGCGTCAAGGGCGTGTACACCAACAAGGCCCCCGGTGGCGTGGCCTACCGCTGCTCGTTCCGCGTGACCGAAGCCGTGTACCTGATCGAGCGCATGGTCGACGTGCTGGCGCAAAAGCTGGGCATGGACAAGGCCGAGATCCGCGCCAAGAACTTCGTCAAAAAAGAGCAGTTCCCCTACACCAGCGCCTTCGGTTTCGAATACGACTCAGGCGACTACCAAACCGCTTTGGACAAGGTGCTCGAAGCCGTGGACTACAAAGGCTTACGTGCTGAGCAAGCGGCCAAACGCGCCGACCCCAATAGCCCCACCTTGATGGGCATAGGCTTGGTCACCTTCACCGAGGTGGTCGGCGCAGGTCCCTCCAAGATGTGCGACATCTTGGGCGTGGGCATGTTCGACTCCTGCGAAATCCGCATCCACCCCACCGGCAGCGCCATCGCCCGCATGGGCACGATCACGCAAGGTCAAGGTCACCAGACCACCTACGCGCAGATCATCGCCACCGAGCTGGGCATTCCATCGGAAGTGATTCAGGTCGAAGAAGGCGACACGTCCACCGCGCCTTATGGCTTGGGCACTTATGGTTCGCGCTCCACGCCCGTGGCCGGTGCGGCCATCGCGCTGGCTGCCCGCAAGATCCACGCGAAAGCCCGCAAAATCGCCGCCCACATGCTCGAGGTCAACGAAAACGACCTCGACTGGGAAGTCGACCGCTTCAAGGTCAAGGGCGACGACAGCAAGTTCAAAACCATGGCCGACGTGGCTTGGCAGGCCTACCACCAGCCACCAGACGGTCTTGAGCCAGGTTTGGAAGCGGTGCACTACTACGACCCACCGAACTTCACTTTCCCCTTCGGCATCTACCTGTGCGTGGTGGACATCGACCGCGCCACTGGCGAAACCAAAGTCCGCCGCTTTTATGCGCTGGACGACTGCGGCACCCGCATCAACCCGATGATCATCGACGGCCAAATCCATGGTGGTTTGACCGAAGGCTTTGCCGTGGCCATGGGTCAGCAAATGCCGTTTGATGCACAGGGCAACTTGCTGGGCAACACACTGATGGATTACTTTTTGCCCACCTTCGTGGAAACACCGCACTGGGAAACTGACCACACTGTGACGCCTTCACCGCACCACCCCCTGGGTGCCAAGGGCGTGGCCGAGTCACCCCACGTCGGCTCGATCCCCACCTTCACCTCGGCGGTGGTCGATGCCTTCTCGCACCTGGGTGTCACGCACCTGGACATGCCGCACAACGCGTTCCGCACTTGGAAAGCGCTGCGCGAGCTCGGCGCCGCTTTGTAATCAGGAACCGTCATGGAAGTCAAACTCGACAAGCAATACCCGCTGGATGTGGACGCGGCACGGGCCTGGGCCCTGCTGACGGACCTGAAAGCCACCGCCAACTGTATGCCCGGCGCCGAAATCACCGAGCAGCTGTCCGAGACCTCGTTCAAGGGCGGCGTCAAGGTCAAGGTGGGCCCGGCCGTGGCCCAGTTTGGCGGAACGGTGGACGTGGTCGAAGCCGTGCCCGCCGAGCGCAAGATGGTTTTGCGAGGCAAGGGGGCCGACAAGGGTGGCTCGTCCGCCTCGATGGACCTGACCGCGGTCATCACCACCGACCCGGCCAACCCGGCGCATTGCGTGCTGAACGGCCAAGCAGCGGTGATTGTCAATGGCAAGTTCGCGCAATTCGGTGGCCGCATGATGGTCCAGGTGTCCGACATGCTGCTGGCGCAGTTTGTCGAAAACTTCCGCCAGACGGCGCTCACCTTGCCTGCGGCTGAAGGCGTGCCTGCCGCTGCATCGGTGGCTTCGGGTGCCGAGGCCGCAGCGCCAGTGGCCGCGCCTGCAGCCCCCGTGGTGGCCCGTGAGATCAACGGCCTGGCCATCTTTTGGGCTTTGCTCAAGAGCTGGTTTGGCGGCCTGGTCGGCAAAAAAGTCTGAACATGACCACGCCAGATCTGAGCGCTGCCTCTGCCACCCCCGCCGAGCAAGAGCGCTTGCTGCGGGAGCGGCTGCAGCGTTCGGGTTATCTGGCCGATGCCGACTTGGCCACCACCGTATGGCTGGCGTCGGCCTTGCAGCGCCCCCTGTTGCTCGAGGGCGACGCGGGCGTGGGCAAAACCGCCTTGGCCACGGCCTTGGCCCAATCGCAAAAAGCCAACTTGGTGCGCTTGCAATGCTTTGAAGGCCTGGACCTCTCGCAAGCCGCTTACGAGTGGAACTATGGCCGCCAGCTGATGGCGATCCGCATGAGCGAATCGGACAAAGACGGGGCAGGTCGTGTCCGCGAATCCGATGTATTCAGCCGCGACTATTTGCTCGAGCGCCCCTTGCTGCGGGCCATCAGCCAGTCAGGCCCCTGCGTGCTCTTGATCGACGAGATCGACCGCGCCGACGAAGCCTTTGAAGCCTTTTTGCTCGAAGTGCTGGCCGAATACCAGATCACCGTGCCCGAAATCGGCACCATCCGCGCCACGCACATCCCTCAGGTGATTTTGACGAGCAACGGCACGCGTGAGTTGTCTGACGCCTTGCGCCGCCGCTGCCTGTACCACTACCTCGATTACCCGACGCTGGCGCGAGAGATCGCCATCGTCAAATCCGCCTTGCCCGAAGCCGATACACGGCTGGTGGAAGACGCGGTGCAATTCGTGCAGCGCCTGCGCCGCGAAGACCTGGCCAAGATTCCCGGCATTGCTGAGACGCTCGACTGGGTGCGTGCGCTGTTTCAGTTGCGCCACAGCCATTTGCCCGAAGACATGTCGGCCGTGCTGGGCACCCTGGGCTGTTTGCTCAAGACCCGTGAAGACCGCTTTGTGATGGGCCCTGAGCGTTTGCGCCAGCTGGTCGAAGGCCGCCGCACCGTGGGTGTGGCCGAAAACACCAACGAACAAGCCAAAGTGGCGGCATGAACACCTCGCCCGCCATCCCGCCATCTGAGCGTTTGGCCGGTTTTGCTGCCCTGTTGCGTGAACACGGGCTCACGGTGGGCGTGGCCGAGCAGCACGCCATGCTGCAAGCGGCGCTCTACTTCGGCCCCTTGCACGAGCGCCCATTGCAGGCGGCTTGGCGGGCCATTGCCTGCCACAGCCAGCGCGAATGGCAGCTGTGGGCCGATGTGTACGAGCGCTTTTGGCACCCTGAAAAACTGCGCGGCGGCGTCAAAGTCAGTGGCCAAACCCGGCCCAGCCGCAGCCTGCGCCAAAGCGTGCAGGCCCTGCACGATCAAATGGACGCGTCCCAACAACCGGCCAACCAGCCGGGTCAGCGTGCTGCGCCTCAAACCGCTGGCGACATGGCGTCCAACCACCCTGAAGAAAGCGATGCAGGAACGCCCCGCGCCCAAGGCGGTGCCAGCCGCACCGAAGCCCTGCACCAACGCGACGGCCAAATGTGGATGCCACAAGAACTCAGCGCCCTGCAAAGCCTCGCCCGCCAGATCACGGCCAAGCTGCAGCCCCGCGCCACCCGCCGCTGGCGCGTGGCCCCGCGCGGACAGCGGCTGGATTTGCGCCAAACGTTGCGTCGCAGCGTGTGCTGGGGTGGCGAGTTGCTGCAACCGGCCTGGCAAGTCAAACGGGTCGAGCCGCCGCGCCTGTTCATCCTGGCCGATGTGAGCCGCTCGATGGAATCACACGCCGCGCTGTTTTTGCGCGTGGCCCGCGCCTTTGCGCTCGAGGCAGATGCCCGGGTGTTTGTGTTCCACACCCGCCTGGCCGAAGTCACGCCCTACATGCAGCGCGACACGCCCGCCATTCAAGAAAAAGTCAACGCCGTCACCGCTGGTTTTGGCGGTGGCACTCGGATTGCCGCCAGCTTGCAAGACTTTGTCCGGCACCACGCCCGCGCCCAGCTCAACCGGGGTGCCCGTGTGTGGGTGTTCTCGGACGGCTTTGACTCCGATGGGCCAGAGCTCTTGAGCGCGGCCCTGCAGGAGGTGCGAGCACGCGGTGCCCGCATCACCTGGTTTCACCCCACGCGCCAAGTGCCCTCTGCCGGGGCCTTGCAGCGTTCGCGTGCCATGATCGACCGCTTCGTGCCACTGGCCAGTTTGGCCGATCTGGCCGCTGCACGCCATGTGTTGCACTGACATTTGACATTCAAGGAGTACGCCATGAACCGCAACGAATGGATCACCCAGGCCGCCCGCTTGCAAGCCGCCGACCAGCCCTTTGCGCTGGTCACGGTGCTCAGCGCTCAAGCACCCACCTCGGGCAAAGCGGGCGACAAAGCGGTCGTCACACCCGATGGCCAGATCCACGGCTGGATTGGTGGTGGCTGCGCCCAACCCGCCGTCATCAAAACGGTGCGCCATGCCTTGCTCGACGGCCAGCCGCGCAAGATCCGCATTGCCCCCTCCGACGAAAGCGCCGAGCGCGATCTGGGCGATGTGCTCGAATTTGGCATGGCTTGCCACTCAGGCGGCACGCTCGAATTGTTCATTGACCCGGTGATGCCTTCGACCACCTTGACTGTGGTGGGCGACTCGCCCGTGGCGCGTGCTCTGGTGGGCCTGGCCCCCCGCGTGGGTTTGCGCGTGGCGGTGGTGGCACAGGGCGCACATGCGACCGATTTCCCCGACGCAGACACCGTGCTGGACAGTGACGATGCAGCCTCTGTGAGCGCCCGTTTGGCATCGCCCTTTGTGGTGGTGGCCACGCAAGGCCGCCGCGACCTGCAAGGCCTCAAAGCCGCGCTGGCCTTGCAGCCGCAAGGCCTGTGGTTTGTGGCCAGTGCCCGCAAAGCGGCGGTGTTGCTCGACACCTTGGTGACCAGCGGTGAAGACCCAGCTTCTGTGGCCCGCATCGTGGCCCCAGCGGGAGAATTCATCGGTGCACAAACGCCCGAAGAAATTGCCTTGTCGGTGCTGACCTCGGTGGTGGCCGCACGTCGTGGGCGTGAGTCTGTGGCGACCAACGCCAAAGCCCTTGCGCCTGTGGCCGCCAGCACTTGCTGCGGTGGGGCCAAAGAGACGGCAGACCAAGCCGCTGTCGCGGCCTCCGATGCCGCGGCCTCCGATGCCGCCCTTACTCAGACAGCCGAGCCTGCATTGGCCTTGGAGGCTGTGCCAGCATCGGCCAAATCTTCTTGCTGCGGAAGCTGAGCATGGGTTGCATTCTCAAAGGGGGCGGGGGCTTGTACAGCCGCGTGGTAGTGGGCGCGGTGCTGCTGGCTGCGGGTTCGGGCTCGCGCATGGGACACCGACCCAAAAGCTTGCTCGAATTGGGTGGCGTGCCCTTGATCCGCCGCCAGCTGATCGCTCTGTCGGGCGCAGGCATGGACGAGGTGGTGGTGGTGCTGGGCCACTACGCGGATCGCATCGAAGAGGTCGTCAAGGAATTTCCGGTGACACTGGTGCGCAACCCCAACCCGGACGCCGGACAGAATTCATCGCTGCGGCTGGGTTTGCACGCGCTGTCGCCCAAGCTCGACGCGGTGCTGGTGGCGCTGGCCGACCAGCCGCTCATCAACTCACAAGACATCAACGACCTGATTGGCGCATACAAAAAGCGCCCCAGCGGCATGCAAGTCGTGCAGCCCACGGTGGACGGTCTACCGGGCAACCCGGTCATGTTCAGCACCGAGGTGCGCGAACAAATTCTGGCAGGTGATGCCAATGTGGGTTGCCGCCAATGGCAGTCGGCCCACCCCGACCAGGTGCACCACTGGGCTTGCAGCAACAAACGCTACCGAACCGATGTGGACACACCCGAAGACATTACCGCGCTGGCTGCACGCACCGGCCACCAACTCAAGTGGCCGACGGATTGGGTGGTCACCACTTGACCCTCTCTGGCAGCGCCATGATTCAGCCCGACCCACTCCACATGCTGTGGCACACGCCCATCGGCGTGCACCGGTTTGCGCAAGCCGAGGTGGTCAACGAGGTGCTGGTACGGGTGTTTCAAACGATGCGCGCCACCGACCCGGCCGTGTCAGGTGAGCCCAAAGCCTTTTACGCCAGCCACGACGACTTGCTGCATCGCATTCGCCTGTCGGAGTGGGAGCAGTTGGTGCGCTTCATCGTGGACAGTGTGCGCCAAACCGTGGTGCTGGCCAACCAAGGCGCTTGGCCCGAAGCCAAGCCGGGTTTTCAGATCGCGCTGCGCGGCATCTGGTTCCAGATTTCCAGCCAAGGCAGCCACCACGATGTGCACACGCATGGCAACTGTTCATGGTCGGGCGTGTATTGTCTGCAAGTCGACCCGACCGAGCAGCGCTGCCAGCATCCGGTGCTGGGTGCAGCCAATGGCGTGACACGTTTTTATGGCCCGCACTTCAACCGCCTGGGTGGCGCAGCCATGGATTTTGGCAATGCCTATTTGCAAAACGCCCACCTCGACATGGAGCCCGTGCCAGGCCAGTTGGTGGTGTTCCCTTCTTGGTTGGCGCACCAAGCCATGCCTTATCACGGCACGAATGACCGGGTGATCGTGTCCTTCAATGTGAGCGTGCATGCGGCCGGGGGCTCGGACCAATTGCATGGTTACGCGCATGTCTGAGCGTCAGTGTCCCGCGGCTTCTCGCCTGCCTGAACTGGGCCATAAGTCTGTTCATGCGCTGGCCCACGCCGGTGAGGTGGCCCAATGGACGGTGGTCTTGCTCGCTTGGCTCTGGCTGGGCGAGCAAGGCATGCGTCTGGGCTGGTCCCTGGCCAGCGGTGTCTTGGCGGTGGCGCTGTGGTGGGCTGCGCGACTGCTCAGCCGTGGCCATGTCTGGACCTTGCAGGCGGCCCCAGCTTTGATGGGTTTGTTGGGCTTGCTGACCGCATGCGGCGTGTGGTGGCCTGACTTGTTGTCGGGTCACAGCGCTGCCCATACGGGCTTGTTGGCTGTGGCCATGGTGTGGGGTGTGTGGTGCGGTTGGATCGAAACCCGCAGCCAGTCCAGCACGTTTTCATTGGGCCGGGTGGCATGGCACCCGGTGGTGGCCGCTGCGTTGACCTATGGGGCTTGGCGCATGCCAGACAGTGTTTCGTCGGCACCGGTGGGCGTGAGTGCTGTGCTGGCACTGTGTGCGGCCGTTTTGTACGCGCGAGATCGTTTTGGCGCTCGGCAGCCCAAGGTCTGCCGGGGTGTTCAGTCCAGTTTGCCCCTGGTACTGCCCACTTCGGCCATGGGGCTGATGATGGGCAGTCTGTGGTTGGGCAACGCTTGGTGTGCGGGTTTGAACCTGTCACTGGAGTGGATGGCCATCTCGCATTTGGTGTTGATGGCGGGTTTGCCCGCCTTGGTGACAGGGTTCACGCGGTCGTGGGAGCCTGATGGCAACGCCCGTGCTCATGAGCGCCTGAGTTTCATCAGTTTGGGTTTTCTGATCTTGGGGCCCTTGATGCTGTTGGGCGACAGCGAAGCGCATGGGACTTTGGCCATGGTGCTGCCCTCCTTGGCCTGGGCTGTGCATCTGTGTCGTCACCGCTTTCCACTGGGGTCTGCAGTGCGGTGGCCACCCGGAGTGCAGCGTGGTTTGGCACTTTTGCTCGGGCCAGGCTTGCTGGCGTGGGTGGGTTTGATCAGTCCCTGGCAAGGGCCTGTGGCCGTGCAGTCGGCTTTTGCACTCTTGGGCGTTTTGGCGGCGGTGCAAATTCTGTATGGGGTACGGCGCAGGGCGGTGACCCCCACTGCGGGTTTGCCCCATGAATTTTGACGGCTTAGGGCACCCCATTTTTTTGCAAGACAAACGGAGACAAGCATGAACAGCATCGACATTGACGTGGTCCGCACCGCCCTCGATTGGCAAAGCCGGGGCCACCGCGTGGTGATGGGCACGGTGGTACGCACCTGGGGTTCGGCCCCCCGCCCACCCGGCTCACTCATGGTCATCCGTGACGATGGCCAGGTGGCCGGATCGGTTTCGGGCGGCTGCATCGAAGACGACCTGATCCGCCGTGTGGCTGCTGGCGAGCTGGCCCTGCGCCTGCCCGACACCACCACCTACGGCCAAACCGCCGAAGAGGTGCGCCGCTTTGGCCTGCCCTGTGGTGGCTCGGTGCAGGTGGTGCTCGAGCCGCTGTCGGCCCAATCACAACTGCGCGAATTGCTGGTGCTGATTGAGCAGCACCAGCGCGTGGAGCGCCGCATGGACATGGCCACGGGCATGGTGCGCATGAGCGCAGCCACCGAAGGCGATAAATTGCAGTTTGACGGCCAAAGCCTGACCACGGTTCACGGCCCTCGCCTGCGATTGCTCATCATCGGTGGCGGGCAATTGTCGCGCTATCTGGCCCATATGGCGGTGATGCTGGACTACCAAGTCACGGTGTGCGAGCCGCGTGTGGAATACCACGAGGGCTGGGAAGCCATGAGCGGCGTGACCTTGTCCAACGCGATGCCCGACGACCTGGTGCTGGCCATGCGGCTGGACCACAACAGCGCGGTGGTCGCCGTCACACACGACCCCAAGCTGGACGACCTGGCGCTGATGGAAGCATTGCGCACCCCCGCGTTTTATGTGGGCGCATTGGGCTCGCTGCACAACAACGCGCAGCGCCGCCAACGCTTGCTGGACTTTGATGTGAGCGAAGCCGAAGTGCAGCAGTTGCATGGTCCTGTCGGCCTGAACATCGGCGCTTTGACGCCCCCCGAAATCGCACTGAGCATCGTGGCCGAAATGACCGCCTTGCGCCGCGGCACAGATTTGAGCCAGGCGCTGAGCAATTGGCAAGGCTCCAAAACGGTGTGTGGTGTCAGCGCCTGAGGCCTCAAAGATAAGGCTGCGCCCAACTCAAGCCGCGTGAAGTGCCGCCCGCCGAAGCATCGGCCGGGTTGTACTCACAACCGATCCAGCCGTCCCAGCCGCAATCGGCGGACACTTTGTCGATGGTCTGGAAGATGTGTGCCCAGTTCACCTCACCCGTGCCCGGCTCGTGGCGGTTGGGCACCTCGGCAATCTGAAAATGCCCCACCCGACCGGTGGGCAGGTAATGGGCAATCTTGGCACTCAAGTCGCCTTCGACGATCTGGCAGTGAAACAGGTCCATCTGCACCTTCACATTGGTCGCACCCACGGCCTGCACGATGCGGTGGGCGTGGTCTTGGCGGTTGAGGTGAAAGCCCGGCATACTGCGGGTGTTGATGGGCTCCACCAGCACATCGCGCCCTGCTTTGGCTGCCTCGACAGCAGCCCATTGCAAGTTGCTGATCAACGTGGCGTCAGCCGCTTCTGGGCTGGCACCTTCGGCCCGCAAGCCCACCATGGCGTGGATACGCGGGCAGTTCAGCGCCTCGGCATAGATCAGGGCTTGCGCAAAACCCGCACGAAACTCGGCATCGCGCCCGGGCACACTGGCCGTGCCCCGTTGCCCCGTCTCCCAAGCCTTGCCAAAACTGTGGGTATCGGTGCCGCCCGGCGGGGCATTGAACAGCACTTGCTGCAAGCCGTTCGCCTTCAGTCGGGCCGCCAACTCTTGCGCTGGAAAGGCGTAAGGAAACAAATACTCCACCGCCTTGAAACCGTCTTTGGCCGCAGCTTCAAAGCGGTCCAGAAACGGCAGGTCGGGGTACATCATGGAGAGGTTGGCGGCAAAACGGGACATGGTTTTCTTTCAGTCAATATGGAAGGTCTTGAACCGCAAGCATGGATGGCCGTGCTTCGCTCGCCATGACACCTGGGCCGTCGACGTCCTGATCCGCGTCATCGCGAGGCGCGAAGCGATCCATGGTGACCCACAAACGCGTGGATGGCCGCGCTTCGCTCGCCATGACACCTGGGCCGTCTCCGTCCTGATCCGCGTCATCGCGAGGCACGAAGCGATCCATGGTGACCCACAAACGCGTGGATGGCCGCGCTTTGCTCGCCATGACACCTGGGCCGTCTCCGTCCTGATCCGCGTCATCGCGAGGCACGAAGCGATCCATGGTGGTGCTCACCAGCGTGCCCCAAAGGCCTGGCGGAGTCCATCCAGTTCGCTGGGGTTCAGGGGTGGTGTGTGGGGATGCAGTTGCATGAGCCGTGCGGTTTCTTCCAGCTCTTCGAGTGTGGCCATGGCGGCCGCGGGCGTGTCGTGCCAGACGTTGGGGCCCAGTCGTGAGAGCATCACGGCGCGTATCGGGGCACCTTGCGCCGCGTAGTGGCGGATCAGCCGGGCCACTTCTTGGGCCGCATCTGGGCTGCCCGGGCGGTGGTAGGGCACCAGAGGCACATGGCCGACTTTCATCACAAAATAAGGCGTGATGGGGGGCAGCAATTCGGGGCCAGTGGCGTTCAGGCTGAGCGCCACGCAGTGCGTGCTGTGGGTGTGGATCACACAGCGCGTAGCGGCATCTGACTCGCACGCAGCGGCATAAATCTGGCGGTGCAAAGCGATGGTTTTGCTGCCCTTGTCGCCACTGACTTGCTGGCCTTTCCCATCGAGTTTGGCCAAGCGTGCCGGGTCGAGAAAACCCAAACACGCGTCGGTCGGTGTGATCAGAAAACCGTCGTCCAAACGCACGCTGATGTTGCCCGCCGTGGCGTGCACATAGCCGCGCTCGAACAGGCTGCGGCCCACGCGGCAGATTTCTTCACGGGCTTGGGTTTCGGTGCTGCTCATGCCAAGACTGTAAAGGCTTTGGTGAAAAAGTCCTCGGTGCCGAAGTTGCCCGACTTGAGCGTGATGTGCACCCCCCCATTGGATGACGGTGCGTGACACCAAGGCACACCAGGGTCGATTTGTGGCCCGATCTGCAGCTGCGCAATACCGAGTACCTGCACACAAGCGCCCGAGGTCTCGCCACCCGCCACCACCAGCTGCTGTACACCCAGACCGACCAAACCACGGGCCACAGCAGCCAACGCGTGTTCGACCAAAGCACCCGCTTCGGCCACGCCCAGCTGGGCCTGCACGGCTTTGACGGCTTCGGGCTCGGCGGTGGAGTACACCAGCACCGGGCCTTCTTTCAAGAGTGGCGCGGCCCAAGCCAGCACCTGCTGCACCACGGCATCGCTTTGCCCGTTCATCAGCGCCGCAGGGTTGATCGCCATCGCAGGGCGGCCTGTCGTTTTGAAGTGCGCCACCTGCGCGTTGGTGGCCACCGAGCAGCTGCCCGACACCACCGCTTGCAAGCCCTTGGCAACAGGTAATTGGCTCGCCTGCAATGAAGGCTTGAGGCCAAAGTTGGCGGGCAGGCCAATGGCCACACCAGAACCCGCAGTGACCAGCAGCATGCCTTTCAAAGCAGGCCCAAGCAGGTGCAGGTCGTCGTTGCTGGTCGCGTCGACCACGGCCACGCCCACACCTTCAGTGCGCAAAGCATCGATGCGTGCACGGATCGCCGCTTCACCTTGGGCCACGGTTTTGTAATCGATCAAGCCCACCTTGCGCTTGGTTTGCGCTTGCATCACGCGCACCAGGTTGGCGTCGGTCATGGGCGTGAGCGGGTGGTTTTGCATGCCCGACTCGTTGAGCAACACATGGCCCGCGAACAGGTAACCCTTGAACACGGTGCGGCCGTTGTCCGGGAAGGCGGGCGTGGCGATGGTGAAGTCGGTGCCCAGCGCGTCCATCAGCGCCTCGGTCACCGGGCCGATGTTGCCTTCGGGTGTGCTGTCAAAAGTGGAGCAGTATTTGAAATAAATTTGCTGTGCGCCTTGCGCCTGCAACCACTTCAAGGCGTCGAGCGATTGCGCGATGGCCTCGGCAGCCGGAATGGTGCGCGACTTGAGCGCCACCACCACCGCATCCACATCAGCGGCCAGCGGGCCTGTGGGCACACCGATGGTCTGCACCACCCGCATACCCGAGCGCACCAAGTTGTTGGCGAGGTCGGTGGCGCCGGTGAAGTCGTCGGCAATACAACCGAGTTGGATGGTCATGCCTTGCCTTTCGGCAATTCAATGCCTGGGAAAATCTTGATCACGGCGCTGTCATCTTCTTTGGCAAAGCCTGCGGTGCTGGCCTGCATGAACATCTGGTGCGCTGTGGAAGACAGCGGCAGCGGGAACTTGCTGGCCCGCGCCATGTCGAGCACGATGCCCAGATCCTTCACAAAAATGTCTACCGCTGAGAGCGGCGTGTAATCGGCCGCCAGCACATGGGCCATGCGGTTTTCAAACATCCAGCTGTTGCCCGCGCTGTGGGTGATCACTTCGTAGAGCGCCGCCGGGTCCACACCCTCGCGCAGGCCTAGGGCCATGGCCTCGGCCGCAGCGGCAATGTGCACACCCGCGAGCAACTGGTTGATGATCTTGACCTTGCTGCCCGCGCCTGCGCTGTCGCCCAACTTGTAGACCTTGGCGGCCATGGCGCTCAAAAACGGCTCGGCCAGCGCGTAGGCTTCGGGCTTGCCCGCGGTCATCATCGTCATCTGACCACTGGCCGCTTTGGCCGCGCCGCCCGAGATCGGCGCGTCCACATAGCGCAGGCCCATGACCTCCAAGCGCGATTCCAGCGCCACCGACCAATTGGGGTCAACGGTGGAGCACATCACAAACACGCTGCCGGGCTTCATGCTGGCCGCGCACCCGGGCGTGGTGCCGTCGCCAAACAGCACGCTCTCGGTTTGCGCGGCATTGACCACCACCGACACGACCACATCACACGCTGCGCCCAAAGAAGCCAAGCTGTCGTGCGCTGTGCCGCCTGCGTTGGTGAAGGCCTCGGCCACCTCGCGGCGCACATCAAAAACCTGCACCGCGTGCCCGGCGCGGCGCAGCGATGCGGCCATGCCCGAGCCCATGGCCCCCAAACCAATCAATCCGACTGTTGTCATGTGCTTGTTACGCCCAAGTGAATGAAGTCATCATACAAATTTTTGGGCCAGCTGGGCATACGGGTGATCACGGGTACCGGTCTGGCACAAAGATCCAGCCGCCGACTGCAAGTGCCCGCCGAGCGCAGTGCCACCGATGTGCTGGCCGAGGCGGGCGTAGGCATCAGCGTGAAATGCAGCGACGGCTTGTGTGGGGTGTGCGCCCTGCCTTACGATGCACAAGCTTCTGATGCGGTGGAACACCGCGACTTTGTGCTCAGCCAAAATGAGCGGCAACAGAAAATCATTTTGTGCTGCTCACGCGCCCAGCATGCGGGTGGCGTCATCACCCTGAAACTTTAAAAACAGCAAGGGAGAGGTTTCATGGACATGGTCAAAAAAGTTTTCATCACCGGTGGCACCAGTGGCATTGGCGCGGCCATTGCCCGGGCCTTTGCCGCCACCGGCGCCAGCGTCACAGCCACCGGGGCCACGCCCGCCGAAGTCGAGTCGGCGCAAGGCCTGAGTACCAACCGCCTGATTGCTTTCCATGTGCTAGATGTGCGACAAAACGAGCATGTACAAACCGTGCTCGGTGAGTTCGGTGAATTCGATGTGCTGGTCAACTGTGCGGGCATCATCCAGCGCAACGTCGAACACGACCCGGAGGCATTTGCGCAGACGGTGGACATCAACCTGAACGGCACCATGCGGGTGTGCGCTGCAGCGCGTGCTGGCCTGAAGGCACGCCAAGGCTGCATTGTCAACACCGCGTCGATGCTGAGCTTTTTTGGAGGCGGCCTCACGCCAGGCTACAGCGCCAGCAAGGGCGGCGTGGCGCAGCTGACCAAGTCATTGGCCATTGCCTATGCGGCCGACGGCATCCGGGTGAACGCGGTGGCCCCAGGCTGGATCGCCACACCTTTGACCCAAGCCCTGCAGAACGACCCCACACGCAGCGCCCAGATCGTGGGCCGCACACCCATGGGCCGCTGGGGCCAACCCGAAGACGTGGCGGGTCCGGTGCTGTTTTTGGCCAGCGACGCAGCCCGCTTTGTCACGGGCGTGGTCTTGCCAGTAGACGGGGGTTATTTGATCCAATAAAGCAGCCCCCAGACAGCGCGTCAGGCCGTTCAAAAAAGCTTGCTTGCTGGCTTTAAGAATGTGCGTTCGAAGCCTAAGCCGCTTTGTTCCAACCGCGGTCGAGTCCATAGCGCACACTGGCGCGAGCCAACTCCAAGGTACTGTCCACCAAAGTCATTCCAGCGTGAGCCACAGGATCGCAACCCAGAGCCGCCAAGGGCAATTCAGTGCAAGCCAACACGACAGCATTGACCCCATTGGAAGACAATGTGCGAAGAACATGTTCCAAGTAACGCGCACCTCTTGCCAAATCGCCCCCTTTGACTGCGGCGATGGTGGCATCCACCACAGGTTGTACGGTTTGGGTGTCCGGTACCTGGCAAAAGCCGCCATTTTCGGAAATGATTCGCTGGTAAAAGCCCGACTGAAGGCAGCCTCTTGTGCCCAAAATGGCGGTCGTTTGAGCGGGCCCTACCGCCAAAACGCAAGCTTCGGCAATGTGCAATACCGGGACGGGTGAATATTTGGCAAAGTCTGAATGCCAGTGGTGCGAAGTGTTGCACGGCACAGCGATCACACCGCAACCCGCATTGACCAGCAAGTCAATGCTTGCGCACATAGCGGGTAACGGATTGGCGCCCAAACCCAGTATGGCGCGACTGCGGTCAGGTACATGGGGCAAATTGGCCACCACCACCGGCAGGTGTTCCTGATCACATGTGGCGGGGGTAAGTTGTATCAACTTGGTGAGAAAGTCAGCTGTGGCCGCTGGCCCCATACCGCCGAGAACACCTATTTTGTTCATGATGCTGATTTCCTAAAGTTGATGATTGAGGTGTGTTTAAAGGCAAAACCAAATAACAAAAGCGATTCATTGAAATTCAAAGCCGCTTGGGGGTTGGGTCGGGTGATGCTGGATCAGCCTGAATTGAATCGGCCGTGCCTTCACTGATGGGCTGAGGAACCTGCGGGCTGGTTTGGGACATTTCCTCAGCCGCAGAACCTGGTTCACCTTCGGATGAAGGCGCAAGTTCAGTGTCAGGGGCAGATTCCAACTCTGCCGAAGACGAGAAAGCCGAGTCTGGCGCCGATGATGTTTGCGCTGGACTTTCTGGCTCGGGCTCAGAGGCCGGCTCTGTCGAAGACGTGAAGGCCGAGTCTGGCGCCGATGATGTTTGCGCTGGACTTTCTGACTCGGGCGCAGAGGTTGGCTCTGTCGAAGATGAGAAGGCAGAGTCTGGCGCAGATGATATATGCGCTGGACTTTCTGACTCGGGCTCAGAGGCTGGCTCTGTTGAAGACGAGAAGGCCGAGTCTGGCGCCGATGATGTTTGCGTGTTGGCGGTTGGTGGTTCTGCTGAAACAACCGGAGTTTGAGCGCCCTTAGGGGCCAAGGATCCAGGCAGAACTTTGGCGGGTATGGACTGATCGGGTAACTCGTCACCGTTGACAGGCAACAGCGCTGGGCTCGACTCTGGAACCGGCTCATCCGTAGCCGAGATCTTGGTACTTCCAGCGCTTGCAGGCGCAGCAGATGCCTCTGCCGCAGGGGCGCCCGTTAAGGTGCCAGTTGGCGGCTTAGCTGAAGCTCCCTCGGTCGAAGTTGCAGCTGTGCCTGTGCCTGTGCCTGTGCCTGTGCCTGTGCCTGTGCCTGTGCCTGTGCCTGTGCCTGTGCCTGTGCCTGTGCCAGTGGCAGCTTGTGGTTTTGTAGCAGGCGAGGCTTTGCGTTTAGCAAGCCGTCGGGCCACACTCGCCGAAGCCAGGGCTGCGGCATTGATGTCTGCTGCAGAGGTGTCGACTGGATCGGCCGGGGCAGCGTTTGCCACATTCAGTTGCGCTAGATCAGCGTCTGATCCATCTTCATCGCTCGACTGGTCGTCATCATCGTATTGCTCTTGCTCTTGCCCTTGCTCTTCATCATTCAACTCGTTATTTTCTTCTTCAGATGTCGACGTTGCCTCCCTTGGTGCTTTGAGTTGCGCGTTTTCTAGGGGCTTCCCTTGTTCAGAACCGCTCACAAGCGCTTCCTCTACCGATTCGATTGGTTCAACTTCAACGGTTTCAGGTGCGTCATCGTCAGTTGACGCAGATGACTTCCCGGGAGCTTCAGCGCGGGACGCAGCACCAGCCTTATCCGACAAATCAGCTTTGAGCGTATCGGCTGCCTCGGCCACATTTTGTGCGGCTTCAGAGACCTTTCCGATTTCATCTCCCTCAGTCGCTTTAGCAGTCCCGTCAGATTTGTTGACTGCGGCTGAATTGTCGGCAGCAGAAGGTGCGGCTTGATCTGCTTGATCTGCTTGATCTGCTTGATCTGCTTGATCTGCTTGATCTGCTTGATCTGCTTGATCTGCTTGATCTGCTTGATCTGCTTGATCTGCTTGATCTGCTTGATCTGCTTGATCGTCTTGGTCCGACGTGCCCGTTGCGCGCTCTTTTGATTCTGAAGATGCGTCAGCAGCAGCCTCTTGCGTGGTCTGCGCAGACGCGTCCGTGGCTGCATTGCCAGCATTCACATCGTCAGCTTTGCCAGCACCGCCACCATCGCCAGCCGCTGCTTGCCCTGAGTTCGAATCTGTTTTGTCAGTTCCAGCTTCAGCAGCCGCAGAAGACGTTTCACCTGCAGCCTGTTGAGAATCGGCTTTTTCTTCTTGTTGCGCTTCTGCTGCCTTAGCAGCCGCAGCGTTGCGTGCCAGCGGTTCGCCACCATGTTTTACCACTTCGGCATCGACGATCGCTTCGGCAGCCTGAATGTCGGCTTGCGCAGCTTCCACTTGCACTTGTGCTGCCAGTACGTCTGCCGCAGCCGCGTCTATTTGCGCTTGGCCTTCATCACGGTAGCCCTCGACCTCGGTCAAGGTTTGTGCACATTGCTCACCCATACCTGCTTGCGCTTCGATCACCGCCGCCTTCAATTGGTCCATTTCAGCGGCCAAGCCGGACAAATCGGCTTTGGCATCATCGTTGACCGACCCCGCCTCAGTCGAAGCGTCGGACATGGCGGCGTCAGCGTCAACTTGAATGCTGTCCAGTGCATTGGTAGCACCTTCCAGGCCAGCTTGGGCATCCGCTTCGGCGCTGCTGGCAAGTTGCACCGCTTGCTCGGCGTCGTCACGGCATGCTTGCAACGCAACGTCCAGCGATGCGGAGGCATCGTCAAGCTGGTTCATGCTCGCAGCGTCGTCTTTTGCGCTGGCGTGCAAGTTTTCATCGGCTTGCGTTAGCTTGTCCTGCTCGACTTGAGCAGCATTGGCCACGCTTTGGGAATCGTTGAGCGGCGCTTGCAGCGCCGTTTGGGTTTCATCACGCAAGGTTTGCACCTTGGCCTCTAGGCCGTCAAGATCCACACCGGCCTGTTCGGCCTTAACCCGAGCAGCTTGCAGTAATTGCTGGGCCACTGGTGGCAAGCCCGCCAATTGAGCATCCACTTGTGTCAATGCTTGTTGCAGCCCTTCGTTCAAGCGGGTATTTTGGGTCTCTATCGCTGCCAAAGCTTGATCAACCATGAACTCGGCTTGTTGCAAGGCAATTTCAATTTTGGTTTCAGCTTGGTCAATCACTTTGTCAAGGGCGTCGCGACCTTTGTCCAAAGCAACGTTTACTTGCACCAGCGCTTGATCCAACAATTCACGAAGGCGCTTGCCAGGGATTTCAATTTGCTCACGCAGGGTGGCCAAGTGGGCGTCTAGCTCGTCAAGCTTGGCTTGCATCGCATCGGCCGGAGGTGTCAGTTGGGCCTTGGCTTTTTCTATCAGGTCATGCGCTTGGCCACCCACCTCTTCAATTTTGGCCTTAACGGGGGTCAAAGCTTGCTCCGTGAGGCTCAGCACTTTGTCATTCAGCGCTTGAATTTTTTCCTTTGGCGCGGCTTTGGCCAAAAAGTCGTCACGCACAGCCACAACTTGGACAATCAATGCTTTTGGTTGTGGCTTGATGGCATCGACAGCAGCATGCATCTTTTGAGAAACTTGTACCAACTTGTCTTGCGCAATTACCAAAGTATCTTGGAGTTGTTTGAGCAAAGCTATCAATTTGTCAATGGCCGATTGAATCTGTGCCATGACTTGGCTGAGCACATCTCGCAACGCGTCCACAGCAACCAGTGCTTGATCCAGCAAACCGTCCGCCGTTTGTCCGGCAGTTTTGACGGTGGTACGGGCTGTGGCAATCGTGGTCTTGATACCAGGCAAGCTGGTCTTGACGCCCATAAAAAGTGTGCGAGCGACCATCAACGGCGGCGCTCGCATTTGGTAACGGGTGCAAATTGTGATGGCCTCATCGCACAAGGTGCCCGCTTGATCGAGTTCAGCGCTTGCAGCAACCAAGGCGCTATCGGCCTGTTTTACAAAGTCGGCAATCTTGGCTCGTACATCTTCAATCAATGCCTGGGCGGCGTCGATTTGGTCGGTCACCACACTGAAACGCTCGGGCAGAGCGGTCAGCTGCGATTTGATGTTGTCTATTTCATCGCTCAGCTCAATGATGGCTTGGTTAAACCCATCCAATGCATGGTCAACGCCCGCTGCCGCTTGGTCTAGGGTGTCCAAGATGGCCCGCACAACCTGTCGCACTTGGTCAATCAGCTTGTCGATGTTGCCGATCACGCCATCGACGATGTCGCCCACCGCCAAAATTTGTTGGGCCACGCCATCCATAGCGGCTTGAACCTTCGCAATGGGAATGTTCAGCCCTTCGGACAGGTCGTCTACGTTGCCATGAAAACCGTCCATCAACGCTTGAAGATTCTGAAGCTCAAGCTTGAGCGTCTCAACGGTATCGATCAATCGCTGCTGTAAAGGCCTGAGCAAATCAAACAACTCAACGACCAAAGCGGTGACGTCTGCTGCAAGTTTTTCAACCATATCCGCACATCCATCAGCCATATTGCTGAACTCGACCTCTACCGCATCAGCTTCGCTTCGAATGATTTGGCTGATGTCTGCAACGCCCTTGCGTGCCTCACCGCCTGCGGTTACTGCCAGGGCGCGCAAGTCGGTCAAAATTTGTTGGCGTGCGACTGGTGAGATCGCCTGCGTCGGGTTTTGCAAGGCCATTAGACTGGCTTGCAGAGGCTGTAACTCGCTGGCCAGCTTCACCAAGCGAGGCTGCACGCCTTGTGCTTGAGTCGATAGGGCCTGCACTCGATCCAACAAAGCGTTGATACCTGGCATTACGCCTGACAAGTCAGGCCGCAAAGTCACCAAACGTGCTGGTAATGCAGCCACGCCACCTGCCATGGCCTGCAAATCACCGGTCAAGCCCCCCAAACTTTTGCCGGCATCTACCAAACGGGAGCCAGCGGATGCCAATTGCGCCGGTATGGCCTGCAGGTCGCTCTGTAATTGCGTCAGCGCAGGCGCCAAGTCACCAGCAATCTCGCTGGGGCTCAAGGGTCCTGCGAGTGCACCCAACTCGCGGGTGATCTGGGCAAATTCGCTGCCCATTTGCGAAACGGTTTTTTGCCCTTGCGCCAAAGCGTCAGCCAGCCCTGTGCTAAGCACTTCACTGCCCTGCTTGGCTGCGGCGGCGACTTGGGCTGCACCCACTGTCAGGGCGGTCTGCGCGGTGGTAACGAATTTCACTGGATGTGCTACAGCTTGTCCAGGGCCTGGGTGATTTCGGCACTGGTGCTGTCCATGGCTGTCTTCACGTCGGGCACCTTGTTGGGAGTGGGCGCCATGGAACTCGATGCGCCCTGAACGCTTCCTAATGTGTTGCTTATTTGGTCCAACGATTGCTGAACTTCAGGCAGCACTTCAGCGCCTTCGATCTGCACATCCTCCAGCACATCCAGCAGCGGCGGCAATGTCGGCACCACCGGCACATCTGACAAAGCGGGCATGCCAGCCAACGCCGAGCTTGCAGCAGCCGCACTAGGCGGTGCAGTCAAACGTCCGAGAGGGAAGCCATTTGACCCGTTTGACGGGCGCTCCATTTTGGCCAAACGTGACTCTATTCTCCCTATGGAATCGACCAGTCGCGTGAACTGATCCAAAAGCTGTGCAAACTGATCACGCTCCATGTCTGAAAAGCCTCAAAGTAAAAAATTGGAATTTAAACATCTTGAAATTTGAGTAATTAAATAATGAAATGAATTAGCTTATATCAATGAATTTTTGCAAAATTGTGACAATAGAAAAAATATATATGAAAAAAATATAAATTGAGACTTAACAAATATTCCTTTATTTTTCCGATTTATTTGATTAAAGTCAATGATCATCAACACGATGACAACCTGATTGGCCCATTGCTTGAGCCATTTCCACAGTTATGAAAACAGGAGTTTCGTATGTCAGACAGTCTTCAAAAGTGGGTAGGACGTAACCGCCCCCCGCGTGTCCAAATCACCTATGACGTTGAAATTGGTGACGCAGTAGAAAAGAAAGAATTGCCACTGGTGGTTGGCTTGATGGCCGATCTGAGCGGTCAGCCCTTGCTGGCACCGCCCAAGATGAAGGATCGTCGATTCGTAGAAATTGACCGCGATAACTTCAACGAAATCATGGGCAAGATCGCCCCCCGCCTCGACCTGTCTGTGCCTGACACCTTGAAAGGTGAAGGCAATCTGAAAATTGAACTCAATTTCACCGAGTTCGAGCATTTCCATCCTGAATCGATCGTCAAGCAAGTGCCTCGTTTAGCGCGCCTTCTTGAGGCACGTCAACAATTGCGTGACTTGCTCAGCAAGCTTGATGGCAATGACGAATTGGACGCCTTGTTGGGCAATATTGTTCAGAACACAGAAGAACTCAAAGCGCTGCGTGGCAGCGAGTCCACAGCCACCGCCGCTAAGGCTGAGGCTGAGGCTGCTCCCGCTGCCGAGTAAGCGGCGGCTTGCTTTAGCTTCAATCAACCCTTAGGTATACAACCATGGCCACCAAACAAAAATCCGACGCCGCTGGCGCCAGTACCACCACCAACGAGTTGAGCTTGCTCGACCGCATTGTTCAAGAAGGCAACATGGCCGTTGAACCATCGCAAGACCAATACGCCAAGAAATTGCTGGGCCAATTCGCCACGCAAATTCTGGACGAGGGCATGAAAACCAGTCCTGACAAGGGCGTGGTCGCCATGATCAATGAGCGCGTGGCCGAAATCGATCAAATCTTGTCCGCTCAACTCAATGCCATCATGCATGATGAGAAATTCCAGGCGCTCGAAGCCTCTTGGCACGGCCTGCATGACATGGTCTTCGGCACCGAAACAGGTCCCCGCCTGAAGCTGCGTTTGATGAACGTGAGCAAAAAAGAGCTGCTCAAAGACTTGGAGACCGCTGTCGATCACGACATGAGCGCGCTCTTTAAGAAAATCTACGAAGAAGAGTACGGCACTTTCGGCGGCAACCCTTTCTCGCTCCTGATTGGCGATTACCAGTTTGGTCGTCACCCGCAAGACCAAGCACTGCTTCAGCGCATTTCCAAAGTGGCCGCAGCCTCCCACGCGCCGTTCATTGCGGCCGCTGCCCCAGCCATGTTCGACATGAAATCATTCACCGAACTGGGCGTTCCACGCGACCTGTCCAAGATTTTCGAGAGCGCGGAACTGGCCACTTGGCGGGGTTTCCGCGAAAGCGAAGACTCACGCTATGTCGCTTTGGTTTTGCCTTCTTATGCTGCCCGCTTGCCCTACGGCGCTAAAACCATTCCGGTGGAAGGTTTTAACTTTGAAGAAGATGTGGACGGCACAGACCACAACAAATACCTCTGGGCCAATTCGTCTTACCAACTGGGCCTGCGCATCACGGGTGCATTTGCCAACTACGGTTGGACCACGGCAATTCGTGGCGTTGAAGGCGGTGGCAAGGTGGAAGCACTCACTGCTCACGCATTCAAAACCGACGAAGGCGACGTGCTGCTCAAGTGCCCTACTGAAGTGAGCATCACCGACCGCCGCGAAAAAGAACTCAATGACTTGGGCTTTATTTCCATCGTCAACGCCAAAGGTTCGGACTACGCAGCGTTCTTTGGTGGTCAGACCACCAACAAGCCGAAGGTTTACAACAAAGACAACGCCAATGCCAACTCTGAGCTTTCATCGCGTTTGCCTTATGTTTTGGCTGCATCTCGTTTTGCGCACTACATAAAGGTGATCATGCGCGACAAAGTGGGCAGTTTCCAAACTCGCGGCAGCGTGGAGGAATACCTCAACAACTGGATCGCCGACTACGTTTTGCTCAACGATGCTGCCCCTCAGGCCATGAAAGCTCGCTTTCCTTTGAGCCAAGCCCGCATCGACGTGACAGACGTTGCTGGTAAGCCAGGTGTTTACAACGCCACGGTTTTCCTCAAGCCGCACTTCCAGATGGAAGGCTTGACCGCATCGATTCGCTTGGTGGCTGAATTGCCCGCTGCTGCGGGTTAATGATTCCTCACCCATTGACCTAAACCCAAGGCGACGGCCAAAGCGGTCGCCTTTCCTTAAATTTTTGAAAGCTGTTCATGGATACCATCATTCTTGAAATCAAAGACATCAAAGGCAGTTGCGAGTTGGATGGCAATATTGGCCAAATCATCATCCAGTCGTTTAGCCACAGCGCATCGATCCCCATGCAAATGGACCGCTCCAACACAGAGCGGACATCAGGTCGTCCTAACTTTTCTGAATTGAATTTTTCAAAATCTTCAGACATTGCAACGCCTGCGCTTTACAGCGCCTGCGTAGCTGGCACCAAGTTGGGCGACGCCAAAATCCACATTGGCCGGACTGAAGGCTCGAAGTTCATGTCATTGATCGAGTACGTGCTGACCGACGCCATGGTCTCCAACATCTCGACTAGCGGCGGTGGCGGTCAGCCCAGCGATTCTTTCTCTTTGAATTACAGCGCCATCAGTTTGGTGTATTCACAGCAGAACAAGGACTCGACAAAAAAGGGTTCTGCTGGCTTTGGCTGGGATCTGGTCAAAAATATCGCGGCTACACCCAAGTAATCAGAGCTGCGCTTAGCCCATGTCTGAACTGTCACGCAGCGCATCCGTCCCCTTGTTTCAGCGCTTGTGTGCGCGTGACGGTGAGATGGGTGACGCTGCGGACTTCGACGCGGCAGGTTTGCAAACGTCGATTGCCAACGAACTTGCCAGTTTGCTCAACACCCGCAGCAGGTTGACAATGGGCGAATTTTTGGAATGCCAAGGCACTGTGCTCGACTTTGGTATTCCCGATTTTTCTTCTTTATCGTGCAAATCGTCCGATGACTTGGCTTCAGT
This sequence comes from Limnohabitans sp. Rim8, assembly GCA_945897465.1. GTDB lineage: Bacteria > Pseudomonadota > Gammaproteobacteria > Burkholderiales > Burkholderiaceae_C > Limnohabitans_A. Next base: position 21,577 of record CAMDFK010000017.1, on the reverse strand, counting down.
GAGTCAAGCCGTCCAGCATGCCATTGCTTTGTTTGAACCGCGCCTTTCACACACCCAGGTTGTGGCAATCCATGACGACAGCAGCAACCACCGCGGGCAGGCCAAGTTGCAAATATCAGGTGCAGTTCGCTTGGGAATGACCCTGCGCAGGGTGGACTTTGACATTCCGGTGAGCTTGTCCGATGGCGTATCGGAGGCTGTCTGATGCTTGCCGATGATGATCTGATTGAATATTACAAACGCGAACTGTCCTATTTGCGCCACCAAGGCGCTGACTTCTCAGCACGTTACCCCAAAGTAGCCTCCCGACTGGCTTTTGGAGGCGCAGAGTCTCCTGACCCGCATACAGAACGCCTGATAGAAGCCAACGCTTTTTTGGCAGCACGCGTGCACCGTGATCTGGACCGCGAATTTCCGCAAGTCGCCGCCGCATTACTGGAAAGCCAGTGTCCATCGCTGATGCAGCCGGTACCGTCGATTTCGGTCGCGCAACTGGCACTGGACCCCACCCAAGGCAAGGTCACCGCAGGCTATTTGGTGCCGCGTCACACCGGCTTGGTGGCGCGCACGGCCAGTGGTGAGACTTGCCGCATGCGCACAGCTTGGGACAATGTGCTGTGGCCGCTGAACATCACCGACGTTCGCTTGTCAGGTGCGTCCACTTTGTGCCTGCAAGTAAGCTGTACCGAAGGCTTAACAGCCAATGAGTTGGCACTGGACACCATGCGTCTGCACTTGCACGGTGACTGGATGAGCACCATGCCCCTCTATGAGTTGTTGGTCAGCGCTGTGGTGGGGGTGGACGTGGTTGATGCCGAAGGCCAATTGCGGCATTTATCCCGCAGTGCTTGGCAAGAGGTGGGTTTCGACGAAGACCAGTCCGTGCTTCCCAATCCGCCGAATGCTTCGACAGCGTATGGTTTGCTGCAAGAATATTTCTCGTTCCCCGGAAAATTCCATTTTTTTGACATCACCGGTTTGAAAGGCCTCACCGGCCAAGGCGCGCACTTTGAGCTGCGTTTATTGATGGACCGCAGTGCCCGTGGCCTGCGCGGGCTGCATGCCGAGAGCTTCAAACTGGGGTGCGTGCCCATTGTCAACTTGTTCAACCGCACCAGTGAACCGATGTCCATTGACCACAGGCAGCACGAGTATTTGCTGGTTGGCGACCGCCAGTTTGAAAGCACCACCGAAGTCCATTCCATTTTGTCCGTTGTCGCCTCAGACCCAGACGCCGAACGACCTCAACGGCTCCCCGCCTTTGCTGCCCTGGACGCACAAGAATCACCCAGCGCAAGCGGCCAACAAGCCAATCCGGATGCCAGTCATCAAATATTTTGGTCATCAAGGCGAGAAGCCAGTTTGCGAGCCAACATCACCGGCACCGACATTTTCTTGTCCTTTGTGGATCCCAATAACACCCGATGTGTACCGTCCGAGCCGGTGGTATTTGCGCAGCTTTTGTGCACCAATCGCCGTTTGGCCAGTCAGTTGCGGCCACAGACGCGATTGCGCGCTGAAAACCTTTCCTCGTCACTGTTGATTACTTGCTTGTACGAGCCGTCTGAGCAGCGCGATCCACCGCTCTCGGGTGCCACGTTGTGGCGTCTGGTGAGTTTGTTGCGTTTGAACCATGAGTCACTGGTGGGCGGTGGCAATGGGGTGCAGACTTTGCGCGATATGCTCAGCTTGTTTGCTTCAAGCAGCGCCCGTGACTTGGGGCAAATCAATGGCGTGCGTTCATTGGAAGCTCGGGGTGTGACAGCCCGCGTGGGTGGCGACGCATGGCGAGGCTTTTGCCGAGGGACCGAGGTACAACTGGGCTTTGAGGAAACCGCTTTTGTAGGGGGGTCGCCCTTGCTGATGTCGGCGGTGCTTGCACGCTTTTTTGCGCTTTACACCACCGTGAATTCGTTTGTTCGCTTGACAGCCCGCCGAAACGGTGAAGACTGGAAACGATGGGAGCCCATGTGCGGTCGCCAGCACTTGCTTTGATCGAAAGGCTTTACAGCCATCCTCAGGGCTTCAACTTGTTCCAGGCGATCAGCCTGCTGGAACGCCATGCCCCTGAGCGAACTGCTGTGGGAACAGGTGTTGGCCTCGACGAAGCCGCGCTTTTGCGTGCTAGTGTCTCACTGGCATTTGCGCCAAGCGATGTGGTCAGCGTTCAGCCTGGGGCCACACCACAAGACCGCAACACTTTGACTTCTGCGGCCATGAGTTTGGCCGGCGCTAACGGCCCGCTGCCGCTGCCGTTCACGGAGATGCTGCTGCAACGCCGTCCAGCCAAAGACAGAGCAGCGTTGGACTTTCTGGACATATTTCAAGGCAGGTGGCTGGCGTTTTTATACCGCAGCCGAAAAAAACACCACATTGGGTTGAACTGGCGGGCAGGGCAAGAAGACAACCCGCTTGCGCGAACCATTGACGCACTCAGCGGCTTAGGCAGGGCTGAGGGCGCGCGCGGGCCACTTGGAGAGGTGGCTCGCCTGAACCATGCTGGGCTTCAAAACGCAGCGCCTCGCTCTATGCTCAATCTGCTCACCTTGCTGTCTGACAGACTCGGCCTTGGCTTCAAGGGCAGGCAATTTATAGGAGGTTGGCAGCCCTTGGATTTGACGGATCAAGTCCCATTAGGTCGCGCCGTGCTGGGTCAGCAAGCTGTATTGGGTCGCCGCGCTTGGGACGCTGCTGCTGGCATAGAACTCATTGGAGTCACCGTTTCCATGCAAAGGATGCTCAGTCTATTGCCCGGCGGACACGACCATGCACTGATGGGCTGGTTGCTTCGAAGGCATACGCAGTCAGAGCTGCAAGTGCGTTTGGTCTTGCAACCCGATGCTCAAGTCCCATCCTTGATTCCTGGACTGGGTCAAGCCCGCCTGGGCTGGACCAGCTGGCTGACGCCAAGCCGCAGCCCAGATCCACTCACAACATTACAGCCAATTCGAACGCGGCTCACCCCCGCCTTGCGGGACTCATTGAGCCAATAAAACCATGGAAATAGATATCCGCACCTTGCTGGGCAAGCTCAATCCTGAATGCAAGCTGGCGATGAAGCAAGCGGCTGAATTGTGCGGCCGACAAACCCACTTTCATGTGGACATTGAGCATTTGCTGTTGCACTTGGTGGACCAGGGCTCGCCAGACATTGACCTGATCCTGCCGCAGTTTGGGGTCGACACTGGTTTGGTGGTTTCGCAGTTGCAACAAAGCTTGGACCGATTCAAGCGAGGCAATGGCCGCACCCCAGCTTTGTCGCCACATTTCGCGCCTTGGTTTCAAGAGGCTTGGTTGCTCAGTTCGATGTTGCTGGGAGAGCAACAAGTGCGCTCCGGCACTTTGTTGCTGGCCTTGCTGGAAGTAGACAGCCTTCGCGGTTTGTTGCTAGAGACAGCCCCGGCCTTGCTTGAAATTCCGCGTAAAACCCTGCGCGAACAACTTCCCGCCTTGTTGTCCCGCTCGGCCGAAGACGCAGGCGGCGCCACACGTGCAACAGGCCAGGACGGCCAAACCAATTTGACCGAGAGTGCCCCTCTGCTGAAAATGCCTTCGATGCGTCAAGGCGGCTCATCGACCCCATCCCTTGACCAGTTCACGACAGACATCACGGCCCAAGCGCGTAACGGCAAGATGGACCCGATCCGCGGCCGTGATAACGAAATCCGCCAGATCATCGACGTGTTGCTGCGCAGACGACAAAACAACCCGATTCTCACCGGCGAGGCGGGTGTGGGTAAGACGGCTGTGGTTGAGGGATTTGCGCAGCGTGTCGTGCGCGGTGAAGTGCCCCCCGCTTTGAAAGATGTATCGGTCCGCTCGCTGGATTTGGCCTTGCTCCAGGCCGGCGCAGGCGTGAAGGGCGAGTTTGAAAATCGGCTCAAGTCGGTGATCGCAGAGGTCAAGTCCTCACCCACACCAGTGATTTTGTTCATTGACGAGGCTCATCAACTCATTGGTGCGGGCGGTGCAGAGGGCCAAGGAGACGCAGCCAATTTGCTCAAACCGGCTTTGGCTCGCGGAGAGCTGCGCACAATCGCGGCCACCACCTGGGCAGAGTACAAAAAATACGTCGAACGCGACCCGGCTTTGGCGAGGCGCTTTCAGGTCGTCAAAATCGACGAGCCAGCGCCCGATGTGGCCATTGAAATGCTGCGCGGCATGGTGGCCGCCTTAGAAAAACACCACGGTATTGAAATTTTGGATGAGGCGGTGTGCGACGCCGTCAAGCTATCGCAGCGCTACATCACGGGCAGACAACTGCCCGACAAAGCCATCAGTGTGCTTGACACCGCTTGCGCCAGAGTAGCTGTTGGCCAGAGTGGCTTACCCGAGGGCGTGGAGTCCTTGCAACGTCAACAAGGCAACACCGAGAGTCGCCTGCGAGTGCTGCGACACGAACAAGCCACCGGAATTGACCGCGCCGAAGCCATCGATAAGGCCGAACTCAGCTTGAAAGATCTCCAGACTCGGTTGGTGGCTTTGCAAGACAAGTTGGCCCGAGAAAAAGAGGCTGTGGCTGAAATTGTTGCGCTTCGCCGCCGCATTGCCAACGGCACAGCCACGGTCTCCGACAACGACGACGAGCAGGACCCACAACTTGTCACCATGCAGTTGCAGCGACTGAACAAAGGACTCGAAGCCTTGCAGGATGACGATCCATTGGTCACGGTCTGCGTTGACTCAGGCACGGTCGCCTCAGTGATTTCAGATTGGACAGGCATCCCCGTAGGCAAAATGATGGCCGACGAGCTGCACACAGTCCTGCATTTGCAAGACCGTATGGCTGAACGCTTGGTGGGTCAGCCCCAAGCGCTGGACGCGATTGCACGGCGCGTGCGCACTTTCCGTGCAGACTTGGACGACCCCGGCAAGCCTGTGGGGGTGTTCATGTTGGTAGGACCCAGTGGCGTGGGCAAGACCGAAACCGCAATTGCCTTGGCCGACCTGCTTTACGGCGGTGAGCGCAACATGGTGACTGTCAACATGTCCGAGTTCCAAGAGGCGCATTCGGTGTCCAGCCTTAAGGGAGCGCCCCCTGGCTATGTAGGTTACGGTCGAGGGGGCGTTTTGACAGAGGCTGTGCGCCGCAGGCCCTACAGCGTGGTGCTTCTTGATGAAATGGAAAAAGCCCACCCGGATGTTCTGGAGCTGTTTTTTCAGGTCTTCGACAAAGGCGTCATGGATGACGGTGAAGGCGTACAGATCGACTTCAAAAATACTTTGATTTTGCTGACCTCCAATGCCGCACAAGACATCATCACCGATGCTTGCGCCCACGGTATTAGACCTTCTGCGCAAGAGCTTGTAGAGCGCCTTCGCCCTGCGCTGCTCAAGCAATTCAGTCCGGCATTTTTGGGGCGCCTGGTGCTCGTGCCTTATTACCCATTAGGTGACGAGCAGATCATGGGCATCGTCAAGCTCAAGTTGGGCAGGCTGGCAGAACGGATCAGCCTTAACCACGGTGCGCACTTCACGTATGACGATTCAGTGGTTCGTACCATCACCGAGCGCTGCACAGAAGTCGACAGCGGTGCCCGGAACGTGGACTACATCCTCACACAGTCTGTGCTGCCAGAACTCTCCAGCCTTGTGCTTGAGCGCATGGCGTTAGACCAACCCTTTGCCGCCATTGCCATGACGTTAGACACTCAGGGCCGTTTTGCTTACCGTTTCAGCGCTGAGGCAAGGAGCGCCACAACATGACAGCCGGCTTCGCCCAGAACAACACTTTTTTAAAGGTCAGTACCCCTTTTGGGACTGACGAGTTGGTGCTGGACGCGATGGAAGCAACAGAGGGTATTTCGGAAATGTTCAAGCTCACGCTGAGCATGCGAAGCTTGAGCAGTGATCTGGACGCTACCAAAATCATTGGCAATGCGGTGACTGTCACCATGGAAATTCCAGACGGGCCTCAACGCTATTTCAATGGCATCACCACGCGCTTCATTCAAAGCGGCGGCGAAGACGGACTGGCGCATTACTCGGCTGAAGTGGTGCCCAAACTTTGGCTGCTGACGCTCAGCAGTGACCGTGCCATTTACCAAACCAAAACCATTCCTGAAATCATCAAGTCGGTATTGGGTGACTTCGCCATCACCTTCGAGGCCAAACTCACCGGCACTTACACAGCACTGGATTACTGTGTTCAGCATGACGAGACCGCCTTCGCGTTCATCTCCCGATTGATGGAAAGCGCTGGCATTTTCTATTTTTTCACTTTCAAAGACAGTGCACACACCCTTGTGCTGGCCGATGCGTCTACTGCTCACCTAGCCTGCACTGATGCGGCCACTGTACGCTTTTTCCCTGAGTCAAGCACTGACCACATGATCGACACGATTGCTTCCTTCGAGCTAGAAAATCGATTGGTGACGCAAAAGCACAACCAGGGCGACTACGATCCCAGCAAACCCAGCACGTCGCTGGACGCCAGCGCCAGTGGCGCTTTGGGCAAGGGCGAGTTGTTGGATTGGCCGGGGAAGCATGAGACGGTTGCTGCAGGCAATGCATTGGCCAAGTTGCGCGTGGAAGCCAGCCAACTTCAGGCCCAAGAGCTGCGTGGCAACGGCTATGTTTACCCTTTCGCGGCAGGCACCAAGTTCACGCTGTCTGGACATTTCCGTGCAAGTCTGAACAAGGCCTATGTTTTGCGTCGTGTCCATCACATCGCACGCAACGACTTGTACCGTAACCGCTTTGAAGCTTTTTTGGCGACAGTGCCGTTTCGTGCGCAAAGGCGCACACCGCTGCCAAGGGTTGCGGGCAGCCAGACGGCCTTGGTGGTCGGGCCTGCGAACGAGGAAATTTGGACCGACAAGGAAGGTCGTGTAAAGGTTCAGTTCTATTGGGACCGATTGGGGGTAAAGGACGAAAAGAGTTCGTGCTGGGTACGGGTGGCACAAAGCGCCGCAGGCAACGGTTTTGGAACGCTGTTCATGCCCAGAGTGGGACAAGAAGTCGTCATCAGTTACATCGATGCAGACCCCGACCGGCCCTTGATCACGGGCAGCGTTTACAACGGCGAAAACGCTACCCCCGTGACGCTGCCCACCAATCAGACACAAAGCGTCATCAAAACAAGATCCTCTCCCAAGGGTACGGCCGGTAATGAGATCCGTCTGGAAGACAAAAAAGACGCAGAAGAGTTTTACATCCATGCCCAAAAAGACATGAAAGTAGAAATTGAAAATGCACTGACGACCACGTTGACAAAGGGCGCGGAGATTCACACCCTGACCGAAGGGGATCGCACTGTTGATGTGAAAAAAGGCAAAGAAATTCACATGGTCAAGGGCACGCGCGCCTTGACCGTCACAGGTGATGAAACGCATGACAACGACGGCGACTTTAAGCATACGGTCAAGGGCGATTTCACGCTCAAGATCACGGGCGACTTCTTGCTTGACGTGACGGGCGGCATCACCATCAAATCCGCCAAAACAGTGTTGCTCGATGCGGGCACCACCATGACCGCTAAGGCAGGCACTGCCTTAACCAATGAGGCCGGTACTGCCTTGACCAACAAAGCCGGCACCGCCTTGACCAATCAGGCTGGCACAGCACTGACCAACAAAGCGTCGCTGGGCTTGGTCAATGAAGCGGGCACCACTTTAGATAACAAAGGCGCCATGATCACGCACAAAGCATCTGCGATGCAAACCGTGGATGGCGGTGGAATGCTGACCCTTAAGGGCGGTTTGGTCAAGATCAACTGAGCCCCAAAAGCAAACAGCCATGGTCACCGCCCCACACCCCCTAGAGCCATCCGTCAGTCAAAACGATGGCTTCACACCTTTGCAAAGTTTGGCGCCAGAGCGATTGGACGAACGCGACGAAAATGGCGTCCTGATCAGTCGAACATGGTTGCGCCAGGGCGTACTTCACGGACGCTTGGACCGGTTTTGGCCCAACGGCAAACCACAGCTCAGCGCCAACTACGAAGCTGGCAAATTGGATGGCTTGCTTTATCAATTCGACGAGCAAGGCCAGCCGTTGCAAGTGGCCGCTTATGTACAAGGTCGTCAGCATGGTCTTTCCCGCGTGTTTGTACAAGGCCGCTGTGTATCTGAACAAAACTATGTGGACGATTTGGCCCACGGCCCAGCAGTGACATACCAAAACGATGGCCAACCTAGCGCCAAAATGCACTTTGTCAAAGGCCAAATAGAGGGGCCCACTCGCTTTTTCCATGAGGGACGAGTGGTGCGCAATGCGGTTTACCAAGCGGGCTTGCTCGAAGGCGAAGTCAGCGACTTTGACCGTGACGGCGGCCTGATTCAGGTGGCCACCTACCGGGCCAATGTGCTCGAAGGACCGCTGCGCCGTTACTGGCCAGGTGGGGCGTTAATGGAAGAGGTTGTTTATAGCCAAGGCGTGCCCGTTGGCCAGCCGCGGCGCTTTGATATCAAAGGCCGACAGTTGGATAACGATCAAGCCCAGCCTGGCTTGTTGGCCCGGCTTGAAAAACTGGTGAGGGGCTAAGACGATGGGGCAACAAGTTTGTACTGGCGCCATGACGCAATGCACCTTTGGGGTAGCGCCCGGTTCGCTGATGGTGATTCCTATCAGCATGGTCATGGCAGGCGGCCCACCCGCAGCCAACATCATGGACAACAAACCTATGGCCAACGTCATGCCCTTCGGCATGTGCCAGTCTATGGCCAACCCGATGGTTGCTGCCGCTACCGCCGCGGCTTTAGGCGTATTGGTGCCCATGCCTTGCATACCCATGACCATGGCACCTTGGGTGCCTGGCGCGCCCACCGTTCTGCTCGGCAACATGCCCGCTCTGAACAACAGCTCCAAACTGATGTGCATGTGGGGTGGCGTGATCTCCATCAACCTACCGGGCCAATTCACCGTGATGGTGCCTTGACCATACTTTTCAATTGACGACAACAAAACCTCTTCTGCAATGGACTACCAATTCACCATGACCCCCCGATTGATCGCCATTGCCGTGATCGGTTTCATATTGCTTTTGTTCCTACTTTTAGCTCTGGGCTTCCAGATTGGCCTGCAATGGGAAGCAGACGAAACACGGCAACAGACCAATACAACTGCAGCGAGTCAACCTGTTTTTCCAGTTGGCTTGCCAACAATTCCTGCAGCACCCGCTCTGGGTATCCCGGCTATGCCCATGACCGCAGCGCCGTCAACGCTCGCGCCCTTGGGTGGAGCAATTTCTCCTCCAACTGCCAACCCCACTGGCAAGTAAAAACCAATTGATGGCCCTTTAACTTGATTGACATGATGATGAATATTCGATCTTTCAACGCTCTCAGACCTGATCAGCACCACAGACGCAAAGTTAGGCCTGCATCTGGACTCAAGTCCAGCTTGTCTGTTGCTGCCTTGGCCTTGGCATTGGTTATGCTGATTGCCTCTTCCTTTGCAACAGCACAAACACCTAATGCAGTCAAAACTGCAAATGCTGCCAACACAGTGGTCAAACCTACGGCTACTTCAAACCCTGCAACGGCGGCAGGTGTTTTGGCCCCGGACATTGGACGTATCAAACAGCGTGGCGAGTTGGTGATCGCCATGTTGGCTACCGACACGCCACCCTTCTTTTATGAGAAAAACGGAGAGTTGGTCGGCTTAGAAGTGGATTTGGCCAAGTCAATTGCCCAAGCTCTCAATGTCGAGGTTCGCTTTAATCGCGAAGCTAAAAGTTTTAACGAGGTGGTTGATCTTGTTGTACAGCGGCGTGCCGATCTTGGTATCAGCAAGTTGTCTCGCACGCTGACAAGGGCGCAAATGGTTCACTTCTCTCAGCCCTACTTGACACTCAACCATTCCTTGGTGATCAACCGAGTAGCCTTCGCGCGTTTGGCTTCAAACATGCGGATTGAAGACGCGATTCGCCAATACAGTGGCAGTTTGGGTGTGATCTCTCGTTCTTCATTTGCGGATTTTGCCAAGAGCAACTTCTCGAAAGCGAAAGTGACCGAGTATCCCAACTGGATAGAAGTGTTGAGGGCGGTGAATACGGGAGAAGTGATGGCTGCTTACCGCGACGAATTTGAAATCAAACGACTTCTCAAAGAGACTCCTTCTGCAGCCCTTACGCTGCGCACAGTGACGCTTAAAGACCTCGAGGACACCTTGGGGATTGCCGTGGGTGTGAACGACCCCACCTTGCTCGCCTTTGTCAATCAAGTGCTGTCGCAAAAGCGCGACAAACTAGACATCCAAAAAGTTCTTAACGCACTGGAGACAAATCCGTGAACGCGCAAAAAATTCAACAATTCATTATCAATCCGTGGGTCATTTTGGCTTGCCTTGTGATCGGCTTCACTCTGGGCTGGGCGCTTCCGTCCATCGGCTTGAAGCTGACAGTGGTAGGCGACATTTATGTCGACTTGCTCAAAATGATCGTTCTGCCTTTCATGGTTTCAGCGATTGTTTTCAGTGTGCAAAAACTTTTCCAAGAAGGTGGCGCCGGAACCATCGCGGGACGTGTTGTCTTGGCATTCGCAGGTTTTTCTGTAGTGGCTGCCTTAGTCGGCATTGTTACCTTCAGCATGGCACAACCAGGCTCCAACTTGTCAGAGTCTACGTTGGCGACATTTGGAAACATCGTTGGAGACGATCTGTCCAAAACTGACACAACAATGAATCTGTACGGTGAAAATGTCAATGATCAAAAGGGCAAGACCCTAGAAGAGGTGGTCCTGAGCCTGATTCCTTCCAACATTTTTGAAGCCTTGGCCAAAGGCGAAACACTCAAAGCTTTAATTTTTTCATTGTTGTTTGGCATGGCCTTGGGCCATGTTCCCAACCGCATCGCTGGCGGCTTGTCGCAAACGCTTGAGACGGTTTACCAGACCTGTCAAACCCTGACACGTTGGCTCAACTACCCCTTGCCTGTGGTGCTGGTTTGCATGAGCGCCTCGCAGATTGCCAAGTCTGGCATTGAACCCTTGCAAGCCATGGCCAACTTTGTGCTGGCCTTCGCAGCAGCCAGTTTGATTTGCTTGATGCTCGCCATACTCGTCATTTGGAAGCGCGGCAATGCCAGCTTGAGCGAAACTTTGAAGGCACTGCGAGAACCTTTTGCTCTAGCGATTGCCACCCGGAGCAGCGTGACCTGTATGCCCGCGATGATTGAAACTCTTGTTCATCGTCTGAGCTTTGCAAAAGCCAGAGTCGAGCTGTTGGTGCCACTGAGCGTGTCGATGCTGCGCGTTGGGCCCATCTTGTACTACGCATGTGCCACCTTGTTCATCGCTCAACTTTACGGACGTAATTTGGAAGCACACGAGCTGGCATTGCTCCTGGCCGCATCGGTCTTGGCGGGATTCGCTTCGGCAGGCATGACTGGTTTGGTGACTTTGTCTCTGACCAGCATGGCCTGCGGCTATTTGGGTCTGCCTTTCGAGGCAGCTTTCATATTGTTTTTGGCCGTTGACCCAGTGTGTGACATCTTGCGCACGATGGTGCTGGTCATCGGCAATACAGCGGCCGTATCCGTGATTTGTCCTCGTCCTTTGAAGATCTGATTTCAGGTATGAAACTTCAGGCCAGTCACGCCTCGCACCCCTTGCTGCTGTTGCTATGCGCTGCCGCTGGGACGGTGCTCGGCTTGGGCCCGCCGGCCTGGTCAGCACCCGCGTGGGGCGTGGTGTACGTGAGCACCGCATTGCTCAACTTGGTTTGCTTGCCACTGCTGGTGGTTGCCACACTGTCTGGTCTGCGCCATTTGTTGGGTTTGCCACAACCGGCGCACCGTTTGCTGATGATTGCCATTGTGAGCGCCACATTGATGCTCATTTGTGCCATGGCCGGAATTTTGACCGCGCAGTGGAGTCAAATTGGGGGGCAACTGAACACCACTGACCAGTTGACGCTAGGTCGTTTGGTCATGGGGCAATCCCCTGCTGGCGAAGTCATTGCAATGTCGGGTGATCAGGGCCCCACTGACAAAAAAGAGCGCTGGGCCGTCCCCGACAACGTGTTTGGCACGCTTTCAAGCGGTGATCTGGCAGCTGTGATGTTTTGCACCTTGTTTTTTGGCCTTGCTTTTACGGCGCAAAAGGGCACATTGAGTGACTCGACCGTCACCCAATTGGATGCCATTTATCGTGCACTCGAAAAATGTATTGGCTTGGTCAATTTGGCTTTGCCATTGCTGGTGTTGGCTTATGCTGCTCAGATTGCAAGTCAATGGAACCCCAGCTTATTGCGCGCCATGAGTAGCTTTTTATTGTGCTTTTGGACGGTGTGCGGATTTCTGATTTTATCGATGGTGATGGTGCTGAAAAAGATGGTCAATGCACCCTTGGGGCAAGTGCTGCAAGCTTTGAAAGCGCCATCCGTTCTTAGTTTGGTCTCGGCCAGCCCGCTGGCTGCGGTGCCCGCCAGCATTGAGAGCTTGAGTGATCGTTTGGGCTTTTCTCGGGGTATTGTGGAAATGCTGATGCCAACCAGTGCGGTTTTTCTTCGCACAGGCGCGGCTTTGCAATACGCGATGCTGGCGGTTTTTGTGGCGCATTTGTATGGCCATCAAATTTCACCGATTGAAATGCTGACCTTGGCGCCAGTGGCGATGTTTGCGGCATTGGCCTCGGCTGGCAGCAGCGGGCTGGCCAGCTTGGGTTTTGCAGTGACTGTCGTGGCCCATTTGCGATTGCCACATGAGGCGGCCCTGCCGCTTTTTGCAGCCATCCACCTCTTCAGCGAAGGGCCTGCTCGGCTGCTGTCACTGCTAAGCAGTTGTGTGATGACCGTCTTTGTTTGTGGTGGACTGCCGATCGAAAGATCGAAAATGTCACAAGAGGACGGTGCCCTGCAGGGCCCTGTGCGTTTTTCCATGACACGTCAGTCGGTCATCATCATGGCCAGTTGCATTTTGTTGTCCGGTCTTCTCAGCTTAATCTTGGGCTTCGCACTCGGCTTGCGCCAGTTGGGAACCAATGAACCTGCGTCAACACCGATATCCATTTCAGCAACACCCGCTTTGACGGCGGCTCAACAACGATGAGTACTATTTTGCCAATTGCTTTTCAATCCCTCTTACTGCGCTGGCTATCCTGCCTGGCCATTGCTTGGGTGCTCATGTCTGCAAGCGGGTGTGCCATGGTGAGTGGGATGACCAAAGTCGTGGCATCTTCAACTGCCAATTTGTTCAGCGGTCCACCCAGTCCATCTTTTTTAGACTGGAAAGCCATGACTGTGGTGGCTGCGCCAGATGTGAACCAAAACAGCCCCTTGGCACTCGACTTGGTTTTTGTGCGCGACACTGCTGCCCTTGAAAAATTACTCACCATGTCGGCATCCAAATGGTTTTCAAGCAAAAACGAACTCATGAAAACTTACCCCAACGCCATGACCATCAAAAGCTGGGAATTGGTGCCACAGCAGGTGTTGCAACTGAGCGAAGAAGCACTGGGCTCGCCCCGAGTTACTGGCATGGTGCTGTTTGCAGACTACTTAGCACCCGGTGATCACCGGGCTCAATTGCCGCTGGATAAAGTATCTTTTTTGGTGGATTTGAGTTCGCGCAGTTTCAGTGTGAAAACAAAGCCACGTTGACTTACAAAAAAATTAGAAATGTTTCAGATATGACTTACGCATTCCCGCCCATCCCCGAGCGAATTCAGTGGCACGAAGGCATGCTGCTGGTGCCACAGCACTTTCAGCAAACCCAAGCTCGCACCGATGCCCTGGCCGGCTGGCATGCGATAGCCGCTGCTCCCTTGGCTTGGGGCGTTCGGCATTTGGAAGTCGACACTGGCCTGCTTGCCAATGGACTATTGCGCGTTTTGGCCTTGGACGCGGTGATGCCAGACGGTACAGCGGTTTGGCATGACGCCAGTTGCGCTGAGCACGGGCTGTTGGAGTTAGACCTGGCCGAACACGCTGCAGCCTTGGAGGAGGCACCACAAGACATTTGGCTCACGCTTCCTCGCGCCCGTGCCATGAACAGGCCAGGGTCGCCATCGCGCTTTACGTCTTTGAGCTTGCCCCCGATGGAAGACGAAGTTTCCCAAGCCGTGGAGGCCGACTTGCCACGCCTGCGACCTGCGCTGGGTCTCAAAGTGGGGGCTCAGCCACCCTCGCTGTGGCAACACTTGCGCCTAGGCTGTATCCAGAAAGACAACAAGCAAATTCGCCTGTCTTCTGAATTGCCTCCATTGATGCTGCTGCCCAGAAGCCACCCCCTGTGGGTACGCAGCTGGCAACTGGCCAGTGAACTCAGAGGCAAGGCCGCCTTCGTTGCAAGACAAATGCAAGTCCCTTCATCACGCACCGAAGACCGTATCACCACCTTGGAACAAAAAGATCGCTTGAGCAGCCTTCTGCAAGGTTTAGCGCCCTTGGAAGCGGTGCTTCAAACCCAACCGTTGCATCCGTACACGTTGTTTCTGGCACTTTGCGGTTTGTTGGGACCATTGGCTTTGCTGCGGGCGGGTGCGTTGTCCATGCTGCCCCCCGCTTACGACCAAGCCCGCCCCAGTGCAGCTTTTGGACCGCTGTTGGAAACATTGGAAGAAGCCGTCGCCGACATCAGTCAAGATCACTTGATGCACTTGTTCGAGTTCGAGGGCAGCCATTTCCAACTGGACATGCAGCTGGAGTGGGCCACGCCCCGATTGGTGCTTGGGCTGCGGGGCAAACCCGACAAAGATTTGGTGGCTTGGATGGAGGGTGCTGTCATTGGGGCCCAATCGGCATGGGCCTCTTTGCGTGAGCGACGCGTGCTGGGCGCAACGCGGCAATGCATTGAGTCTGCGCCCGAATTGGGTCTGCGCGCCAGCAATGGCTATGTTTTGTTTGCCATTGAAACACCTGAAACACTGATGCAAGACGGTCAGCAGTTGATTGTGAGCAACAACAACGAAACCTATGAGTCCTTGCGGCCGCAAGAGATCGTGTTGTTTGTCAAAGGCCAAGCAGTCTAAAGCCCCTGTCACCCTCAAACGAATGCACGCATGCCCAACCTAGTCCTTGAAACCGTCAGTGACGACTCACTGGTCCGCCAGTTCCGCCAATTCTACGAAGAACTTGAACGAATCTGGCAATCCGCGCCGCCCTGCAGCAGCACCGCCGAGGCCGTTGTGCTGGCACGCCAAGTCAGTCGGCAACTGGAAAACCTGATTGAAATGCAGACCTTGGAATACCGTCAAGGGGGTAGCCGCTTTGCCCAGCAAGCAGCTCAAGACGCGCGTTACCTCAAAGCCGCATTGGCCGATGAGGTGTTGTTGCGACAGGATTGGCCAGGACGGGAAATTTGGAGTCAGCATTTGCTAGAAGCGTCAATGTTTCGGTCGAGTGTGGCTGGGGAAAAGGTTTTTGACGACATCAAGCAACTTCTGCGCGCCCGTGAGCCCGCCCAACGCACGCTGGCGCAACTTTATTTATTCACGCTTGCTTTAGGCTTTCAAGGCCAGTACCGCGGTCAAAACGCTCAAGAATTATTGGCAAGTCTGCGCAGAGAACTTTTTCAATTTGTTTTCCAACGACAGGCAGATTTGGCTGGGCGCGATCGCGTCTTGTCACCCCAACCTTACGCCAACACCTTGTCGAACATTGCGCCAAAACGCATGGCACCGGTGAGTCGTTGGAAATTATTTTTCTTGGGTAGCGTGATCGCCCTCTTGGCCATTTCAGAGTTGTTGTGGCTGTGGCCCACATGGCAGCTGCGGCAAGTCTTGAACGGCACACCCATTTCTTCGCAGGAAAGCAAGTTATGAATCGGACGCGCAATGACAGCACTTTGATGGGTAATCTATGTTTTTGAAATCTGAGCTTGTGATTTGGAGCCTGATCGTTCTGGTGCTGCTGGTGCTGTTGGTGCTCGGCTTTGTGTTCTGGGTGGCCAGTCGCCCAGAAAAAGAAAATCGCGGTGAGGCCCGTCGACTTGTCAAGATGCGCAACGACAGTTTGCGCGCCTCCTTTCGACAAGCCGTTGAACTGATAGAAGCCAATATTGCCAACCGGTCTCAACGACTTACCCTGCCATGGGTGTTGGTGCTGAATGAAGGGAATGCGTCTGAGCCATTGCCTCTTGGTGACTCGGGCATTGCCCAAGCATTGAGCGCTGATTCCACGGCCACGGCCAGCGCCCAAGGCATATCCTGGAACTTCTTTGACAAGGGCATCGTCATCAATATGTTGGGGGCCTACTTGGGCACAGCCAACGACGAGGACGATGCAGAGCGTCCTTGGGAAGAGTTTCTGAGCCTGTGCCGCGACTACCGGCCTGAGCGTCCTTTTGATTCACTGGTCGTGACCGTGCCAGTGGAACTGCTCATGAGCAGCGACCCGAATGCACGTTTAGAGCTTAACCGCTTGGCCAAATTGTCTAACCGCCGTTTGTGGAAAGCACAAAACCGTTTTGCCATGCGTTTTTCCGTTTACGTCATGGTCTCTGGCTGTGAGCGCTTGCCTGGTTTCTCGCCCTTTGCGCGGGCATTGCCAGAAGCCATGCGTAAAAGCATTCTGGGATGGTCCTCGCCTTTCGAAATTACCGCCACTTACCAAGACAACTGGGTTGATCAGGCTGTGGACCACACAATCCAAACTTTGTCTGACACCTCTGCTGAGCTGTTTGTGCTCAACCTTGAAGGTGACAGCTCACCTTACTTTTTATTACCAGGCCAGATTGACAGTTTGCGTCCGCAGTTACAGCTTTATGTCAACGAGCTGATGCGTCCAAGTACTTACCACGAGCCATTTTTGATGCGTGGTATTTACTTCACGGGTGATGCAGGCGAAGCGGCTCAGCGCGCGCTGAGCGTCATGGACGGCCAAGCTGATCAAGCGCAGCTCCTTAAAGCCGATGGCGCAAACGCCAGCCCCCCAAATATCGAAGGTATTGGGCCCCTTGAACCGACATTCGATGCAGATGCATTGATTGATCAGCCACCCGTCAAGGGCCAAGCCTTGGTGGCCACACCAAAAGAGTTGGATCCTTTTCGCCAAACATCCGCTACAGGGAGTTGGCGTGTGGAGCCCGCGCCCGTATTTTTGCGTGATCTGTTTGAACAGAAAATATTTGCTGAATTTGGTTTAGCCCGCCCATCGGGCAGTCAACTGACCAGCCGGCCCATGTTGGGTCGCGGAGCTCGTTGGGCCACTTGGACCTTGATTGGTGGCTGGAGCTTGGGCTTGGTCGTGGGCTCGGTGATTTTGCACAAGCAAACCGATACAACGCTAAGCGTTCTCACCAAATTTAAACAAGACAACGAACAGCGCGCTTTGGCCTTGCGCAACGGAGAAACCATCTCTGCCGAAGCCCAAAACCAACGAGCTGTGGCCCTGCTGGGCGTCATGGAACGGATGGACGGTAGGCGCCTTTGGTCAGTTTTCATGCCGGGATCTTGGCCGATCATCGACAGCTTACCGGCCGATCTGCGCGAATATTTGGAACAAGCCTTTGGCGACATCGCGGCGGTTACCTTGCAACGGGCGCTCTATACCAAGGTGAGCCAACTCACAGGTGTGCCCCAAGATAACAGTACGGGAGATTTGATCCAAGGTGCCAGTTGCACCGCTTTGAATAAAAGCGCGGATGAAATCGGCAGAACTTTGCAACTTGGATTTCAAGAGTTGCCTGAATTTGCGTCACTTTTGAATTATGTGAGCCAGGTTGAAGAAACTAACTTGGCCTTTGGTGCGTTGCAACGGCTACAAACGCCGGGGCTACCTCCGAATCCGCGTGACCTGCAACTGCTGGTGAAGTTGGTGTTTGGCACTGAGTTGACCTCGGTTTCACAACGAAGTTCTGAGCTTTTTAGAAGCAAGGCGGCCAGTGAGCGCAAAGTTCAACTGGCACCAGCACAAGAAGCTTTACGTTGCGCATTGCGCCAGCGAAGCTTGCGCCTGCAAGAAGCCGCTTTTGACAACAACCCGCTGCTCTTGAGTCAACAGGAGCTGAATGCCAGTGTCAATTCACTGATCGAGACAGTGAATGACAGTGGTGATGGCAAAGCACAGTTGGAATTTTTGAACTCGCTGCTGACAGAAATCAAAGCCCATGAGTCATTGATGGCCTCGGGTGCCAGTAGCGCCGCTTGGATGAGGCGACCCAACTTTGCCCCAGGTGCAAGTTGGGACAACTTGATGGCCCGTTTGAATGCCACACAGCTCTTGGGCCCTGACTTGGCCCTGGTGATCAAAGCTAAATTTGATGACAATTACAAAAGTTTCAGCATTGAGCTGAGTGATCAACTGAGCGAGAACCCCAACACAGAAGTGACTTGGGACGAGAAAGAAATGCGCTACCGGATGGGAAGCGAGCTGACCAGTTTGCGCTCTGGCCTGAGTGCTTTGATGTCAGAACCTTACATGGCTGCGACCAACAATCTTCCAGCACCTGAGTTGAGTAGCAACACATATGCCAACCAAGGCTTGAACTGGGAGCTGCCCCGTTTGGATGAAGCTCTGGCAACCCAAGAGCAACGCAAGAAGTTTAAGAGTGACATCTTGCCGCGCTTTCCCGTGAACAGCCACCGTGCGATCACACAGATTGTCAACAGCAGGTTGAGTAACCAAGTGATGACGCACCTTAACGCAGCCTTGGCTCCAAACGCCAAGTTGAACGGTGCTTCTGTCGACGTGCCTGCCATGGAAGCCGAACGCAATCGTCTAAACCGTGTACAGCAGTTGTTGACTGACCTGGGCGCAAGGCGCGAAGGCGACGCCCTTAGTGCCTTGATCAACCGTGACGCCCTGCGAAAGCTGCAAGCGCTTGACGACACGCTCAACCGCTCTGAACTTTATTCAGCCAAAGGGCGCAGCTTTGCCTTCTGGCAGGGTGAAAAAAGCCCTGCTTTGGGGGCTTTTGGTTTGGCAGACGCTTCAGCACTCCAGCCTTATTTGGCGCAACAAGTCGCACGCGTTGAACAACTGAGCAAAGAGGCCGACGCAGTGATCAGCTTGCTCAATTCAGCCGCGCTGAACAGCAGTCAAGTTCAGCGTTGGCAGTTTTTGTCAAGAGATCTCGAGCGTTTCAAGCTGAAAAACCCTAACAGCAGCTTGTTGGTGTTGGAGCAGTTCCTAACGACCATGGCGGGAGACGTTGACGGGCAGAATTGTCAAGAACGCCTTCAGGGCAAAGTGCCCAGCGGACGGCCGACCGATTTTTTTGCTGAACGCCATGCACAGCTTGCAGCTTCACTGAGCCTGCGCTGCAATGAGCTGCGCTCTAAAGACCAGTTGGCGCTGTGGAGCGGATTTTCAAACGACTTTAATCAAACGCTGGCCGGTCGTCCGCCCTTTGCAGCACCTGGCTGGACAGCAGAGTCGCCAGTGGCCGAACTGGACGAAATCGCCAGCCTCTTGCGAAGCTATGAACGTGCACGACCTGCCATACAAGCGCTGCTTCAAACTCAAAAGAGCCTGCCGGCTGGTGTTGCCGCGCATCGTTTTATGGACCAGTTTGACCGCGCACGCAGCTTCTTGGCGCCTCTGGTTCCAACCGAAGAAAGTACGCCGGTGGGCTACGACATGTCCGTCGAGTTTCGTGCCAACCAAGGCGCTGAAAATCAAGGCAATCAGGTGATTGATTGGAGTTTGGAGATTGGCCGTCAGCGCTTAGGCCTGCGCGACACGCCCAAGCCGATGCGCTGGGAACCTGGCCAGCCAATCACCCTCACTTTGAGATTGGCCAAGGACGGTCAGGCGAGCCCACTGGCTGACCCGCGGCAACCGGCAATGAGCGTTGACGGCAAGACCGTGACTTTGCGGTTTTCTGATGCGTGGTCGCTGTTCAACCTGATTGGCCGTCAACGCGAAGTTGAAGCCCGCGGTGACGGTCGAAGTCAGTTGTTGCGTGTGGAGTTCCCGTTGCAGGTTGACAGTTTGCCGACCTTGGGCAGCGCGGCATCGGGTAAGAACGCCAATACAGCAGCGCCTGTTTCGACAGTGGCCCCATCGCCGGTTACAAGTGAAAACCGGGCCAGAGTTTATTTGCGTCTGACATTGAGCCCGCCGGGGAAACGCAACCCATTGATTTGGCCTGGAGTATTGCCTACGCGTGCACCCGAACCCATCAAACCCTGAAAAGAAACTTATTCAAATCGCCCATGGAAAACGCTGCACCTCAACTGTTTGACGTCGTTGACGCCTTGCTCAAGCCTTTACCTGGCGATGAGCCGACAGGCACTTCTGCACGTTACGACCCCGTGATCGCCGAGATCAGGATTGCACGGGAATCCGACGATCCCAGCTTGCCTCAGGGCGAGTGGGAGCGGCCCCTGAAAAAAGCCGACTGGTCGCTGGTTGCATCACTTTGTAGCCAAACCCTGAGCGAGCGCAGTAAAGACCTGCAAATTGCCGCTTGGCTGTCCGAGGCTTGGATTCACCTCCACCAAGTGGACGGCTTGCGCGCAGGCGTTCGCCTGATCAAGGGGATGTTGGACACCTATTGGGAAGGCGTGCATCCACGCCAAAGCGAAGACGGTGACTACGACGCTCGCGTGGCCCCATTGGCCTGGATGAATGAAAGCATACCTTTGACATTGCGTCTGAATGTGGGACTGCTGCCTTGGCCCGACCGCAAGCCGTCTTACATCAGTTTGGAAGACTGGACCAAAGCTCCGCTGGTGCCACCGGCTAAATCTGAGGTTGAGAATGACAATGAACCCAATCTGACAGCAACCCCCAGCAGAGACGAGTTGATGCTGGTAGGCGCGACAACGGCCGCCCCACAGTTGCTGCAATTGCGCGAATCGCTGGCCCTGGCCATGACGGAATGGAAGGCATTCGACGCGATGGTTGATGAACGGCTGAGCAAAGAGGCCCCCAGCTTGTCTCGCGTGACCGAAACCTTGGGCTTGATCGATCGGGCCATCACGAGCCTGTTGTCCAATCGTCAAACTGTTTCGGCTACAACTTCGCACACCCCTACGGAGCAAGCCATGGACGAAGACCAACCCGCCGATGCCATAGAAAATGCAGGCGAACCTGCGATGAAGCCTGGCGTGCCGGGCGAAGATTTTGTAGACCCGCGCCTTGCCACAGGCCCCATCCGCTCACGAGCCGACGCCTACCGACAGCTTGAAGGCATTGCCAACTTCCTCCAAAGCATCGAGCCCCACAGCCCCACACCTTATTTGGTCCGCCGCGCGGTCAGCTGGGGCCGCATGCCCCTGCCTGAACTCATGCAGGAAGTGATGCGTGAAGAGGGGGATTTGAACAGGTTGTTTACGGTGCTGGGGCTTAAGCAAGACAACAGTTTTAGCCGGCATGATTGATATGCCCAATCGTCTTCACTTGAAAGAAAGTAAAGTGTCGACTTTATTCTAAACACTCATCCTGTATGTTAACCGTGTCTCGGATTTGGCCTCAACGGTCCTGCCCTTTTCTAAGGAGAGAGTGTGTGTCTTGTGCGATTGGCGAAACGCTTTAATCTGATCTCGCTTGCGAACGGCAATGGACTACGCTCAGATCCAGTTAAAGATAGTTTTGTATGACACTGAGTTAGCCCCCTGAAACACAGTCCCGTCGGTATTCCTTAAACTAAGAAACAGGAATACGACCATGGATATGACTATGTCTTCAGCAACGCCCACTCGGGTGGAAGTGGTGACCAGCGTTCAGCGCCGCAGGCGCTGGACCCCAGAGC
>CAMDFK010000016.1 GCA_945897465.1 Limnohabitans sp. Rim8 | reverse complement strand
AGGCCCTGAATAAGCTGTTACATTGGGCAGCTCAAATTAAAGGAGCCATCTTGGCCACACCCAACTACGGATTCGAAAAACGCCAGAAAGAACTGGCCAAGAAACGCAAAAAAGAAGACAAGCTCAAGGCCAAGTCCGACCGCAAATCGGGCCTGCTGCCGGAGGACGGGTCCGAGGTCGAGGGTGGTGAGGGCGATGCCAACACAGCAGCGCCGGGCGCGACAGAGTCGTCCACACCCGCTGCTTGAAGCACGGGCTCAGCACCCGTCAAGGGACTTGGGCCAGTTCCTTTGCCAAAACCAGTATGTCTCTCATGCTGTGGCTCGCTGGGGTGACCAGCGGGGCTTGGGCGTAATGCACAAAGTTGTTGCCTGTCGAGGTTTCATAGCCCGGGTCGTAATGGCCTGAGAGCAACTCGGTCACCACCTCACGCATTTCACCCCGCTCAATGCGCTCTTGCCAGCCCTGCACCACAGCTTTGCCGCGCAGGGCCACCAGCCGCTCCAGACGGTCGGCAAACAAGGCTCTGTCTTGTGTGAAGAACGCATAGTCCTCCAACAGCAAATTCACTCGGTTTTCCTGCGACAGGTCCACCCGCAGGCAAGGGCTGGCGCGCATGGCGGCCATGAGCGCATCGGGCACGGCCAGATTACCCACTTTTTTGCTCTCCGCTTCCACAAACACCGGGCGATCGGCGCTGAAGCCGCGCAAAGCATTCCAGACTTGGGTGTCAAACGCCTTTTGCGTGGGTTGTGGTGTGCCCGGAATCAGGCCCAGCACCGAGCTTCGGTGGCATGCGATGGCTTCCAAGTCCAGCACCTGAGCGCCTTCTTGCGCCAGCGCTTGCAGCAAGCGCGTTTTGCCCGAACCGGTGGGTCCACACAGCACCTTGAAATGCAGGCGCTCTGCCTGGCGGGGGGTGTCTTCCATCAACTCTTTGCGAAAGGCTTTGTAGCCGCCCTCGATCAGGTGCACCTTGAAGCCGATTTGCCCCAGGATCAGCGCCAAGGAGTTGCTGCGTTTGCCCCCGCGCCAGCAATACACCAGCGGCTGCCAGTTCTTGGGCTTGTCCATCACATGGGTTTCGATGTGGCGGGCGATGTTTTTGGCCACCAACGCCGCGCCGATTTTTTGCGCCTCAAAGGGGCTGACCTGCTTGTAAAGCGTGCCCACTTTGATGCGCTCTTCGTTATTGAGCGACGGCCAACTCAGAGCGCCGGGCAGGTGATCTTCGGCGTGCTCACCTTCCGATCGGGCGTCAAGGATCGCGTCAAACTGGTCCAACTGCGCCATGGCCTCCGAGGCGGGAATCAGGTGAAGGCTCATTTCAGTTGTTTCTTCAAAATGGGCCAGACATTGGCCAGCATGCGCGGTTGTGCTGCTTCATTGGGGTGGATCCGGTCGGCCTGAAACCATTTGAGCGGATCGGGATCATCACCCACACCTTTCAAAAAGAAAGGCACCAATGCCGCCTTTTGGCTTTTGGCCACTTGGGCGTAAGCCGCTTCAAACTGCCGCGCCATGTCGGGGCCGTAATTGGGTGGCATTTGCATGCCCAGCAGAAGCACTTGGGCCCCGGCGGCTTGGGCTTGTTGGGTCATGGCCAGCAAATTGCCCTGGGTCATGGTCATGGGCAAGCCACGCAGCGCATCGTTGCCCCCCAGCTCAATGACCACATGGCTGGGCTGGTGGCGTTTGAGCAAGGCGGGCAGGCGTGAGCGCCCGCCCGAGGTGGTGTCGCCGCTGATGCTGGCGTTGATGACTTCCACCCCGGGCTTTTCTTTGTCCAATTGTTTCTGCATCAAAGCCACCCAGCCCGTTCCTCGGGCCAGGCCGTACTCGGCGCTCAGTGAATCGCCCAGCACCAAAATGCGCTGCACTGAAGCGGCTTGAATAGACGCGGCAAAGCCCCAGCCAGCCAGGGCCAGCAAGGTCCAGTTAAAGTGGCGACGTCTCAACAAAGGTGTGTGCATGCCTGAATCCATCATTGCCGTGCGTGGCGTTTCTAAAAGTGTGCAAGATGCCAGTGGGCAGCTGGACATTTTGCGCGATATCAATTTCTCGCTGAATGCTGGGGAAACAGCCGCCATTGTTGGTGCTTCTGGCTCTGGCAAAAGCACCTTGCTGGCCATCCTCGCGGGGCTGGACACGCCCAGCACCGGACAGGTGGTGCTGGCGGGGCAGTCGCTGTTTGATTTGTCTGAAGATGAACGCGCCGCGGTGCGGGCCCAGCATGTGGGTTTTGTGTTCCAGAGCTTTCAGCTCATGCCCAACCTCACAGCGCTTGAAAACGTGATGCTGCCCCTGGAGTTGGCCGATCGGCCCGATGCCCGCAGCACCGCCACGGCCATGCTGCAACGCGTAGGCCTGGGCGAGCGCCTCAAACATTTGCCCAAAGTCTTGTCGGGTGGTGAGCAGCAGCGCGTGGCCCTGGCCCGCGCATTTGTGGTGCAGCCCGATCTGCTCTTGGCCGACGAGCCCACCGGCAGCCTGGACCACGCCACGGGCGAGGCGATCATGGACTTGATGTTCGCGCTCAACCGCGAGCAGGGCACCACCTTGGTCTTGGTCACACACGACCGGCAGTTGGCCGCGCGTTGTGATCGCAGCTTGGTGATCCAAGCCGGGCGTTTGAGCGAGTCAGTCCTTTCATCCGTTTGAAGCGCTTTGGACTAGCAAACGGCTGGCGCACATGTCCCCCAGCGTTGGACCAACGATAATCCAAGGATGTCATCCCACAAAGTGCTGTTCGGCTTCCATGCCGTGGGCGTTCGTCTCAAGATCGCGCCCCAATCCGTTGTTGAAATCCATCACGAGGTCACGCGCCGCGACGCCCGCATGCGGCAGTTCATCGACAAAGCCCGTGACTCGGGCATGCGCATGATCGAGTCGGACAACGAACGCTTGGCCAAACTCGCTGGAGGCCATGGCCACCAAGGTGTGGTTGCCCTCGTCACGCCCATCCCACAAAACCATTCGCTCGACGATCTGCTCGACACCGTCGAAGGCCCACCTTTGCTCTTGGTGCTGGACGGCGTGACCGACCCCCACAATTTAGGCGCTTGTTTGCGTGTGGCCGATGGCGCGGGGGCACATGCGGTCATTGCCCCCAAAGACCATGCGGCCGGCATCAATGCCACCGTGGCCAAGGTGGCCAGCGGCGCGGCCGAGACCATGCCTTACTTCATGGTCACCAACCTGGCCCGGACCTTGGGCGAGCTCAAGGAGCGCAGCATTTGGGTGATTGGCACCAGCGATGCCGCGCCGCGCAGCATTTACCAGGCCGATCTGAATGTGCCCACTGCTTTGGTGCTGGGGGCCGAAGGTGCAGGGATGCGCCAGCTGACGCGCAAGAACTGTGACGAACTGGTGAGCATCCCCATGCGTGGCGCGGTCGAGAGCTTGAACGTCTCGGTGGCCAGTGGGGTGTGCTTGTACGAGGCTTTGCGCCAGCGCAGCTGAGTCTCATGTTCAATTCAAAAACCATTCCAAAAGGGAGCCTGTCATGACCAAAACCACCAGCCGAATCGCTCTGATTCTTGCCGTCGGCGCAGCCAGCCTGTTGGCCGCCTGCACCCAGGAACAGCAAAACAAAATTGGCCGCAGCATCCAGAACTGGACCGGCACCAACGGTGTGATGGAGGTGTATGCGGGTGACAAATTGGTGCGCCGCTTCATCAAGGTAGACAAAGTCAGCACCGCTTTGGGCACAGACGATGGCAAACCCCGTGCTTACCGCTACGGTTACGGTGTGCTCGATGAAAATTTCAATTTTGAGGTCGATCCGGGCGAGAAAAAAGTCTATTTCGAGGTCAGTGACTACTCGAACACGATATTCTTCGAGAGCCCCCGCTGAAAACCGTTGTTTTGCGCTGAAGTTTGCGGCTGTCGCATCAAACCCAGCCCAATGCACCGAGCACTGCACCTGCACCGATCAGCCACAACAAGTGGATGCGCGTGCGCCAGACCAAGCCCATGGCCACCATCGTCAACACCCACAGGGGCCAGTCGCGCATCGGGTTGTTGTGGCTGGCCGTGAGCAGCCAGCCCGTCGACACCAGCAGGGCGATCACCACGGGCGCCATGCCCAGCTTGAAGGCCCTCACGCCGCGGTTGTCGCGGTGCTTGTGGGCCCAGCGAGTGGTGGTGTAAGTCAAAATGGAAGAGGGCAGCATGATGCCGAGCAGGCTGATCAGCATGCCCAGCGCCGACAAGGCCACACTGATCCAGCCGCCACCCAGGCCCGCGCCCGCATTGAGTCCCACGTTCCAGCCGATCAGTCCCACAAACAACACATTGGGGCCTGGCGCCGATTGGGCCAGCGCAATGGATGAGCTGAATTGTTGCTCGGTCAGCCAGTGGTTTTCTTCTACCAAAAAACGGTGCATGTCGGGCGCGAGGATGATCGCGCCGCCCACCGCCAACAAGGACAGCGACAAAAAATGGTTGAACAATGCCAGCCACTCGCCCACGCTCAATTGAAGCTCCATGATCATGGGGCGGCCTTTGGGGCGATGGCTTGGCGTGTCAGTTGCACATAGGCCCAGCCACAGGCCAAACTGCCAATGCCGAGCAGCACCCAAATGAGGGGCCAGCGCAACAAACTCACGCCGATGAAGGTGCTCAGCATGATCGCAGCGCTCATGCCGATCCCGACAGGATTGGATTTGAGGGCGGGGATGAGTTTGATGCCCGTGGCCGCAATCAAGCCTGCGGCCACGGCCCCCATGCCACGCAAGGCCCCTTGAGCCCACGCCAAATCGGAAACGCTGCCAAATGCCAGCGCCAGCACCAGCAAAACGGCCGTGGGCGCGGCCAGCATGCCCGCCAATGCCGCCATGGCACCCGCCAAACCAAAATAGCGCCCACCAATCATCAAACAAAAGTTGATCACATTGGGGCCGGGCAGAATTTGAGCCACAGCCCAGTCCTCGACAAACTGGGCTGGGGTCATCCAACGCTTGCGCTCGACCACTTCGCGTTGCACCACAGCCAACACCCCACCAAAGCCCTGCAAAGCCAAAAAGGTGAAGGACACAAACAGATCGGTCTTGGACTTCGGACGGTTCAGCGGGAGTTCTTCGGGCATGCTCGCATTATGGTGCGCTACGCCGTGTCTGTTCATGACGGACTGTCACCTTCTAGCCAGACCAATTGGCCCCGGCCACTCTCGCTCAACCGCGCCATCCACTCGGCGGCCTGGCTTTGGGGAAGCGCAAAATGCAAGGTGACCACACTGCCGTGGCTCACGCCCAGCAAGGGCGCTTGCGCCAGTTCCAGCTCGTGCCTGACCAGGCCTTCCAGTGCATAAGGCACGCTGCACGCCAATGTGGTCTGCACAATGAGCGGGACTTTTTCGGCGCTGAGCAGCGCCTGGGCCACCGCATCGGTGTAGGCCCGCACCAGACCGCCTGCGCCCAGCTTGATGCCGCCAAAGTAACGTACCACCGAAGCCATCACGCCCTGCAGGTCCTGATGGCGCAGCACTTCCAGCATAGGGCGTCCGGCCGTGCCGCCGGGCTCACCATCGTCGTTGGCCGCCGACTGGCCCCCGGCCAGCAAGGCCCAGCACACATGGGCGGCGTCGGGGTGCTCTGCCTTGAGCTGCGCCACCCGGGCCTGCGCCTCGTCGCGCCCCGCGACCGATTCAACGCAGGCGATGAAACGGCTTTTTTTGATGACGAGTTCGTAGGTGGCAGGGCGGGCGAGAGAAAAAGGCATGGTTTGATGTGTCACTGAGGGCTCTGGCGAGCCTCAGCACTTTGTTACTTCAACGCCACCCGGCAGCCCACCAGGCGCAAGTTCAACTTTTCGGCCAGTGTTCGCGCCAGGTTTTCTTGCTCACGTTGATCAAGAGGATCAGTCGAAGCCGCCGCAGTGAACAGGGTCAGCAAAGGCCCACGGGTGGGGTGCGTGATGTCAATTTGTCGGTGGTGCGCCAGAAGCCCCATGTCGGGCGATAGCGGATAAGTGGCATCAGTATTTTGTTGAGCAGACTTAAGTAGGAGGTTGTCCCAGTCCAATAACCAACCAGGTTGTGGTTGTGTCCGCCGCCAAAACCAGAAACAAGCATGGACAGGGACGATGAAAGGTAAAAAGATCAACCAAATTGGCCAAAAATCTGTCCAAAACAAAAGGCTTTGCAACAATCCGAACAGGTGACCACGGTAGGCCTGCAAAGAGCGTCGATCATCACATGGAATAAACAGTGGAGTGGAAGTTGGGGATTGCAGCCGGGCCAGTATTTGTCGTTGACCCGTATCGTCCCACAACAGCTTGAGATGCTTGAACACCATACAGATCCTCCCTGCTGACCTTGTTTTGTTTGATTATGCGATAGCCATCCAGGCAGTAAGCCCACCCCCAAACCCCTACACTAGCGGGTTGTCCCGAATGTTCGCTCCATGAACGCCTTTGTCGACGTTTCCTTCTTCCCGCGTGACGCCAAACCGCTGACCAGTTACCGCAAGTACTGGGCGCAGCGCTTTGGCACGGCCCCGTTTTTACCGATGAGCCGCGAGGAAATGACCCAACTGGGCTGGGACAGTTGCGACATCATTTTGGTCACGGGCGATGCCTATGTGGACCACCCCAGTTTCGGCATGGCCGTGATCGGCCGCATGCTGGAAAACCAGGGTTTTCGGGTCGGCATCATCGCCCAGCCCGACTGGACCAGTGCCGAGGCCTTCAAGGCTTTGGGCAAACCGAATCTGTTTTGGGGCGTGACCAGCGGCAACATGGACTCCATGATCAACCGCTACACGGCGGACCGCAAAATCCGCAGCGACGACGCCTACACCCCGGGTGACGTGGGCGGCAAACGGCCCGACCGCGCGGCCATCGTCTACAGCCAGCGCTGCCGCGAAGCTTTTCCTGACGTGCCGATCGTGCTGGGCGGCATCGAAGGCAGCTTGCGCCGCATCGCGCATTACGACTACTGGTCTGACAAAGTGCGCCGCTCCATCGTGGTGGACAGCAAATGCGATTTGCTGCTTTACGGCAATGCCGAGAGGGCGATTGTGGAGATCGCCCACCGCCTGGCCGCCCGTGAGCCGGTGCAGCAGATCACCGACGTGCGCGGCACCGCCTTTGTGCGCCGCGAAACGCCAGAGGGCTGGTTCGAGATCGATTCCACCAGCGTGGACACGCCCGGCCACGTCGAGGCGCACATCAACCCGTATTTGATGATTTCGGACCAAGCGCGGGAGCAGGGCGCCACTTGCGCCCGCGAGGAAGAAGCCAAAGAAGTGGCCGAGGGCGAAAACCAGAAGGTTCAGACCTTGAAGTTTGTGCCCAACGCCGCCACCGGATCGCCACGTCGCTTCGCTCCTCGCGATGACGGAAGTGTTGTCATTGCGAGCGAAGTGCGGCAATCCATGGCTGCTTCTTCCGAGTTGCGCGGCAAAGGCACCCACAAAGTGCCGCCCCGCGACAAAAGCGTGATCCGACTGCCCAGCTACGAGCAAGTCAAGCAAGACGCCGTGCTCTACGCCCACGCCAACCGCGTGTTGCACCTGGAAACCAACCCCGGCAACGCCCGTTGCTTGGTGCAAGCGCATGGCGAAGGCACCACCGCGCGTGACGTGTGGATCACACCACCGCCCATTCCGCTGACCACCGCCGAGATGGACTTGGTGTTCGACCTGCCGTATGCCCGCAGCCCACACCCCCGTTATGCTGACGAAAACGGCAGCCACGACCATGCGACCAAAATCCCCGCGTGGGAAATGATCCGCTTTTCCGTGAACATCATGCGCGGCTGCTTTGGCGGCTGCACCTTTTGCTCCATCACCGAGCACGAAGGCCGCATCATCCAAAGCCGCTCCGAAGAATCGGTCATCCGCGAGGTGGAAGACATCCGCGACAAGGTCAAAGGCTTCACCGGCGTCATCTCTGACCTGGGTGGCCCCACGGCCAATATGTACCGCCTGGGCTGCAAAAGCCCCGAGATCGAATCGGCCTGCCGCAAACCCAGCTGCGTGTTTCCAGGCATTTGCCAGAACCTGACCACCGACCACGGTCCGCTGATCAACATGTACCGCCGGGCGCGTAACCTCAAGGGCATCAAGAAAATCCTGATCGGCTCTGGTCTGCGTTACGACTTGGCCGTGCAGTCGCCCGAGTATGTGAAAGAGCTGGTGCAGCACCATGTGGGCGGCTACCTGAAGATCGCGCCCGAGCACACCGAGGGCGGCCCGCTTTCCAAGATGATGAAGCCGGGCATCGGCACCTACGACCGCTTCAAGTCGATGTTTGACAAGTACAGCGAAGAAGTGGGTAAAAAGCAGTTCCTCATCCCATACTTCATCGCCGCCCACCCGGGTACCAGTGACGAAGACATGATGAACCTGGCCATCTGGCTCAAAAAGAACAGTTTCAGGGCCGACCAGGTGCAAACCTTCTACCCCAGCCCCATGGCCACGGCCACGGCCATGTACCACTCCACCCGCAACCCGCTGCGCAAAATCACACGCGACAGCGAAAAAGTGGATGTGGTCAAAGGCGACAAACGCCGCCGCCTGCACAAAGCGTTTTTGCGCTACCACGACGCCACCAACTGGCCGCTGTTGCGCGAAGCCCTCAAGGCCATGGGCCGGTCAGATTTGATCGGCAATGGCAAACACCACCTGATCCCGAACTGGCAGCCGCTGGCCGAAGAGGGCTACCAAAGCGCACGCCGCAAAAACAGCACAGGTGCGGGGGCCAAGTCATCGGTGTCTTTGTCAACGGCACCCAAACGCATGGGGCAGCCCAAAAAAGGGCAAATTCTGACCCAGCACACTGGTTTGCCCCCACGCAAGAAAAGCTGAACCCACTGTTCAGGGTTTAAGCCTTGATTGGTGCTTGTGCCACCACACACCGCACCCCCAAGTCCTCCATCAAGCGCTGCTGCGCTGTCCCGGGAGCCCTGTCGGTGAAGAGGGTGTGCACCGCTCTGAGCGGGGCCATTTCGATCATGGCCGGGCGGTCGAATTTGCTGTGGTCGGCCACCAGCCAGACTTGGCGTGACTGGGTCACGATGGCTCGGGCCACCATGACTTCGCGCATGTCGTAGTCGCGCAGGGTCCCATCGGCGTCGATGCCGCTGATGCCGATCAGGCCGATGTCCACCTTGAATTGTCGGATGAAGGCCAGCGCGGCTTCACCCACCACGCCCAGGTCTTCGTGGCGCACAGTGCCGCCTGCCACCAGCACGTCGCATTCGGGGTTGGCCGCCAGGATGTGCGCCACATGCAGGTTGTTGGTGATCACGCGCAGGCCCTTGTGCTGCAGCAGCTCACGGGCCACGGCCTCGACGGTGGTGCCAATGTTCATGAACAGGCTGGCTCCGTTGGGGATGGCTTGGGCCACTTGTCGGGCGATGTCTTGTTTGGCTTGTGCCTGGGTGCGCTGGCGCTCGGTGTAGGTGGTGTTGCGTGTGGACGAGTCGACCACCCGCACGCCGCCATGAAAGCGCTCGAGCATGGCCGTCTTGGTCAGGCGCTGCAGGTCACGCCGCACGGTTTGCAAAGGGATGCCCAGCTGTTCGGCCAGGGTTTCGGTTTTGACGCTGCCGTGTTCGCGTACGGCTTGCAAAAGGGACAGTTGTCGAGGGTTGAAGGCCATGGCAGTCGCGATGAAGACAGTGTCAACAATGAGTTGTGCAGAATAACGCAAAACCGAGTGATTCACCGATACAATCAAAAATAGTCAATATAAAACAACATTTTTCGATCATTTAAGGAAAATTTTTGGGAAATTCAAGCGCATCCTCCGACGTCGACGCCGTTGTGAAAGCGGCGAGCCCCGCTACCGAGCCCATGGTCCAGTGGGATGTGTTGGTGGTGGGTGGTGGTGCTACGGGCCTGGGTGTGGCCGTACAAGCGGCGCTGCAAGGCCAGCGGGTGGCGCTGCTGGAGGCGGGCGATTGGGCCTGTGGCACTTCGTCACGCTCGACCAAGTTGCTGCACGGCGGCGTACGCTATCTGGCCCAGGGGCATTGGCGACTGGTGCGCGAGGCCTTACGCGAACGTGCCACGGTGTTGGCCTTGGCCCCGCATTTGGCCCAGCCTTTGTCATTTGTGGTGCCCGGGGCCAGTTGGCTGTCGTGGGCCTGGACAGGCATGGGCCTGAAACTGTACCAATGGCTGTCCGGGCGTTGGAGCTTGGGGCGAACGGTGGCTTTGTCGCGCCGCGAGTTGCTGTCGCGTTGCCCGGGCGATGTGGCCGGTGGCGTGGAGCCAGCAGGGGGCAGCGCTGCGCCGCAAAGCACCTGGGTGGCGGGCATGCGCTACTGGGATGCACAGTTTGAAGACGCTCGCCTGGCATTGGCCCTGGCCAAGACGGCCCGCCGCGCGGGGGCCAGTTTGCACAACCACAGCCGGGTCACGGCCCTGCTGCCCGATGCGCAGGGCTGGTGCGTGCAGTGGCTGGACGAGCGCAGCGGCCTAACCCGCGAGGGCCTGGCCCGTTGTGTGGTCAATGCCACCGGGGTTTGGGTCGACGGCTTGCGCCAAATGGCCTTGTCGACCCGCAGCAGCGGCGAAGCCCCCCCGGTCAAGCCACTGGTCACAGCCAGCCAGGGGGTGCACCTGGTGGTGGCACGCGAGCGTTTACCCATTCGCGAGGCGGTGTTGATTCCAAGCACCGCCGATGGCCGTGTCTTGTTTGCCGTGCCTTGGTTGGGGGCGACCGTGATCGGCACCACCGACACCCCCCGCGCCGATGCGACCAAAGAGCCCGTGCCCATGGCCGAGGAGTTGGAGTTTCTGTTTCGCGAAGCGCAGCAGTCGTTGGGCGTGAGCTTGGGCCGGTCCGATGTGTTGAGCGTGTGGGTGGGTTTGCGCCCCTTGGTGGTGCAGGGCGCAGCCGATGCGGCAGGCGGCTCGACCAGCAAACTGTCGCGCGAACACCTGATCCAGCGTGAAGCCCCGGGTTTTGTGACCGTGACGGGTGGCAAGTGGACCACTTACCGCAGCATGGCCGAGCATGTCTTGCAGGTCATGGCCGAACACGGTGACTTGGCCACAGGGCCTGGTGTGGCCCCAAGTCCGGTGAACACCGCGCAGCACCGATTGGTGGGCGCACCCTCTGCCATGCCCGATAAGCCGTCATCTGCGACTGCCAAGCACCGGATCAGCGATGCGCCGGGTTTGCATTTGTGGGGCACCGAGGCCGAGGATGTGTTGCGCCTGCCCGGGGCTGACCGAGACCTGGGCATGGGTTTGAGCGAAGCCATGGTGCGCTTTGCTGCCCGTCAGGAATGGGCTTTGACCGTGGAAGATATGCTGGCCAGGCGTTGGCGTGCGCTGTTCCTGGATGCCCGGCAAGCCGCTCGCATGGCCCCGGCCGTGGCCGCTTTACTGCAAGAAGAAACTGGCCTGGACCCCCGACTCGGTGCGTTTTTGGAGCTGTGCCAACGTTACACCTTGGCTGAATGATGCAACGGCGAGCGCAAGCCTGGCGCGGATGGCGCGCGCTTCAGTCCCGACCCGCCGAGACAGCGGCCCGCAGCCCCAGAAGGTAGCTGTCCACACCAAATCCGGCGATCTGGCCTTTGGCAATGTCGGCAATCACCGAGTGGTGGCGAAAGGCCTCGCGGGCGTGGATGTTGGACATGTGCACTTCGATGATGGGGCACTTGAGGATGGCCAGCGCGTCGCGGATCCCATAGCTGTAATGTGTCCAGGCCCCGGCGTTGATGAGCACCGCTTTCACGCCCTCGCCATGGGCACGGTGGATGCGCTCGGCCATCTCGCCTTCGAAGTTGGTCTGGAAGCACTCGACTTGAGCGCCCAGGGTTTGGCCCAGGGCGGTGAGTTGGGCGTTGATCTCGTCCAGCGTGGTCGTGCCGTACTGGGCCGGGTCGCGTTTGCCGAACATGTTCAGGTTGATGCCGTGCAGGACAAGGATGTTCATGGTGGGACTCTATCGCTCAATAAATCATGGGGATTGGGGGCTTGGTCTGCGATTGTCGGTGATTTGCGGCAATATCCTAGGCCTTGCCTGAAAGCGATCCATGACCACTTTGAAAATTGATTTTGTTTCCGACATTGCCTGTCCCTGGTGCGCCGTGGGTCTGGGTGCCCTTGAACAGGCTTTGGTCCGTCTGGACAGTGAAGTCCAAGCCGATCTGCACTTTCAGCCCTTTGAGCTGAACCCGCACATGCCCCCTGGTGGGCAGGATTTGGGCGAGCACTTGACACAAAAGTACGGATCGACAGCCGAGCAGCAGGCGCAAATTCGCCAGACGATCGCCGCTCGCGGGGCCGAGGTAGGTTTTGAATTCAACCCCGGCGGGCGGGGTCGGGTTTACAACACGTTCAACGCCCACCGTTTGCTGCACTGGGCCGAAGGTCAGGGCACTGGGGCGCAACATGCCTTGAAAAAAGCGTTTTTGCAGGCCTATCAAGGCCACGCAGAGTGTATGGAAGACCCCGAGGTTTTGCTCGCGGGTGTGGCCGCAGCTGGTCTGGATGTGGCTGCTGCCCGAGAGGTGCTGGAAAGCGACGCGCACACCACGGAAGTGCGCGAGCGCCAGCAGTTTTATGCGCAAGCAGGCATCCGCTCGGTGCCTGCGGTCATCATCAACGACAGGCACCTGATTTCGGGTGGACAGCCGGTCGAGGTGTTTGAGCAGGCGCTGCGCCGCATCGCTTCGGGCGACGTGAATTGAGACCGGGTTCATGAAACCTGTCATGGATGCTCCTTATTTGGTGAAGCGTCGCACGGCCTTGGCCCGCTTGGGTGCGGGCCTCATCGCGCCTTTGCTCGCCAGTGCGCCCGGCCAGGGTTTTGCGCAGGCATCGCAAAACGCCTCGCGTGCGCAGTTGCTGACCGCTTGGCGCCAAGGTGGTGTGTTGTTGATCCGTCATGCCGCGACCGAGTCGGGGCTGGGTGATCCGCCCGGTTTTGCGATCGGGCAATGCCGCACCCAACGCAACCTGAGCGAGGCAGGTCGACAAGCCTCACGGGCCTTGGGGGCTTGGTTGCAATCGCAAAATTTCAAGCCCGATGCGGTGCGCAGCAGCCAATGGTGCCGCTGCCAAGACACGGCGCGTTTGGCGTTTGGGGCTTACGAAGATTGGTCCGCGCTCAACAGCACTTTTGCGGGGCAGGGTGACCCGGCCGCGCAGCAAAAAGCGATGCGCGATCGCCTCTCGGCTCTGCCCGCCGGGCGTACCGAGGTCTGGGTCACGCACCAAGTCATCATGAGCGGTTTGACCAGAGCCTATCCGGGCGTGGGCGAAGGTTTTCTGGTGGACCGACAAGGTCGTTTGCTTGCACGTGCGGACCTGGCAGCATGACCGAATCTCTCCGATTAACGGTTTACTTTGACGGCTCCTGCCCGTTGTGCCGACGTGAGATGGCCATTTACCGCCAACTTCCGCAGGCTGCCACTGTGGCTTGGGTTGACGTGAGCACCGGGGTCGATTTGGGTTCGCTCAGCTGCGCTCAAGCCATGGCACGTTTTCATGTGCGCGATCCAGAGGGCCGCTTTTACAGCGGTGCAGCGGCGTTTTCTCAGATGTGGCGTGTGTTTCCGGGTTGGCGCTGGCTTGGGTGGCTTTCGGCTTGGCCGCCCATGTCGTGGTTATTCGAAGTTGCTTACCGTTTGTTTTTACCTTTGCGCCCTCGTTTGCAACAGTGGGTGCGTCGTTGGACTGGTGAGGAGAAGGCGTGATGAGTCAGCTGGGAGTTTGCTTGCTGGTGTTTTTCAGTCTGAGCTGGATGTCGGTCTTGGGTGCGCCTGTGGCGCTGGCCCAATCGTCCCAACCCCTGACCAACAAGATGGCCGAAAGAGCCGCCGATAAGGTGGTGTTGGGCGACTGGGCCATCGACCGCACGGAAGTCACCATCGCCCAGTTTGAGCGTTATGTGCGGGCCACGGGAACCGTGACCCGCGCTGAAAAAGAAGGTGGCGGTTTTGAATACGGTGCTGGATGGGAGCGCCGCCCAGGTTGGTCATGGCGCAGGCCCGATGGCGTGACCGCTGGCACGGCCCTTCCTGCTGTTCATCTGGACTTTGCCGAGGCTCAGGCCTTTTGCCGCTGGGCAGGGGGGCGTCTGCCCACGGGTGCCGAATGGCAAAAGGCGGGTTTCACAGAGATGCGAGATGAACCGCCTGCGCCTTGGGTCAAAGGCCGCACCTACCCTTGGAGCACGGGTGACAGTCCACAAGGCGCCAATACCAGCGATCCTGACCCATGGCCACGCGCTGCGCCTGCCGGGGCCACCCGTCAGGGTGTGAATGGCCTGTATGACATGGGCGCCAATGTGTGGGAGTGGACCACCGATGCCCGAGGCAATGAGCGGCGAACCGTGGGAGGATCTTGGTGGTACGGTGCCTACAACATGAAAGCCGATGTGCAGGCCTACAAACCCGCCGATTTTTACGCGGTCTACATCGGCTTCAGGTGTGCGTACGACCTAAAATCCAACCAACTCCAAAAGGCTCCATCGTGATGCTTTCCCTGCCCGAGGGCTATCGCGCGGTGGTCATTGGTGCGAGCGGCGCGATTGGCAGTGCATTGTTACACCAGCTGCAGCATGACCCGCGCTGCGCGGCAGTGATCGGGGTGTCGCGCCAAAGCTCGCCAGGGCTGGACTTGCTGAGCGAGGCCAGCATCGCCGCGTGTGCACAGGCGCTGGCAGGGCAAGGGCCTTTTCATTTGGTGGTGGATGCCACGGGGGCGCTCACAGTCCATGGCCGTGGCCCAGAAAAACGGCTGGACGAACTCGATGCCACCCACCTGTTGGATGCCTTGCAGCTCAATGCCGTGGGGCCTGGCCTGTTGCTCAAACACTTGGCGCCCTTGTTGGCGTCGGGTCAGCGGGTGATCTGGGGCAAGCTGTCGGCGCGAGTGGGCAGCATCGAAGACAACCACAAAGGCGGTTGGTACGGCTATCGCGCCGCGAAGGCCGCGCTCAACATGTTGCTGCAAACCGCCGCCATTGAACTCGCGCGGCGCAGACCCATGGCCTTGGTGGCGGCTTTGCAGCCCGGCACGGTGCAGTCGGCCCTGAGCCAGCCCTTTGTGGGCAACGATGCGCTGCGCCCCGAAGAATCCGCTCAGCGCTTGCTGGCGGTGCTGGACGCCTTACAGCCCACAGGTCGGGCGCAGTTCGTGGACCACCAGGGGCAAAGCATCCCTTGGTGATGCGAGAGATCTCAGCCCATTCATCCACCCAGCGCTTTGGCAATTTTGTGGCGCGGCACGGTGGCTTTGGGGCACTGCCCCTTGGGCAGCTCAAACCACTGGCGCACGTCGTTTTCAAGGCCCACGCCGTGCATGAAGTTGTAGATGGCTTTTTTCAGGCCTTGGCCCAAAAGGTCGTGGTCCACGCCCGGGGGCATCGGCGTCGGATCCACAAAGCCCACATCGTTTTTGGCAAAGGTGCCTTCGGGCAGCGGCAAAAGGGTCACGCCGTAAGCATCGGGGTTTTGGCCCACGGGGGAATGCACGGTGCAGACAAAGCGGTGGAAAAAGCCGCTGTGGATGCAGCCGTTTTCAAACAGCTGGCGCACGTATTCCAGCGCGTCCACCGTGTCCTGAACGGTCTGAGTGGGAAAGCCGTACATCAGGTAGGCGTGCACCAGCACGCCCGCATCGGCAAAACCTTTGGTGACCTGCGCCACCTGCTCGACCGAGACGCCTTTTTTCATGAGCTTGAGCAAGCGGTCGGATGCGACTTCGAGCCCGCCGGACATCGCGATGCAGCCGCTTTGGGCCAAGAGCTCGCACAGCTCGGGGGTGAAGGTTTTCTCAAAGCGGATGTTGCCCCACCAAGAGATTTGCACGCCCCGGCGCAGCAGCTCCTCGGCCAAGGCTTTCAGGGCTTTGGGCGGCGCGGCTTCGTCGACAAAGTGAAAGCCGGTCTGGCCCGTCTCGGCCACGATCTGCTCGATGCGGTCCACCAGCGTGCTGGCCTGCGCGGTTTCGTAGCGGCTGATGTAGTCCAGGCTCACGTCACAAAAGCTGCACTTCTTCCAGTAACAGCCGTGCGCCACGGTGAGTTTGTTCCAACGCCCGTCGCTCCACAGCCGGTTCATGGGGTTGAGCATGTCCAGCAGCGACAGGTACTTGTGCAGCGGCAGTCCGTCCCAAGTGGCCGTGCCCACCTCTTCAAACGGGATGTCGGGCTCAGCCATGTTGATGTACTGCACTTGGCCTGCGTCGTTGCGGATGAAAGTGCGCTGCAGGCGCTGCATGCTGCGCTGGCCTTGCAGGTGTTCGATCAGGCTGTGCAGCGGGCGCTCGCCGCCGTCGAGCGTGACGAAATCCACATGGTCAAACACGCGGGCGTCTTTCAGTTCACGCAGCTCGGTGTTCACAAAGCCGCCGCCCAATCCGATGCGGATGTGCGGGTGAGCCCGCTTGATGCACTGGGCGATGCGAA
Source organism: Limnohabitans sp. Rim8 (assembly GCA_945897465.1). Taxonomy (GTDB): domain Bacteria; phylum Pseudomonadota; class Gammaproteobacteria; order Burkholderiales; family Burkholderiaceae_C; genus Limnohabitans_A. The sequence goes on along the minus strand of CAMDFK010000016.1, from coordinate 61,622 downwards.
AGGCCGCATAGACCGAGCCGGGGAAGGGCACGGACAGCAGCACCAGCGTGGGCTGGTGCCGCTCAATCGCTGCCAGTGCCAAGCGCTCCAATGTAGTGTCGATCAGGTTGGGCGGCTCGGCCAAGGCCTCAGCCAGTTCGTCAAAGCTGGGTTGGCTGGCGGCCAAGCGCTCGGCATAGCGCACGAATTCAAAGCCTTCATCCACCGCGTCGCGCAGCACATCGGCCAGGTCGTTCAGGTACAGCGTGGCCAGGTGTCGGGCGCGGTCGGTCTGGCCCAGTGCACCAAAGGCCCAGCCAATCGGGTCGCCTGTGCCATCGTCGTCGTAGGCGTCGAGCGCCGCAAAGCGCGGGCCTTCGGGCAAAAAGCCCCGGCCAGCAATGCGGTGGCTCAGTGTGCTGTCGCGGCCCTGTAAAAAGGCGATGACCGGATCGATGCTGACCGCATAGTCGTTGAAGTGGTCGAGGAAAAAGTTCACCGGACCCGAGCGATCTTCGACCGGCAAAGCCAGCGCCGCGTCGCGCAGATCGGTGAGCCCTTTTTTGTTCAGCAAGGCCAGCACGGTGGCCAGGGCCAAGTCTTCCTGCACCGCATCAAAACCCCTCGAACGCAAAAAACCCGTCAGGTAGGCCGTGGACGGGTAGGGCGTGTTCAGCTGCGTCATCGGCGGGATGAGGCTCAAAACTTTGAACGGGGCGGGGCTGGGCATGTGGGGTTTTCGCTGAATAGGGTTTGATTATCCTTGCTACGGGGTCAAGTGGGAGTCAGGTGCTTTTACCGTTTGACGGTATAAAATGGCAGCATGATCGTTTCGTTCAACTGCTCGGATACGGCCCGACTCTTTGAGACGGGAAAAGCCAGGCGTTTTACCAATATTCGGGCAGCGGCTGAACGGAAACTACAGATGCTCGACAGTGCTGCGACCCTTGATTTTTTGCGATCACCGCCTGGCAACCGCTTGGAAGCCTTGTCGGGTGACAGGGCTGGTCAGCACAGCATCCGGGTGAATGATCAATGGCGTATTTGTTTCACCTGGACGGCCGACGGTCCGGTGGGTGTTGAGATTTTGGATTACCACTGAAAGAGGGGTTTGACCATGAAAAACGGCATGCGTCCGGTGCATCCCGGAGAAATTTTGCGTGAAGATTATTTGCAGCCATTGGGCATGAGCGTGAACGCTTTGGCCAAGGCGCTGCATGTCACCCCCAGCCGCATGAACGACATCGTTTTGGAGCGGCGCAGTGTCACGCTCGACACGGCGCTGCGATTGGCCCGTTACTTTGGGGGCGACGCGCAGTCGTGGCTCAATTTGCAACAGGCTTACGACCTGAAAATGGCTGAACAGTCCTTGATGAAAACCATCATGCAAACCGTCATGCCCTACAAGCCCTCGCCATTGGCCATCTCTTGAGCCTTCTCGATCTCATCGTTCAGCCCAGCGAGCAGGCGCCGCTGACGCCCGCTCAGCAGCGCTTCAACGATTTGCTGGTCCGCATCGAGCAGTTGTCAGGCCTCATCCAGCGGCTCGAAGCTTGGTCAGACCGGCACCGCTATGCGCACATTCAGGCCCTGCGCGAGTCGGTGCAGCTGGCGCAAACGCACCGCAAAAGCCTGCTGCTCTTAGTGCATGAACGCCTGCAAACCGCAGACCTCACGGACCGGCAGCAACGCATGGCACGGGGCTTGGTGCGTGGCTTGATCGACCATTTGGCGCCCATGGCCGACCCGCAAGTGAAGGCGCTGGCCGATGTGTATGTGAGCGATGAGGACGCCCAAGAAGCGGCAGAGGAGCAGGCCGAGGCGGCGCAGCGACTGCGCGAACGTATTGAGCAAGCGCTGGGCCAACCCATTGAAAAGCCGGACCAATACCAGACGCCTGAAGAAATGATGCAAGCGGGCATGCGCCAATGGCAACGCCAGCAAGAGGCCGACGAGCAACGCAAAGCGGCCAAGCGGGCTGCCCGAAAAGCGCAAAAACAAGCCCAAAAGAAAAGTGCAGCGGCCGACAAAGGCGAGCTGCCGCCCGCCATGCTGCGCGAGGCCGATGCCAAAAGTGCGATCCGCACGGTGTTTCGCCAGCTGGCCAGTGCCCTGCACCCGGACCGCGAGCCTGACGAACAAGAGCGACTGCGCAAGACTGCGCTGATGAGCGAAGTGAATGCCGCTTATGAAAAAAACGACCTGAGCACCTTGCTGCGCCTGCAACTGCAGGTCACCCAGGTCAAGCCGGGCGGTGCCGCCCGCATGGCCGACGCCCAACTGATGGCCATGGCTTCTTTGCTGAAGGAACAAGTGGCCGCCTTGGAGGACGATTTAGACCAATTGCAAAGCCGCCTCAGCCGGGAGTTGTGCGTGACGGTGCGGGCCGAGGCCGATGAGGCGTCGATGTCGCAAGCCCTGCAACGCATCCAGGCCGACCAGCGCCACAGCGCCGACAGCCTGCAGGACGATTTACGTCGGATTCAAAACGATGCCGAATTCAAGCGCTGGCTCAAAGAGCAGTGGCAGTTGGCGAAAGCCACTTCTGCATGAAGCTGGCCTGGCCTGCTGCCGGGTCCAGCGCATAGGGCGCAAAGCCAAAGCCCAGATAACTTTTTAAGGCCTGTGTGTTGCCGGTCAGCACCTCCAGCGTGAGCTTGCAGCAGCCACGTGCCAGCGCATGCTGCTGTGCAGCGGCCAGCAAAGCCTGACCCACCCCTGCACCTCGGTGGCCCGGCAGCACAGCGATGTCGTGGATGTTCATCAGGGGCTGGGCCTTGAAGGTGGAGTAGCCCTCGATGCAATTGACCAAGCCCACCGGCGCATCGTCCAACCAAGCGATGAAGCTGGCCGCATCATGGCGTGCGGCCAGGTCGTCACACAGCCGGGCTTTCACATCCTGCGCCAATGGCTCGCTACCGCCCATTGGGTCTTGGGCGTAGGCGTCCAAAAGCATCACCAAGGCTTGGCGGTGCGTGGGGTTTTGGTAATCAACGGGCAGGATGTGAAGCGGCATGGTCAGGCGGTGGCGGGGGTCATGAAGGAGCGCACATTGTCCTGCATTGCGGCCATCACATGGCCTGCCAATTGGTGCGCTGTGATGACCGAAAGCGTCCAGCCGAGATGCCCGTGGCCGGTGTTGTAGAATACGTTGGCTTTTTTGCCTGCGCCCACGCGCGGCAGCATGTTGGGCATGGCGGCCATGAACTCGGCCATCCAGCTGAGCTTGTGCCAGGTGGGGGTGGGGTTCATCAGCAAAGGAGCATCGCTTTTGAACATCCACTTCTGGCCCTTGACGATGGTCGAGGGGTGGGTCCAGACTTCGGCGTTGGAAGCCGACAACTGTCCGCCGTTGGCATAGGACCTTTCCATGCCGGGGTAGCGGTTTTTCTCGATCAGGGTGACCTCAAAACCTTGTTGAACCAGGGCCTAGGCGGAGGTGACGCCTGTGATGCCACCGCCAATGATGATGATGTGTTTTTTCATGAAGCTTCTCTCGTTTCAACGTCTCAAACAGGTGGACACGCTGCGCACCGGATGTGCGTGGCATGACCCCCTCTGATTGAAACCTGAGAGATTCACCTCGTGTGAGGCTTGCTCCTGCGGTGGTCCCGGGTGACGAACTCGGGTCGCTCTTCAGAGTGTGTGGCGCTGGGAGCGCCGTTTCGCATCGGTCCTTTTGCCTGAGAGTTTCCGGGGTGGTTGCTCCTTCGGCGCTGTCTGCGTTTGACAGTCACTCCCGATGTTGAATTTAGACTGTAGGTGCTTTTCTTTGTTGGGATAAAGTCGTTGGAGGATTGTCGTTGAGGGATTGGATTGCCACGCTGCGCTCGCAATGACGGGGTTTGCGTCATTGCAGCACCAACCGGTCACCGTAGCACCAACCGTACATCGCTACACCCACTTGTCATCGCGACACCCACTTGTCATCGCGAGGCACGAAGCGATCCATGCTTCGATGTGGCGGTTAGACCCGATCAGGCCGCGTACTCGCCCACCGGGATGCAGCTGCAAAACAGGTTGCGGTCGCCATACACGTTGTCGACCCGACCCACCTGAGGCCAGTACTTCACGCTGCCAGGCACGCGCTGGGCTTGGGCGGCGGCGACCTCGCGGCTGTAGGGGCGGGTCCATTCGCTGACCAGAAGGCTGTCGGCGGTGTGCGGCGCGTGTTTCAGCGGGTTGTTGTCTTGGGGCCAGCTGCCGTTTTCCATTAGGCGAATCTCTTCGCGGATGGCGATCATCGCGTCGATGAAACGGTCAATCTCCTCGAGCGTTTCGCTCTCAGTGGGCTCGACCATCAGCGTGTTGGCTACAGGGAAGCTCAGCGTGGGCGCGTGAAAGCCGTAGTCCATCAAGCGCTTGGCCACGTCTTCGGCCATCACGCCGCAGCTGTCTTTGAAGTGGCGCAGGTCCAGGATGCACTCGTGGGCCACATGACCGCTGGCGCTGGCGTACAGCGTGGGGTAGTGGGAGCTGAGGCGCTTGCTGATGTAGTTGGCCGCCAAAATCGCCGACTCGGTCGCGTGCTTCAGGCCTTCGGCACCCATCATGCGGCAGTACATCCAGCTGATCGGCAGCACAGCGGCATTGCCCAGCGGCGCTGCGCTCACGGCACCCACACCGTTGACCGGCACGCCGCCTGTGGCGTGGCCCGGCAAATAGGGCACCAGGTCTTCCACCACGCAAACGGGGCCGACACCGGGCCCGCCACCGCCGTGTGGGATGCAGAAGGTCTTGTGCAGGTTCAGGTGGCTCACGTCGCCGCCAAACTCGCCGGGGGCAGCCACGCCCACCAGGGCGTTCATGTTGGCACCGTCCACATACACACGACCGCCGTGTTGGTGCACCAGCTCGCAGAGCTGCTTGACCTGCGTCTCGAACACGCCGTGCGTGCTGGGGTAGGTGATCATCACAGCGGCCAGATTCGCGCTGTGCTGCTCGCACTTGGCCTGCAAGTCGGCCATGTCCACGTTGCCGTTGGTGTCACATTGGGTGACCACCACGGTCATGCCGACCATTTGTGCGCTGGCGGGGTTGGTGCCGTGGGCACTGGATGGAATCAAACAGATGTTGCGGTGGCCTTGGCCTTGGGCGCGGTGGTAGGCCTGGATGACCAAGAGACCGGCGTATTCGCCTTGCGATCCGGCATTGGGCTGCAGGCTGATGCCTTTGTAGCCGGTGGCTTGGCACAGCCAGTCGCGCAGCTGCTGGTCCAGTTGGGCATAGCCCTTGAGTTGCTCAGCTGGGGCAAAGGGGTGGACGCCTGCAAACTCGGGCCAGGTGATGGGGATCATCTCGCTGGTGGCGTTGAGCTTCATGGTGCAGCTGCCCAGCGGGATCATGCTGCGGTCCAGCGCCAGGTCTTTGTCGGACAGCTGGCGGATGTAGCGCAGCATGCCGGTCTCGGAGTGGTAGCGGTTGAACACCGGGTGCGTGAGGAAATCGCTGGTGCGGCGCAGCTCGGTCGGGATCAGGGGCTCGACGCCTTTTTCAAATGCATCGAAGTTGGGCAGCGCCTGTCCTGGAGTGGCCGATTCGGCCGCGAACACTTGCCACAGGGTGTGGATGTCCTCGCGTGTGGTGGTTTCGTCCAGCGAGATCGATACGCTTTTGTCGCAAGCCTTGCGCAAGTTCATGCCCGCTTGCCGAGCGCGTTCGATGAGCGGGGCTGAGGACTCGCCGATGGCGATCCACACGGTGTCAAAGGCGGTTTCTTTGCGCAGCTTGAAGCCCAAGGTCTGCAGGCCTTGTGCAAAGATCGCGGTGTAAGTGGCCACGCGGCGGGCGATGCGTTTCAAGCCCTCGGGGCCGTGGTACACGGCGTACATGCTGGCGACCACGGCGGGCAGCACCTGCGCGGTGCAGATGTTGCTGGTGGCTTTTTCGCGGCGGATGTGTTGCTCGCGGGTCTGCAGCGCCAGGCGGTAAGCGGGTTTTCCATGCACGTCCACACTCACGCCCACCAAGCGGCCTGGCAGAGAGCGTTTGTAGGCATCGCGGCAGGCCATGAAGGCGGCATGCGGTCCGCCTGCGCCCATGGGCATGCCCAAGCGTTGCGTGGTTCCCACCACGATGTCGGCACCCATCTCGCCAGGGGGCTTGAGCAGGGTGAGGGCCAGCAGGTCGGCGGCCACGATGAGGGCTGCGGACTGTGCGTGGCTTTGGGCGGCATAGCCGCTGAGGTCTTCCACCAGCCCGGTGCTGCAGGGGTACTGCACCAGCGCGGCAAAGTGCTCAGCATTGAGCGCAGCGGTGAAGGCGTCGGCGCTCTGCGGCACCAGCACTTCGATGCCCAGGGGTTGGGCACGTGTCTGGATCACTTCGATGGTTTGCGGATGGCAAGCACGTGAGACCACGAAAACCCGGCTTTTGCTTTTGACCGTGCGCATGGCCAGCGTCATGGCCTCGGCGGCGGCCGTGGCCTCGTCGAGCATGGAGGCGTTGGCGATGTCCATGGCCGTGAGGTCGGTCACCATGGTCTGGAAGTTGACCAGCGCTTCCATTCGGCCTTGTGAAATTTCGGCCTGGTAGGGCGTGTAAGCGGTGTACCAAGCGGGGTTTTCGAGGATGTTGCGCAGGATCACACCGGGCGTGTGCGTGCCGTAATAGCCCTGGCCGATGAAGCTCTTGAGCAACTGGTTTTGCTGCGCCATGCTTTTGAGCTCGGCCAATGCGGCGGCCTCGGTCACCGGTGCAGGCAAGTCCATGGCCTGCGCGCGGGCGATGCTGCGCGGCACGATGGACTCGATCAGGGCGCGGCGCGAGTCCTCGCCGATCACGCTGAGCATGTGCTGTTCGTCCGCAGCGCTGATGCCAATGTGGCGGGCGATGAATTCGGATGAGTTTTCGAGTTCGCTCAGTGGCTTGAGGGTGGACATCAGCATGGCAGTGCCTTCAGGGTTGAAAGATGGATCGCTTCGTGCCTCGCGATGACGCTCAATTTGATGAACATGACACAGTCATTGCGAGCGCAGCGCGGTAACCGTTGTTGTTTGACAGAATCATTGCGAGCGCAGCGCGGTAACCGTTGTTGTTTGCCTGAGTCATTGCGAGCGCAGCGCGGCAATCTAGGCTGTTAAACAACGGTCATTTATTGGGCAGAGAACTGCTGGTAGGCCGTTTCGTCCAACAAGGCATCGGTCTGCGCCGTGTTGCTCAGCTTGATCTTGAAGAACCAGCCTTTGCCCAGCGGGTCGGTGTTGGCCAGCGAGGGGTCGCCGCGCAGCTCTTCGTTCACCTCGGTGATCTCGCCGTCCACGGGCATGTACACGTCGGCGGCGGCCTTGACCGACTCGACCACGCCAGCAACTTCTTTGGCGGCAAAAGACCTGCCGACTTCGGGCAGGTCGACAAACACCACATCGCCCAATGCGTCTTGCGCGTGGTGCGTGATGCCAACGACGGCGGTGTCGCCATCAATTTGCAACCATTCGTGGTCTTCGGTGTACTTGATCATGTGGGGGCTCCTGGTGTGTTTTCGGTTCATTCAATCGGGGTCAGATCCCCATTGTTTGGCTTGGAAGGGTGAGTGGATTTAATTGGGATCTGACCCCGATTAATTTCAACCGCGGAAATAGCGGTTGGGGACGAAGGGCAGGGCGCTGATTTGCATGGGGACGGCTTTGCCGCGCACCATGGCGTTCAGGCGTGTGCCTGCTGACGCATATTCTGCCTGCACATAGGCCAGTGCCACGGGCTGATCGGCCGTGGGGGCGAGCAGGCCGCTGGTGACTTCGCCCACTTTTTGGCCTGCATCGTTGTGTAACTCGACATGCTCGCGCACTGGCACGCGTTCCAGGCCGATCAGGCCCACGCGCAAGCGTTGGGCTGGGGCTGTGCCATCGAGTTGCGCGAGCACCTTGTCGGCACCCGGAAAACCGCCCGCACGTGCACCGCCTGTGCGGCGCACCTTTTGCATGGCCCAGTTCAAGCCCGCTTCGACCGGGGTGGTGGTGGTGTCGATGTCGTTGCCATACAGGCACAGTCCGGCTTCGAGGCGCAGCGAGTTGCGGGCACCCAGGCCGATGGGTTTGACTTCGGGTTGGGCCAGCAGGCGGCGGGTAAAGGCCTCGGCCGCTTGGGCGGACAGGGAAATTTCAAAACCGTCTTCGCCGGTGTAGCCGCTGCGCGTCACATACAGGTCCGCGCCATCCACCTCAAAAGCGGCGCCGGTCATGAAGACGAGTTTTTCGACACCCGGCAAAAGGCGTTGCAAAGCGGTCACGGCCTGTGGGCCTTGCAAGGCCAGCAAGGCGAGGTCAAATTGCGGCTCAATGGTGCAGCGGCTGCCAATGCGCTGCTGGATATGCGCCAGGTCAGCGTGCTTGCAAGCGCCGTTGACGATCACAAAAATATCGCCGCCGTTGGCCACATCGCGGTTCACGAACATCAGGTCGTCAATGATGCCGCCTTGGTCGTTTAGAAGCAGACCGTAGCGCTGTTTGTTCACGCCGAGGCTCATCACATCCACCGGCATCAAGCTTTCAAAAGCGGCTGCGGCATCCGGCCCGCTCAGGCACAACTGACCCATGTGCGAGACGTCGAAGAGGCCTGCTGCGTTGCGGGTGTGGTGGTGCTCGGCGACCAGGCCAGCGGGGTATTGAACCGGCATGCTGTAACCGGCAAAAGGCACCATTCGGGCGCCCAGATCGACATGCAGTGCGTTCAAAGGGGTGGTGAGCAAGGGGGCAGAGGCGGACACGGGAACTCCAAGGGCAATGAAAACGACAGCACTTGCTGTGGTTTGCCCTCGCTGTCCGCTTTACCTGAGAGATTCGCCGGGAACATTCAGCCCAAAAGCCAAACGTTCTGCGGGTTGCTCCTTCGGTGGATGCCGTGACGCGATGGCCCGGCAGCTCTCTCCAGTGAGGTAACGCCTTTGGTAAAGCGTTTTGTCAGTCCTTTTGCCTGAGCGTTCAGCAGTTTTTCAAACCGCCTGCGCCTTCGGCGGCCTGACTTGTTTCTTGCGGGAAGACAAGTCAGGCACTCTCCTGACAGGAATTGATTCTAGCTTTATTTGTTGTAAACCCAGTCGCGTAAGGTCAGCGATATTTCGGGCACGTAGCTGATCAGCGTCAGGCATGCCAAGATCACACCAATGAAGGGAATCAAGTCTTTGATGACTCGATCCAGTGAGATTTTGGCCACTGTACAGGCGGCAAAAAGGTTCACGCCAAAGGGCGGCGTGATCATGCCCAAGGCCAGGTTGACCACCATGATCATGCCGAAGTGAACCGGATCAATTCCGAAGTGGATGGCCACAGGCACCAAGATAGGTGCCAGCACGAGGATGGCCGCACCGGTTTCAATGAACATGCCAATGATGAACAAAGCCAGGTTGATGCCCAACAAAAAATACAATGGTGACTGAAGCACCTGTTCCAGCCACATGCCAATGGCTGCCGGGACGCCAGCTCGGGTGATCATGAAGGCGAACAGACCAGCGTTGGCAATGATGAACATGATCACTGCGCTCGAAATCACCGATTTGCGCAGGATGTTGTAGAGGTCTCTGAAACCGATTTCACGGTAAATCACCGTGCCCACAATGAAGGCATAAAACACCGCCACGGCTGCGGCCTCTGTAGGCGTGAAGATGCCGCCATAAATTCCGCCCAACACGATCACGGGCATGAGCAAGGCCCAACCGGCTTGCCAGGTGGCTTTGCCAAAAGTCAATCGACCTTCACCGTCGTTCTTGCCCCAACCTTTGAATTTGGAGTAGAGCCAAACAAACAACATGAGACTGCCTGCGATGAGCAAACCGGGGCCAACGCCCGCCACAAAAAGCTCACCAATCGACACTTCTGCACTCACGCCAAACAAAATCATGGGTATCGACGGCGGGATCACCACGCCAAGCTCCGCCGAAGTGGCTTGCAAAGCGGTGGCCCAAGGTTTGGGATAGCCGTGTTTGATCAAGGCCGGAATCAGGATCGCGCCCACGGCAAAGGTGGTGGCCACCGATGAGCCCGAGACAGCTGCGAAAATCATGCAAGTCAGCACGCAGGTCATGGGAAGGCCACCTTGCACACCGCCCACGATGCTCTTAGCGAATTCCACCAGACGGCGAGATATGCCGCCGGTCTCCATCAGGTTGCCCGCCAAAATGAAAAACGGAATGGCGGCCAGTGGAAATTTGTTGATGGAGTTGAACATTTCCTTGACAGAAATGAGCATGTGGGCATCGGCCACTTGGATGCCAACGATGGCCGAAAGACCAATGGAAACGGCCACCGACACGGTCAGTGTAAAACACAGCATCATCGTGAAAAGCATGGCAAAGCTCATTGTGCGGCCTCCAATTCCATGCGCTGTGGGTCCAACCAAAAGCCGATGATGCCGATGATGCTGAAGACCGCGCCCACGGGCATGGCCAAATAAGCCCAAAACATGGAGATATCCTCGAGGCCAATCATGGACTGAACGCCACCACGTTTGGCATAGTCCCAACCCCACCACAAAATGATGCAGCACAAGATCAGGGCCGAGATGGCCACCACGCTGTCGAGAAAGCGACGCATGCGATCACCACTCAGCCGGTAAAGCATGTCCACGCTCACCATGGCCCCTTGCCGAAAAGCCATGGGAATGCCTAAAAAAACCATCCAGATCAGACAAAAGCGGATCAATACCTCGGTCCATTCAGCAGGTGACTCAATGATGAATCGCGTGAAAATTTGATGGATGCCGAAAGCAGAAGCCAAGGCCATCATGACGCAGGCAACCATCATGGACAAAGAGGTCATCCAGTGCTCGAATCGCAAAAAGAGTTGTTTCATTGGCCTATCGCATTGCGTTCAATAAAAAAAACGCCCGCCAGCATACGCTGGACGGGCATTGAAACAGGCTCAGATCACTTGTAGTTGCGAATACGGTCCAAGTTGGCCTTGCCAAACTTCTTCTCGAATTCTGCGTTGACCGGACCCAGCATGGAAATGAACTTGGACTTGTCCACATTTTCGACAACGGTCATGCCACGTTTGCGCAACTCAGCCACACCCATTGCATCGTCTTTGTCAACACGGGCGCGGTTGGCTTTGGCGCCTTCTTTGGCTGCATCCAAGAAAATCTGTTGATCGGCTTTGCTGAGTTTGTCAAAAACCGCCTTGTTCATCAAGAAAACAGACGGGGAGTAAACATGCCCGGTGAGCGTGATGTGTTTTTGCACCTGATCGAAATTGGCAGCCATGATGACCGAAAGTGGATTTTCTTGGCCATCAATGGTTCCGGTCTGCAAGGCGGTAAAAACCTCTGGAAAGGCCATGGGTGTGGTCACAATGCCCAGACCTTTGTAAGCCGCCACGTGCACCGGATTTTCCATGGTACGCAATTTCAGGCCCTTCAAGTCAGCGGGACTGTTCACAGGGCGTTTGTTGTTGGTCATGTGACGAACACCATTTTCAGTCCAGGCCAATGCCTTGAAGCCCTTGGGTTCAAACTTGGCCAACAACTCTTGCCCAATGGGGCCATCGAGCACAGCGCGGGCATGGGCTTTGTCGCGGAACAAAAACGGAATATCGAGCAGGGCGGTTTCTGGGACAAAGTTGGGTACGGGGCCGGTTGAATTGTGGGCCAGTTCTTGGGTGCCCAACTGCACGGCTTCCATGACTTCGCGTTCACCGCCCAATGAACCCGAGAAAAAATTCTTGATGACGATGCGCCCGTTGGTGCGCTTTTCAACTTCTCTGGCCAAGGTGACAACAGCCTCGCCAGCGTGTGAGTTTTCTGCAACGGAAATCGCGTTGCGCATGACGATCTGCGCATTGGCCAAGGCCATGAAGCCAGTGGCCATGCAAAGACCGATCATCAATTTGGTCATTTTCATTGAATTCTCCTCGCGGGTGGGTTTCAAAAAAACAAGCTGTCAATCAACCTGCCATGAAGCTGCATTATGGTGATCATGGGTGATTCGCCTATAAGGGTTTTCGAGCGGTTCATTGACCAGGGCTTCTGCGTCAGGTTTTTGTTGAATCTCTGGATGATTTGCCGTTAAATGACAACATGATTTCATGCCAAAGCTGAAATTTTTGTTGCTCCGACCCGTCGATCAGATGACCGAAGACTGTCTCCAATCCTTACATGGCGCACCATGAACACCACCAATGCAGCTCCCTTTCGAGTCGGCATCACCCCCGATGTTTTGCAATCCAATGGGCAACCTATTTTCGGTCATGAGGTATTTGACATCCTCAACCAGCCTGGCATCGAATGGGAATACATGACCAGCACGCCTGAGATAAGTCCCGAGCAAGTTGAGCGTTACGACGCCATATGCGCCATGCTGACCCGATTCACCCCTGACAGTTTGAAAACCACCCATCCGCGTTTGAAATTGATTGCACGGTTTGGCGTTGGCTATGACACCATTGATGTTCCAAGCTGTGAAAAGGCGGGCATCTTGCTGACGATTGCGCCGGATGGTGTTCGGCGCCCTGTGGCGGTTTCGGCCATCACCTTCATGCTGATGCTGGCGCACAAGGTGGGCATCAAGGACAGATTGACCCGAGCGGGCAGGTGGGCCGAAAAGTCTGATCACATTGGCACCGGTCTTACCGGCAGAGTGCTCGGCTCCATCGGAGTCGGCAACATTGGGGCTGAAATGTTTCGGTTGGCCAGACCATTCGACATGCATTTCATGGCGTACGATCCTTATGCTGACAAAGGCTTGATGGCATCGCTGGGGGTGGAGCTTGTGGATCTGGAAACTTTGTTTGCCCGCTCCGATTTCCTCACCATCAACTGCCCATTGAACAGCGAGACCCGAGGGTTGGTGAACGGGCGCTTGTTGGCTCTGATGAAAAACACGTCTTACCTGATCAACACGGCGCGCGGTCCCATTGTGGATGAGGCTGCCCTTTACGCGGCATTGGTGAGCCATCAAATTGCGGGTGCAGGGCTGGATGTATTTGAGGTTGAGCCCACACCCGCAGACAATCCGCTGCTGCAGCTGGACAACGTGGTTGTCACCCCCCACGGTATTTGTTTTACCGATGAGTGCATGCAGTCGCTGGCAGCCAGTGCTTTCAGAGCCGTTGTTGATGTGATGAACGGCCGCAGACCACCCTTCGTCGTTAATGCATGAACTTTTCACGTCCCCCATACAAGGTCTGACTATGAGCCATGATGTCCATTTGAAATCTGTGTTGATGTCTGGCGAAGTCGTTGCCGGCACGATGATTTTTGAATTTTTCACGCCCGGAATTTCCAAAATACTGTCCAACGCAGGCGCTCGTTTTGCCATTTACGACATGGAACACACCGGCATGGGTTTTGAAACTTTGAAGTGGTTATTCGCCACATCAAGAGACTCGAGCATGGTGCCCATGGTGCGCGTCCCAACCGGGGGGTACACCTGGATGGCCCGTGCGCTCGATCTGGGCGCGCGGGGCGTGATGGTGCCCATGGTGGAAAGCGCTTCTCAGGCTGAAGAATTGGTTCGCGCTTGCCGTTATCCACCGGTGGGCCGACGCGGTGCCGCTTTCGGATTTGCCCAATGCGATTACTTGGGCGGAAGCGTTGTTGACAAGATCCAGGACTACCATGCCCGGACTGTATTGATCGCGCAAATCGAGACGGAGCGGGGTTTAGAAAATGCCGAAGGGATCGCTGCGGTTGACGGTGTCGACGTGTTGTGGGTGGGCCACTTTGACTTGTCCAATTTCATGGGCATCCCTGGGCAATTCGATCATCCTGATTTTTTGGCGGCCATGAAGCATGTGGCCCAAGTCGCCAAAAAACACGGCAAGATCGCCGGATTCATGGCGACAGACAAGGCTTGGACAGAACGGGCCAAGTCCATGGGCTACACCATGTTGGCAGCAGGAACCGATACAGCTTTGCTCCAACAGGCCCTGAGCGAACTCATTGGAGACATCCATTCTGCAACCTGAGCCAGCGCCAGGGCATCACATGCCGGTGTAGTTGGGCCCGCCTCCGCCCTCGGGCGTGACCCAAACGATGTTTTGCGTTGGATCCTTGATGTCGCAAGTCTTGCAATGCACGCAGTTTTGCGCGTTGATCTGCAAGCGGTCTGAGTTGTCGGCGTTCTTCACGTACTCGTAAACCCCGGCTGGGCAGTAGCGGCTCTCTGGCCCGGCAAACTTGGCCAGGTTGATGCCCACGGGCACCGAGGCGTCCTTGAGCGTCAGGTGAGCGGGCTGGTTTTCTTCGTGGTTGGTGTTGCTGATGAACACGCTGCTCAAACGGTCAAATGTCAGTTTGCCATCGGGCTTTGGGTAGACGATTTGTTCGCACTCTGCCGCAGGCTTTAAATACGTGTGGTCGGCCTTGTCGCGGCGCAGTGTCCAGGGGATGTGGCCGCGCAACACGAACTGCTCTAAGCCGTTCATGAGTGTGGCCACCGCCAGGCCCTTCTTGAACCAGGTCTTGAAGTTGCGCGACTTGTTGAGCTCGGTGTAGAGCCAGCTGGCTTCAAATGCCTCGGGGTAGGCGCTCAGCTCGTCGTGCTCGCGACCGGCCACGATGGCGTCATAAGCGGCTTCGGCGGCCAGCATGCCGGTCTTGATGGCGGCGTGGCTGCCTTTGATGCGGCTCACGTTCAGGTAACCGGCATCACAACCGACCAAGGCGCCACCCGGGAACACGGTTTTGGGCAGGCTCATCAAGCCGCCCGCAGTGATGGCACGGGCACCGTAGCCGATGCGTTTTGCATTGACTTCGCCTTGGTCGTTGGTGAAGTACCACTTGATGTTCTTGTGGGTTTTCCAGCGTTGGAATTCTTCAAACGGGCTGAGCCACGGGTTGGCGTAGTCCAGACCCACTACGTAACCGATGGCGATTTTGTTGTCTTCCATGTGGTACACGAACGCGCCGCCATAGGTGTCGTTGTTCATGGGCCAGCCGGCGGTGTGCATCACAAAGCCGGGGCTGTGGCGTGAGGGATCAATCTCCCAAACTTCCTTGATGCCGATGCCGTAGGTCTGCGGGTCACGGCCTTCATCGAGTTGGTATTTCGCAATCAGTTGCTTGCCCAAATGGCCGCGTGCGCCCTCGGCGAACACGGTGTACTTGCCGTGCAGCTCCATGCCCAGCTGGAAGTTCTCGGTGGGCTCACCGTCTTTGCCAAAGCCCAGATTGCCGGTGGCCACACCTTTGACCGAGCCGTCCTCGTTGTAAAGCACTTCGGCGGCGGTGAAGCCGGGGAAGATTTCCACGCCCAAATTCTCGGCCTGCTGGGCCAGCCAGCGGGTGAAGTTGGACAGGCTGATGATGTAGTTGCCGTGGTTTTGTGCGCACTCGGGCAAAAAGATGCCGGGGGTGCGGGTGGCGCCGGTCTCGCTCAAAAAGCTCCAAGCGTCGTCGGTCACGGGCTGGTTGAGCGGTGCACCCAAGGCTTTCCAGTTGGGCAAGAGTTCGGTCAGGGCTTTGGGGTCCATGATCGCGCCGCTCAAGATGTGCGCACCGGGTTCGCCGCCTTTTTCCAGCACAACGACAGAGACATCGGTGCCTTTTTCAGCGGCCAATTGTTTGAGTCGGATGGCCGTGGACAGGCCAGCAGGGCCGCCACCGACCACAACCACGTCGTAGGGCGTGGACTCGCGGGGGCCGTAGGTGCTGAGGATTTCTTCGGGGCTCATGACAGACTCTTTTGGACAAGTTGGAAATTGGGGGCCCTGCACCTGGGGTGTCGGGCTTGTGACTCATTTTATGCATCTTGCGGTGGCTTCCCCCGCACAATGTTGTCAGATGTTGCGAGGTAATGGATGCGAAACCCCTGGAAGGATGTGACATGGCTTATGAAATCGATTTGTCGGGCCGCGTGGCCTTGGTGACAGGCGCCTCGGGCGGCTTGGGTGCGCAATTTGCCAAAACCCTGGCTGCCGCTGGCGCGGGCGTGGTGCTGGCCAGCCGCCGCATTGAAAAACTCAAAGACCTGCGTGCCGAGATCGAAGCCGCTGGCGGCGACGCGCATGTGGTCGAAATGGACGTGACCGACCGCCACAGCATTGCGGCCGCCGTGGCGCACGCCGAAACCGAGATGGGCAGCATCGACATTTTGGTGAACAACTCGGGGGTGAGCACCACGCAGCGCATTCAGGATGTGACGGAGGCAGACTACGACTTCATCATGAGCACCAATGTGCGGGGTGCATTTTTTGTTGCGCAAGAGGTGGGCAAGCGCATGCTGGGCCGTGCCAAGGGTGCAGCACCAGGCAGCTTCACCGGTGGGCGCATCATCAACATCGCCTCGATGGCGGGCCTGAAGGTGCTGCCGCAAATAGGCGTGTACTGCATGAGCAAGGCGGCCGTGATCCAGATGACCAAGGCTTTTGCGGTGGAGTGGGGCAAATTTGGCATCAACGTGAACGCGATTTGCCCTGGCTACATCGACACCGAAATCAACCACCACCACTGGCAGACCGAGCAAGGCCAAAAGCTCATCAGCATGCTGCCTCGCAAGCGCGTGGGCCAGCCGCAAGACCTCGATGCTTTGTTGATGTTGCTGGCCAGCGACCAGAGCCACTTCATCAATGGTGCGGTGGTGTCAGCCGACGACGGTTTTGCGGTGTAAGGGCTGTGCCATGAAGCTGGAATTGCCTGAACGCAAGAGATTGGTGAATGAATTGGCCATTCCCATTCGCTGGGGTGACATGGACGCCATGGGCCACGTCAACAACACGGTGTATTTCCGCTACCTGGAGAGCACCCGCATTGACTGGTTTGACAAGATCGGTTTCACCCCGAACCCTCAGGGCGAAGGCCCAGTGATCGTCAACGCGTTTTGCAATTTCTACAAACAGTTTGAATACCCGGGCAACATCCTGGCCAAGATGTATGTGAGCGATCCGGGCCGCACCACGTTTGAGAGCTGGTGCACGCTGGAGCGCACCGACCAGCCCGGGATGATTTTTGCTGCAGGTGGCGCGACCATGATTTGGGTGGATTTTCCCAAGCAAAAAGCCGTGACTTTGCCCGACTGGGTGCGGGCGTTGGTCAGCGACTGAAACCTTCAGGCCGCGGATTGGGCGGGTGCGCCCACCGCACGCCACTGGTCGGCGTGGCTTTGCAGCCAGTCTTGCGAGAGCGTGGCGCTGCCCACCTGCATGGGGTGAAAGTCTTTGCGGGTGTAGGCCCAGATGGGCTTGGCCACTCGCCAAACCATGCCGTGACGACCGAACAAGAACTTGCCTGCTGACCACCAGGTGGACGGCTTGAACAGGGTTTTGTCGTGCCAGAGGTTGTTCACAGTCTGGCGGAACACGTCGGTGCTGAACTGGATGGTCACATACCAGAACCAGCGCATGCGCCAGCGGTGGTTGCCGCCCAAGCGTTGGTAAAGGTCAAAGGCCACGCATTTGTGCTCGGACTCTTCGGCTGCGTGCCAACGCCATAGGGTTTTGAGGGGGTCTTCCGCTCCGGCAAACCAGTCGCCCGGCTGGTCGATGCGCTCCAGCGTCAGGTCGCCAAAGATCGAGGTGTAGTGCTCAAAAGCGGCGGTGATGGCCAACTCGTGCAAATAGCCTTTGTCGCTTTTGCTGAAAAACTCTTCGCGTCCTTTTTTCAGGCGCTGCTCGGCGCGAGGACCCCAGTGGTTGACGAAGCCTTGCTTTTCCAAGTGCGCGTTGTAGAGCGCATGCAGGTGGCGGTGGGTGGCTTCCTGGCCCACAAAGCCTTTGGCAATCTGCTTGAGCTCGGCGTTTTCGGGGGTGTCGGGCAGGTTTTTGGCGCCATTTTTGACCGCGTCAATGAAAGACTGTTCTCCCACCGGAAAGCTCATGGACAAAGCGTTGGCATAGGCCGATAAAAAGGCATCACCGCCGTTCCAGTGGCGCGAAAAACCTTGGCTCAGGTCGACGCTCAAACGGCGCACAGTCAACTCGGTCGGGGCGGCGGGATGGGTGTTCATGGTGGCTTTAGGGGTAAATCGGTCAGAATATGAATATTTTTCATGTTTTGCAAAGACCTTGCAACTCGCAATTTGCTCACATTTTTTCAGGGGCGTTTTCATGGCCGCAGCCAAACCCAACAAGGCATCTTCTCTGCCGCAAGCCCCAGCCAGCCTGCGTCGCCAGCCCTCGCAGGCGCGGGCGCAGCAGACCATGCAAACCTTGTTCAAGGCCGCTGCTCAGATTTTGGACAAAGAAGGCGAGGCCGGTTTGACCACCAACAAAGTGGCCGCTGCCGCCGGTTTTTCGATTGGCACGCTCTACCAATACTTCCCAAGCAAAGAGGTGCTGGTGCAGGCCATGGCGGCTAAAGGGCAGGGCATGGTATTGCAAGAGTTGGGCCGCTACCTGAGTGAGCTGGAAAACCTGCCCGATGTGCGAGCGCTGGACGGCCGCGAGTTGCTGGGCAAGGCCATTCGCATCTTGGTGCGGGGTTTTGCCACAGGTAAGGGTTTGAGCCAAAGCCTGATTCACCTGTGCTGGACTCTGGAAAAGCCCGAAGAAACGGCCAGCGCTGTGCGACAGGTGGCCGACCGACTGGCCGTGTTTTTTGAACGCATAGACCACCCGGCCCTGCAAACGCCCAGCACGGCCCAAATGTTTGTGCTGACGCGATCGGTGATTGGCACCTTGCGCAGTGCCAGCCTGGAAAAGTCACCCCTCTTGGGCAGTCCCGCGTTTGAGCAGGCGCTGACCCAAATGGCTTGGGCTTTGCTGGCCAGGCCTGAGGCCCATCAGGCGGCGGGTTTGGCCTTGGGTGCGCGGCCCATCAAATAAAACTCGGGGTTGGGCATCATGCCGCTGAAACTGGCCATGCGGTTAGACAGGCCAAAGAAAGCGGTGATGGCGGCGATGTCCCAGATGTCTTCGTCGTTGAAGCCGTGGGCATGCAGGGCGGCAAAGTCGGCTTCTTCCACTTCATGCGACTGGTTGCAGACCTTGAGGGCAAAGTCGAGCATGGCGCGTTGGCGTGGGCTGATGTCGGCTTTGCGGTGGTTGATGGCGACTTGATCGGCCACCAGCGGCTTCTTTTCGTAAATGCGCAAGATCGCGCCGTGCGCCACGACGCAATACAGGCAGTGGTTGGCCGCGCTGGTGGTGGTCACGATCATCTCCCGATCGCCTTTGCTCAGGCCACTCTCGCGCCCCACGGACTCCGGCACCATCAGCGCATCGTGGTAGGCGAAGAAGGCACGCCATTCGGCCGGGCGTCGGGCAAAGGCCAAGAACACATTCGGTACAAAACCGGCTTTTTCTTGAACTTCGAGCACCTTGGCTTGGATGTCGTCGGGCAAGTCCTTGATTTCGGGGGCGGGGTAGCGTGTTGAAGTGGGTGTGCTCATGGTGTCTCCTGGTGGCCAAGGTTTTGATTATGCTCATGGCTCTTAAAGGAAGCTGTCATGTCTCAAACACCGATTGAAAATGCCCGCGCCGCCCATGCCGATGACGCAGCCTTTCAGGCCGGACTGAACACCCGCAGCCAGGTCATGGGCGCCGAATACGTGGACCGCGCCCTGGGCGCCGCCACCGACTTCACCATGCCCATGCAGGCGTTCATCACGGCCAATGCCTGGGGCAACGTCTGGCAACGCCCTGGCCTGGACTTGAAAACCCGCAGCCTCATCACTGTGGCCATGCTCGCTGCACAAGGAAAGCAGCAAGAACTCAAAGCCCATGTGCGCGGTGCCATCAACAACGGGGCGACGCCCGAAGAGCTGCGTGAAGTGATGCTGCACGCCACCGTTTATTGCGGCTTTCCCACCGCCATCGATGCCTTTCGCAGCGTCACCGAGGTGGTCGAGTCTTTGGGCTGATTGAACTCGGTGCTGGTTGAGGAACGTGCACTGGACCGTTCCATCAACGGGCAGGGCACCGTGATTTGGCCGTGTTGATGCGTGACCTTGTCTGCTGATTCCCACATTTTTCCAGCTGCCATTGGGCAACTGAAACTGACTCTTGGAGCGAAGACCCCATGAACTTGAGCAAAGACGAACTGGCTTTTCGTGACGAAGTACGCGCCTTTTTGGCGGCCGAGTTGACCGATGAGATTCGCCTTGGCGGGCGCCGCACCTCGGGCATTTTTTCGGACTACGAGGTTGGCATTCCTTGGCAGCGGGTGCTGGCCAAGCGCGGCTGGGCTGCGCCGCACTGGCCGGTGGAATGGGGTGGCTGCGCCTGGACGCCCAGGCAGCACGACATTTTTGCCAGTGAGATGGCGGCAGCCGACGCCCCCAAAGTTTCACCCCTAGGGTTGGTGATGGCCGCGCCGGTGCTGGTGGCGTTTGGCACGCAGGCCCAAAAAGAGCGCTGGCTCGCGGACATCCGCAACGGTGTGAGTTACTGGTGCCAGGGCTACAGCGAGCCGGGTTCGGGTTCCGACCTCGCATCGCTGCAATGCCGCGCCCGCCGCGAGGGCAACGAGTGGGTCATCAACGGCTCTAAAATCTGGACCACCCACGCCCACCGCGCCACGCACATGTTTTGCTTGGTGCGCACCGACAACAGTGGCAAACCGCAGCAAGGCATCAGCTTTTTGATGTTCGAGCTGAACAACCCGGGCATCCAGATCCGCCCGATCGTCAGCATCTCGGGCGACCACGAATTCAACCAGGTCTTTTTTGACGAGGCCCGCGTGCCCGCTGATGCGCTGATCGGCGAAGAAAACCAAGGCTGGACGATCGCCAAATTTTTGCTGGAGCACGAGCGGGGTGGCTCATCTGCGCCGTTCTTGCGGGGCCGCCTGGCCCGCTTACGCGAGTCCTTGCAAGAAGCCTTTGCGCAAGGCGCGTCGGAAACCGAGCACGAAGACATCGCCCTGAGCTTGGCCAATGCGCAGTGCCGCATCGACGCCTTGCACGCTTGGGAACAAGAGGTGCTGACCGCCCGCATTGGCGGCGGCACGCAGCCCGCTTGGATGCCCGCTGCGCCGTCCATGGGCAAGGTTCTGGCCACCGAGCTCAAACAGCACCTGACCGAACTGGGCCTGGACATTGCAGGACCCTATGGCGCCAGCAGCCTGACCATCGAGGAGGCATCTGCCCACGCTTTGCCTGTGCCTGAAGAGTCGGTGTTTGCCACCCGGGCTTACTTGAACGACCGCGCCGCCTCGATTTATGGCGGCACCAACGAAGTGCAGCGCAACCTGATCGCACGCCATGTTCTGGGGGCCGAGGTGTTGGAGCCTGTGCTGCCACTGGACGAGACACAGGCCATGCTCGTGGCCAGTCTGCAAGGCTGGCTGCAAGACAAATGGCCGTTTGACAAGCGGGCGCCAATGATCGCCACGCCTGAGGCGATGGCTCCGCTGTGGCATGGTTTGGCGCACGAGCTGGGCCTTTTGGGTGCGGCATTGCCAGAACACCTGGGGGGCATGGGTGGCGGTTTGCCCGAGCAGCTGCTGATCTGCCAAGCCCTGGGAGCGGCTTTGGTGGCCGAGCCTTACAGCAGCTCTGCCGTGCTGGGTGCCAACTTGCTGCAGGCGCTGGATGACCCTGCGGCCGATGCGCTGCTGCAAGGCCTGGCCGAGGGCCAAGTGCGTTTGGCCGTGGCGGCCTTGGAGCCAGCCGGGCGCACGGATTTGAGTTGGGTGCAGACCCGTTTGAACAAGTCGAACGGCCAGGTGCACATCAGCGGGCGCAAATCCCTGGTGCGTGGCGCACCCGGAGCCACGCACTGGCTGGTGAGCGCACGAGACGATGCAGGCCAGCTGCGCATCTGTTTGCTCGACCCCGCAGCCAGCGGGGTGCAGCACCGTGATGTGCGCTTGATCGACGGCGCTTGGGCGGCTGAACTGGCGTTTGACCAAACGCCAGTGAGTGCCCTCATCGGTCAAGGCGATGCCCTGCCCGTGCTCACGCAAGCTTGGGATACCGCCACGCTGGCCGCAGGTGCCGAGGCCGTGGGCGTCATGCAGGCCTTGATGCGCGACACGCTCAACTACACCCGCCAGCGCAAACAGTTTGGTCAGCCCCTGGCGGCCTTTCAGGCTTTGCAACACCGCATGGCCGACATGTACCTGGCCTTGGTGCAAGCCGCTGCTGCGGTGGGCGCATGTGCCGACGTGCTGGGCAACAGCCCCGAGCGCCGCGCCGAGCGGGTGTCATCGGCCCATGTGACCGTGCTGCGTGCGGCGCGTTTGGTGGGGCAGGGCGCGGTGCAATTGCACGGCGGCATGGGCATGACCGACGAGCTGGCCGTGGGCCATGGCTTCAAACGGCTGACAGTGATCGAGCAGCAGTTTGGCGGGGTGGCGCTGCATTTGCGGCGGGTGGCGGCATTCATGGCCCATTCAAATGATTAGACGCATTTTGTGGTGTGTATATACTTAATGTATCTACATCAAACCAGGAGGCCCCAATGACCTTTGCTCGTATTTTTCAATCAGGCAACAGCCAAGCCGTGCGTTTGCCCAAAGAATTTCGATTTGACTCTGACCAAGTCGAGATTTTTCGGCAAGGCAATGACATCGTTTTGCGGCAAGTACCTACCCATGCCGCCGCCGTGTTTGACTTGTTGAGCAGTTTGCCTGCTGATTTCATGGCAGAAGGCAGGCAAGACACTCCGCCGCAAGAGCGCGAGGGCTTTTGACCATGGCCAACAGAGCCCAACGCTATTTGTTGGACACCAACATTTGCATTTACATTGCCAAAGGCCAGCCACTGACCGTGCGACAACATTTTGAAAAGCACCCGCTTCAGGCGCTGGCCATGTCGACCATCACGGTGGGTGAGCTGCGTTTTGGCGCAGAAAAAAGTCAATTCCGTGAACGTGCTTTGGCGACCTTGGACCAGTTGGTTCAGATGATTCGCCCCAGTGCTTTGCCCATGGCCGCCGCAGAGCACTATGGCCATGTCCGCGCAAGCTTGCAGCGGCAAGGCTTGCCGATTGGCAACAACGATTTGTGGCTGGCCGCCCACGCCTTGGCCGAGGACTGGACCTTGGTTACCAACAACACCCGGGAGTTCGATCGTGTGCCAGGTTTGCGGGTCGAAAATTGGGTGCTTGCAGATTGACTTCACCCGATGTGGGCTCATCCCCGCATCAACTTCTGAATCAGATCCGCCGCCCCAGAGGCTTGGTATTTGCGCATGAGCTTCACCCGGTAGATCTCTACGGTGCGGTGGCTGATGCCCAAGGCGCGGCCAATTTCTTTGCTGGTTTGGCCGTCCATCAGGTGCGCGGCGACCTCGCGTTCGCGGGCGGTGAGTTCGGCTTTCACGGGTTTGCGGGCCGACAGGTCTTCAAAGGTCCAAATGCCCGCTTCGTGCGGGGCTTCGCGGTTGAGAGCGCGGCCTGTCACATGGCACCAAAAAGTCTCTCCTTTGAAGCGGCCATCCACGCGCTTCATCACGCGGTCGTCTGAGTACACACCCTTTGCATTCAGGATGGGACTGATGCGCTGGCCTGTGCGCTCGTATTCGTCGGCGCTGGGGTAGAGCAGCTGGAAGGTCTGACCGATGAGTTGTTCGCGGGGGACACCAAACATTTCGCACACGCGCTGGTTGCAGTCGACCATGGTGCGGTTGCGCGAGAGCACCATGCCGATGGGGGCCAAGTCAAAGGCGAGGCGGTAATCGATGTCGTTGGTCATGGGGACCTGTCAAAAAGGGGTCATCGCGAGGGAAAAGCTGATCTCCATCGCTGGCCCTCTTGGACTGCCATGCCTCGCTCGCAGTGACGATGGTCGGGCGATGTTGACTCGCCGTCATCGCGAGCGAAGCGAGGCGATCCAGTGTTTCGGTTGACTGAGGGCTGACCATTACGAAAAACTACGTATTTGAATACGTAGTATCGTAGCGTTCTCTTTCCTGAATGGAGTTTGTCGTGAACAAGATTTATCCCTCCGCAGCCGAGGCCTTGAAGGGCATCGTGGCTGATGGTCAACTCATTGGCGTGGGCGGCTTTGGCCTGTGCGGCATCCCCGAAGCTTTGATTGCGGCATTGCGCGACAGCGGTGTGCAAAACCTGACCGCGATTTCCAACAACGCGGGCGTGGACGACTTTGGTCTGGGCTTGCTGCTGCAGACCCGCCAGATCAAGAAGATGATTTCGTCCTACGTGGGCGAAAACAAAGAGTTTGAGCGCCAGTATTTGGCAGGTGAGCTGGCCCTGGAATTCACGCCGCAAGGCACACTGGCCGAGAAGCTGCGTGCGGGCGGTGCAGGCATCCCGGCGTTCTTCACCAAGACCGGTGTGGGGACGCTGGTGGCCGAAGGCAAAGAGCTGCGCGAGTTCGATGGCGAGACCTATGTGATGGAGCGCTCTTTGGTGCCTGATGTGTCGCTGGTCAAAGCGCACCGCGCCGACAAGTCCGGCAACCTGCAGTTCCGTTACACCTCGCGCAACTTCAACCCCGCAGTCGCAATGGCCGGCAAGATTTGTGTGGTCGAGGTCGAAGAGATTGTGGAAACCGGCGACATGCACCCCGACAGCGTGCACTTGCCTGGCATTTATGTGCACCGCATCGTGCTCAACACGAAGCCGGAAAAGCGCATCGAGAAACGCACCATCACTGAAAAGGCGGGAGTTTGATATGAGCTGGAGTCAAGACCAAATGGCCGCCCGTGCGGCCCACGAACTGGAAGACGGTTTCTACGTGAACCTGGGCATCGGCATCCCCACGCTGGTGGCCAACTTTGTGCCCGCCGACAAGGAAGTCTGGCTGCAAAGCGAAAACGGCATGCTGGGCATTGGCCCGTTTCCGACCGAAGATGAAGTTGACGCCGACCTGATCAACGCAGGCAAGCAGACGGTGACGACCATCAAAGGCTCGTCGATCTTTGGCAGCGAGCAGTCGTTTGCCATGATCCGCGGCGGCAAGATCAACCTGTCCATCCTGGGCGCGATGCAGGTGACCGACAAGGGCGATCTGGCCAACTGGATGATCCCCGGCAAGATGGTCAAGGGCATGGGCGGCGCGATGGATCTGGTGGCGGGCGTCAAGCGCGTGATCATCCTGATGGAGCACGTCGCCAAGAAGAAAGACGGCACCGAAGACATGAAGATCCTGCCCGAGTGCACCTTGCCCCTGACCGGCAAGGGCGTGGTCGACCGCATCATCACCGATCTGGCCGTGATGGATGTGACGGACGCTGGCCTCAAAGTCGTCGAGCTGGCCCCGGGCGTGAGCCCTGAACAGCTGCAAAGCAAGACGGGCGTGAAACTGATCTTTTGATCGCGTTTTCGTACATCAAAAAAGGCCCTAACAGGGCCTTTTTTGATGACTGAACCAAAAAAAATTTGGCTCCTCAACCTGGGCTCGAACCAGGGACCTACGGATTAACAGTCCGGCGCTCTACCGACTGAGCTATTGAGGAACGGAGTCTGATTATAGAGTGCTTTTTGGGCTGTTTTGAGAGGGGGCGCAAGTTTTTTGAATTTTCATGCGCACTGTTTTGAAGGTGTGGCGCGAGGCAGTTTCTGCTCGGTGCTTAGGCTGTTCTCTTTGTGGTGCCAGGTCCAAAAGCTACCATAAGGGTTGCCATGGTGGATGCCAAAAGAGCACCGGCGAAGGGACCCAGTGTGGGTGTGTTGTTTGGAAAGCTGGCCAGGAGCAGTCCGGCCATCCAGTCACCGGTTTCGATCCAGCCCGGCACGACGGCACCGACGAGTCCGGCAACACACCCTGTGATGGCGCTCAACGGTGTCATGCGTTTCCAAAAGCCCAAAAGAACAGGAACAACAGCCGTGGCACACAGCAAATCGGCCACCAAAAAAATGCGCAAAACCGATACGCCCTGAAGTGCGACCCCAAAGACGGGAAGCATCAGCAAAACGGTCAGCCATCGGGCTTGCAAAATGGAGGTGCTGCCATTTTGATGGCGAAAGGTGACCAGCAGCGATGCGAGGGCATTTTGCAAAGAGTCGACAGAGGAGGCCACCAGCGCGGTGGCCAAGACCATGACGGTGGCGGCCAGCCAGGGGCTGGTGTGACCAATCAGGACAAAGAACGGCGCGGGTGGTTGCCCAGGGTTTTGGCCCAGCATCATGGTGAGCATGCCCAAGCCACCGACCATCGCAATCACAACCATGGTGATGAGGGCGGCCCAGAGTGAACCGGTTTTCAGGGCGCGGTCGTCTTGGGCTGACCAGATGCGTTGCCAATAGCCCTGATGGAACAAGTTGGCCGCTGCCACGGCGATGACCAAAGTCAAGGCAACACCCAAGCCGGGTGCCAGTGGAATGGCGGGAGGGGCGGAGAGTGGGGTTGGCGATTCGAAGGTGTACAGGGCAATGCTGGCACAGACGGTCAGAACCAGCCCCAAAACCAGCCAGCCCTGAAGGCGGTCGGTGGCCATGCTGGCCCTCAAGCCGCCCAAGCTGGTGTAGAGCAGTGTGGTGAGCACGACAGCGGCCATGACCCAGTGCCCGGGTAGTTGGCCTGTTAACCCGGCAATGGCGGACAGGGCCGTGAGCTCTGCAGTGATAAAGCACAGCATGTACAACAACGACAAGCCGGTCAGCCAGTAGCGCATCAGGGGACCAAATCGCAGCTCGGCATATTCTGCCAAGCTTCGGCCTTGCGGCATGCGCTGACGGATGGCGGGGCCAAACCAGACCAAAATCAAGAAAGGAAGCGCAGCGGCCACCGCATAACCTGCCAAGCCAATGGGGCCTACAAAGGCGCCAATTTCTGGTGGCACAAACAAAATCCACGCGCCCAGCCCAGACGCCACAAAGGACAAGGTCAGGGTGAAAGCCGATTGTGAATTGCGTGCAGTGATGTAATCGTCAAAGCTGCCCTTTTCTGCACCTGCTCGAAGCCCGATCCAAACAAAACTCAGCAGCGTGAAGGCCAGCAAGGCCACGAGTGTCAAATCCATTTAGAAGTTCTTTCGCTTTTTTCGGGGGGAGGATGCCCTTATCGGGTGTCGAAGATGCGCATCGGCACAGGGGCAAATTGGTGATTCAGTGGGCCGCTGCCGGCCCCTGTGCACACATGCGCACCGGCCAAGAGGGCTTGGCGGATGTAAGCGTGGCTTTTTTCAATGGCCAATTCAATGGATTCACCCAGCGCCAGGTGAACGGCGATGGCCGATGACAGGGTGCATCCCGTGCCGTGTGTGTTTTGGCTATGGATGCGGGGGCCGCGAATCCACCATTTTTGGCCTTGGTGATTGACAAACAGGTCGGCCACCGTGTTGCCACTGAGGTGGCCACCTTTGAGCAGCACAGCGAGAGCGCCCAGGCCTAGCAGTTGGTCGGCGGCGGCTTCCATGTCGTCTTCATTTTTCAGGGTGCGGCCGACCAGGAAACCCGCTTCGTCCAGGTTGGGTGTGATGAGCTGGACGCGGTGAAAGAGTTGCTGCACCAAGGCCTGCACGGCTTCATTTTCGATGAGCACCGCACCGCTGGTGGCGATCATGACGGGGTCCAGGACCACCCGACCCAGTTGGTGCCTGTCGATGGCTTCGGCCACCACATGAACAATATCGGGAGCATGCAGCATCCCAATTTTGACCGCGTCTACGCCAATGTCTTCGATCACCGCGTCAATTTGGTCTCGAAGCATCTGCGCTGGGATGGCGTGGATGGCCCTTACGCCCGTGGTGTTTTGTGCGGTCAAGGCGGTGATCGCACTCATGCCGTAGCACCCAAGGGCGCTGAATGTCTTGAGGTCAGCCTGAATGCCAGCACCACCGCCGCTGTCGGAGCCTGCAATGGTCAGCAGTCGTGGGTAGCGAGAGGTCTTTGGAATCATGGCAAAGGCTGGTTGGGGTTTGGCGTTGTGGCCAAGAGGCGCAATTCACGGGCAGCTGAGGCAGGGTCATCGGCGGCACATATGGCGCTGACAAAGGCCAAGCCGTCAGCCCCGCTACGGCTGACTTGGACGGCATTGCCGACATTGATGCCGCCGATGGCCACCAGAGGTAAATCGGTCATCGCACGGGCACGTTGCAGCCCCGCCAGCCCCCAAGGGGTTTGGGTGTCCGTTTTGGTGGGCGTGGCGAACACCGGACTGATGCCCAGGTAGTCCACATCCATGCCGATGGCCTGTGCAATGTCCTGATCGTTTTCGACCGACAAACCGATGAACACTTCGGGCTGCAGGATCTTGCGCACCAAATCAACAGGCATGTCGCTTTGACCCAAATGCACGCCATCGGCTTGACAGGCCAGCGCCACGTCAATCCGATCATTGATCACCAGCGGGATGTGCAAGGGCGATAACAAAGATTTCAGTGCCAGTGCTCGGGCCACAAACTCGCGTGTCCCCAGTTCTTTCTCTCTCAACTGAACGCAGGTGACACCGCCACGCACCGCTGCAGCGACGACATCTTGGAGCGTGCGTCCTCTGCACAGTGTCGAGTCGGTCACCAAGTAAAGGCGCAATTGTTCGCGCCTTATCCGAACCAGTGTGTTCATCTGCTCGTCAGCCCAAGTCAAGTTTGAGGCGAGACAGGAATTCTGATTGGGGCAGACCTTGCAGATTGTCGAGCAACAGCGCGGCCATGGTGCCCACCCCATGGCCTTGGGCCTGTGCTTGTTCAGCGGCCCGCTCGCCAGCGATGCTCATCAGCGCCATGGCGGCAGTCGTGGCACGCCAAGCGTCGGGTTGGACAGCGCAAAAGGCACCGATCAGTGCTGTCAGTGAGCACCCCACGCCGGTGATGCGGGTCATCCAGACATGCCCATTGTTCAATCGCGCGACGCGACCCTGAGCGTCCAGAATGTGGTCGGTTTCACCACTGACGCTGACGGTGCCTTGCGTGCGCATGGCCAGGGCTTGGGCAGCCCCCAAGGCATCGTTGGCGTTGGCGCTGCTGTCCACACCACGGGTTTTGATGGCTGCATTGGCCGTGCTCATGATTTCAGAGCCGTTGCCACGGATCACGGTGGGGTGGCCAGCGGCCAGCAAGGCTTCTAAAGTTTGGTTGCGGTAGGGCGTGGCACCTGCGCCCACGGGGTCGAGCACAACAGGGATGCCGCGGGCTTTCGCGGCCACCATGGCCAGTGTCATGCTTTGAACCCAATAGGGCTCGAGTGTGCCGATGTTCAACACCAAGGCTTGGGCGATGCCAACCATGTCTTGAACCTCCTCGTGGGCATGCGCCATCACGGGCGATGCGCCTGCGGCCAGCAGCACATTGGCGTTCAGGTTCATGACCACCCAGTTGGTGATGCTGTGCACCAAAGGACTGCCGTGACGAACGGCCTGGATGTCAGACCACAGTTCGTCTGGGGTTAAGCGGGATTCAATGGAGAGTGCCATGACGTTTCTTTCGTGATGGCAGGTCGGCTGGCCGGGAGCGTGCACCCTCAAAAGGGACAGAGTGCAACGCTCTTTTGAACAAGCTTCCCTGCGCGAGGATTACCTCAATCAGGTTCAAAGGGACTTTCTCAGTCGGTGGCTTCGCAGCCACCAACACCCCTAGCGAATGTGCCGCTCAAACAGCGGCACGGCTTTATTTTAGTTGATCCCCAAACGCTGGTGCAGCAGCGTGGATGTTGTTGTGTACTGCAGCAGGGTTTTTTCTTCGGGGCGCAACAGGGCCACGGCACCGAAGGCGGCCAGCGTGGCCTCGTGGAAGCCGCAGAGGATGAGCTTCTTTTTGCCGGGGTAGGTGTTGATGTCGCCCACCGCAAAGATGCCGGGCTCCGAAGTTCCGAAGTTTTCGGTGTTGACCAACAGTTGTTTGCGTTCCATGGCCAGACCCCATTGCGCCACAGGCCCCAGTTTGGGTGACAGGCCCAGACAGGTTTGCAGCACATCCAGGCTCAGCCACTCGGTCTCACCTTGCGGGTTGAGCAGCTCCAGCGCTTGCAGGCGGCCTTGCGCCAGTGTGAATCCGGTGGGCTGACCCGCCACAAAGCGCATGCGGCCGTCGGTGCAGGCTTGGCGCATTTGTGCGGTCAAAGCCGGGTCGGCATTGAAGGCATCGCGGCGGTGCAGCAGCGTGACGCTGGCCGCCGCTTGCGGGCCTTGGCACGCATCCAAGCAGGTTTGCAAAGCGCTGTCGCCGTCGCCCGCGACCACCAAGTGCTGGCCCGCCCAGCGCTCGGGGGCGGGGTACTCGGCAAAGACTTGTGTGCCCTCAAAAGCCGTCAGGCCCTCCAGCGCCATGCGGCGCGGCACGAAAGCGCCCACACCCGCAGCGATGAAAAGGGTGAGGGTGCGAAAGGCCTGGCCCGCGCTGGTGCTGACCAGCAGGCGCTGGTCGGGCAGGCGCTCGACGCTGTCCACTTGCTGGCTCAGATGCAGGGTAGGTTTGAAGGGGGTGATTTGTTGCTGCAGGCGCTCGATCAGTTCGAGGCCGGTACAAAACGGGATGGCTGGGATGTCGTAGATGGGTTTTTGGCCATACAGCTCGGCGCATTGGCCGCCCACATGAGGCAGGGCGTCGACCAGGTGGCAGGCGATGCCTTGCAGGCCCAGCTGGAAGACCTGAAACAGGCCCACGGGGCCTGCGCCAATGACCAGCGCTTCGGTGTCGATGGGGGTGGTCATGGGGGCGGTTGGCGAGAAAAAAGGGCCGAACATCCAGGCCGAATGGCTCGGCCTTTCAGGGCGCTCAGCGGATCAACTCAGACAGCTTGCCGGTCTTGTCTTTCCAGTCGTCGGCGTTGGGCATGGGGGTTTTGCGCTTGGTGATGCTTTTCCAGCCGGGCAACTGGGCCAATTCCGCATTCAATTTGATCATGTGCTGCTGGTCGGCGGGCAGGTCTTCTTCGGCAAAGATGGCGTTGACGGGGCATTCGGGGATGCACACGGCGCAGTCGATGCACTCATCGGGGTCGATGGTCAGAAAGTTGGGGCCTTCGCGAAAGCAATCCACCGGGCAAACGTCCACACAGTCGGTGTATTTGCACTGGATACAGGATTCGGAAACAACGTGGGTCATGATGGACTTGGAGTGAAAAAGTTTTGCGTTGCCAAACAACAGAGTATTCACATTTTAAGGGGGATTGCGTGGCGCCCGGGTGCCCGGCTGGCGGTGTCTATGAGGCCAACAGGGCTTTGGTCCGTCAGGTCGGTGAGGTGGCAGTTCACCGGCGCAGGCTCAACATTCATCGGCTGCTGCGCACTCAGGCCCGAACTGGGTTGAAGCCGGTCACAAGGCAGCGACCAAGAAAATGAGCACAAGCCCGGACAGCAAATTTGCCGTCAGCGGCTTGCCAACAACAGAGCGGCCCGGTTCCTGTCGAAAACGAGACCCCAAATGCCGAAGAAGTGGCATCGCAGGCTGGGATGTCGCGCATCGGCAAGGCAGGCGGGGGGTGTGCGGCGTGTGAGGGGTGAGGATTCAGGTCCTTGGGCAGGGTTGTGAATTGTCCCGAAAGCGACAAGCTTGTGTGTGGCTGTTAAAGTCCATTTCTTTTTCTTGATGACCTTAGGATTTGCCAATGAAACGCTTGATTGCCACCGGTTTGCTGAGCGCAGCATTCACCAGTGCTTTGGCCCAGACCCTGACCCCGATCAAGATCGGAGAGATCAACAGCTATTCGGCCATCCCGCAGTTCACCCTGCCGTACAAAAGGGGCTGGCAGCTGGCGGTTGAAGAGATCAACGCCAAGGGCGGCCTGTTGGGCCGCCAGGTCGTGGTCATTGACCGCGACGATGCCGGCAAGCCCGACGAGGCCTTGCGACACGCGATCGAGCTCAGTTCGAAAGAAAAAGTGGACATCCTGGCCGGGGGCTTTTTGTCCAATGTGGGCCTGGCACTGGCCGACCATGCCGCCAAAAACAAGCGCTTGTTCATCGCCAGCGAGCCCTTGACCGATGCCATCGTCTGGGAAAAAGGCAACCGCTACACCTTCCGCCTGCGTGCCAGCACCTACATGCAAGCGGCCATGCTGGTCGAAGAAGCGGCCAAGATGCCCGCCAAGCGATGGGCCACCATCGCACCCAACTACGAATACGGCCAAAGCGCGGTGGCCAACTTCAAGGCCTTGTTGCAGGCCAAACGCCCAGATGTGGAGTTTGTGAGCGAGCAGTGGCCCGCCCAGGGCAAGATCGATGCTGGCAGCACGCTCACGGCCACCATGGCGGCCAAGCCCGATGCGATCTTCAACGTGACCTTCGGGGCCGACTTGGCCCGCCTGGTGCGCGAGGGCAACCAACGCAACGTGTTCCCCAAAACGCCGGTGGTGTCCATGTTGTCGGGCGAGCCCGAGTATCTGGAAGTCCTGAAAGACGAAACGCCCAAGGGTTGGATCGTGACCGGCTACCCCTGGGACCAGATCGACACGCCCGAGCACGCCAGCTTTGCCGCCAACTACCACAAGAAGTTCAACGAAAACCCCAAGCTCGGCTCGGTGGTGGGCTACGCCACCATGCAGTCGATTTTTGCGGGCATCAAAAAGGCCGGCAGTGTGGACAACGAAAAACTGGTGTTGGCCATGCGTGGCTTGAAGTTCAGCACGCCCTTTGGCCCAGCGGAGTACCGCGCGATTGACCAGCAGTCCACCATGGGGGCCTATGTGGGCAAGCTCGATCAGCGCGGCGGCAAGGGCACCATGGTGCAGTGGCGTTATGCCGATGGCAAAAATCATTTGCCCACCGACGCCTATGTCAAAGCGCGGCGTCCGGCAGACGCCATGAAGTGAGGCCTCTTGGGGCCCGCCAATCGGATGGCTTTTGACTTGGGGTGGTGGTCTGAGGGACCTTTTTGATCCATCAGGGGCGTGATGGCGCGACCCTGGCGCTTTCCAGAAGCACATCGGAGACTCTGCGCACCTGGATCTGGGGTGAAAGCTTTTCCCGGACTTTGTAGTTTTGTGCCCGCTCCTGTGACCGAAATGGGCCGGTGATCACCAAAAACTGGCCACCCGGGGTGCTGTTCTTGCGCATGATCATGCGCGCATTGGCCAGCTCGGCCCGCGACCGGATCAGGCTTTGGGCTTGAGCCGTGGTTTGAAACGCACCATGCACCAGAACGTAGGAATCTGGTGACAGCTGGCCCAGCCAACGAACGCCCCGCAAGGCCACGTCAGGGATGTCGGCTTGGCTGCTTTGTGGGGCAGAAACGGGTGTTGGGTTGGCGGGTTCTGCCGCTGTGGGCGATGCCTGGTTTGTTTCTGTCTGGCTGGGCGCTGTATCAGCGAGTGCTGTGTCCGGCGGTTGAGGTGCAGATGCCGACGGCTGGGGCGGTGATTGCAGCGCCGCCACCACAGCCTCTGAAACATCGGACGAGGGTGCGGTTTCAGTTTCAGGCTGCTGCACCTGGGCTGAGGGCATCAGGTTGGCCGTTTCAAAATGTTGCCAAATGCCCCAAGCGGCCAGGGCCAGGATGGCAACCAGGCCAGACCAGGCCAAGCGCTTGGCCGCGCCACCTGATGAGGAGCGGGTGAGCGCCTGAGGCGACGCAGAGGCGGAAGCCATGATGGGGGCTTGACCCAGAGAAGCCGTGAGTGCCCTTGCATCAGGTTGATGCGCGGCGGGCACTGCAGTCCATCGGGGCTGTGCATTCAAGAGCGTCAGGCTGGTGAGGGCCGCATGCGTGGGTTCGCCTGACCGCTCTATGCAAAGCAGAACGAAGCGCCAACGCAAGCCGGGAAGCTGCACAGCGAGGTCTTGCAACATCTGCACATCGGCGCTGAGCAGTTGTTCGGCGTGGGTGATGAGGACCATCTGGCTTGGCGAGCGGGGGGGAGAAGGTGTTTGCAGCGCCCGGTTCAGCCCGATTTCGGCAATGCCTTGGTTGATGTGGGTGAGCAAAGCCAGGCGTTGATCACCTCTGAACCGTTTCACCGCAACATCAGGGTGCCGTGAACGCCAAAACGCCTTCAAGTACTGCGCTGCACGCGCAATGGCCTCGCTGTCCTCGCGCCAGATGATCAGATTTTGATCAAGCTTTGATGCGATCCGGTCCAGTTCTTCCAGAGAAACTGCTGGTTCTGTTGGCCATATGGGCTCAGATGGTCCAGGGTGCGACAGGCCAAGGTGCATTGGATACTGAATGTTGCGTAATGAACCCTCAATTAAACACCAAGCAAGCGGACAACTTTGCCGCCCGATCCATTCGCTTGGAGCTCAGAGTGGCGCACAGCCTGTGCTGGGGCGACCACTCAGGCGGGCTGCTTCGGCGAGGCTGCAGGTACGCCCCAATGCTGCGCTTGGCTGGCATGCCAGAACCCGTCAAAGGGGCTGGGCAGCGTCTGTGGCACCGCCGCCTCGCGCATGAGCTCACCGGGCGCCAGCGTGTCAAGGCTTGAAGCCAGGGTGCGGGCCTGACCTTGGGCATTGCGCACCATGAGGTGCTGGGGGGTGATGTCGCCCGGTTTTTGTAAACCAGCGGCACCCAAGAGGTCGGCCAAGGCATGCAAGGTGTTGGCATGAAAGTAATACACGCGCTCGGCCTTGTCTGTAACCACGACGGCGCGTTGGCGAATCGGGTCCTGTGTGGCCACGCCTGTGGGGCAGTGGTCGGTGTGGCAGCTGCGCGACTGGATGCAGCCCAGCGCAAACATGAAGCCCCGCGCCGAGTTACACCAGTCGGCCCCCAGCGCAAGGCAGCGTGCCATGTCGAAAGCCGAGATCACCTTGCCCGACGCCCCGATTTTGATGCGATCGCGCAGGCCTGCGCCCACCAAGGTGTTGTGCACCAAACGCAATCCGTCACGCAAGGGCATGCCCACATGGTCGGCAAACTCTATGGGCGCTGCGCCCGTGCCGCCTTCCGAGCCATCCACCACGATGAAGTCCGGTGTCTGCCCGGTCTGCACCATGGCCTTGACCAGTGAAAACCATTCGGCCGGATGCCCCACACACAGTTTGATGCCCACGGGCTTGCCGCCCGAGAGTTCACGCAACTGCCCCACAAAATCCACCAGCCCCAGTGGGTTACTGAACGCGGAATGACGGGCCGGGGACACACAGTCTTGGCCCATGGGCACACCCCGCGCTTCGGCAATTTCGGGGCTCACTTTGGCTTTGGGCAACACACCGCCGTGGCCGGGTTTGGCGCCTTGCGACAGCTTCACCTCGATCATCTTGACCTGCGGCGATCGGGCCTGCTCGGCAAAGCGCACAGGGTCAAACTGGCCATCGGCTGTGCGGCAGCCGAAATACCCCGAGGCAATTTGCCAGATCAAATCACCACCCGGCTCGCGGTGGTAACGTGAAATGCTGCCTTCACCCGTGTCGTGCGCAAACTGCCCCAGAGCCGCACCTTTGTTGAGGGCTTTGATGGCGTTGGGCGACAAGGCCCCGAAACTCATGCCCGAGATATTGAGCAGTGACAAGGCATATGGCTGATGGCATTGGTGTGCGCCCACGGTGATTCTGAAATCCGCTGGGTCCAGCTCGGTGGGCTGCAAAGAATGCGTGATCCACTCGGCTTTCGGGTGGTACATGTCCTTGATGCTGCCAAAGCCGCGCTTGTCGTTTTGTACTTTAGAGCGTGCGTAGACCATGGCACGCTGGTTGCGCGAAAAAGGCAGTTTTTCCTCGTCGTCTTCCAGGAAATACTGACGAATTTCAGGCCGGATGTACTCCAAGCCATAACGCAAACGACCCGTCAAGGGGTAGTTGCGCCGAACGGCTTGCTTGGTTTGATGGAAGTCCAGCCAGCCCATCAGAAACAGCACACCAAAGCCTGCACTGGCCCAAGTCGACACGGGCCAGGTCAAAAGGGCTGCGGGTGCCGTGATCAACCAAGGCAGGTAACGCGAGAAGGATCGATGGGCCATGGGCTGTTTTCCAAAAAAAGACAAAGGCCGACATGTGCGGAAATGACTCCCATCCTAGATGATGTTGATGACTTTTTAAAAACAATCAGCTGGCAAAGCGTTCGGCGGCCAAGTGCTTGGCCAAGACGTCAGGCAAAGGCAGTGGCTCTTGGCTCAGCCAGGCTGCCAGCAATTCGCCGCACAACACCGCCAAAGTGATGCCGCGAGCGCCCATGCCCGCGCTCAGCCACAAGCCTGGCAGGCGCTCAGGGTCAATGGGCCCGACCGCAGGCAGGCGGTTGGGCAAGGTGCAGCGCAAACCGGCCCAGCCTTGCACCCTCTCCGGGTCAAACTGCCCAGCCATGGTTTCGCCCAGAGCGGGCAGCAGGGTGGCCAGGCGCACTTGGTTGGCGGTGTGGTCCTCTGCGCGCACCGGAGCTTGCTCACAGTTGCGCTCAAAGGTGGCGCCGATGAACCAGCCCGGCAGCCCCTCGGGCGTGGGCACGCCGCTGATGAAACTGCCGTGGCCATTGACCGGAAAAGGCGGCAGCAGCTGGCGCTGGTCCTCGCTCAAGTCGGTCAGGTGGCCAAAACTGACCTGACCGCGCAAAGGGTTCAGTGGCACGGCAAAATTGGGCAATGGCCTCAGCAAAGCCAAGCTGTCAAAGGCGCTGGCCACCACCAACAGGGGGCCCTCGCCCAGGGTTTGGCCTTTCGCATCGGTCACGGCCCAATGCTCCCCGCGCTGCTCAATGCCCTGCACCTGTTGGCCCCATTGCACCTGCACGCCCGGCGTTTGCAGCTGCGCAGCCACCAGTTGCCGGGGCCGAATCCAGCCCGCCTGGGCGTGCCAGAGGGCGGGTGAGTCAGGGGGCAGGCCTGCAGCGGCCAATTGCGCCGCAGTGGCCGGGGCGCTGTGGTGATCGCTTGCGTTGGCAGGCAGGCGGCGCTTGCCCGCCAGGTTGTGTTCCAAAACGCCCGTCAGCGCCCAATCGGTGCCGCTGTGCAGCAAGGCTTGTGCGCGTTGCAGCGTGGCTTGCACGCCCGCACGGGTGATGCGCGAGAGCACGTTGTCGTCGGGTGACACATGGGGGGCGGCCAAACCTGCGGGCAGGCCCGACGCGCCAGCCCCCACCCCAGAGGCCTGGTCCAGCACCGTGACCGACCAGCCCCGCATGGCCAGGCTGTGCGCCACGGCCGAGCCTGACAGGCCGGCACCGATGACCAGTGCCTGGCGCTTGTCGGGTGGCGAGATCAAGGGTTCAAACAGCTAAGGGGCCAGCGCCGCAGCGCATCAGCCCGCTGCTGGCGGCACGTAGCCCTGGGCGGCGTCAGCGCCGTCGCCGAAGAAATGGTTTTCCATCTGGCGGGCCAGGTATTGGCGGGCCCGCAGATCGGCCAAGTTGAGGCGGTTTTCATTGACCAGCATGGTCTGGTGCTTGAGCCAGTCGGCCCAGGCCTGCTTGCTCACGCCTTCCCAAATGCGCTTGCCCAGCTCGCCGGGGTAGGGCGGAAAATCCAGACCCTCTGCTTCTTTGCCGAGTTTGATGCATTGAACGGTGCGTGCCATGGTGTTGTCTTGCCTTGATGTATCTTAAGAAGCGCTGGTTATACGGATATAGAATTTCCGTATTTCCAGTTGGGAGCGGTTCACACGACAATGCGGGTTGACCCTTTTTCGTGTGGCCTGACAGGCCGTAACTGTAGCAAGCTTTCAGCATCCCCCCAGGGCTTTGGGTCTCTTGTCTCCCAACACACAGCAATACCAAATGAGTGCATTTCTTGAAGAACGCGTTTTGAACGTTCACCACTGGACCGACCGCCTGTTCAGCTTCACCACCACCCGCGACCAGGCTCTGCGTTTTTCGAACGGCCACTTCACCATGATCGGTCTGCTCGGCGAGAACGGCAAACCGCTCTTGCGTGCTTACTCCATTGCCAGCGCCAACTACGAAGAGCACCTGGAGTTTCTGAGCATCAAGGTGCCCGACGGCCCACTGACCTCCAAACTTCAGCACATTCAGGTGGGCGACACCATCATCGTGGGCCGCAAGCCCACAGGCACGCTGCTGATCGACTATTTGTTGCCGGGCAAAAACCTCTACCTCATGGGCACAGGCACAGGTTTGGCCCCCTTCATGAGCATCATCCGCGACCCCGAAACCTACGAGCGCTTTGAAAAAGTGATCTTGGTCCACGGTGTTCGCCAGGTCAACGAGTTGGCCTACCACGATTACATCACCCAAGAGCTGCCCGCCCATGAATTTCTAGGCGAAATGGTCAGCCAGCAATTGCTGTACTACCCCACCGTGACCCGCGAGCCCTACAAAAACCAGGGCCGCGTGACCGACCTCATCGAGAACTTCAAGTTGTTTGCAGACTTGGGCCTGCCCCCGCTCAACCCCGAGACCGACCGCGTCATGATTTGCGGCTCGCCCGAAATGCTCAAAGACCTCAAGCGCATTTGCGAGGAGCGCGGCCTCAATGAAGGCAATACCAGCACACCGGGTGCTTTTGTCATCGAACGGGCGTTCGCCGAATCCTGAAGTCGTTGGGGCTTTGTACCCAGCGCACCCACCAACTCTGTACACGGGGGCACAATGCCCCCACTTCCACGGACCTCCATGAACCTGACTCCTGTTTCCCCCCAGCGATGGATGTTGCTGATTGCCCTGTCGGGCATCGGCATGCTGGTGTTTGGCCTGTATTTGCAGCATGTTGTGGGCCTGAACCCTTGCCCCATGTGCATCGTGCAGCGCTATGCCCTGATTGGCGTGGTCGTGCTGGCCTTGGTCGGCTGGCGCTTGCGAGGCTGGGCCTTGATTGCGTCGGGTTCGCTGTTGACGCTTTCGGCCGGTTTTGGCGCTTTCACGGCGGCCCGCCAAAGCTGGTTGCAGTGGTACCCACCCGAGGTGGTCAACTGCGGGCGTGATTTTTACGGCATGGTCGAAAACTTTCCCCTGAACCGCGCCATCCCCATGATCTTCAAAGGCAGCGGTGACTGCAGCAAGGTGGACTGGACCTTTCTGGGTGGCTCGATTGCCAACTGGTCATTTGTTTGTTTTGTGTTGTTTGTTCTCGTGGGTTTGTGGGTGATCCTCCGGTCTCGACCGGTCCGGTCTGCCTAACAGTTCCTGACTGCCCTGCTGCATGGGCGTTCGTCCAAGGCCCAGACAGGGAAAACCCGGA
The DNA here is from genome assembly GCA_945897465.1 of Limnohabitans sp. Rim8. Taxonomy (GTDB): domain Bacteria; phylum Pseudomonadota; class Gammaproteobacteria; order Burkholderiales; family Burkholderiaceae_C; genus Limnohabitans_A. Next base: position 22,932 of record CAMDFK010000016.1, on the reverse strand, counting down.
AGGCCGGACGTGCCGACAAGACGGCCGTGGTGGTGGGGCTTGACCACGTTCAAGGGTCAAGTCGGTCATCGGTCGTTCAGGGGGACAATACCCGCACTTCTTGATGCCCCTGCATGTCTGCTCCTGCCCACACCCCTGTTACACCGCCCGAGCCCCATGTGGTGCTGGTCATCACCAAAGGCGAAGCCGGTGGGGCGCAGACCCATGTGCTGGAGCTGTGCCGCGCCCTGCAGTGCCGGGTGCGCTTCACGGTGCTGATCGGGGGCGACGACACGCGCAGCGTGCTGGGCCAGGCCCTGAACCCATTGGGCATCACGGTGCTGGTGCTGCCCACTTTGCAAAACTCTCTCAACCCACTCAAGGTGCTGGCCTCGGTGCGGGCCTTGCTGGCCCATTTGCGGGTGTTGCAGCCCGATGTCATCCACGCCCACAGCGCGGTGGCCGGGGTGATCTCACGCTTGGCAGGCAAGCTGAGGCAAATCCCGGTGGTCTACACGGTGCATGGCTTTGGCTTCAAGCCGCAAGCGCCCTGGCTGATCCGCACCAACGCCTGGTTGGCCGAGGCTGTGCTGGCCGCTTGGACCACGCGCATGGTCTGTGTGTCGGCCTACGAAAAAGAACTGGCCGCGCGTTTGCCCATGCCGCCCGATCGGGTGAGCGTGGTGCACAACGCGCTGGCCGATGTGCCCTGGCGCAGCGATATGGCCACCCAAGCGCCGCGTCTGGTGATGGTGGCCCGCATGGCCGCGCCCAAGCGGCCCGATGTCTTGATCGAGGCCCTGGCCCTGTTGGCACCACTTGGCCTGCAGCCCGAAACCCACATACTGGGTGGCGGGCCGGACCTGGCCCGCCACCAAGCGGCCGCGGCCCCCATGCCGCACGTTCGGCTGGTGGGCGACGTGAACGATGTGGCCGAGCGCTTGGCGCAGCACCAGATTTTTGTGCTCTTGTCTGACCACGAGGGCTTGCCCATCTCCATCTTGGAAGCCATGCGCTCGGGCATGGCGATTGTGGCCACGCGCTTGCCCGGTATTGAAGAAATGCTCACGCACGAGCAAAGCGCTTGGCTGGTGCCCAACACCCCCCAAGCCGTGGCCCAAGCGCTGCAGACCCTGCTGGCCGATGCTCCCTTGCGCCAGCGTTTGGGCCAAGCGGCACGCGAGCGCTACGAGGCGCATTTTCAGCCCGAGGCCATGGCCGAGTCGGTGCTGGCCATTTACCAACAAGCGCCCTTGATGCACACCGCCCGCTGGCCCATGACACGCCCGCGCCGCCAAACCCAGCAACTGGCCTCGCAGCAAGCGAACCGCCAAAGTGCGCACCTGGTCTGGAGCCTCTTGGGCTTGGCGATGATCGGCCTGGCCTATGCCATCAGCCAGGCCCTGATGGCCCGTGGCCTAGCCACGGTGGACTTTGGCCGCACCGTGCTGGCCAGCCTGGTGCCTTACGCACTGGCGGCGCACCTCTTGTACCGGGGTGCGCACATGCCCGCGGCCGAGCGGGGCCCTTTGTTGCTGGTCACCACCGGCTTGCCGTTTTGGCTCACGCCCTTGGCCTTTGCCCTGCTGCAGCAGCCGTATTCGCGCGGCGCTTTGCTCTTGACCTATGTGCTGTGCACCTTCTGGTTCTGGCTGGCCGACCAGTGGTTTTTGCGGCACCGGCCTTGGCGTTTGGTGTACCAAGACCCGCGTGTGCCGGACCTGCTGGCGCCTTGGCTGCCCGTGCCCCAGGGCCAAGGCCTGCCGCGCATCCGCCTGCTGCCCTGGCCCGCGCAAGGCATGCCGCCCGGCGCCGCGCTGGCGTGTGATGGCGCCGTGGTGCTGCCTGCTGAGGCCACCTTTGATGCATCGTCTGCCACTGCCACCTCTGCGCCTTCCAGCGCCGAGCGTCAGCGCTTTTTGACCGCGCTCAAGCTGCAGCACATACGCCTCTACAGCCCCGAATCTTTGCAGCAAAGTCTGACCGGGCGAATGGCGGCCGAGACCCTGCAAAACGAGCTATGGCAAACCGATGGCAACCCCGCTTACGACCTGGCCAAGCGCCTCATCGATGTGGGTGTGGTGCTGGCCCTGCTGCCGATGTGGTTGCCGCTGGCGCTGTTGGTGGCTTGTGGTGTGAAGATCGACTCACCCGGCCCGGCCCTGTTCAGCCAGCGGCGCACCGGCATGCACGGGCAAAGTTTCCGGATCTGGAAGTTCCGCAGCATGCGACATGAAGCGCAAGACACTCCGCAGTTCGCCCAGGCCAACGACCCGCGCATCACCCGCTTTGGGCACTGGATTCGCCGCACCCGGCTCGATGAAATTCCGCAGTTGTTCAACGTGCTGATGGGGCACATGAGCCTGATCGGCCCCCGCCCCGAGCAAGACGGTTTTGTGCAGCAGTTTGCCGAGCAAATACCCAGCTACCCCTACCGCCACCTGGTGCGCCCAGGCCTCACCGGCTGGGCCCAGGTGCAGCAAGGCTATGCCGCCAGCGCCGATGAAACCGCCATCAAGCTCAGCTACGACCTCTACTACATCACGCACTACAGTCTGGCCATGGACTTGCTGATCGTGTTCAAAACCATCCAGACCGTGCTGACCGGGCGCGGTGCCCGTTGAGCGTTCCCCTATCCATGTCCATGCACAGCCCTCGCCACATGTTGTTGTTGACCGAAGAGTCCGGTGTGGGCGGGGTGCAGACCACGCTGCATTGGCTTGAATCGGGCCTTGCCGAGCGCGGCTGGCAAGTCACGCGGCTGTCGGTGCGGCGCGGGCGTCCCTCGCTGTGGGCCTGCTGGCAGGCGGCGCGGCGGGCGCAGGTGCTGGTGGCCTCCAACAACTTCTGGCCGGCCTATGTGGCGGTGGCCCTGGCTGGGCTGACCCGCAGGCCCAGCGTGGTCTGGGTGCACGGCCCTTTGCACGAGGTGCTGCAGCAAGCCGGTGCCTCGCGCCTCAAAACCGCTTGGCTGCGTGCCATTTATCAAAGGGCCAGCCATTTGGTGTGCGCCTCACAGACCTCTGGCGACAGCCTGATGCGCGTGATGACCGATGCCGGGGTCCAAGCCGGGCATGCCATTCAGAACCGCATGCGCGTGATCCGCAACCCGGCGGTCCTGCCCGGTGCGGCTCAGATGGATGGGCCCATGCCCTCGCTCGCTTCTGAGGGGGTGTCGCTCGGTTTTGTAGGCCGTTTGTCCCCCGAAAAACAACCTCTGCAGTTGCTGCCCATGCTGCGCCTGTTGCCCGACACGCATCAACTGCACGTGGTGGGTGATGGCGAGTTGATGGCCGCCATGCGCAGCGCCGGGCAAGACCTGATGGCCCAAGGCCGCTTGCACCTGCATGGCCAACAAACCGTGACCGCACAGACCTATCGCGCCTGGCAGGCCACGCTGCTGTGCTCGCGCTACGAGGGCTACCCCATGACGGCGTTGGAGTCGCTGGCCTGCGGCGTGCCCTGCGTGAGCACGCCCATCCCCGCGATGCAGGAAATGCTGGGTACGCCAGCGCCGCTCTGGCTCGCGCACGATGACAGCCCCGCCGCCTTGGCCCAAGCGGTGCAGCGCTGCCTGGCACAACCGACGAAAGATCGGCAAGCGGCCATTGACCACTTGCAGGCCCAGCACCGTCTGGAGAGCTTTGTTCAAGCCTGGGATCAATTGCTCGCAGGAGGGCGGCTGTGATCACCGTCCACTTTGTGCATGGCGCACGTTCTTATTTGCCCGAGCTGGCCGCCTACCAGGCGCACATCCAAAGCTTGGGCCATGCGGTGCAGATGCACACCCAGGCCCACACCGTGCCGGGAGATGCCCAGGCTGTGTGGTGGATTTGTGGCCGTGTGCCCGCAGACCAAGCGCGGCGCTTCAAAGGGGCTGTGCAGGTGCACGAATACGCCTCGGCCAGCGTGGGCCCACTGGCTTGGCTCAAGGACCGCGTCAAGCAGTGGCAGCACCCGGTGCCTGATTTTCGGGTATTCCAAAGCGAGTGGGTGCGCCAGCGCATGGGTTGGGAAGATACGGTGCCCTACGTCCTGCGCGACATGGCTGTTCCTGAATCTTTTTTGGCGGCGCAAGCGCTGCAGCCGCCCGAGTTTGATCTGGTCTATTTGGGCGAGATGCGCCGCTTGCTGCACTTTGTGCCCTTGTTGCAGACCCTGGGGCAAGCGGGGCTGAAGCTCTTGTTGGTGGGCGATGTGCCCCCGGCTTTGCAAGCGCACCTGGCCAGGCTGGGCCACATCCAGAGCACCGGGCGTGTGCCACAAGATCAGGTGCCTGCGCAACTGCTTCGGGCCCGCGCCGGCCTGAATCTGATGCCCGATGTGTTGCCGCTGAATGAGCAAACCTCCACCAAGATGCTGGAGTACCTGGCGCTGGGCTTGCCGGTGGTCAGCAACCCCTATGCCTGGGCACAGCGCACCGCGCGGGCCCATGCGGGGCGGGTGCAATTGCTGGCGGTGCAGGCTTCAGCCGCCCAATGGCAAGCGGCCATGCAGGCGCTGCCTCTGCGCCAGACCGATCGGCAACACCTCGTGTCCTTGAGTTGGTCTCACCAACTCCAAGCCTTGCCGGTTTGGGCGGCTTTGTTGGGGGACGGCCTGTGAGGGTGTGGCAACTTTGGCAAGCCTTGCCCCGCGCCACCGCGCCCGCTGCCCTGGGCAGCTTGGTGTCGCTGGCAGCGCAGGGCTTTTTGGCGCTGGTGCTGTTTCGCCTCTTCAGCCCCGAGGAGGTGGGGGTGTTTTCGGCCACCAGCCAACTGGCTTTTTTCTGGGCCAGCCTGGCGCTGGCGCAAAGTCCCTTGAGCCTGCTGGCCGAGCGCCACCAAGAACCCCGCGCTGCCGCCCGCCGTGCTTGGCGGCAAAGCGTCTGGCGCCTGCTGTGGTTGGCGCCGGTGGCGGGGCTGGGGGCCATCTGGTCGGGCTTGGGGAACGCGGCGCAGGTATGGGCTTGGGCCGCGGCTTTGGGCCTTGCGCAGCTGAGCTGGCTGCTCGCGCAAAGCCTGACTTTGCGGGTGGGCAGCCCTTGGTCTATGGGCCTGGTGCGCATGGTGCCGCCCGTGCTGGCCGCCGCAGCGGCGGTGCTGGGGGCCGTGCTTTTCCCCGAACGTGGTGAGGGCCTTGCGCTGCCCGTGCTCTTGGTGTCGGCCTGCATAGGCTATGTGGCCGGTGCCGTGTGGATGCGGCTGGCTTTTCTAAGCGCTACCGAAGCCGACCCGGCGGTCGCCGCCCAAGCAAGCAGCGATAGGCCCCGTGCTGTGGAAGAAGCCCCACCATCATCCGACCCGCGCAGCGCCCGGCTCAAGATGCTGCACACCTTGAGCGACGGCCTGGCTGCCACGGCCTTGGCGCTCAGCTGGCCAGCGCACTATGGCGCACAAGAGGCCGGCTGGCTGCTGGCGCTGCTGCGCGTCTTGAGCTTCATCCCAGCGCTGGTGCACACAGCTTGGGCGCAAGTGGTGCTCAGCAGCGACACTGCAGTCCGGCTGCGCCCGCTGCAGGTGGCCTGGGCCGCATCGGCGCTGGTGCTGGGCTTAGGGGCCTTGGTCCATTTGGCGCTGGCAGGGGGCTGGCTCGATGCGCGTTGGCAAGGCTTATCGGCTTATGTGTGGCCGCTGGTGTTGTGGCAAATGGCCGCCTGCTTTGTGGCCGCGCATGCGCACCTGCCCTTCCAAAAAGGCGTGGCGATCTCACACGCGTGGCTTTGCGTGGGCATGAACCTGGGTTTCATGGCCCTGTGCGTGGTCCTGCCTTGGGCAATCACTTTGAGTGCCAGCACGCACATGGCCTGGCTGTCGGCCTACATGCTGCTGAGTTTGACGGGTTTGACGCTGTGGCTGGCCAAGCGGTGACTGCGATGAGCACATCAATTTGGATGATGGACCTATGAACACCATGCTCAAGATTCTGGGCATCACAGTCCCCATTTACCTGACCATTGCCCTGGGCTATGTGTGCACACGCATGGGGCTGTTTGCCAAGGCCGAGATGCAGGTGTTTGGCCGTTTCACGCTGCAGTTGGCTTTGCCGGCCTTGTTGTTCAACGCGCTGTCCCAGCGCAGCGTGGTGGAGACTCTGAACCTGAACTATTTGCTGGCGTATGCCTTGGGGTCTTTGATGGTGTTGGGCCTGGGCCTGTGGTGGGCGCGGCGTGTGCTGGGCCAGAGCCTGAGTTACAGCAGCATGATGGCCATGGGCATGTCGTGCCCGAACAGTGGCTTTGTGGGTTACCCGATCATTTTGTTGTCCTTTGGTCCGGTGGCTGGGGTGGCGTTGGCGCTGAACATGGTGGTCGAAAACTTCTTGTTGTTGCCCTTGCTCTTGGCCATTGCCGATGCGCAGGGCCGACCCGGGCAGTGGAAAAGCGTGTTGCTGCAGACGGCCAAAAACGTAATGCGCAACCCCATGATTTGGGGCGTGGTGCTGGGCTTCCTGTTTTCTTGGTCGGGCCTGCATATGCCTGCGCCTGTGGGTCGCACCATCGATTTGTTGGCCCAGTCCAGTGCGGTGCTGGCGCTGTTTGTGATTGGCGGCTCCTTGGTGGGCTTGCAGGCGCGGGGGCTGCAGGCCACCGTGCTGCCGATTGCGCTGGGCAAGCTGGTGTTGCACCCGCTGGCCATGTGGGCAGTGTTGGTGTGGTGGGTGCCCATCGAGGACCCGGCTTTGCGGGCCGCCGCTTTGCTGACTGGGGCCATGCCCATGCTGGGCATTTTCACCATCTTGAACCAGCGCCACGGGCATGCCACGGTGAGCGCTGCGGCCTTGTTGGTGACCACGGTGTTGTCGTTCTTCTCCCTTAGTGGCTTGCTGTGGCTGTTGCAGCTGCACCCGGTGTGATGGGTGTGGTGAGGCGTGTGGTGCAGGCCCAAAGCGCAGTGTCCCCGACACGGGGGTGGGTAATGAAAAATTGGTCAGGCGCCGCTGATAGACTCGCACCTTGAAAAATCTCAGCTCCTCCAGCGCCCGCACAGCCCCTCAGGTGTCGGCAGACCCCACGCCCGCGAGCTCGCAGTACCTGTGTGACAACCCGATCGATGTGGTTTATTTGTGGGTGGACGGCAATGATTCGAGCTGGCGTGCCAAGCGCAAGGCGGCTTTGGCGCAGTTGCCCCGTGACACTGGCGCTGCCATGGCGCGGTTCAGCAATGTGGAGGGCCGCTTTCGGGACAACCACGAGTTGCGCTACAGCCTGCGGGCACTTGAGCAGTTTTTCCCAGAGCACGGCCATGTGTACATCGTCACCGATGCGCAGGCCCCGGACTGGCTGCGCCCCTCGGACCAGCTCACGCTGGTCGACCACCGCGAGCTGATGCCTGAGGCCTCTTTGCCCACCTTTGATTCGGGGCACATTGAATCGTGGATTCACCACATTCCGGGTTTGTCGGAGCGTTACTTTTATTTCAACGACGATGTGTTTTTGGGTGCACCGCTGAACCCGGCCGACTGGTTCACGCCCGAGGGTTTTTACCTCACCTGGTCGGATGAGCCGACGGTCACCGACGAGGCCATGCGCATGGATGCGACTTCGCTGGAGAACGCTTGCCGCTTGTCCATCGAGTGGCTGCGTGCACAAGCGAGCGCTGCGCTGGTGGGCCAAGCCAGGCGGCCCAGCCGAAGGCAAGACCCGCTGTACCAAAGCACCTTCCGCACCTTTGCCCACTCGCCCCGGCCCATGCGGCGTTCGCTGATGCGCGAACTGGAGCTGACGGCGCCCGAGTTGTTTGCGGGGGTGCGCTCGACCGTGTTTCGCAGCTGGGACAAGCCGACCATCGTGTCGGACTTTGTGCTTCGCTGGGCGTTGGCGCATGGCTTGGCGCAAATGCGCAACTACCGACATCGCCACGTGTCCACGGGAGATGCCAATCAGCGGGTGCAGCTGCAGAGTTTGAAGGCCGAGTTCGGGTCGCTCGATTTTTTTTGCATCAACGACACCACCGATGACGCGCTCGCCGAGGACCCGCGTTTGCAACAGGTACAGACGGTGCTGCAGGCCATGCTGCCGCTGGCCTCGGGTTTTGAGCAGTCGGGCAGCGAAGCATTGGCGCAGAATGAAAAGCCAACTGCACATGCCGCCGAGATTCACCAGGGTGCGCAAGCGCCTGCGTCGCACCAAAGGACGGTATCGGGGACGCGCCGCAGAGCTTGAGGGTTGGCTTCAAAGCAAAGAGCAGGCCGTCAAGCCCGACATGGGCAGGGCCCAAGGGCATGGCTCGCTGAATGCCACTTGTGGGCTGTTTGCCAGTCGGGCTGGACCGGCCTCAGGCCCGCGCGACGGGGCTGTTGCCCGAGCGAAAGGATGCAGCCAAAGCGACGGCTTCTTTCACGTCCACGCAAATGCCGTCGGCACCCAGGCTTCGGGCGTCGTGGCCTTGCACGGTGAAGATGGGGCCGCCCAACAGCACGCCGGGCTCAGGGTTGCCCGATGCGGCCTTGAGGGCACGGATCAGCTCCGGCAGGCTCTTGAGCTGGGCTTCGGTGGCGCACGAGATGCCGATCACGTCAAACCATTCGTTGCTGACGGCATGTACCAGCTCTTTTTCTGACACAGAGATTTCGATGACGACGTCCCATCCAGCCTTGCGAAAGAAGTCGGACACGATGGTCATGCCCAAAAAATGTTGCGAACCAGGGGCTGAGGCCAGCATGATGCGCTGCACATCACCGCCCAGTTGGGGGCCGTTCTGGTATTCGAAGCCCAGGCGGTGCGTGATCTCGTGCATGCGGACCAGGCCACAGGTGACTTCGGTGAAGTCGCACAGGTCTTGCTCCCACATCAGGCCCAGTTGCCGGGCTGCGGGGGCGATCAGGTCCAGAAAAATCCGGTCGGTAGTGACGCCTTGGTGCAGCAATTCGTCGATGAATTGGGTGGTCTCAGAGGCCTGACTGGATCTGCTCAGGGCCACAAACGTGGCCAGTTGTTTGGGCGAGATGCCAGGGCCCTGCATGGCATCGTCCACTTCGGCCTGCGACACCCGATGTGCCTGGACCAGGCGGGCGATGATTTGTGTCTCAATGACCTCGGTCAGGGACTTTTTGCACTCGTCCTGAGCGTTGAAATGGTCGGAGCGATACGGCTTGGACGCCGCGCCGATCAGGCGTTGCCCCAGGGAAGACATGAGTGTGATCAAGGCGCTTGCATGTGCCTTCAACGGGTTGAAGTGCAGGCCCGGAAGATAGAGGTACATGACAAAGTCCAGAGTTGTCATTCAACGTTAACGTTTTCAAGGGGATCCCGCAAGTATCCAAAGCGAAGGTCTACTAGGGGTTATCACCGGGGGCAATGAATGGCAGCGTCAGGAAGTTGTAACCCTAGATGCTCAGTTTTTCACCTGCCAATCAGACGTGATCACTTGATTATCAACTTCAGATCAGATCAGTTCAGTAACGGATACCGCGTTCCTTGAGCAGCTCAGCGGCAATGTCCGGGCGGTCTGTCACCAGGCCGTCCACCCCCAAGTCCAACATCTGGCCCATGGCATGACGGTCGTTCACCGTCCAGGCCAGCACTTTGAGGCCCAGGCTTTGCGCTTCGCGCACATTTTGGGCATTGAGCTCTCGCCAAAACGACGACCAATGCGAGCCGCCCGCAGCTTGGATCATGCGCGGCACTGATCCGTACTGGGCATATTGAATGCCTGCAGTCCAGGTCGAGGTTTGTCCGAATCGGATGCCCAAGTTGTCCAGCGCAGGCAACTGCGCGGTGAGGTACACCGTGGGCATGCCGGGTGCGAGTTTTTGAACCGCTTGGAGGATGCGCCAGTCAAACGACAGGATTTGCACACGGCCATGCAGGCCGTGCTCACGCACCTCTTGGAGCAGCAACTGCACAAAGCGCTCGGGGTCGGGTGTTTGGTCCGGGCGCTGCGGGGTGATTTTGGTTTCGATGGCGAACTGGACTTGCATGGAGCCTTTGGCTTTGACAAGCTCAAACAGGTCCTTGAGCCGGGGAATGCGCACACCGTCTTGGCCTTTTTGCGCTGAAAAAGTCTGGGCGTAGCGCGAGCTGGGGTTGATGCGCCCGACATCGTAGCTTTGCAGTTGTTCAAACGTGAGCTGCCGGATGTCGGGGCCTTTGCTGGTCAGAAAGCGACCTTGCGCGTCACGGGTGATGTCGGGGTTCAAGGCCGGGTCGTGGCTGATGACCAGCACATCGTCCCGCGTGACCACCACATCCAGCTCCAGTGTGCTCACGCCCGCTTCCAGCGCGAGGGCGAATGAGGGCAGGGTGTTTTCGGCCAGCAGGCCGCGAGCTCCCCGATGGCCTTGCAAGTCGATGGTTTTCTGGGCACTGGCTGCCAGACTGAAACAGAGCAGGGCAGTGCCCAACAGGGCTGTCAAATTACGCTTTTTTGAAACCATTTCAAATCCCACTGGGCCTTTTCAATGCGGCTGCCCGGTCGGTGCTGAGCAACTCCACCTCGCGGCTTTGGCCCTCGCTGCGCACCGTGAGGGTCAAGCGGCTGCCGGCTGGCCCCATGGCCCGCAGGCGGCGGTAAAAGTCGGGCAGGTCTTGCAGCGTTTGACCTTGTAAAGCCAACAAAGTGTCACCCACGGCGATGCCCGCCTGCGCTGCGGGGCTGCCCGGCGACACACGCAACACGGCCAAGCCACCGCTGGGCAGGCGCTGGCTGGTGATGCCCAGCCAGGGCGTGGCCGGGCCGGCGCGTTTGCCGCTGCGCACCAAGTCGGGCAGGGGGTCTTTGAGAAGGTTCACCGGCACAAACAAATTTCCCGGCAGCGGCACTTGGTCGCCGTACACGTCTTGAACCAACAACGAACCGATGCCCACCAGTCGGCCCTGATCATCAAACAGCCCCGAGCCGCTCCAGTTGTTCACGGCAGGCAGCGTCATCAAGGGCGCTTCCAGCAGGTATTCCCAGCTGCCTGCAAAGACTTTTCTGGAGACCAGCTCCAGCGCGGTGGGCGCACTCTCGTTTTGCCCCAGCGTCCATAGCTTGCCGGGCGTGGGCAGGGTGTCGGAGTCGCCCAGCGGCACAGCCTCCAGGCGCAGCGGCACGAGGGCGCGGATCAGGCCCAAGCCACTGAGGTTGTCCACGGCGCGCACTTGCCCCGGAATGCGTCGGCCTTGGTGGTCGATCAGGTCCACGCTTTCAGCTTCGAGCAGCAGGTAGCCGATGGTCAGCACCAGGTCGGGGCCAATCACCACGCCCGAGCCCTCGCGGCGCTGGCCCAGGGTGCGGCTGGTGCTGGCTTGCGCGTCGCTGCGGCTTTGCACCGCCACCACCGATTGCAGCAGCCGCTGCAGTGGCTCGGGCGGCAAGGCTTGGGCTGGGTCTTGGTCTGGGGTGTTAGGCTGCCCAGTCACTTGTGCCCACGCCAGGCTGCAAGACAAAAGACTGGCACACAAAGCCATGACAAACGGGTGGCGCATGGTCATACCTTAGAAAAAAACGCCGCATCAGCGCAAATATCATTGTGGTCGCTGCCTCTTAACCCTGTGCCCGGGGAGCCTACTGAGCCTGTGGCTTGCCACGACCTCAGACGGGAAAACGCTCGCGCAGTTTGAGCTTGTAGAACTTGCCGGTGGAGGTGCGGGGCAAGGCGTCGATGAACTCGTAGCGGTCGGGCACCTGCCACTTGGCAAAGCCGTTCTGCAGCAAATGTGCGGCAAAAGCTTCGGGTTGCGGTACTTTGCCGGGTTTGAGCACGACGCAGGCTAGGGGCCGCTCGCTCCACTTGGGGTCGGGGATGGCGATCACGGCCGCTTCGGCCACGTCGGGGTGGGCCATCAGCGCGTTTTCCAGGTCGACCGAGCTGATCCATTCGCCGCCGGATTTGATCAGGTCCTTGGTGCGGTCGGTGATGCGCACAAAACCCAATGCGTCCACACTGGCCACATCGCCCGTGCGCAGCCAGCCGTCGGCGCTGAATTTGTCTTCGCTCACCGGCACCTGGTGGTAGCTGCCGGTGATGAAGGGGCCGCGCACCTGGATCTCGCCCACCTGCTGGCCGTCCCAAGGGGCATCGAGTCCGTCATCACCTCGGATGCGCAGTTCGGTCAGTGGCACGGGCACGCCTGCCATGGCGGCGCGTCGGTAGCGCTCATCCATGGACGCGTCTTTCAGCTCCGACTTGGGGTACGACACCGTGCACAAGGGCGAGGTCTCGGTCATGCCCCAGCCTTGCAAAAGCCAAATGCCATGCCGGTCAAAAGCGCGGATCAGCGCCTCGGGCAGGGCCGCGCCACCCACCAGCGAGCGCATGCCCGTGGGCAACTTCCAGCGACCGGGTTGGGTGGTTTGTGCGGCTTCATAAGCTTGGATCAGGCCCATCCAGATGGTGGGCACACCCAGCGAGAGTGTGGGGGGCTCGGCCGTCATCAGGTCCAGCAGGTCTTCCGCGTGCAGGTGCGGGCCGGGAAACACGAGCTTCACGCCCATCATCACCGCGCCATAAGGAATGCCCCAGCTGTTGGCATGGAACATGGGCGTGACAGGCAAGATCACGTCGCTGCCTTTGAGGCCCCAAAAGTCACCCAGGCAGCCCACCAGCGTGTGCAAGATGGTGGAGCGGTGCGAGTACACCACGCCTTTGGGTCGACCCGTGGTGCCTGAGGTGTAGCACATGGACACCGCGTCGTCTTCGGCGTGTGGGGCGAATTGAAAGACCTGTGTGTCGGTGCCCGCCAGCAGCTGTTCGTAGTCAGTGAAGGGCGTGGGCACCGCCGCCCCGGAAAAAGGGAACACGATCACGCGCTCGAAGCGGTAAAGGTGCGCAAACTGCTGGTACAGCGGCAACAAGACGTCGTCGATGATCAGCACCTTGTCTTGTGCGTCGTTGGCGATCCAGCCGATCTCTTCGGGCGACAGGCGAAGGTTGAGGGTGTGCATGACGCCGCCCGCGGCCGGGATGCCGAAATAGCACTCCAGGTGCGCGTGGTGGTTCCAGCACAGGGTGGCCACCCGTTCGCCCTTTTGCAGCCCCATGTTTTGCAGTGCTTGGGCCAGCTGGCGGGTGCGTTGGTAAAACGCGCCGTAGCTGTGCCGCACGAGCGACTTGTCGGGCAGGCGCGAGACGATCTCGTTGCTGGCAAACAAAGTGCCCGCGCGTTCGAGCAAGTGGTTCAGCGACAAGGGCATCTGCATCATGGTGCTGCAGATGGGGGGCTGGGCGGTGGATGCTGTAGTAGGTGTTGTCATGAAGAGCATGGTTTGAGCTGGTCTGCCCAAATCATGCGGCCCACCGCACACAGCGCAGGCTAGGGAAAACCCAAGGCCCGTGTCGCATGCGCTCGTTCAACGGGGTAACTCACGGGGTTCAAGTCACTTGGGCAAATCGCGGGCACCGCTTGCGGGCCGGTGCATCTTGAACAGTTGTTCAGGCCCGATGGTGAAGTAATCGGCTGGACCACCGCCGCGCAAGATGTGCCCGGCGTTGGCGGTGTCGTACACCCCGTTGGAGATCAGGCGCTCGTCGATGTGCACGCCCACCACCTGGCCAAAGACCATCCAAGTGTCGACCTTGTCACCCTGCAGGTTTTGCATTTGCAAAATCTGGGTGCAGCGGCATTCGAAGCTGACGGGGCTCTCCAACACCCGGGGCACACCCACCAGCCGCGAGGGGGTGGGGGTCAGTCCAGCCAGGGCAAATTCGTCCACTTCGGGGGGCACACCCTCGCAGGTCTGGTTCATGGCTTCGGCCAAAGGGCGTGTGACCAGGTTCCAGACAAACTCGCCGTTGGCCTCGATGTTGTTGAGCGAGTCCTTGCGCCCGATGCTGGAAAAACCAATCAGCGGGGGCACGTAGTTGAAGGCATTGAAAAAACTGTAAGGGGCCAAATTGAGGACGCCGCTGTCGCTTCGGCTCGACACCCAGCCAATGGGACGTGGACCCACGATGGCGTTGAAGGGATCGTGCTTGAGGCCGTGGCCCAGGTGGGGTTCGTAAAAATGCGTCATGTGTTGACTTTAAAGTGAGGTCAGGTTAAATACAGTCATGTGCATGACAAAGCGGCCGTAAACCTGTGGCGTGGGTAGCGCTGGCTTTGGGCCCAGGTGCTCGGTCAAGGGGCTGGCGCTGGAGCGTCGTCATGCCAATTGATCCACTGCAGGCCAGGTACCCGAGAAAACTCGCGCACATTGCGCGTGATGAGTGTGGCCTGATGGCGCATGGCGGTGGCCGCGATCAAAGTGTCGTGTGGGCCGATAGGTGTACCGGCCGCCTCCAAAGCGATGCGAATTTTGGCGGCCTGCAAGGCGCACTCCTCATCAAAGGGGAGCATTTGCAGGGGGCGAAGAAATTGGGCCAAGGCGGCCAAGCGAGGTTCAGCCGCTTCTTGGGGTAAACGCATGAGTCCGTAGCGCAATTCGTAAACCACAATGGCCGGAACGCCCAGAGAGCCTGGCCTTACCGCTTGCAGGCGAGGCACCACCTGCGGGTCGCCTCTGAAGTAGTAGCTGATGGTGTTGCTGTCAAGGATCAACATGGTCAGCCATCAAAAAATCAGGCGCGGCACATCGCCAGGCTGGGTGTGGGGAGCAGATTCCTGCAAGGGAAAATCTGAGAAACGTCCCGCAAGCGCCAGGCAGTCTTGCGGCCAATCGTGGGCCGCATACGTGCGGATGATGTCCGCCACCCATCGGCTCTTGGACACCCCATTGGCTTTGGCGGCTTCATCGACCAAAGCTTGCGTGGCATCGTCCAAATACAGCGTGATTTGTGCCATGTTCGACTCCCTCATGGAAAAGTATATGTGGGAGTATATGTGTTTTGGCTTTTTATCCCAAAAACTCCTTTGTACAAAGCCGGTTGACGGCATAAACCCGCTCAACGTCCTCGCAACCCGCTGCTTAGCTTTAGGTCAGATAAACTTTTGACTCCGGTCCGGGTTGCTTGCGGGTATCCCCAAACCCCGTGCTCAAAGATGTGGATAAGTCCTTGAACAACTGCGCCAAGCCGCATCTTGTCTGGTGTGGCGGCTGGTGCTTAAAAATTGGGCAGTGCAGGGCTCTTGCCATGAGCCTGGTGGCGGTCACGATTGCGGCTATTCTTGACCCATCGCTTCCATGTCCGCACTTGTTCACCGCATGCCTGCATCCTCCATTTCGCCCGGCTTCATCGCCCTGCACAGCCACCGCTCTGAGGTGCTGGCGGACACCCTCACGGCTTGGCTGCGAGCGCACCCTTTGCTGCCGCTCGAGAGCGAAGTGGTGCTGGTGCAGAGCAACGGCATGGCCGAGTGGATCAAGATCGAACTGGCCCGCCAAGGTGGTGTGTGCGCCGCCACGCGGGTGGAGCTGCCTTCGCGCTTTTTGTGGCGCACCTACCGGCAGGTGCTGGGTGCGGCCAATGTGCCGTCCGACTCACCGCTCGACAAACTGCCCATGACCTGGCGGCTGATGGCCTTGCTGCCAGGGTGTTTGGCAGACCCGGTGTTCCAACCCGTGGCGGGTTTCTTGAGAGGCGACGAGCCGGACCGCCTGCTGCAATTGGCCAGCCGCCTGGCCGACCTGTTTGACCAGTACCAAATTTACCGACCCGACTGGTTGCAAGACTGGGCCGCCGGACGGAACGTGTTGCGCAAGGCCGCTGGGCATGATGAGCTGGGCGAAGACCAGCTTTGGCAGGCCGAACTCTGGCGCCGTGTGCTCGCCACTTTGGATGACAGCCAACGCCAGGCTACCCGACCGGCGCTGCATGCGCGGGCGATGGCGCACCTGCAGTCGGGTCAGCCGCTGGCCAGCCCCGTGGCGCGGCGCGTGTCGGTGTTTGGCATGAGCCACATGCCGGGGCAGTTGCTGGAGATGCTGGCGGCACTGGCCGCGCACAGCCAGGTGTTGCTGGCCGTGCCCAACCCTTGTCAGTACCACTGGGGCGACATCATCGATGGGCGTGAATGGCTGCAGGCCGAGCGGCGTCGACACGACTATCGGGGCGAGTCGCTGGCCGCTTTGCCGCTGGCGCAGATGCACTTGCATGCGCCCACGCTCTTGGCCGCTTGGGGGCGGCAGGGGCGCGACTTCATTCGCCAGCTCGACGCCTTTGACAACCTGCAAGCGGCCCAGCAAGTCACGCAGTGGCCGCGCCTGGACTTTTTTGACGATGTGCCCGGCGAAGACGGCACGCGTTTGCTCGCGCAGCTGCAGCGGCGCATCCGCGACCTGGAGCCATCGAGCGGTGGCACCCCAGCCCAGCCTTTGCGCAAGGACGACCACTCGGTCACGTTCAGCGTGGCGCACAGCCCGGTGCGCGAACTCGAGGTGCTGCACGACCAGTTGCTGCAGTGGTTCCACTCGCCGCCCGGTGAGCCGTTGTCGCCGCGCGACGTGGTGGTCATGGTGCCCGACATCGAAGTCATGGCCCCGGCGATCCGCGCCGTGTTTGGCCAATACAAGCGCAGCGATGCGCGGTTCATCCCGTATGACATTGCCGACCTGGGTGCACAGGCCATCAGCCCGTTGATCCATGCGGTCGAGTGGTTGCTGGCCCTGCCGCAGCAGCGCAGCCGCATGAGCGAGTTGGTCGAGCTGCTCGAAGTGCCCGCGCTCGCGGCCCGCTTTGGCTTGAAAGACGAACACCTGCCCACGCTCACGCGTTGGATGGCGGGCTCGGGCATCCGCTGGGGCCTGTCGGCCGAGCACCGTGCGGGCTTGGGGCTGGGCGTGTGCGGCGAAGACAACTCGGCGCTGTTTGGCGTGCAGCGCATGCTCATGGGTTATGCCTGCGGTGCCGACCCGGTGGGCGATGGCGTGTCGTTGGGCGTGTCGCCTTACCCGGAAGTGGGGGGGCTGGACGCCGAGCTGGCCGGGTCGCTCGCGCACCTGCTGCAGGCCCTGATCGACTGGTGGCAGACCTGCACGCAAAGCGCCACGCCCGCACAGTGGGCCGAGCGTTGCCGTGCCATGCTCGCGGCGCTGTTCAAGCCGCGTGACGACAACGACCGCAATGCCCTGGCAGCGCTCGACCAAGCGCTGAACGACTGGGTGCGCTCTTGCGGCGAAGCGGGTTTTGCCGAGCACGTGCCCTTGGCCGTGGCCCGATCGGCTTGGCTCGAAGCTTTGAAGGCACCCCGGCTGGAGCAGCGCTTTCGGGCCGGGGGTGTGACGTTTTGCACGCTCATGCCGATGCGGGCGATCCCGTTCAAGGCGGTGTGCCTTCTGGGCATGAACGACGGCGACTACCCGCGCCGCAGCCCGCGTGCCGACTTTGACCTGATGGGCCTGCCCGGCATGACGCGCCCCGGCGACCGCTCGCGCCGCGACGACGACCGCCAGCTCATGCTCGAAGCGCTCTTGTCGGCGCGGCAGGTGCTCTACGTGAGCTGGAGCGGCCGCAGCGTGCGCGACAACAGCGAACAACCGCCCTCGGTGCTGGTGTCGCAGCTGCGCGATGAGATCGACCTGCTCTGGGGCAAAGACACGGCCAAAGTACTGACCACGGTGCATCCGCTCCAACCCTTCAGCCGTGCTTACTTTGAGGCGGGCAGTGGTTTGATGACCTATGCCAAAGAGTGGCGAGCCGCTCAAGATGGATCGCCACGCTGCGCTCGCGATGACGGAACGTTTGAAGCGCTATCTCGAGTCGAGCAGCGAAGTCGCGTCCAATGCAACGATAGCCCTTTGAATTTGTCATCGCGGGGCGCGCAGCAGTTTCAAGAACCATGTGACGATGGCTTTTTGAAACCGTCATCGCGGGGAGCGCAGAGGTTTGAAGCGTCATGCGACGATGGTTTTTGGGAGTCGTCATCGCGAGGAGCGCAGCGACGTGGCGATCCATGCCTGCTGCCTCCACTGCAATCCGCCAATGACCAGCCGCCCGTGATCACCCTGTCTCAACTGGCCCGCTTCCTGCGCAAACCTGTGGGTGCGTTTTTCAGTGAGCGGCTGCAGGTGCATTTGGAAGACGAGCGCAGCGAGCTGCATGACGAAGAACTGTTTGGCTTGGGCGGGCTGGACTTGTACCAGTTGCTTGACCACGAACTGCAGCATGTGCCTGCGGATTTGAGCGCAGACGAGTTGCCCCGCCATGCAGCGCGTGTGGTGCAGCACTTGCGTGAGGCTGGGGCCTTGCCGCTGGCGGGGGTGGGCACGCTCGAGGCCCAAAAGCTCACCCACATCCTGCAGACCCAGCTGGCCGCTGCGTTGCGCGAGCGCGGGGCTTACCCCGAAGCGGCCGAGCGCGTGCTGGTCGAACAAGCGTACCCGCAGATGCACCCGCAAGTGAGTTTGCAAGACGCTTTGGACGGTGTGCTCGCGGGTGAGGGCGGGCAAATGCTCTTGAGTTTGCGTGCCAACAAGCTGGTGAGCATTTCCAAAGCGGGCACGGCCACCGCATTGCCTGAAAAACTCATCGACATGTGGCTGCAGTCGCTGGCCGCGGCCGCCATGGGGCATTCAGTGCACTGTGTGGTGGTGGGCCGCAACGCCGTGGTGCGTGTGCCCCCGCAAGACCCTGAGGCCGCCCGCACCCAGTTGCAGACCTTGCTGGCCACCTGGGCTGAGGGCATGCGCTGGCCGCTGCCCTTGCCGCCCGGCGTGGCCTTGCAGTGGCTCAAGGACAAAGAAAACACCAACGCACTGGCCGATGCCTACGAAGGCAGCGACTTCAAGAGCGCAGAAAAAGACAAAGACCAGGCGCTGGCCCGCACCTACCCCATGGTGCAAGACTTGCTGGCCACGGGCGCACTGGATCGGCTGGCGCAGGCGGTGTATGAGCCGCTCAAAGCTTGGGCGGCAGAGGCCGAAGTCGAGGCCTTGACCGATGCGCCTGCAGACGATGAGGGGGACGAGGCATGAGCACCGCACACGCCCTCAACGCCCACAGCTTTCCGCTGCGCGGCAGCCACCTGATCGAGGCGAGCGCAGGCACGGGCAAGACATGGACGATTGCCGCGCTGTACGTACGCTTGGTGCTGGGCCATGGCGATGCGGGCACCGCACCCGTGCGCCCCATGTTGCCGCAAGACGTGTTGGTCATGACCTTCACCCGCGCCGCCACCCGCGAGCTGTCAGACCGCATCCGCGCCCGCCTGACCGAGGCGGCGCAGGTGTTCCGGGGCATCGCCCCAACGGACGACGCCTTCCTGAGTCAACTCCAAAGCGAATACCCCGAAGGTGAGCCCCGCGAACAAGCGGCGTATCGGCTCGCGCTGGCCGCGCAGGCCATGGACGACGCGGCCGTTTACACCATCGACGCTTGGTGCCAGCGCATGCTGCGTGAGCACGCCTTTGACAGCGGCAGCCTGTTTGAAGAAAACCTGGTCGGCGACGAAGCTGCGCTGCGGCTGGAGGCTGTGCAGGACTACTGGCGTCAGCAGCTCTACCCTATGGCCACACCGTTGGTGGCGCAGCTGCAACGTGTCTGGCGTGACGTACCCGCACTCGACAAGGACATGCGTGCCCTGATGGCAGTGCCGCTGGCCGACCCCGCCCCCGGCACGCTGGCACATGTTTTTGGTGAGGCGATGGCCGAGCGCGATGCGCAACTGGTGGCGCTCAAGCAGGGCTGGGTGGAAAAAGCCGACAACTTGCTGTGCTGGATTGAGGGGCAGCTGGCCGTCAAGAAGCATGGATGGAATGGTTCAATTCTGCAGGTGGGGCGCTCCAAAAAGTGGATGGATGCACTCAAAGGCTGGTCGCAAAGCAGTGGGGATGCGAATGCATTGAAAGATGCAATGGTTACAGGCTGGGATCGTCTGATACCCAATGGCTTGCTGGAGTGTCGCAAAGAAGGCGATGCCGTTGAGCTGCCGCCCGAGTCTCAGGCCTTCGCTGATCTGCAAGCCGCTTTGTTGGCCTTGCCCGAGCCCGCACAAGCCGCCCGCCTGCACGCCCGCACCCATGTGCTGCAGCGCATGGCCGAGCTGAAAAAACGCAGCGGCCTGTTCGGTTTTGCCGACATGCTGCAGCGCCTCGATGTGGCGCTGGCCGACCCCGAGTCGGGTGAGCGTCTGGCGCAGCGCTTGCGCGAGCATTTTCCGGTGGCACTCATCGATGAGTTCCAGGACACCTCGCCGCTGCAGTTCCGCATTTTTGACCGCATCTACCGCACGGCCGAGAACCGTCAAGACGCTGCGCTGCTGCTGATCGGGGACCCCAAGCAATCGATCTATGGTTTTCGCGGTGCCGACATCCACGGCTACTTGGCCGCACGCCGCGCCACCGAAGGCCGTCACCATGTGTTGCGCACCAACTTCCGCTCCACCCAAGCCGTGGTGGATGTGGTGAACCGCTGGTTCCAAATCTCTGACGATGCCTTTGGCTACCAACGCGGCGATGAAGATCCGCTGCCTTTCCAGGCTGTTCAAGCCAAGGGCCGCAGTGAAGTGTTCACGACCCGCGACGGTGGTGTGAAAGCCATGACCCTGGTGCACGACGCCACACTGCGCAGCCAGCGCGATGCGCTGACACACCTGTCGGCCCTGTGTGCCGAGCAGATCGTGGCATGGCTAGGTGACCCGCAAGCGCGTTTTGTGGATGAAGAAAAGGGCGACAAGCCGCTGCAACCCAAAGACATCGCCGTGCTGGTGCGCACGGGCAAAGAGGCCGCTGCCGTGCGCGACGCGCTGCGTGTGCGGGGCGTGGCCTCGGTCTACCTGTCGGACCGCGACTCGGTGTTTGCCAGCGATGAAGCGCAGGACCTGTGCCTGTGGCTGCGCGGCGTGGCCGAGCCCCAAAACATGCGCCGCGTGCGAGCTGCTTTGGGCACGCGCACCGTGGGCCTGTCGCTGGCCGAGTTGTACGAGTTGGCCACGCAAGATGAGTTGCTGGACCAGCGTGCCGAGCAGATGCGCGACCTGCGTTTGGTCTGGCAAGGGCAGGGCGTGTTGGCCATGCTGCGCCAGTCGCTGCATGTCTTGCAACTGGCCGGGCGCTGGCGTGGCCAGAGCGACGGCGAGCGCCGCCTGACCAATGTGTTGCACCTGGCTGAACTGCTGCAAACCGCCAGCAGCCAGCTCGATGGCGAGCAGGCCCTGATCCGCTGGCTGGCCCAGCAGATCGAGGAGGTTAAGGCGGGGGGCGCAGGCGACAGCGAAGAACAGACCGTGCGGCTGGAGAGCGACGAAGACCTGGTCAAGGTCATCACCATCCACGCCAGCAAAGGCTTGGAGTACCCGGTGGTGTGCCTGCCCTTTGCGCACAGCCACCGCATGATGGAAGCCCACAAAACCCCGGTGTTGCAGCGCTATGACGGCGAGGGTGAGCGGCATTGGACCTTGGACTTTGACAAGGACGACACGAAGCTGGCCGATCACGACCGCCTGCGTGAAGACCTGCGCCTTTGGTATGTGGCGCTCACGCGTGCGCGGCATGCACTGTGGGTGGGCTGGAGCCCGGTCACGCGGGGTTCGGGCAAAAGCTGCGTGAACCACAACAGCGCTGCAGGCCATTTGTTGGGCGGTGGTGACGCGATCGATGAATCTGGCTGGTGGCCCAAGCTGCAAGCACTGGAAACCGATGCGCATGCGCAGCGCTTGTCGGTGCAGTTGGTGCCCGCGAGTGAAAACGTGCCGCTCACTGTGTGGCAGCGGCCCGCCCGCACCACCGAACTGCGCGACGCGCTGGTCTGCACCGCCCGCATCGACAAGTCGTGGACGATTGCGAGCTTCTCGCGCCTGACGCGTGACCTGTCTTCGCAGCCTTTGGCGCACATGAGCCTGCACATGGCCACGCCGCGACCAGCCGATGACGAACCGCCCGAAGACGCACAGGTCCTGCCCGCAGCCGCAGTTGCTACGGGCACTTTGGCCCCCTGGCACAGCTTTGCCAAAGGCCCGACGGCAGGCAACTTCTTGCACGACCAGCTCGAGTGGTTGGCGGCCGATGGTTTTGTGCTCGACGCCCCCAAGGCCGAACGCCTGAAAATGCGCTGCGAAAACGCGGGCTACAAAGCTCAAGCCGATGTGGTGGTGCAGTGGCTCACCCGTGTGATGGCGCAACCCCTGCGTGGGCCAGGTAGCCCGCTGAACGCGCTGGGCACCTTGCTGCCCGAGATGGAGTTTTGGCTGCCTGCCGAGCGGCTGCACGCCCGCGAGGTGGACGCCCTATGCCAGCAGCACCTGCTGCCCGGCGTGATCCGCCCGCAACTGCCCGACGCGCAGCTGCACGGCATGCTGATGGGCTTTGCCGACTTGGTGTTCGAGCACGAAGGGCGTTACTGGGTGCTCGACTACAAATCGAATCACCTGGGTGCCGATGAAGCGGCCTACACCGCGCAGGCGCTCGATGCCGCCATGGCCCATCACCGCTACGAGGTGCAGGCCGCGCTCTACATGCTGGCGCTGCACCGCTTGCTGCGCAGCCGACTGGGTGAGGCCTACAACTCGGCGCGGCAACTGGGCGGCGCGGTGTACCTGTTCTTGCGCGGCATCGATGGGCCTTCGGGCGGCTGCTGCACCTTGCCTGCGCCGATCGAATTGCTCGATGGCCTGGACGCCATGCTCCATGCCGAGGTGGTGTCATGAGCTTGCGCAAGACATCCCGCCTCACAGGCGAGCCCACCACGCAAATGGATTGGTTGAACGACTTGCCATCCCAAGGCCTGAGTGCCGCGCAAACGCTGCAATGGCTGCAGCTGTGGACCGAGCAAGGTCTGCTGCGCCACATCGACAGTGCCCTTGCAGCGCAACTGCTGCGGCTCGATGGCCAAGCCAGCCCTGCGCTGCTGGTAGCGGCGGCCATGCTCGCACAAATGGAAGGTCGTGGCCACACCTGCCTGCCCTTGGCCGACCTGTGTACACCGCCTGTGGCGCTGCTGGCTTGGCCCACCGTGGCGGTGGACGGGCCGCAAGGCTTGCGTGGGCTTTGGGCGCATTTGCCCGCCACGCTGGCCAGCTGGCAAGACGCTTTGCAAAGCAGCACATCCCGAGCCTGTTCGCGTCTGAGCGATGCACCAGACCAAGGCCAGCCGCTGGTGCTGGGCGGCACGGCCCCTGCACCGCTCTTGTACCTGCGCCGCTATGCAGGCTACGAGCAGCGCGTGGGCCAAGGCCTGTTG
>CAMDFK010000015.1 GCA_945897465.1 Limnohabitans sp. Rim8 | reverse complement strand
GTGCAGCTTGCCGCTGGGGTACGGCAGCATGGAGCAGGCGTAGAACTTCTTTTTGCTGGCGTCTTCGGTGACGCGGTAGGCATCGCGGGCCGTCCAGCGGGTCTGTGCTGCGGGTTCGACTTCGAGGTGGTTGTACTTGTCTTGCATAGGGCTAAATTGTAGGGGCTGGGAGGCCCCAGGCTATGCGCGGTCGCTGCAAGGCCACAGCCGCTCGGGCAAGGGCCGCTTCAGGGGGAAACCACCTCGGCCACAAAGCCAATCCGGCTCAAACCGGCTTTTTGGGCCAGGCCCATGGCCTCAACCACCCGGCCATAGGGCACAGACGCATCGGCACGCAGTTCCAGCTCGGTCAGTGGGTTGCGGCGGGCGGCTAGGGCCAGTTGCTCGCGCAAATCGTTTTCGGCAGTGAGCTGGTCGTTCAGGAACCATTGGCCTTGCGCATTGACCACCAGGACCACGGCCTGGGGCGCGGCCCCTGGCTCCCCGCCCTCGCTTTGGGGCAGGTCCAGGCGAATGGCGCTGGTCATCAAAGGCGCGGTCAGGATGAAGATGACCAGCAACACCAGCATCACGTCCACCAAAGGCGTGACATTGATATCGCTCATGGGCGCATCGCTTGGGCGGCTGGGCAGGCGTCCAAAAGCCATGGCTGGTCAGTCTTGATGGCCAGCGAGCAAGGCCCGCACATCGTGCGCAAAGCCTTCGAGTTCGGCCTCGATCTGGCCAATGCGCCGCCCCAGCAGGTTGTAACCCAGCACCGCCGGAATCGCCACGGCCAGACCGGCAGCGGTCATGACCAGGGCTTCGCCCACAGGCCCAGCAATTTGTTCGATGCGGATGGGGCCGCCGTCTGCCATGCCGCTCAGGGCATTAAAAATGCCCCAAACCGTGCCCAGCAAACCGATGAAGGGCGAGATCGATCCCGCCGTGGCCAGCAGCACCTGCCCCCACTGCAAGCGGCGCAGCACCGACTGCATGGCCTCGCGCAGTACGCGGGTGAGTTGGTGGTGGCGCTGCCCGGCCGAGGCCAAAGTGCCGCCCAAAGGCAACAAAGTGGCGTCGATCAAGGGCAACACACAGGCTTCGCGGTCAAACTGCGCCACACGCTGGCGGGCATCGTCGAAACCCGGGGCTTGCCAAAAGGCGGCCACGCTGCGGGGCACGTCTTGTGTGACCCGAGAGAGCAAACGCCATTTCCAAGCGATCACCACCCAACTTCCCACCGACAAGGCCAGCAGCATGAGCGCCAGCACGCGGCTGACGAGGTCGCTGTGCAGCAAAAAGTCGTTCAGGCTCATGGGCAGCTTGGGCTTGTGGCGCGTCAGCGCAGGTTCAGCACGTCGAACATGTCAAACAGCCCGCGCGGCTGTTGGGCCAGATACCGCAAGGCACGCAAACTGCCTTGCGCGTAGGTGGCCCGGCTGGAGGATTTGTGCGTGACCTCGATGCGCTCGCCAATGCCGGCAAACAGCACCGTGTGGTCACCCACAATGTCGCCGCCACGAATGGTCGAAAACCCGATGGTGGACGGGTCACGTTCGCCCGTGTGGCCATAACGCTCGTACACCGCGCATTCTTTCAAGTCGCGGCCAATGGCCTCGGCAATCACCTCGCCCATCTTGAGGGCGGTTCCCGAAGGTGCATCCACCTTGTGGCGGTGGTGGGCTTCGATGATTTCGATGTCGTAACCCGTGGACATGGCTTGCGCGGCCATTTGGAGCAGCTTGAGGGTGACGTTGACGCCCACACTCATGTTGGGAGCCATGACGATGGCGATGTCTCGGGCGATCTCGGCGATCTCCGCTTTTTGGGCGTCCGAGAAACCGGTTGTGCCGATCACGGCTTTGACGCCCAGTTCACGGCAGACCTTCAAGTGGGCCAGCGTGCCTTCAGGGCGTGTGAAATCGATCAGGCAAGACGCACCTTGCAGTCCCGCTTGCAAATCGGCGGTGACCGAAACGCCTGTGACCCGGCCCAGCGAAGCCCCGGCATCTTGCCCGAGCGCCGGGCTGGCAGCGATGTCCAGCGCACCGGCCAAGCAGCAGTCTTGTGTGGCCAAAATGGCTTCGATCAGCATGTGCCCCATGCGGCCGGATGCGCCGGCCACGGTGATGGGCAAGAGGTTTATGGAGGTCATGGCTTGAATGGGCAAAGTGTTAAGGGCTGGGTCCAAAAGGGCTTGGTGGTGGTCGGCCCAATTGCTTACTCAGCGCCAAGTGTTCAGCGGACGGCCGGCTCCAAAGGTGGGTAACTGCGCGGCAAAACCGCAGGTGAATTTGCCGCCGTGGGCCCATCGGCTCGGCTGGTCTTGGCGAACTTCTTCAACTCTTCTTCACTCGCCTGCAAATTGGGTAATTTGCCGACCGATTTTGGCCGTACAAGGCGGCCAGCGAATTCTGCTTCACTGGGCAGCACATCGCTGTCGACTTGCTCGAGCACGTCGCCCTGGAAATAAACCGTGAGCTTGAAATTTTGCGCCGGTACGCCTTGACGCTGGATGCTGAAGGCGTAGTCCCAGCGGTTGGCATGGAACAAGCTGGCGATCAAGGGGGTGCCCAGAATTTCGCGCACCTGAGCCCGCGCCATGCCCGGACGCAAGGCTTGACGCTGCTCGTTGGAGACAAAATTGCCTTGGACCACCTCGGGCACAAAGGGCTTGAAGGTGTCGCGGCTCACTGAGCCGGACAGACTGCCGCAACCGGCCAAGCTCACCAACAGCAAGCAGGCTGCCAAGCCTTGGGCAGGAAGACGAAAAGTCAAGGAATCTGTCATGGTGGAGGGTGTGCCGATATGATCGGGTCATTGTAGCGGCTGACTTTGCGCAGGACTGCTGCACGCACCCACCCAAACATGCCATGAGCCAGATCGACGAACTGAAAAACAATGGCCTCAAAGCCACCTTGCCTCGCCTGAAAATCCTCGAGGTTTTCCAAAGCGGCTCGATGCGCCACATGACGGCCGAGGACGTGTTTCGTCATTTGATCAAAGACAACGCCGACATAGGCTTGGCCACCGTCTACCGGGTGCTGACCCAATTCGAGCAAGCTGGCATTCTCAGCCGCAACCACTTCGAAAGTGGCAAAGCGGTGTACGAACTCAACGAAGGCCAGCACCACGACCACATGGTGTGTCTGGACTGCGGGCGGGTGGAAGAGTTTTACGACGCGGAGATTGAGTCACGCCAGCAAGCCGTGGCGCTGGCCAAGGGTTTTGTGATCGCGGACCATGCCCTGAGCTTGTACGCGCACTGCACCCAAGCCCCCTGCCCTCATCGGAACGCCCGCTGAACCAGACTTGAGCCCGGATGTCATCAGCCCATGGCGCGGCGTTGGCGCTCGATAAAGTCTTGGTAGGTGTCAATGCCTCGCATCTGCAAGATGGTGTTGCGCACAGCCGCCTCGACCAGGACCGCAATATTGCGTCCAGCCATCACCTGAATCACCACTTTTTGCACTGGAACGCCCAGCACGTCTTGCCGCAAGGGCTCCGAGGGCAATCGCTCGTAATCGCGCTCCAGAGTCTCACGCCGCACCAAGTGAACGATGAGCTTGAGACGCATTTTTCGGCGCACCGCCGTCTCGCCAAAGATGGCACGGATGTCCAAAAGTCCGATGCCACGAACTTCCAGCAGGTTTTGGAGCAAATCGGGGCACCGCGCCTCAATGGTGGTTTGGTTGATCCGGTAAAGGTCCACAGCATCGTCGGCCACCAAACCATTGCCACGGGAGATCAACTCCAGGCCCAACTCGCTTTTACCCAGACCGGACTCGCCCGTGATCAACACGCCCAAGCCCAAAATGTCCATGAACACGCCGTGCATGGTGGTGCGGTCGGCAAAGTGCTTGGACAAGTAAGCTCGCAGCACATCGATCACGAAAGCGGAGGACTGCTCAGTGGCAAACATCGGAATTTGCGCCCGCTCGCACATCGCCAGCAAGGCCTCTGGCGCGGTCTGACCATCGGCGAGCACCAACACCGGCGGCTCCAGTGTCACAATGCGTGCAACGCGCCTTGAGCAATCGTCAAACGTGCCATTGGTCAGATAGGCGACTTCTCGCGGCCCCAGAATCTGCACGCGGTAAGGATGGATGTAGTTGAGGTAGCCCACCAAGTCAGCGCCGGAGCGGGCTTGGCGAACGGCCACCTCGTCAAAGCGCCGCTCTGAAGCCCCCAAGCCCGCTTGCCACTGCCACTTGAGTTGATGGCGGTGGTCCTCAAAGAGGAGATCGGCGCTGATGACGGAGGGCTTCATCGCCTGCAGGCTGTCAGATGAGCACTCAGGCGGTTTGGGCCGATTGCCACTGAGCAATCAACTGATGCAGGCCGACTTGGGCCGTACTGCTTTTGATGCTTTCACGCAAAGCAGTGTCGCTGAGCAATTCAGCGATCTCGGACAGGATTTCCAAATGCTTTTGAGTGGCCGCTTCAGGCACCAGCAAAAAGATCAGCAGATTGACGGGTTGCTCGTCTGGCGCATCAAAGCCGATGGGCTGGGCCAGTTGGAAGACGGCAGCCATGGGGGCTTTGAGACCCTTGATGCGTCCGTGTGGGATGGCCACACCATGGCCCAAGCCTGTAGAGCCCAATCGCTCGCGGGCAAACAGGCTGTCGGTGACCAGGGCACGCGACAAGCCATGCAGATTCTCAAAGAGAAGTCCGGCTTCTTCGAATGCACGTTTCTTGCTGGTGGCTTCCACCCCCACAAGAACTTGGGCAACAGGCAATATGGATGAGAGTCGGTTCATGGTCGAGGCCGGATTATGCACCCGATCCGGCCCATGGCCACTTTTTGAGCCTGACCCGGTCGCGACAGACCCAGTCTGGGTGGTCCCAATAAACACAAAAAAGGCCGCTCGCAGCGGCCTCGGTTGAAGGGTTGCAGGCAGATCACATCATGCGCTTGGGCGCACTGTGGTGGTGATCGGTGATGCGGTCTTTGTGTTTGACCACCTGGCGATCGAGTTTGTCCACCAAATCGTCCACGGCGGCGTACAGGTCTTCATGGGCGCTTTCGGCAAACAGGTCATTGCCTTTGACATGGATGTTGCACTCGGCGCGTTGGCGCTTTTCCTTTTCTTTCTGCTTTTCGACGGTCAGCAGCACTTTCACATCGACCACCTGATCGAAATGTCGGGTGATTCGATCCAGTTTCCCCGTGACGTACTGGCGCAAAGCCGGGGTCACTTCCAGATGGTGCCCGCTGATGGTTAAATTCATGATCGTCGCCTCCATAGATTCAGGGTAAGGAAAGCCGCGCCATTGCGAGGCTCTGAACCCCCCTTTGCGGGGAGGGCTCAGCCCCACTATGCGCCCCACAAAATGGAAAAGCAACACGACCCCAACTAAACCTGTAAAGAACCGCTTTTTTGTCCCTAAAGCCCCATTTCGGTGCTATCGTGTTGGTTGAGACTGGGCTCGTCCTGAACTTCACCAATGAAATGGGGTTCACAAATTCCTCAAGCTGCAGCCTTCGCAGGCGCCCCGTGCAGGCGCAAATGACCCGCCAGCCAAACGCTGAGCAAACTGGCCACCACCCCCAACAAACCCGCCATCCAATAGCCGGTGAGCTGCCCTTGTGCATCGCGCCCGATGATGAGCCCCGCCACCAAGGCCGCCAAGCCCATGGAAGCAGATTGCACCGCCGCGTTGAGGGTCATGAAGGTACCGCGCAAACGGGGCAGGGCGGCCGAGGAAATCATCGCCATGCCGGGGATCATGCGCCCACTCATGACGGTGAAGAACAAGGTCGAGATGGCCAGCAAGCCCCACAGGGGCAAGCCTTGAGACAAGGTGGTGGCCATCAAGGGCACAGTCACCGCCAAGGCCAAGCGCTGGAACATCTGGACCTTGCCCACCCGGTCCGTCAGGCGGCCGAAATAACGTGCACTGAGCAGGGTGGCGACGCCGCCGCACAGGTAAATCCAGGGCACTTCTTGGGTTTTCATGCCGGCGTTGGACTGCAGGTAAATGGTGATGTAAGGAATGACGGTGAAGGCCGCGAACATCATCAAGCCCGACACGGCAAATGCCTTGAGGTGGTTGGGCTCGGCCACCACCTGGCCAATGCCGCGCCAGACACTCACCCGCTCGGGGTGGTGCAGGTGCGCGTCCAGCCGGGGCAAGGTTTGCCAGGCCGCTAGCGACAACAGACCCACCAGCGCCGCGATGCCCACAAAAGGCGCATGCCAATTGAAATGGGCGGCCAAAAACAGGCCAAGTGGCACGCCCGCCACGGTGGACACAGAAAACGAAGTCATCACCACACTCATGGCGCGGCCTCGTCGCTCAAAAGGAATCACATCGGCCACGATGGTCTGGGACAGGGCCGACAAGACACCGCCAAACAAGCCTGCAGCCACACGCGCCACCATCAGCCACGCATAGTCAGGCGCCAAGGCGCACGCGAGCGTGGCCAGCCCAAACAGGCTGTACATGCCCAGCAGCAGTTGCTTGCGGCCAAAGCGGTCAATGTAGGTGGCGGCCATCAAACCCGAAAAACCCGCCGACAAGGTGTAGGCCGAGACCAGCAACCCGAACTGGGCGTTGCTGATGCCAAACAGGGCCGTGAACTGCGGCCCCAGCGGCATCATGATCATGAAATCCAGGATGTGGGTGAACTGGATGCCGGCCAGCGTGAAGAGCAGCCAGCGCTCACGCCGTGGGGTCAAATGTGGGGTCATGGAACAATGCCGTTGAATGGTTTGAATCTACCATTCACGGCAGACCATCTCCTTTGTTCACCCACACATGCCGATTGACCCCTTGACGCCCAAGCCGCCAACGTCACTTGCTGCACCGCCCCTTCCTGTGCAGCCGCACCCCGTGCTGGGGCTGGTCCTGATGGGTGGCGGAGCACGCACCGCCTACCAGGCAGGGGCACTGCAGGCCATGGGCCAGCTGCTGAGACGCACAGCGGGGCCTGCACCAGCTTTTCCGTTCCAGGTGCTGGCAGGCACCTCAGCCGGGGCCTTGAACGCCACTTTTTTGGCCAGCAAGGCCATGGAGGGCCTGGCAGGGCTGAACGACCTGGCGGATTTTTGGACCCATATCCGCACCGAAGCGGTCTATCGCCTGCCCCAAACCCCGCTGGACAAGTTCAGCCGATGGGCCACAGCGGTGGGTTTGTTGCGCTCAGCCCGCGCCCATGCCGCGGCCATGGACAGCTTGGCCTTGGTCAACACCTTGCACCGGGCGATTGCCCTCGAAAAAATCGACACCGCCTTGCAAAGCGGCGTGCTGCAGGCCGTGGCGGTCACCGCATCGAGTTATTCCAGCGGCGTGCACTGGACCTTTTGCCAAACCCGTGACGGCCAGCCCATCACCTGGAGCCGGCCGGGCCGCCGCGCCGAGCAGCAACCCATCACCATCGAGCACCTCATGGCCTCGAGCGCCATCCCCTTCATTTTCCCGTCCACGCCCCTGTGGGTCGACGGCGGCATGGAGTTTTTCGGGGACGGCTCGATGCGCCAGATCTCGCCCTTATCCTCTGCCATACAACTTGGGGCTGACCGGATCTTGGCCATTGGGGTGAGCCAACCCCAGCGGGCCAGCCTGGCGGCAAGCGCCCGCCCTGCGGCCCCCCCTTCGCTGGGCACCATCGCTGGCCACGCCATGGCGAGCGTGTTCCACGACACGCTGGAGGCCGATGTCGAGCAGATCGCCCGCATCAACCAGGCGCTGGACAGCCTGCCCGAGGCCATGCGAGCGGACCTGCCCCTGCGCCCGGTTCGGGTGCTGACACTGCAGCCCAGCGCCTCGCTCGACGCCCTGGCCCAAGAGCACGCCCACACCCTGCCCCGCCCCATCCGTCGGGTGCTGGAAGGCCTAGGCGCCCTGCGCGGCAGTGGTGCGGCCTTGGCCAGTTATTTGTTGTTCGAGCCGGAATTCATCTCGGCGCTGATGGCTTTGGGACAAGCGGATGTGCAGGCCCGCGCCGACGAAATCCTGTCTTTTCTGACTCCCGCAGGGGCGCAACCGGTGCGATAATCCGCCGATTCATTCTGGAGACATACTGCCGTGGAGACTACCCCGAGTCGGTAGCTTTCGAACGCGCTGAGCACCTTGCCCATCGTTCGAAAGCTGCAGAAAACCCCTTCGCCGCCCCTTTGAACTTTTGGCACCTGGCCATTTTTCGGATTCGCCATGCTCAACATCTTCACACTTGCCAATGGCCGCCTCTTCCAAGAAGAAATCGAGTCATTGGAAGAACTCTCCCGTTTTCAGCCTATCTGGGTTGACCTGGAGTCGCCCACCCTCGAAGACAAACGCTGGATCAAGCAGTACTATGGCTTGCTCATCCCCGAGGACGCGATGGACGAGGACATCGAAGAATCGGCTCGCTTTTACGAAGAGGACAACGGCGAGCTGCACATCCGCTCCGACTTTTTGATTGCCGACGAGGATGAACCACGCACCGTGCGTTGCGCCTTCATCTTGAACCAGCACAACACCGAGCTGAAAAGCCAGGGCGTGCTGTTTTCCATCCACGACGAAGATGTGCCCGTGTTTCGCCTGCTGCGCATGCGTGCACGCCGCGCCCCGGGCCTGATCGAAGACGCCAAGGATGTGCTGCTCAAGCTGTTTGACGCCGACGCAGAATACTCGGCGGACACCCTCGAAGGCATTTACGACCAGCTCGAAAAAGTGGGCAACACCGTGCTGTCAGGCGACGTGACCGACGCCATGGCCAGCGAAGTGCTGGGTGCAATCGCACGCCAAGAAGACCTGAACGGCCGCATCCGGCGCAACGTGATGGACACGCGCCGCGCCCTGAGTTTCATGATGCGCTCCAAAATGCTGAACGCCGATCAGTTTGAAGACGCCCGCCAGATTCTGCGCGACATCGACTCGCTCGACTCGCACACGGCCTTCCTTTTTGACAAGATCAACTTCTTGATGGATGCCACGGTCGGTTTCATCAACATCAACCAAAACAAGATCATCAAGATCTTCTCGGTGGCCAGCGTGGCCTTGCTGCCACCCACCTTGATCGCGAGCCTCTACGGCATGAACTTCCAGTACATGCCCGAGTTGTCGCAAAAATGGGGCTATCCCTACGCCTTGGCGCTGATGGTCGCCAGCGCGGTGGTGCCCATGTGGTACTTCCGCCGCCGCGGTTGGCTCAAGTAAGGCGCAACCTCAGTCCAGCGCCCGCTGGCGCAGCCACTGCGACACAATGGCCAAACTGTAACGACTGGCCACCTCTCGGATGAAGCGCTGAAAATCGGTGTGCGCCGTATCGTCTGCCCGGTCGGAGATGGTGCGCACCGCCGCAAAAGGCACACCGTAATCGTGGCACACCTGCGCCACCGCAGCCCCCTCCATCTCCACCGCCAAAGCCTCAGGCAGTGCTTGGCGCAGCGCATGGCTTTCGGCCGAGGTCGAGACAAAACGGTCGCCACTGAGGATCAGGCCGCGATGCACACGAGGCGCATTCAATTGGAACTCGGTCAAGGTGCTTGGGCCCAGGTGCAGCGCGGCATCGGCCAAAACCTGCTCGCTGGCCGCTGAAATTTGGACAAGCAAGGCAGCATCGGCCTCAAAACGAGCACGGCCATACAGCGGCACCTCATGGCGCGGAAAAAGCGGCGAAGCATCCATGTCGTGTTGCACCAAGCCATCGGCCACCACCACATCACCCACCCGCACCCCAGAGCCCAACCCGCCCGCCACACCTGTGAACACCAAGGTGTCGACTCCAAAGCGATCAAGCAACACCGTGGCCGTGGTGGCCGCGGCCACTTTGCCGATGCGCGAGAGCACCGCCACCACCGCGTGGCCTTGCCAATGGCCAACCCAAAAGTCGCGCCCGGCCACCGGCACGCGCTGCTTCTCAGGCATCGCCGCCAGCACGGCCGCCAATTCTTCGTGCATGGCGCTCATGATGCCGATCACTGCCATGGATCACCCTTGTTCTGTGCTTCAAAAAAGAAAACGGCCACCTTGGAACAGGTGGCCGCAGACCCGTGCCCAAGCATGTGATCGCAGGGAGGCGTCAGGTCTTGGCTCGCAATTCGCGCCGCAAAATTTTACCCACTGGGGTTTTGGGCAATTCGTCGCGAAACTCGATCACCCGAGGCTGCTTGTAAGCGGTCATGTTCTCGCGGCAGTAAGCGATGATCTGTGCCTCGGTCAGCGCTGGGTCTTTGCGCACCACCACCAACTTGACGGTCTCGCCGGTTTTTTCATCGGGCACGCCAATGGCTGCGCACTCCAGCACCCCGGGGCATCCGGAAACGACTTCTTCTACTTCGTTGGGATACACGTTGAAACCACTGACCAAGATCATGTCTTTCTTGCGGTCCACAATCTTGAAAAAACCTCTTGCATCCACGGTGCCGATATCACCCGTCTTGAAGTAGCCATCGGCGGTCATGACTTTGGCAGTTTCATCCGGACGCTGCCAATAACCGGCCATCACCTGCGGGCCCTTGATGGCAATCTCGCCAGGTGTTCCGGGGGTGCTGACTTCATTGCCCTCATCGTCAAGCAACTTCATCCAAGTGCCCGGCAAAGGAACACCAATGGTGCCGGTGAACTCGGTGCTGGTGGTTGGGTTGCAACTGGCCGATGGGCTGGTTTCGGACAAGCCATAGCCTTCGCAGATGGGGCAGCCTGTTTTCTCCAGCCACAGTCTGGCCACGTTGGGCGTTACAGCGGTGCCGCCGCCCAAAGACACCAACAGATTCGACCAATTCACCGTGCCGAAATCGGGGTGGTTGGCCAAGCCGTTGAACAAGGTGTTGACCGCAGGAAAACTGTGGAACGTGTGCTTAGACAGTTCTTTGAGCACCGCAGGCAAATCACGCGGATTGGGAATCAGGATGGTTTTGCCGCCCATTCGCAAGCCCAGCATCATGTTCACCGTGAAAGCAAAGATGTGGTACAGCGGCAAAGCGCAGACATTGGTGGGCTGCTGCCCGGTGGGAATGCGGTGCATGACAGGTGCATTCCAAGCCTCAGACTGCAACACGTTGGCAATCACATTGCGGTGTAAAAGAACCGCACCCTTGGACACGCCCGTGGTGCCACCCGTGTATTGCAGCACCGCAATGTCATCGGCGCAGAGCTCGGGTTTGCGAAACGCTTGCTGACGCCCCTTGCTCAACGCTTCATTGAAGCGAATCCCTTGTGGCAAATGGAAGGCGGGCACCATCTTCTTCACGTTGCGCACCACGTAGTTGACCAAGCTGCCCTTGAGCAATCCCAAGCGGTCACCCATGGCGGCCAGCACCACATGCTGCACAGGGGTTTGGGCGATGCACTTTTCCAGCGTGGCGGCAAAATTTTCGATGATCACGATGGCTTTGGCGCCAGAATCCTTGAGTTGGTGCTCCAATTCGCGGGCGGTGTAGAGCGGGTTGACGTTGACCACCACCAAACCCGCACGCAAAACGGCGGCCACCGCTACCGGATACTGCGGCACATTGGGCATCATGATGGCCACGCGATCACCCTTGCTCAAACCCAGCGACTGGAAGTAGGCGGCCATGGCCAAACTTTCTTGGTCGGTCTGAGCAAAACTGATGTCCTTGCCCAAAAAACTGTAGGCGGGTCGGTTTGCAAATTTGGAAAAACTGTCCTCCAGCAAGCCCACCAAGGAGTTGTAAGCGGTGGGGTCGACGTTGGCCGGTACGCCCTCAGGGTAACTGTTGAGCCAAACGGGATTCAAGTTCATGTCAGTTTCTCCTGATGTTCAGTCTAACTGAAATCTGACACGTGACTGACGCAAAACATCTCGGGGTTTACGCCCAAAAAAGGGGGAGAACAACGTTCACCCCCTGTGTAAAAAAAGCGCTGCGGTCTTAGGACTTCAAAGCCACCAACACCTCGTCGAGCATCTTCTTGGCGTCGCCAAACAGCATGCGGTTGTTCTCTTTGTAAAACAGCGGGTTGTCCACGCCGGCGTAGCCGCTGGCCATCGAGCGTTTCATGACGATGCTGGTTCGGGCCTTCCACACCTCGAGCACCGGCATGCCAGCGATCGGGCTGGTCGGGTCGTCCTGAGCGGCCGGGTTCACGATGTCGTTGGCGCCAATCACCATGGCCACATCGGTGTCGCCAAAGTCGTCGTTGATCTCGTCCATCTCCAACACAATGTCATAAGGCACCTTGGCCTCGGCGAGCAACACGTTCATATGGCCCGGCATGCGGCCGGCCACTGGATGGATGCCAAAACGCACCGTCACGCCCTTGTCTCGCAGCGTTTTGACAATCTCGTTGACCGTGTGCTGAGCCTGCGCCACCGCCATGCCATAACCCGGCACGATGATCACGCTCTTGGCTTCACGCAGCAACTCGGCGGTGTCCAGTGCACTGACCGGTACCACCTCGCCTTGCGGCTCAGCCGCAGCGCCGTCGGCCTTGGGCGCTGCGGGCGCACCGCCACCAAAACCTCCAGCGATCACGCTGAAAAAGTTGCGGTTCATCGCGTTGCACATGATGTAGCTCAGGATCGCGCCTGACGAACCCACCAGGGCACCGGTGACGATCAGCAGGTCGTTGCCCAACATAAAGCCGGTGGCTGCCGCAGCCCAACCGGAATAGCTGTTGAGCATGGACACCACCACCGGCATGTCAGCGCCGCCAATGGCCATCACCATGTGGATGCCAAAGAGCAGCGCGATCACCGTCATGATGACCAACGGCGTCATACCTGCCGACACGCTGTCAGCCTGCACAAACCCAGCACCAAACCAGATCACCAACAGCAGCGCCAGCAAGTTGAGCCAGTGACGCGCAGGCAACAGCAACGGCTTGCCACCGATCTTGCCGTTGAGCTTGCCAAAGGCGATCAGCGAGCCGGAAAACGTGACCGCTCCGATCAAAATACCAATGTAGATTTCAACCTCATGGATCACCTTCTCGGCGCCGGCGTACTGGGTAGAGGTGTCCACGTAGCTGGCAAAACCGACCAGACAAGCGGCCAAGCCGACCAGACTGTGCATGAGCGCCACCAGCTCGGGCATTTGCGTCATCTTGACGGTTTTGGCCGCATACAGACCAACGCCGCCGCCCACAACCAAAGCCGCGATGATCCACGGGATGCCGTCGGCCGCCACACGCGGGCCGAAGATGGTGGCGAGCACCGCCAGCGTCATGCCAACAACGCCGTAGAGGTTGCCGCGACGTGAAGATTCCGGGTTGGACAAACCACCCAGACTGAGAATGAAGAGAATGGCGGCGCCGAGGTAGGCGACGGTGGCCAGACTGGAGGACATAGGTGTCTCTTTCTTGTTGCTTGGTCGGTCAGGGACAGCGTTGAAGAACTGTATCTGAAGTCATTATTTTCGGAACATGTCGAGCATGCGGCGGGTGACGGCAAATCCACCGAACATGTTGATGGCCGTCAGCACGATGCCGCCAAACGCCATCCACTGAATCAGCGCGTCAGGGCGTCCGTTGGTGCCAGCTTCAGGCGGCAAGATCTGCACCAGGGCACCGATCACAATGATGCTGGAGATGGCGTTGGTCACGCTCATCAACGGTGTGTGCAGCGCGGGCGTCACGTTCCAGACCACCATATAGCCAATGAAGCAAGCCAGAACAAAGACGGTGAAATGTCCGAGGAAGGCCGCCGGAGCATGAGCGCCGATGGCCCAGAAGGCGAGCGCACCCAGACCGAAAACAATGGCCAGGGTTTTAGCCGGCATGGGTCCACTGCTGCCGTGGCCATGCGCGCTCTTCTTCTCAACGGCCACCAATGGCTTGGCGGCGGGTTTGGGCGCAGCCGCCAAAGGCGGAGCAGGCCAGGTGATTTCGCCGTCCTTGATGACTGTGAGGCCACGGATGGCGTCGTCTTGCATGTTGACATTGATCACGCCGTCCTTGGTTTTGCACAGCTCTTCCGTCAACCGGAAGAGGTTGGTACCGTAGAGCGTAGAGGACTGGCGCGCCATGCGAGAAGCCAAATCGGTGTAGCCGACAATCGTCACGCCATGTTTGACGACGGCTTTGCCGGGCTCGGTCAGTTCGCAGTTGCCGCCTTGCTCGGCAGCCATGTCCACGATCACGCTGCCGGGCTTCATGCTCTGCACCATCTCGGCGGTGATCAGCTTGGGCGCGGGCTTGCCGGGAATCAGCGCGGTGGTGATGATGATGTCGCACTCTTGGGCCTGCTTGGCGTACATCTCACGCTGCGCGGCCTGGAAGCCTTCGCTCATGACCTTGGCGTACCCGCCGCCGCCCGAGCCCTCCTCCTCGTAGTCCACCTTGACGAACTCACCGCCAAGCGAGACGACCTGGTCGGCCACTTCGGCGCGTGTGTCGTTGGCGCGAACAATGGCGCCCAAGCTGGCGGCCGCGCCGATCGCGGCCAAACCGGCCACACCGGCACCGGCGATGAACACTTTGGCGGGGGGCACTTTGCCCGCGGCGGTGATCTGACCGTTGAAGAAACGGCCAAAGGCGTTGGCCGCTTCCACGACCGCGCGGTAACCGCTGACACCGGCCATGGAGGTCAGCGCGTCCATCTTCTGGGCGCGGCTGAGCGTGCGGGGCAAGGCGTCGATGGACAGCGCGGTGACTTTTTTAGCGGCCAGCTGCTGCATCAAATCAGGATTTTGGGCGGGCCACAAAAAGCCGATCAGCGTCTGGCCTTCGTGCATCAGCGCCACTTCGTCGGATGTGGGGGCACGCACCTTGAAGACGATATCGCTGCCGCTCCACAGCGCCGCGGCGTTGGGGGCAATGGTCGCACCGGCTTGCACAAAAGCCTCGTCCGACAAGTCAGCGAGTTCGCCCGCGCCTTGCTCCACCACCACGGCAAAGCCGAGTTTGACCAGCTTAGCCACCGCATCGGGAACCGTGGCCACCCGTTTTTCCCCGGGATATACCTCTCTCGGCACGCCAATGCGCTGCGGCATGGGGGCGTTATCGCCTGTTTGCATGAAAGTCTCCTCGCTCAATCCACATGAATAATACGGCCAGCTCCTAAGCTTAACCGAAGTCCATCGATTCGAGCCCTGGGCAGTTGCTTTTGGAACATGCGGGGCTTTGAATTTCTAACGCTTTAATAATAATATCAGTCGACATTGATACGAAGACTCTCACGGGTCCATTCGGCACTTTATGGCAAGCTTTTGTTGCGCTTGAACATTCTGGACCGATAGCGCACCGATAATGTTGGGCATGGACACACGCTGGAAACCCAATGTCACCGTGGCAGCCATCATCGAGCGTGATGGCCGCTACCTGCTGATCGAAGAACACACCCAAGAGGGTTTGCGCCTGAACAACCCCGCAGGCCACCTGGACCCGGGCGAATCGCCCGCACAGGCCTGCGCCCGCGAAGCCCTGGAAGAAACGGCTCAGCCCTTCACGCCTACTGCCTTGGTGGGCATCTACCTCTCCCGCTTTCAGCGCCCGGCAACCGGCGAAGACATCACCTATGTGCGCATGGCTTTTTGTGGCGATATTGGCGAGTTGCAGCCCCATCTGAGTCTGGACGAAGGCATTGTGCGCACAATCTGGCTGACCCCCGAAGAGGTGAGGGCCAGCGCCGAGCGCCACCGCAGCACTCTGGTTCTGCGGTGCATCGAAGACCATTTGGCCGGGCAACGCTTCCCTCTGAACGTCATCCACACCGACCCGGCCGTGGCCGGTCTGCCGCCCCTGTCGACATGAGCCCCGATCTGCCGTCCCAAGCCCTTTAGCTGCTTTGGGGTTCGGCCGCATTGGCCGCAAGCATGATCCATGCGATCGCTTGGGAGTTCAGCTTGCCGACTTTTGTCACCCTCATGTTTGCGAATGTCCCCCTTGACGGCCATCGCCCCCAGCGACAGCGCCGTCAGCACAGGTGATTTGAAAGATGGGCTTTCGCTTGGAACAACGCACCCTGGTCAGCGCCCTGCTGCATCGCAACGTGGTCATTGTTGCGGCAAATAGCCTGATCGGCGCAGAGTTGCTATTGGTCAACCAAAGCGTATTTTCACAAAGAAGATCGTGGTGGTTTTCATGCGAAAGGGTTGGGTCCGACTTGCCGCCCTGACTCAAGGGTTTGCGGCAGGCGCTGCCGAATCCTCAAACAGGGCCGGGCCCCAACCCAAATCTTTCGCCATCAACTGCGCCAAACGCTGGTAACCGGGTACCGTGAAGTGGATCAGGTCCTGCGCCATCAAAGGCGGGCTTTGCCGCGCCCATCGGTAGGCACTGCCAGCGCCGCCCATGGCTTCGAACATGTTCCAAAAATGGCAACCATAGGCCTTGGCTGTTTGCTTTTGAATGCGGCCAATTTCGTCATGCACCCGAGTAAATCGCATCAAATCAATCGTGGCTTTGGGGGAGGTTCGCGGCGTTTTTTTGTCTCCTCCTTTTGAGCGCTTCATGAAAACCCCTCGGTCCCCAGGTGCGATGAGCAGGCAGGCGGCTTGGGGGAAAATCGCCCGCCATTGCGCCACCGATGCTTGCAACATCTGCCGATAATTTTCTGCCACGAAGGGCTGGACATTGCCCTCATTGGTGCCAAAAGCCATGACCACCACGTCATAGGGTGGTTGAGACCACCATTGGGTCAAAGACTCCGTTCTCAAAAGCCGCCAACCGTTGACCGTGGCACCAGGATAGCCAAAAACATCCATTTGCAAACGCACATCGGGCGCCACCGGCCACTCCAGTCCCTGCAATCGAAAGGGGCCTTTCAAGACCTTCAGCGAAAGGGTAGAAATGGCCTTCAAAGCATTCAGCTCCAACACTGCAGGCCCCTGCAGGCCTTGCAATTGAATGTTTTGCTCTTGCCCACCGTCTACCCGCAAAGACAAAACGAGCGCTTGCTCGGTCTGTTGGTACAACAGCCTTACCCGCGCATGCTGGGCTCGTCCGGCAGCGTTTCGCAAATCCACACTTAAAAAAGCGCCATCTTGGCGACTGCTCATGTTGACCAAACCGATACCCGGATGTTCAGCCCCGGAGCTTTGGGCATGAGCGGGCTCGTATTGCCAATCGGAACTTACACAAATTTTGCGCAAAGGCAAGCGCACACCAGGTCGACCCAAACTGGCTGGCACGAATCGCGTCTGGACTTGCTCGGGTGCAAGCTTCGTCAATCGCTGCAACTCTTGCGTAAAGAACCCGGCTGCCAGGTGGCTGTCACTCCAGATGCCAACGCGCAACACTGGATTTTTTACGCTGGACCACAACGGGGAAATTTCGAGCTCCTCCCCGGGTACTGCTGGAGAACCATTGCCGATTGCGGTTTCGCCGAAAGCCTTGACCTGTTGCTCGACATCTGCCTCATCAGGCCATTGGATAGGGCC
The DNA here is from genome assembly GCA_945897465.1 of Limnohabitans sp. Rim8. Classification (GTDB taxonomy): domain Bacteria; phylum Pseudomonadota; class Gammaproteobacteria; order Burkholderiales; family Burkholderiaceae_C; genus Limnohabitans_A. The sequence continues at coordinate 60,803 of CAMDFK010000015.1, read as the reverse complement.
AGGGTCTGCCGGACGCTGGGACTTTGGCGCAGTTGATCGCAAAGCGCACTGCAGATCAGGCGCATCCGACAGGGCCTGCACCTGCACTCGGGTGGCAGCAATGGGTCCAATTTGGGCGTAGCCAAGACCACTGCCCCAGAACAACACGACATAAAGCGCAGCTTGTGCAAGGGTTTGTGGCTTCATGGTTGCCGCGCCTGATCGATGTGGTCGAGCAATGCCTGATTGATCAAACGCAGTCCCGTGGGAGTCAAATGAATACCATCGTCAGCTCTCAAGTTCACCCTTTGTCCATCTTCTTTGCGTTTGAATCTTTCGAAAGGCTCTGACAAAAGCCCGATCTGAGGTTCAATTGTCAAATAATCGGTCCGCCATTGGGTGGCTCGGGCATGGAAGATGTGATTCTGTAGGACCGCACCAGCCCTGATACGGCCTTCCTGCATGGCGGGCAGGCCCATCCAAATCACTCTGACTTTTCTCTGAACTGCTGCTGCCAAAACCTCATCAACACGCATGGCGTAATGCAAGGCCCAGCCGGGTGATGGAAACAAATGCCGCTGTCCATCGACCAACATATCCAAAGGATCATTGGGCCCCAAAAAAATCACCACCAAGGTCAAGCTTTTGGCATCCATTTCATCCGCGATACGTGCGGGCCAGTTAAAGTAATTCCGAGCCGTTAAACCTGTGCTTTGTCGACTCAAGTCATGCACTTCCCAATCGGGGTGCATGCGCCGGATATCGCGCATGAACAGTGGCGCAATGCCCTGCATCATCGAATCGCCGGCAAGCAAAATTCTTTGGGGACCCGGTACCAGTTTTTGCTGTACCAAGGTGGCTAAAAATTGGCCCGGCATCAATGGTTCGGGCAGGCTCTGCAGTTGTGGGGGCTCTGGCACATGGTTGATTGAAATTTGTTGCTCTTGCACATCCAATGATGAGGGCCAATTCAAACGGAATAAGGGCCTGCCCCCCCCCGAGCGAACACGCTCATCCAACCAACGAGATGGCGCAAACAAGGCCTGAGCAAGAGCAGGAGGAAGCGATGCCTCCAGGCTGAACTGGTGACGAACACCCAAATACTTTTCGAGGGAAGTCAACCAACTCAAGCACACGAGCAAGGCGATACCTGGCAAAAGCCAAGTCAGCTGAAATGCAGACAAACGACGACGCATATCAAAACCGGTAATAAATGAAACTGGGCACGCCTTCTGGCGCTCCATAAAGGACTGCAGACAGCACCAATGCCAACAGCAAGCCCGCCCTCCAAGGACCCAGACGCGCCAAACAAGCCAAGCTCATGCGCTGCAAGCGCAACGCCCACGGACTCAGCCCCAAAACCAAAGCGGATATGCCCAACAAAAGCCACCAAGGCATTTGACCGGGCAACCAAAAACCCATCGGACTGAACCAAAGGCCTTGCAACATTTGGAGTGCATGCGGCAATGATTCTGACCTGAAAAACACCCAGGCCAAGCTGACAAAAACAAATGTGAAGGTTTGTGCGACCCAACGCGGCCACTCGGGCATTCCCCATCGGGTGGCCGTGTTTTGCACAACCACACCGAGGCCGTGCAACAAACCCCAAACCACAAAAGTCCAGTTGGCACCGTGCCATAAACCGCTGATCAACATGCCCGCTGTCACATTCAGTTGCGTCCGGAACCATCCCTTACGGTTGCCACCCATGGGAATGTAAATGTAATCACGAATGAAACTGGACAAAGACACATGCCAACGTGTCCAGAAATCAGACAGATTGCGTGCCAAATAGGGTTGGCGGAAATTGACTGGCAATCGATAACCCAATAACAACGCCAACCCGGTCACAATCAAGGTGTAGCCCGAAAAATCGAGAAAAATCTGCATGCTGTAACCCAGCATGGCTGCTGCCAGCGACACACTGGCGTATTGGTCAGGAAACTTGTAAACCGGATCCACCACCTGGGCTGACAACCAGGACGCCAAAACCACTTTTTGTACCAAGCCAAGTGCGATCAGATAAATGGCCAGCCAGCCTTGCCGTGGACGGCCCACGCGACGGGCTGGGTGTTTCATGTCGGTTTGTGCAAAAAACTTGTCTGCTCGCCAGATGGGTCCGGCAAACAGCGTCGGCCAAAAACTCAGAAACAGCATCACATCCATCCAAGAACGGGCCAGAAACGGTGAGCGGCCCACCATGACCAAGTAACTCACCGCCTGGAAAGTGAAAAACGACACCCCCACTGGCGCCACCCAATCGAGAACGGGTAACAAGGAGACAAATGCCGTGCTCTGCAAGATGGCTTGGAATGACTCCCGAATAAATTCATAATATTTCAGGGACAAAAGAAATGTCCCTGCCAACCAAAGTCCCAGCACCAACGGCAACCGAGCAGATGCCGCCCGGCGCATCCAGCATCCCAGAGCCCAAACAACGGTGCTGTAGAACGCCAACACCCAAGCAAAAAAAGGCACCCAACTGGCATACAAAGCATAGGCAGAAACAATGAGCAAGCTTCTTTGTACACGCGGTCGATCAGCCAAAGACCAGTAAATGGGGAAAAAAAGCAGACACAGCAGCGCAAACTCGGGCGAAACAAAACTCATGCAGGGTCTTTCATTGGAAGGGCACGCTGACACCTGCAGCCACTTGATCGAGCAAGGCCTGCTCGGCCAAGACCTTGGCCACATAGCCGCCGTCTTCGGCCAGCTCATAGCCACCCAAGTAAAACTTGAGGCCATCTTCGATCGAGCCACCGCGCAGCTTGATGGCATCGGCCAGTACTGCAGCGCCCACGCGCAAGTTAGTGATGGGATCAAAAGCCGCCAACTTGCCTCCATAGGCTTCGTAGCGCTGGGCGTGGATGCCGGTCATGACCTGCATCAGTCCTTGGGCACCTGCGTGACTTTGGACATAAGGATGGAAATTGGACTCAGTGGCCATTACCCCCAAAATCAGGTGGGGTGCCAACTTGTACTTTTTACCCAGCACGTGGGCCTCGGCCACCAAGGCTGCCAAAGGCTCGGGTGCCACTTTGTACTTGCGCCCAAGCCAGACAGCCACAGCCGCATGCGCTCTGGGCAGGTCCTGCAAATGCACAGCAGTGGCACGATCGGCCGCGTTTTCCGGCAACCAAGACAGCAACACCTGGCGCTCACGCAACCAATCGAACAGCGCCCCCTCCGCTTGGTGCAGCCATTGAGGCTGCCACCACAAGGCCAGCACCAAGGCGGCCGCTCCCAAGCCCACCATGGCCAGGCCACTGTGGGTCACGATGAACAAACCTCGCGCTGTGTCGCGCAAGAAAGTCCGGATGGGGGGGCACCATGTGCAATGCAAGGTCATGGATGAAAACCAATGGATGATTATAAATTTTCGCTACATCACGAACGATGTGGCGCGCACGAGATAATTCGTTCATGTCTCATCTTGCACGCGTGGTCGTCGGCTTGTCCGGCGGCGTCGATTCAGCCGTCACGGCCCATCTGCTCCAACAGCAGGGCCACGAGGTGATCGGCATCTTCATGAAAAACTGGGAAGACGACGATGACAGCGAGTACTGCTCGTCCAACGTCGACTTTGTCGATGCCGCGGCCGTGGCCGATGTGTTGGGCATCGAGATTGAACACGTCAATTTTGCGGCCGATTACAAAGACCGGGTTTTTTCGGAGTTTGTGCGCGAATACCAGGCCGGACGCACACCCAACCCGGACATCCTGTGCAATGCCGAGATCAAATTCAAGTCGTTTTTAGACCACGCCATGCGCTTGGGGGCCGAAAAAATCGCCACGGGTCACTATGCCCGCGTGCGGCAAAATAGGGTCACCAGCCTGTTTGAACTGCTCAAAGGCCTGGACCCCTCCAAAGACCAAAGCTACTTTTTGCACCGCCTGAACCAGGCACAGCTGTCCAAAACCCTGTTTCCGGTGGGCGAGTTGCACAAGACCGAGGTGCGCCGCATTGCCGAAGAGATCGGTTTGCCCAACGCCAGAAAAAAAGACTCGACGGGCATCTGCTTCATTGGCGAACGGCCTTTCCGCGAATTCCTGAACCGTTACATCAGCAAGGAACCCGGCCCGATCAAAGACCCCTCAGGGCGCACCATTGGAAAACACGTGGGGTTGAGCTTTTACACCCTGGGCCAGCGCCAAGGCCTGGGCATTGGTGGCATCAAAACCAAAGGTGCACAAAGAGGCGGCGGCGAACATACACCTTGGTTTGTGGCCCGCAAAGACATCCCGAACAACACCTTGTGGGTGGTGCAAGGCCACGACCACCCCTGGCTGCTTTCGCCCCAGCTGCAGGCCACCGACGTGAGCTGGTGCGCAGGCCAAGCGCCTGCGCCCGGGGCCTACGCCGCCAAAACTCGCTACCGGCAAGCCGATGCGCCCTGCAGTTACCAACCCTTGCCTGCAGCAGAGAGTCAAGCGGGCTTTGAGTTGGCTTTTTCTGACCCACAGTGGGCCGTCACCCCCGGGCAAAGCGCCGTGCTGTACGACGGCGAGGTGTGCTTGGGCGGTGGCGTCATTGCCAGTCGGTCAAACACCCAGACCTGAGTCGAGACAAAGTCTGCGAGACTTTGACCTGCGTCTGCTGGTTTACACCCAAGCCTGGATCACGTAATCGTAAGCGGCCTGACCGTTGGTCATGTCCACCCGCTGCAGCAAGATTTTCCAGACCCCATCTTTCAGCACGAGGCTGTGGCGGTAACTGCCACCAAAATGGCGCACTTGGTCACGGCGCATCTCCATCATCTGAAAGCGCGAATACACCTCCAGCGTGGTGGGCGTGGCCGCCTCGATCACGATGTTGCCCACCAAGTGGTTGGTGCCCCATTGCGGAGCTTGCGACCAGGCGTTGGGGTGCAGCAAACGACCCATGCGCACCTCCATCAACAAGCGGTCTTCCGCAAAGATGGAGGCTTCACGACGCCAATCGGTTTGCAAGGGTGTCGACGGCATCCAGTACACCCCGTCCTCACAGAACAACTCGGCCCATTCACCCCAGGCCTTGTTGTCGAGCAGGGCCGCTTGATGGAACAGCAATTCTTCAACCTGGCGGCGCAAGCCTGAATCGACCGCAATGGCTTTGGGAATGTAGCCCTGGCTGGGCATGCGCCCACGCCCCATGTGATCTGGCGCGATGGATTCGGCACCCGACATGGACTGGATGGCTTCGATCACCACACCCGTGCCCAGGGCCTCTTTGACTTCTTTGGGTTGCATGAATCATGACTCCTGTTCAGGCCTTGGCCGTGGGTTGAATGGCTGCGAGCATGTACGACTCCCAGGCCTTGAACTGATTGCGCATCACCACTTCACTGGTGCCGTTGTTGGAATAAAGCACGCCATCTTTTTCGGTGTCGCCCCCGTAGTTGCGGTGAAAACTCACCCACTCTCCGCCATTGGATTCAAGTCCTTGCTGACCTTTGGTCCAGTTTTCCAAATCGTCGGCGTTGATCATGGTAGCGGGCGAATTGACCAGATTGAAGTACCACAGCGAACGCTCGTAGATCGCCTCGGGCACACCCTTGAGCCGGAAATGCCAGATCTCGGAAAGCGTCTTATTGGGCGCCATCGGGCGCAGGCAACGCAGCTGCTGCAAGGGCGACTGCACCGACAAATAGGGGTAGATCAGCACATGGTGGATGCTGCGCGCCAGGTACTCCTCGCCCTTTTCTTCCCCATAAGCCTTCTTGATCAAGGCCTCGTATTCGACCGTGTCCGGGTCGGTGGGTCGCAGACCCATGTAGGCTTTCAAAATACCGTGGCCATACTTGAAGTTGACTGTCTGCACCGAATCCCACTGGTCAAAGCTGGAGGCAAAAGTCGACAGGTAATGAAAAAACAAGGGGGCTGAGCCTGTGTCTTTCTTGAGGCGCTGCTCCACGCGACGGGCCGAAACCCCGGTGGACTGGTGCGTGACCGAGGGGTGCAGGGCATCGAGCTGGTTTTCCATGAAGAACTTCCAGTTCGAATGCTGCACCACGCGGTGGCACACCGGCACGGCCTCGACCTCGCCCACGGGTGATCGGTCACACATGTCGTCAAACGCTATTTTTGCCTCGCCCAAAAAGTCGATCAGGTTCGGGCCTTCTTTGGCCAAGCTGGCAAACACAAAGCCACGGTAGCTGTCCACACGGGCAGCGGGCACCATGCTGCAATCGGCATCGTCGGTGTGCATGCGGGTGCCTTCGTAGCCTTTGACCAGCGGTATGGCCTTGACTTTGCCATTGAGGTGAAAGCTCCAAGCGTGGTACGAGCAGACAAAACCCTTGCCGGTGTTACCACTTTGGTTCCCGCACAACGCCACGCCCCGGTGCGGGCAGCGGTTGTAGAGCACGCGCACACTGCGGTCCACATCGCGCACCATGACCATGGGCTGACGGCCAATCTGCAGGGTGAAGTAATCACCGACCTCTTTGACCTGGGATTCATGCCCGCAGTAGACCCAGGCTTTCTCAAAAATCTGCGCCATCTCCAGATCAAACAGCGCTTGGTCTGTGTAGACACTTTTATGAACACGGTCCGGTTGAACCAGGTTCGCCAAATCGATCGGTTGCATGAAAACTCCTTGGCAGGCTTCAGGTGGGGTGACAGCCCTCAAATTAACAAAGCTCCAGGACTTGACCTACAACCTGTCATGCTTTTTCCATTACCATAGGTTATGGATTACCGAAAAGTTCAGCTCTTTCTGGCGGCTGCCCGTTTCGGCAACCTGACCGAGGCGGCGGCTTGGCTGGACATCTCACAACCGGCCCTGTCCAAAAGCATCAAGTCGCTCGAAAAGACCTTGGGCGTTCGCCTCCTTGAACGCGGACGTTTTGGCGTGAGCGTCACCCCCTTTGGCCAGGCACTGATGCAGCACGGGCAAGTGATCGAAGCAGAAATGCGCAATGCCATCGGCGAAATCCAAGCCATGCGCGGAGCCCAGCGCGGCCACGTGCTGATGGGCTGTGGCCCTACCGAGGCCACCCGCTTGCTGCCTTTGGCCCTGCAGGCCTTGGCTCAAAAAAATCCGGACATCCAGGTGACTGTCTTGTATGGGCTCAACGAGGCCCTGATGCCATGGGTCAAGCAAGGCGAGGTGGATTTCGCATTGTCCTCGGTGCCCGCGCGCGCCACCGACAGTGACCTGAGCCACGAGGCCCTGCTGACCGAAACGGCCACGGTGGTGGCCCGCGCTGGCCACCCCCTGACACAACTCAAAGTGGTCAGCCCCAACATGCTCACCCTATACCCTTGGGTGCTGCCTCGCCAGCGCGAACTCGAGCGTTTGGCGTTTGACGACTACTTTGCCGAGCATGGGCTGGAGCCGCCTGTGGCTCAGGTCGAGACCACCTCCACCGTGCTGATGAAGTCCATGGTGATGCAAAGCGACGCCCTCACCTTCATCCCCACAGAGTTGATCTATTGGGAAGTCCGTGCAGGTCAGCTTCAGCCTCTGCAAGCCACAGGCAACCAATGGGCGCGTCAAGTGGGCATCACACGCAGGCGCAAGGGCTCCATGAGCCCAGCCAGTCAATTGCTGCTGGCGGCGGTCAAGTCAGTGGCCAAGGCATTCTGAGCTTCTCGCCCAACTTCACCCGCTCTGTGTCAGACGCCCAAGTAACGCGTCCACAACTGGCGGTTGTCCTTGAGGGCTTGTGAGTCACCCGCCCAGGCCACCTGACCGCGCTCCACGATCACATGGTGGTCGGCAATGTCCACCAGCCGATTGACATATTTGTCCACCACGATCAAGGTTTGGCCCTCTTCTCGCAGCAAACGCAAACAGCGCCAAATTTCCTCGCGAATCAACGGTGCCAGGCCTTCAGTCGCCTCGTCCAGAATCATCAGCCGCGGATTGGTGACCAATGCCCGGCCGATGGCCAGCATTTGCTGCTCCCCGCCCGACAACTGCGCGCCCATATTGACCCGGCGTTCGGCCAATCTGGGAAACAATGCATAGACACGATCAGGCGTCCAAGGCGTGCGGCTTTGGTGGCGGTTGCTTGCAAAGGCCGTCAGGTGTTCGTCCACCGATAAATTGGGGAACACCTGCCGCCCCTCAGGCACCACCGCCAGGCCCAAGCGCGCCACCCGGTCAGCGGCCTGGTTGGTGATGTCGCAGCCATCGAACACCACCTGTCCAGACCGGACCGATTTCAGCCCCAAAATGCTGCGGATCAAAGTCGTCTTGCCCATACCATTGCGGCCCAGCAAGCCCATCACCTCGCCTGGCTGCAGGCTCATATCCATGCCAAACAGGACCTGGCTTTCACCATATGCGGCCTGGACATCGCGCACTTGCAGCAAGCTCATGCGTGCTCCTCACCCAGATAGGCGGCAATGACCTGCGGGTTGTTCCGAATCGCCTCTGGTGTGCCGGTGGCAATCAATGCGCCATTGACCAACACCGAAATGCGGTCGGCCAGTCTGAACACCGCGTCCATGTCGTGCTCAATCAACAAAATTGACACTTGCCTGCGCAGTTGCTGAATCAGTTTCACGATGCGTTCAGACTCCACCGGACCGGCACCGGCCATGGGCTCGTCGAGTAACAACAATTTGGGCTGTGTGGCCACGGCCAAGCCCAACTCCAACACACGTTGCTCGCCGTGTGAGAGTTCACTGGCCGGGTCCTGCGCACGGTCCCTCAGACCCAAATCCTGAAGCACGGCCATGGCCTGATCCACCAAGTCCTTTTCTGAGCGCACCGGGCGCCAAAAAGAAAAACTGTGCCCGCTACGGGCCTGCACGGACAAGGCCACGTTGTCCAGCACTGTGAAAGACTTGAACAAACGAGTGATCTGAAAGGATCGGGCCAAACCGCGTTTCACACGCTCGTGCGTGGGCATGGCGGTGATGTCCTGACCATCGAAAAAAATCTGACCCTGGTCGCTGGGCAGGTGCCCAGACAACTGCGCCACCAAACTGGTCTTACCCGCCCCATTGGGGCCAATCAGCGCGTGGATTTCTCCCGACTGCACGTCCAGTGTGACATGGTCAGTTGCGCGCAAGGCCCCAAACTGCTTGACCAGATCATTGACCTGAAGCAAGGCCTGCGCGCTCATGATCGCCCTCCTTGACGGGCTGTTTTTCGCCTGAGCAAACCCGCCAAACCCTGAGGGGCCAACAAGACCACGGCCAGCAGGAACCAGCCCACATAAAACTGCCAATGCACGGTGTACTCGGCCAGCACATCTTCCACGATCAGCAACACCAAAGCGCCCCATAAACCGCCTGTGAGCGTGCCCACACCGCCCAAAATGACCATGACCATCAGGATGCCCGATTGGGTCCAGTGCATCAAGTTCGGGCTGACGTAATTTTGGTGGTTGACCATCAAGGCCCCAGCCAAGCCCCCCAAAGTACCCGCAATCACAAACAATACCCACTTGTAACGGTAAGACGCAAAACCGATGGCATCAACGCGCACATCGTCATCGCGGATTGCCAAAATCACCCGGCCAAAACGCGAGGACATGATGCGGGAAATCAGCACCAAACTCAGCACGAGCACAAACAGGACCACGAAGTAAAAAGTCACATCGTTTTTCAGATCCAGTCCCAAACCGAAATCGGAGCGCTGTTTGATGTTCAAGCCTTCGTCGCCCCCATAGGCCTTGATGGAATTGACCAAGTAAAAAATCATCTGTGCAAAAGCCAGGGTGATCATGATGAAATAAACACCCCGTGTGCGCAGCGAAATGGCCCCAATGATGGCGGCCACCAAAGCTGACAAACCCATCGCGATGGCGAAACCCACCCAGCCATTGGTGAAGCCTTCGGTGATCAGTATGCCCACTGCGTAAGCCCCGATCCCCAAAAAGGCCGCATGCCCAAAGGACACCAGGCCCCCGTAACCCAAAATCAGGTTCAGGCTGCAGGCGGCCAGGCCGTAGATCATCATGCGGCTGAGCATGCTGACGTAAAAGTCCATGCCCTGCGCATGCAGGACCAAAGGCAAAGCGATGGCCACCGCCAGCACAATCGCCCAAACCCAGACCGGTGTTTTGTGGTTCATGGCAAGCCTGCTTCAACGACCGGAAAAAAGTCCCTGAGGACGAACAAACAAAACAACGGCCATCAGCAAATAGACCGCAATCGAGGCCACCGCAGGCCCGGCCGCACTGGCAAACTGAGGTGAGAAAATTTCGCGAAAGATCAAAGGCAGCAAAGTTCGGCCCAGCGTGTCCACAAAGCCCACCAAAATGGCCCCCACAAAAGCACCCCAGACCGAGCCAATGCCCCCGATCACAATGACCACAAAAGCCAAAATCAGGATGTTCTCGCCCATGCCCACCTGCACCGCCAGCAGCGGCCCCAGCATGGCACCCGCCACAGCGCACAAGGCCGCGCCTATGCCAAATACACCGGTGAACAAACTGCGGATGTTGATGCCCATGGCCATGGCCATCTCACGATTCGTTGCCCCGGCGCGAACCCAAGCCCCCATGCGTGTGCGCGTGACCAGCAAATACAAGATCAAGGCAATGCCCAGTCCCACAGCGATGATGACCAATCGGTAACTGGGGTAGAACAAACCAGGCACCAGCTCGATCGGCCCGGTCAGACCCGGCGGCGGGGACAGTGCCAGATCAGAGCCCCAGATCATGCGCACGGACTCGTTGATGATCAAAATCAGGGCAAAAGTGGCCAGTACCTGTGAGAGGTGGTCGCGGGCGTAAAGCGTTCGCAGCAGGGCCGCCTCCAAAACCATGCCCACCACGGCTGTGAGCAGCACGGCCAAAAGCACGCCAAGCCAAAAGGACTGTGTTGTCTGAACCAACCAGGCCGTGAAAAAGGCACCCACCATGTAGAGGGCACCATGGGCCAAATTGATCATGTCCATGATGCCAAAGACCAGCGTTAAACCGGAGGCCAGCAGGAACAACATCAAACCGAACTGCAGGCCATTCAAGGCCTGCTCCAACATCAAAATACCAGTCATGAATAGTGCGAACGGTCCTTACTTCATGGGGCAGTCTTTGACATAGGCATCGCCATGATTGGTCAGAATCGGTTGTCCAACGATCCGGTTGACGAGTCGACCCTGGCCGTCCTTGACAATCTCACGGAGGTAATAGTTCTGAACCGGGTAATGGTTGGTGTTGAAACGGAATTCACCGCGCACGGAGTTGAACTTGACCGATTTGAGGGTTTTGATCATCGCCTCTTTGTCCTCGATTTTGCCGTTGGCCGCCCGCACAGCGGCATCGATCAACATCGCAGTGTCGTAGCCTTGGGATGCATACAAGGTGGGCAGCCGTTTGTATTCTTTCTCGAATTCAGCCACAAATTTTTTGTTGGCCTCGTTGGGCAGGTCCATGGCCCAGTGCGATGTATCAAAAACACCCAGCATGTCATTGCCCACCGCCCGGATCACGTCCTGGTCTGCACCAAAACCGGGTTGAATCAAACGGATGTCCTTGTTCAGACCTGCCGCCATGAACTGCTTGATGAAGTTGATGCCCATGCCCCCAGGCAAGAAGGTGTAAACCACTTCGGGCTTGGCGGCACGAATCTCAGCCAATTCAGCGGAGTAATCGAGTTGCCCCAATTTGGTGTAGACCTCGCCAGAGACATTGCCTTTGTAAAATCGCTTGAAGCCAGCCAAAGAATCCTTGCCAGCCTGGTAGTTGGGTGCCAAGAGGTAAGCCGACTTGACCTTCAAATTGGTGGCGTACTGGCCAGCCGCCTCATGGTAGGCATCGTTAGGCCAAGACACGGCAAAGAAATAAGGCGTGCATTGTGAACCTGCAATGGGCGAAGGAGCTGCATTGGGGCTGAGGTAAATGGTTTTACCATTCACCGCCTCAGGCAAACCGGCCAGCATGATGTTGGAAAACACCACGCCCGTCAGAAAATCGACCTTGTCGCGCTTGACATAGCGCTCAAACAGCTGCTTGCCCACATCGGGTTTGAATTGGTCATCGGAGATCGACACTTCCGCCGGTAATCCACCCAGCTTGCCGCCATTGAGTTTCACAGCCAGCATGAAGGCATCCCGAATGTCAACGCCCAAGGCTGCAGAGGGACCGGACAGTGTGCTGACAAAGCCGACTTTGACTTTGTCAGCCGCCCAAGCAGGCGTTCCAGCCAAAGCCGCCAAAACTGAGGCCGTCAACAAACTCTGAATAAGAGGAATACGCATGAAAAACTCCTGGCAAAACGATCAAAAAGCCCCCAACTGAGGGCTTTTTAGATTGTGTTCCGAACTTCACCCACCCATAAATGGGGGTTTACCCTTTTGCCTCAGTCGCCGCTCAGCCCCAAGCGGTTGGGTTGGCGCTTTTCAATGGCAAAGCGCAGCAAAGCCGCCGTGCGGAAAACGCCGTGCGCAAACTTGCCGTAGGGCAGCGTCAAAAACAAAGCCATCACCGCGCCCAAGTGCACTGCCAACATCAGCGGCATGGCCGCCGTTTGGCCCAGCAGCCACAAGAGCAAACCCGTCACGCTGACCAAGAACAACAAGGCAATGAAGCCGCGGTCCATGGGCTTTTGCGCCGCGTCGCCGTGGTCTGGGTGGCGGCGCAGGTTCAAGCGCCACAAACCTGCTGTGCCCACCGTCAAGCTGACACCGCCAATGACGCCCAGCAACTTGGGCAAGGTCGTCAAGTCATAAGGTGCGGGCCAACCCAACACATAGTGGTACAGCGTGGCCACACTGGTGGCGGCAAAACACAGCATGAAACCGTAAAACGTCAGGTGGTGGTAGCGCCTGCGGGCGTGTGTCCAGGCGTCATCTTCGTTGTGGCAACCTTCGCCGTGGCCACCGTCTAGGTACTTCAGTTTCAGCGCAGCGTGTGCGGCCTCGGCTGCGGCAGGCGACGTCAAATCGGCCCCGCTGGTGGCAGGTGTCACATCACGCCAAAAGCGCATGACGCCCATTGCCAGCGCCAAAACAGCAAACAAGAAGATGGGTGCAAACAAACTCACCATCAAGTTGTGGGGAAACACTGCATAAAAACCACCCTCTACAGGCGATGACCACAAGGTGCCCTGGCGCAGCATGGCCAATGCTAAAAACAGCGCCAAGCCCAAAGCGAGCGCAACCGACAAGGTCAGGCCATTGCGTTGGTACAAGCTGCCCAAAGCGGGGGGCCAAGCGTAATCGGCAAAGGTCTGCCCACGCACCTGCGCCATGGCCTTGGGCACGTTGATGGCAAAGTCGTGCGGCGGCGCGTACTGGCAAGCGTGCAAACACGCACCGCAGTTGTGGCACAGGTTGGCCATGTAATGGATGTCGGCTTTGCCAAACTCCAAGCGCCGGGTCATGGCTGGGAACACCGCACAAAAGCCTTCGCAGTAGCGGCAGCCATTGCAAATCTGCATCTGCCGCGCCACTTCGGCTTCGGGCGCGGTCATCTCGCCTCGTGCCAGCGCACGGGCATCTTGGGTCAGGGCTTCAAGCGTTTGCATAAGCAGCTCCTTGCTTTTGCGCTTGAACGGCTTTGGCAGCCTGTTCGCCCGCGATGCGGCCAAAGGCCGTGCCGATCGTCATGCCCACCCCGGCGGTGTAGCCCTTTCCGAGCACATTGCCCGCCATCATTTCGCCCGCCACAAACAAGTTGGGGCTGGGCTGGTCGTTGAATCGCACAGCGGTGGTGTCATCGGTCTTGAGGCCCAAGTAAGTAAAGGTCACGCCAGGCCGCACGGCATAGGCGTAGAAAGGCGCGGTGTCCAACGGCCTTGCCCAGTGGGTTTTGGCGGGGCTCACGCCCTCGGTGTGGCAATCGTCCAAGGCCGTATGGTCAAAAGTGCCTTCGCGGCAGGCCGCGTTGTAGTCGTTCAGGGTTTGCGTGAAGATCGCCTCGTCTAGGCCCAGCTTGCGGGCCAACTCGGGCAGGCTGTCCGCCTGCGTGCCTTCAAACACGGGCGGCATGAAGCGGCCCACGGCTTTGGCGTCGATGATGGAATACGCCACCTGCCCCGGCTGCTGCGCCACCAAGCGGCCCCAAATCGCGTAGCGCTTGGGCCAAAAATCTTCGCCTTCGTCGTAAAAACGTCGCGCCTCGCGGTTGACCACCACGCCCAAAGACACGCAGTCGATGCGGGTGCAGATGCCGCCGTCGTACAAGGGCGCACGGGCGTCAATCGCCACCATGTGCGCCTGGGTGGGGTCACCAATGCGGTCGGCGCCTTGTTCCAGCATGTGCTTGAGCAACACACCTTGGTTGAAGCGCGTGCCGCGAATCAAAAACTGGTCTGCCGGGTATTCACCGCGCTCGTTTTGTCCCCAGGCCTCGCGCAGCCACTCGCGGTTGGACTCGAAGCCTCCCGCCGCCAACACGCAAGTGCGGGCGGTGATGCGTTCACGCCGCACGCTGCCATCAGGCTGCTTGTGCATGACCGATGCGGCCACAAAACGCCCCTCGTCCAATTCAACGGTATCGACTTCGGCGTTGTAGTGGACCTGCACCCCAAGTTTTTCTGCACTGCGGTAGAAGGCATTGACCAGTGCCTTGCCTCCGCCCATGAAAAATGCGTTGGTGCGGGCTGTGTGCAACGCACCAGACAAGGAGGGCTGAAAACGCACACCGTGCTTGACCATCCAGGGCCTGCAAGTGGCCGAGTGGCGTATGGCCAAACGTGCCAAATGCTCGTTGGTCAAGCCGCCTGTGACTTTGAGCAGGTCTTGCCAAAATTCTTCTTCTGGGTAGGCGTCAACCAGCACGTCTTGGGGGGCATCGTGCATGCAGCGCAAATTGCGTGTGTGGCCCGAATTGCCGCCGCGCCATTCACGCGGTGCCGACTCCAGCAGCATCACGCTGCACCCCGCCTCGCGGGCCATCAAGGCCGCACAGAGGGCCGCGTTGCCACCGCCAATCACCAAAACATCCAAGGTCATAAACACTCTCAACTCAAATCAGCATGGCGCAGGGACGGCCACCGCCAAAAGCCTTTCAAAACGAACACGTCAGAAATGGTGCCTGCACCAAACATCTGATGTCTCCAACCACAACCCGGCTACCCACAAGATGGGCGGGTGGGTTTCCAAGCTCAGTGTCGGTTTTAATAAATTTGATGGCTGACTTTAGCCATGATCCACCCGCTTGGGTAGCCCTGCTAAGACATGGGGCCATCACCAAATGTGATACCCAAAAGCCTGCGTCAAGATGTGTATTCACTCCACCGGGCGCAGCCTCTTCAAATTCAGACCTTTGGGCTCAGTGCGGCGCCCTTCCAAACACCGCTGCCCACCAAACTGCGCACACAGTCGGCCAAAACAACTCTGGCGGCCAATGCGGCGGGTGAGAGCTCATCCTCGGATAAACCACACAGCCAATTGCTGCGTTTAATCTGGTGATCGGAGATGCGTGCCATGCACAAAGACAGTTCGGCATCAACTTGCCGAGCCACTGCGGCCCAGGGCTGCAGGGTCGCACCAACGCCTGCATGCACGGCATCCATCAAGAGGGCCAGGGAGTCGACCTCAAGGGCCACGGTGGGGGTCAGCTTAGCCCGCAAAAAAGCCGCGTCCAGTGTGCTGCGCAAACCGTGTGGTCCCGTGGGCAAAATCAGAGGCCTATCTTTAAGTTGGGCCATGCGCAAGGTGTCCGGCAAGCCCGGCTTGGAGGCAGCGCGGGCCATGATGAAGAAAACTTCTTCCTCGATCAGCGGCAGCACACTCCAGCGCCGAGCCGTTTGAACAGAAAGACTGGCACCCGTTGGTAGGTCAAACAACACCGCCAAATCCAATTGGCGTGCGTTGAGCATGGATGACAAATGGCCTGACATACTCTCGACCATGTGCAGGCGCACATCCGGGTAACGCTCACGCATGGCCTGCATCAAAGGCAAGCCCAGCACCGCCGCCGTGGTGGGTGCCAAACCCACGCTCACTGAGCCTGTCAGGCGAGCCTGCTGAGCAGCACGAATTGCCTGTTGTGCATGGCGCAGCGTCAACTGCGCTTCTCTGAAAAAAGCCACACCGGCTTCAGTGGGGGTCACCCCTTGAGGACTGCGTTGCAACAATCGGGTGCTCAACTCGCTTTCCAATCGTGTGATTTGCTGGCTCAACGCCGACTGAACCAAGTTCAGGTCCAGCGCAGCGCGGCTGATACTGCCCAGTTCAACCACGCGCACGAAATAACGCAGCTGTCTCAGTTCCATGCGCACAGGTATCCATGTTGAGAGGTCAAGGTGCGCATGATTTCACCTGGGTTGAGAACCATTCGAGAGCTCTCGGCAAAAACCAAGTGCTTTCAGGACAGTCTGATCGCGATTGGGGCATGGGTGCTTGACGGCACAGAGGAATTGGTGGGCAAGCCAGGGCTTGAGGCGCTGTAGACCACAAGCACTGGGCCAGACCCTAGAACGGAATATCGTCGTCCATGTCGTCGAAATTACTGGCCGCCGGCTTGGGTGTGGCAGCAGGGCGCTGCGCTGCCGCTGGTGCAGGCCGCACAGGAGCCTGGCGGGGTGCATAGCCACCAGCGCTGCCGCCCTCTTCAGACGGACTGCCCATGCCCTGGCGGCTGCCCAGCATCTGCATGCTGTCGGCACGGATGTCGGTGGCGTATTTTTCGACACCGTTTTTGTCGGTGTATTTGCGGGTACGCAGGCTGCCTTCGACATACACCTGACTGCCTTTGCGCAGGTACTGGCCCGCGATCTCGGCGAGCTTGGCAAAAAAGCTGATGCTGTGCCACTCGGTGGCCTCGCGCATCTCGCCTGTGGCCTTGTCCTTGTATCGGTCGGTGGTGGCCACGCGGATGCTGGTGACCGCGTCGCCTGAGGGCAGATAACGGGTTTCGGGGTCAGCACCCAAGTTGCCGACGATGATGACTTTGTTGACGGATGCCATGAAAACTCCTCCATATGTCCGTGAATTATGGGGCCAATCGCCCCCGGGCGACCTGTCGAAAAAACCATTCTCCGCCCATCAGATCCCCTCATTGACAAGCGCCGTGCGGCCCGGTGTTTGCATGCCCCAAGCCACACACAGCCACACCAAAAGGGCCAAGCCGCAACACAAGAACAACACCGGACTGCCCCAAGACTTGACCAGCCAGCCGCCAGTCAGCCCTCCCACAAAAAATCCCAGCGACTGCAGCGTGTTGTAAACCCCCATGGCGGTGCCGCGCATGGCACGGGGCGCGATGCGCGAGGCCAAACTCGGCTGGGTCGCCTCCAGAGCATTGAAGCCACAGAAAAATACAAACAGCAGCAAAGCCATCGCGATCAAGTTGGTGGTGCCGGCCGATTGCACCAACAAACCTGCCTCGACCAGGGTCATCAAGGCGATCGAGCAAAGGAAGACTTGCTTGAGGTGCCCGCGTCGCTCCATGGCAAACACCACACCCAAAAATAAAAAAGACAGCAGAACCGTCGGCAAATACACCTGCCAGTGCTGCGCGGTCTGCAAACCCGCCTGCACCAGCAATGCGGGCACGGCCACCCACATGGCCAACTGCACCGCGTGCAACACAAACACGCCCACATTCAGACGCATCAAATCGGCATGGGCCAGCACATCGCGCACCCGTCCCCTGCCCTGCCCGGTCACAGGCACGGGCGCAGGGGGTACCCCCCAAATGACCATGGCCACGCCCAACAAAGCCAGTATGCCCGTCAACCAAAACAGGCCTGGCAAACCGATCCAGGTCGTCAGCAAGGGCGACACCACCAAGGACAAAGCAAACATCAGACCGATGCTGCCGCCTACCAAAGCCATGGCCTTGGTGCGCACCTCGTCGCGCGTCAGGTCGGCCAACAAGGCCGTCACGGCCGCTGACACCGCCCCCGCCCCCTGCAAACTGCGCCCGAGCAACAGGCCCGTCAGGTCGGTGGCCGCAGCCGCCCAAAAGCTGCCCAAGGCAAAAATCACCAAGCCCAGCACAATGACCCGCTTGCGGCCAAAACGGTCTGAGGCCATGCCAAAGGGCAGCTGCAGCAAGCCCTGCGTCAACCCATAAATGCCCATCGCCAAGCCCAGCAAAACCGGGTCTTCGCCACCGGGGTAGCGGCGTGCCTCCAGAGCAAACACGGGCAAGACCAGAAACAAACCCAGCATGCGCAGCGCAAAAATACTGGCCAAAGAGGCGCTGGCATGGCGCTCGATGGGCGTCATGTGCAAAGCATCGGCAGCGGAATAAGGCGAAGAATCGGCCACAAAAGAACTCAAAAATACCCAAAAAGGGGAGGTGCAAATGCTGGATTGTCCCCCATTGACGGGCCCCTGCGACCGGCAGGAGATCAGAGCGGATAATCAAAGGTTTTGCTGATCTGGCTGCCCCACGTGAAATTTGCCGACCCTTCTCTCTTGCCCGATGAATCCGAGCCCGCGCGATATCTGGCCTCAGCGCTGCGGCAGACCCACATCAGTGTGCGGGGCGCCCGCACCCACAACCTGAAAAACATCGACCTCGACATCCCCCGCAACCAATTGGTGGTGATCACCGGCTTGTCGGGCTCGGGCAAATCGAGCCTGGCCTTTGACACGCTGTACGCCGAAGGCCAGCGCCGCTATGTGGAAAGCCTGTCGGCCTATGCACGGCAGTTTTTGCAACTGATGGACAAGCCTGATGTGGATTTGATCGAGGGCCTGTCGCCCGCGATTTCCATCGAGCAAAAGGCCACCAGCCACAACCCCCGCTCCACCGTGGGCACGGTCACCGAGATCCACGACTACCTGCGCTTGCTGTATGCCCGCGCTGGAACGCCGTATTGCCCCGACCACAATCTGCCCCTGCAAGCGCAAACCGTGAGCCAGATGGTGGACGCCGTGCTGGACCTGCCCGAAGACACCAAGCTGATGATCCTCGCGCCGATTGCACGCGAGAAAAAAGGCGAATTCGAAAAAGTATTCGAGCAGATGCAGGCGCTGGGCTACGTGCGCTTTCGCATCAATGGCCAGACGGTGGAAGTGGAAGACCTGCCCACCCTCAAGAAAACCGAAAAGCACAACATCGACGTGGTGGTGGACCGCATCAAAGTGCGATCTGAGGAGGATGCCAAGGCACGCGATGCCCTGCGCCAGCGCTTGGCCGAGAGCTTTGAGGCTGCGCTGAACCTGGCCGAACACCGCGCTTTGGCGCTCGAGATGGACACTGGCAAAGAGCACCTGTTCAACGCCAAGTTCTCATGCCCGGTGTGCACCTATTCCATCAGCGAGCTGGAACCGAGGTTGTTCTCGTTCAACTCGCCCATGGGCGCGTGCCCCACTTGCGACGGCATTGGCAGCATGGCGTTTTTTGACCCGGAGCGGGTCGTGGCCTTCCCTTCGCTCAGTTTGGCCAGCGGTGCCATCAAAGGCTGGGACCGGCGCAACGGCTTTTACTTCAGCATGCTCGAAAGCCTGGCCAAGCATTACCAGTTTGACATCGAAACGCCGTTTGAAAAACTTGCGCCTGCACACCAACAAATTTTGCTGCATGGCTCGGGCGATGAAGACATCAAGTTCAGCTACACCATGGAGTCAGGCGCATCGCAGGGCAAAAAGGTCAGCAAAAAGCACCCGTTTGAAGGGATCATCCCCAACATGACGCGGCGCTACCGCGAGACCGACTCGGCCGTGGTGCGCGAAGACCTGGCCCGCTACCGCAACATGCAGGCCTGCACCGATTGTCAAGGCACGCGCTTGCGGCGCGAGGCCCGCCATGTGCGCATCGGTGAAGGCGATCAGGCCCGCGCCATTTACGAGATCAGCCACATCACCCTGGGCGAGTCGCAGCAGTATTTTCAGTGCCTGAAAATGCACGGGGCCAAAGCCGAGATCGCCGACAAGGTGGTGCGCGAAATCGCACTGCGTTTGAAGTTCCTCAATGACGTTGGCTTGAATTATTTGAGCCTGGACCGCAGCGCCGACACCTTGTCTGGCGGCGAGTCACAACGCATTCGTCTGGCCAGCCAGATCGGCTCAGGTCTCACGGGCGTGATGTATGTGCTGGACGAGCCCAGCATCGGCCTGCACCAACGCGACAACGACCGACTGATCGGCACGCTGAAGCACTTGCGCGACATCGGCAACAGCGTGCTGGTGGTCGAACACGACGAAGACATGATCCGCGTGGCCGACCATGTCATCGACATGGGGCCAGGCGCGGGCGTGCACGGCGGGCGCGTGATGGCGCAGGGCACCTGCGCCGACATCTTGGCTGCGCCCGACTCGGTCACGGGCCAATACATGTCGGGTCGCAAAATGATCGACATCCCCAAGCGCCACAAGGCAGGCAAGGACTTCATCGAGATCATCGGAGCCAGTGGCAACAACCTGAAGAATGTGAACGTGAAGTTCCCGGTCGGGTTGCTCACTTGCGTCACGGGTGTGTCGGGCTCGGGCAAATCCACCCTGGTGAACGACACGCTGTATGACGCCGCCGCACACCAGATCCACCGCGCGCAGGGCGATGCAGCACCGCACGAAGAGATCAAAGGGCTGGAGCATTTCGACAAGGTCATCAACGTCGACCAGTCACCCATTGGCCGCACGCCACGCAGCAACCCCGCCACCTACACCGGCCTGTTCACCCACATCCGAGAGCTGATGGCCGAGGTGCCTGCCGCACGCGAGCGCGGCTACGGCCCGGGGCGTTTCAGTTTCAACGTGAGTGCATCGTCGGGTGGGGGCCGCTGCGAAGCCTGCCAGGGCGACGGCATGGTGAAAGTAGAGATGCACTTTTTGCCCGATGTGTACGTGCCCTGCGACGTGTGCCACGGCATGCGCTACAACCGCGAAACGCTCGAAGTCCAATACAAGGGCCAAAACATCGCGCAGATCCTCAACATGACGGTGGAAGCCGCGCACCAGTTCTTCAGCGCCGTGCCCAACATCGCCCGCAAGCTGCAAACCCTGCTCGATGTGGGCCTGACTTACATTCGTCTGGGCCAAAGCGCCACCACGCTCTCAGGCGGCGAAGCGCAGCGCGTCAAGCTCGCGCTGGAACTGTCCAAGCGCGACACCGGCCGCACGCTGTACATCTTGGACGAACCCACCACCGGTCTGCACTTTGCCGACATCGATTTATTGCTCAAGGTGCTGCACCAGCTGCGCGACGCAGGCAACACCATCGTCATCATCGAACACAACCTCGACGTGATCAAAACCGCCGACTGGTTGATTGACATGGGCCCTGAGGGCGGCGCGGGCGGTGGCACCGTGCTGGGCGAAGGCACGCCCGAGCAACTGGCCAAGAACAAGGCGAGCTTCACGGGCCACTATTTGGCGCGTTTGCTGTGATGGCGCGGCTTGTCCCTTTTTCTCCTTTCATTTTTGAATTGTTGAAACCCTTATGAAACCCCTGATCCGTGCTTTTTTCAGAACCCTGCGCATCGTGCTGGGCCCCGTCATGCTGCTCAAAGAACGCCTGACCCAACCCGCTGGCGTTCAACGCGCCACCGCCGACCAAGCCCAGGTGGACCAGCAATGCCAAAGCTTGGCGCTCTACCAGTTCAGCACCTGCCCGTTTTGCATCAAGGTGCGCCAAGAAATGCGCCGCTTGTCGCTGCCGATTGAAAAGCGCGATGCGCAGCACCATGCCGATCACCGCCATGAATTGCTGCAAGGCAGTGGTGCGACCAAAGTGCCGTGTCTGAAGATCACCGAAGCGGACGGCAAAATCTGTTGGCTGCAAGACTCGAACAAAATCGTGGCCTATCTGCGCTCGCGATTTGCCTGAAGGTCGGCATATGAAACTGCCTGTAGGTCGGCGGCTTCAGCCCCGACCAGCCCCCTGACCTTGACATGTCTCCATGGAAACCAAACTCAAACTCAGCCTGAACGCAGCAGACCTGCCGCGCCTCCTGACCCACCCGCTGCTGGCCAAAGGCACAGGCACACAGCGCCTGCTCAACACCTATTTCGACACGCCCGAGCTGGCGCTTCAGCAACGCCGCATGGCTGTGCGCGAGCGGCTGGCGGGTGATCTGTGGCTGCTCACGGTCAAGACCGCAGGGCCAAGCCAAAACGGGCTGTCGCGCAGGCAAGAGTGGGAAGCGCCCACCACACCGGGCACTTTGGACTTTGACTCGCTTGTTGATGACGCCGCGTTAGCCGCCGACCTGATGGCTTTGCGCCCTGCTTTGCGTGCGCTGTCTTGCACCGACTTTGAGCGACAAAGCTGGGTGATCGAACACGCAGGCGCACAAATCGAAGTGGCACTGGACCAAGGCCGCATCCATGTGCCCGACACCGACCTGAGCGAGCCGCTGCTGGAGCTGGAGCTTGAATTGCTGAGTGGCCCTGAATCGGCTCTTATGGCGCTGGCCGATGTGCTGCGCCAGACACCGCAAGGACTTGTGGTGCTCACGCCTAGCGATGCGAGCAAGGCGCAGCGGGGGATGGCTCTTTGGCAGCGCTCCCACTGACGGGGCAAGCCGAAACCAGTGGTCCTACGTAAACTCACGCGGCTTGAACCACCGTGAGCAAAGTCTGACCGATGGCCACCAGTTTTTCACCCTCTGCATCCACCGCAAACAAATCGCAGCTGGTGAAAACCTGTGCTTTGCCGGGCTTGACCACCCGAGCCCGGGCAATGAACTTCTGCCCTACTGCAGGCCGCAAGCAGTTGACCGAAAAGTTGGCCGCCAGCAAATTCGGCCCCGCCACGGTACCCGCGGCGAAACCACAGGCGGTGTCGATCAAAGTGCCGATCAAGCCCGCGTGCAAGAAGCCCGAATACTGACCGACTTCCGGTCGCCAAGGCATCTGGATTTCTACAAAGCCGGGTTCTGCCACCATCACCTCGATGCCGCACCAGCGGTTGAATTCGGCCATGGAATTGATCTTTTTCAGCATCTCGAGTGGACTCATGTCGATTTCCTTTGCTTGTTTTTGAACCAGCCGATGTGGTCGATCAGCTTCTTGCGCAGTGCTTGGTGTTCAGCGATGACCTGGTCGATCTCGGCCACTCGCTGATGGATCGCCTCGATCATGTCCTGAGGCGTCAATTGGCCCGATTGGAATTTGGGCACGTACTCAGCGATGAAGGGCAGCGAAAATCCCATCTCCCGCGACATGGCGATGAAGACCACCAGCCTGACGGTTTTCTCGTCGTAATCGCGGTAGCCGTTGGGCAATCGCTGGCTCACGATCAAGCCAGCCGCTTCATAGCGACGCAAGCGGTGCACCGACACCTGGGTCTTGGCCGAGAGTTCTGAAATGCGCATAAACCCAGTCTAGCAACGCTCGCACAATGCGAAGGTTGATCCGATTGACGCATCGGCGACAAGCCGGTCAGATGTCTGCGCCGCAGGTGATACCCCGCTGCGCGTGGCTGGTGTACAAACCTGCTCTACCCTGAGAACGCACAGATGACACCACACCCCGCTTTGCCCAACGCCCACCCTGCTGATGTGGGCTTGTGCCCCGAGCGCACGCAGCGCCTGATGGATGTGTTGCGACACGAAGTCGACAGCGGCAGGTTGCCGGGGGCTGTGGCCATGATCGCGCGGCGCGGGCAGATCGGCCTGCTGGAGGCCGTGGGCCAGCAAGACCCGGCCACGGGCACACCCATGCAGATCAACAGCATCTTCCGCATTTATTCGATGACCAAGCCGGTCGTTTCGGTCGCCGTGATGATGCTGGTTGAGCGTGGGCAATTGCTGCTCTCCGATCCGGTCAGCCGTTGGCTGCCCGAATTTGCCAACCAGCAAGTGGCCACCGCTCAGGGGTTGAAGCCCGTTAAGCAAGAGGCCACGGTGCAAGACCTGCTGCGCCACACGGCCGGGTTGACCTATGAATTTTTGGGCAGCTCCTCCGTGCAGCAGAAATACACACAAGCCAAGATCGCCTCACGCGAGCGCACCAACGCCGAGTTCTCCCAAACCCTGGCGGCCATGCCGCTGCAGTTCCAGCCCGGCAGCGTGTGGGCCTACAGCCGCGCCACCGATGTGCTGGGGCGACTGGTCGAGGTGCTCAGCGGGCAAGGGTTGGGCGCTTTCTTGCAAGCCGAGATCTTTGGCCCGCTGGGCATGGTGGACACCGGCTTTGCTGTGCCGCCTGCTCAGCACCACCGGATTGCCGAGCCCTTCGCGCACGACCCCGACGGCGGTGCGCCCATGAAGGTGCTCGACCCCCGCCAAGTGCCCGCCATGGAAGGCGGCGGCGGTGGCCTCATGTCCACCACGCTGGACTTCGCCCGCTTTTTGCAGTTCTTGCGCAACCGGGGCGAGCTCTACGGCGTGCGCCTGCTGGGACCACACACAGTGGACTACATGACGGCCGACCACTTGGGCGGCATCCCGGCAGACGGCACGCTGCTGCCCCCGGGCCATGGCTTTGGTCTTGGGTTTGCGGTGCGCACGCACTTGGGGCTGTCGCCTGTGCCCGGCTCGGTGGGCCTTTATTACTGGGGTGGGATTGCGGGCACCACCTTCTTTGTGGACCCGGCACTCGAAATGGTTGCCATGCTGATGGTCCAAGCACCCAACCAACGGGATTACTATCGACCCTTGTTCCGCGACCTGGTGTATGCGGCGCTGCTGTAAAAAATTCAAAAAACTGGAGACTTTTGCCATGTCCACATCTGGCCTGATGATGAACCGCCCCTTGCTCATTTCGGGCATCCTCGAACACGCCGCTGCGCAATTTGGCGAACAGGAAATCGTTTCGCGCGAGACGCACGGCCCCTTGCATCGCAGCACCTTTGCCCAGGCAGCCAAGCGTTCGCGCCAACTGGCCAATGCCTTGGCTCAGATGGGCCTCAAAGCTGGCAGCGCGGTGGGCTCGATCGCCTGGAACAACCACCGCCACCTGGAGGCGTATTACGCCGTCTCGGGCAGCGGCATGGTCATGCACACCTGCAACCCCCGCCTGCACCCGCAGCAGCTGATCTATGTGATCAACCACGCCGAAGACGAAGTGGTGTTGTTTGACGCCACCTTCGCGCCGCTGGTCAAGGGCATTGCCGCGCATTGCCCTAAGGTCCGCGCCTGGGTGTGCCTGGCCGATGCGGCCAACACACCCGCCATCGAGGGCGTGGCCAATGTGATGAATTACGAAGGCCTGCTCACCGGCCACAGCGACAGCTTCGACTGGCCCGAATTGGACGATCAAACCGGCGCTGCGCTGTGCTACACCTCGGGCACCACCGGCAACCCCAAGGGCGTGCTGTACACGCACCGCACCATCGTGCTGAACGCCACCATGGCCTGTCTGCCCGATGTGCTGAGCCTGTCCACACAAGAGACCATCTTGCCCGTGGTGCCCATGTTCCACATCAACGCTTGGTGCATCCCCTACGCCGCACTGGTAGCAGGCACCAAGCTGGTCTTGCCCGGTCCCAAACTCGACGGCCCCAGCTTGTACGAACTGATGGACAGCGAGCAGGTCACCATCAGTGCGGGCGTGCCCACCATCTGGATGGGCCTGATCCAGCATGTGGAGCAAAACAACTTGCACTTCGCCCACATGAAACGCACTGCGGTGGGCGGCTCGGCCATGCCCATGGCACTGATCGCCAAGTTCATGGAAAACTACGGCGTGGAAGTGCGCCACGGCTGGGGTATGACCGAGACCACGGCTGTTGCCACCATGAGCATCTTGACGCGCACCGATCGCCTCAAACCCGCGGCCGAGCAACATGCCATCGTGGCCAAACAGGGTCGTGCGGTCTCGGGCATCGAGATCAAAATCGTGGATGAAAACGGCACCACCCTGCCCCGCGACGGCACCTCACAAGGCGAGCTGATGGTGCGCGGCCAGTGGATCGTGGAGCGCTACTTCAAAGCCGACAAAACCGCTTTGGTAGACGGCTGGTTCCCCACCGGCGACATCGCCACCATCGATGCTCAAGGCACCATGCAAATCCGCGACCGCACCAAGGACGTGATCAAAACCGGTGGCGAATGGATCAGCTCGATCGACCTGGAAAACGCCGCCATCGGTCACCCCGCCGTGGCCATGGCTGCGGTGATTGGTGTCAAACACCCCAAGTGGGACGAGCGCCCGTTGCTGTTCATCGTGCGCAAGCCTGGGCAGTCGTTGGAAAAACAAGAGATCCTCGACTTCCTCACCACCAAGGTGGCCAAGTGGTGGGTGCCCGACGATGTGGTCTTCCTCGAATCCCTGCCCGTGGGTGGCACGGGCAAGGTGCAGAAGAACGACCTGCGCAAGGACTACGGCGGCGTATTCAGCTGAGGCCCTGGTCCTCGGGAAGCTATGGATTGCTTTGTTCCTCGCAATGACGCCAAATAGGGCGTGCCTCCCCATGACGGTAAAGGGGTCATTGCGAGCGAAGCGTGGCAATCCAGACTTGAGCGGTCACCAGCATCAAGCCCTTAACAAGTGCCCCTCACGCCCTGGCGCTGGGCCGCTCGTTCATGCGGTCGCGCCAGCCTTGCAGGGCGCTCATGCCTTCGTCGCCGGGCACGAACTTCATCAAGCCCCGCGCAAACTCCAGCGCACAGAACGCGGTGATGTCGGCGATGGTGAAGCGCTCACCCGCGATGAAGGGCTGGCCTTGCAGGCGCCGGTCAAAACCCCGCGCCACATCGCGCACCTTCTCGGCCTGTGAGCGCCCAAACTCGGGGAACTGGGGCTTCTCTAAAGCCGCCAAGCCCGGGTGGCTGTGGCGGATCGCGTTGGCGATGCCGCCCAGCAAATACAGCTCCACCTGACGGTCGGCCATCTCGATGAAGCCTCGCTCGTCGCCGTCTACGCCCATCAGGTTAGGCTCGGGGTAGCGGCCTTCGAGCAAAGTGCAGATCGCCCGGGTCTCGGTGATCACACGACCGTCGTCCAGCTCCAACGCAGGCACTTTGGCCAGCGGGCTTTTGACCAAATACTCGGGCGTGCGGTGCTCGCCGCCGTTCAGGTCCATGTTGACCATTTCGATGCCCGTGATGTTTTTCTCGATCAAAAACATCAATACCCGGCGGGGGCTGGGGGCGCGGTGGGCGGTGTACAGCTTCATGGTTTTTCCTTTTTTGGGCAGGGGCATGTCCAAGTCTTGTGTCCCTTCCCTGCAGACTAGCACCCGTCTGATCTGACCCATGCCACGCAGATGACAGTCGCCAAAGACATCCAACGAGGACCTCCAATATAGACACCCGGGCGACACCCAGTCGCAGGCCGGACAGGGCGAGGCCGATGCAGGCTTTCCAATCGCCCCTAGAAACACGGATCAACCCTTTGAGAAAACGCGCGCATGAACTTCGACATCCCACCCGACATGGTTGCCCTGCGCGAGCGCACCCGGCAGTTCATCGCCAAACAGGTGATCCCGCTGGAGGGCGACCCGCGCCACGGCCTGCACGGCCCGTCTGAAGACTTGCGCCGTGAGCTGATTGGCCGCGCACGCGCTGCGGGGCTGCTCACCCCGCACGCCTCTGTTGAAATGGGCGGCCTGGGCCTGAGCCACATCGCCAAAGCGGTGGTGTTTGAAGAAGCCGGTTACTCCAACCTGGGGCCCACCGCGCTCAACATCCACGCCCCCGACGAAGGCAACATCCACCTGATGGAGGAAGTCGCCACCCCCGCGCAAAAAGAGCGCTGGTTGCGTCCACAGGCAGCGGGCCTCACGCGCTCGTGCTTTGCCATGACCGAGCCCGACCCCGGCGCAGGCGCTGACCCGTCGATGCTCAAAACCACCGCCGTGCGCGATGGCAAGGACTACCTGATCAACGGCCGCAAATGGTTCATCACCGGGGCCGACGGCGCGGATTACGTCATCGTCATGGCGCGCATGGAAGACGGCACAGCCACCATGTTTTTGGCCGACATGGACCAGCCTGCCATCCTCCTCGAGCGCAGCATGGACACCTTAGACAACTGCTTCACAGGCGGTCACGGCGTGCTGCGGTTTGACAACCTGCGCGTGCCCGCCAGCGATGTGCTGGGCGAAGTGGGCCAGGGTTTTCGCTACGCGCAGATTCGGCTCGCGCCTGCCCGCCTGACGCACTGCATGCGCTGGCTGGGGCAGGCCCGCCGTGCGCACGACATTGCACTGGCCTACGCCAGCCGCCGCCAAGCCTTTGGCAAACCGCTGGCCGAACACGAAGGCGTGGGCTTCATGCTGGCCGACAACGACATTGACCTGCATACCGCCCGACTGCACATCTGGCACACCGCCTGGCTGCTCGATCAAGGCCAAAAAGGCGGCTTTGAATCGAGCCGCGCCAAAGTGGCCTGCTCCGAAGCCGAGTGGCGTGTGGTGGACCGCTGCGTGCAGATTCTGGGTGGCCAGGGCGTCACAGCCGACACGCCCGTCATGCGCATCTTCATGGACATGCGCGCCTTCCGCATTTATGACGGCCCGAGCGAAGTGCACCGCTGGAGCATGGCGCGCAAGCTGGTTTACAAATCACAGCAGGCCGCCAAAGCAGCGCTGGGCTGATCGCCCAGACGCCCCCCTTTCTTCATACGAGCTTGCCCATGACCCCCTCCCTTGAATCGGCCCTGGCCTTCATCCAATCGTGCGAAACACCCTGGTCGCGTGACACCTCACCGCCTTGGGGCATCCACGACGTGGACCCACCACCCTACAACCGCTTGTATGGCCCGGTGCACGGCAGAGGGCCCGTGTCTGGGGTTTTGTTTCACCAAGACCAGTTATTGGCCCAATGGGGCGAACCGCACAAGGCCGACCTGACCTTCAGCGTAGCGAAAACCTACCTGGCCTTGCTGGCTGGCCTGGCCTTTGACCAAGGGCTGATCCGGGACGTCCACACCCCCGTGGTTCAGCAATGCCCCGGCATTGGTTTTGAGGGCGATCGGCTCTCGCGCATCACCTGGCACCATTTGCTGCAGCAAACCAGCGAATGGGAAGGCACTTGCTTGGGCATTCCTGAGCAAGTCGATCGCTACCGCTGGCTGCCCTACCAAACCGGCCAAGCTGACGGCCAAAAAGGCGATGCGCGGCCACTGGGCGAGCCGGGCTCGCGGTATGAATACAACGACGTGCGCATCAACCAACTGTCATTGGCCTTGCTGCACCTGTTCAAGCGCCCACTGCCCGAAGTGTTTGAAGAATTTTTCATGCAACCTCTTGGGTGTTCAGACCCGTTCCAATGGGTGGGCTACGAGCAAGGCTGGACCGAGGTCAACGGCCAACGCATGATGTCGGTGCCCGGCGGCAGTCACTGGGGCGGCGGCGTGTCGATCTCGGCCATGGACCAAGCGCGGATTGGCCTGATGCTTATGGGGCAAGGCCAGTACCAAGGCCAACCAATTTTGTCCAAAAAATGGCTCGAGATGATGCAGCAGCCCTGCGACATCGCGCCCTATTACGGCTACCTGATTTGGCTCAACCAAGATGGCGCGCTGTTCAAAGATGCGCCCCGCACGTCCTGGTTTGCCATTGGCGCGGGCTCTTCCATCACCTGGGTCGATCCCGTGCTGGAGCTGGTCTGCATCATACGGTGGATCGATGCCGCCAAAACCAACGACTGCATCGCCCAGGTGATGCAGTCCTTGAAGCCCTGAAACAGACGCTGCCCCTTACTTGGCGAAAAGGCTCTCGGGGTTGGCAAAGGCCTTGAACTCCACCGCATTGCCGCAGGGGTCCAGGAAGAACATGGTGGCCTGCTCGCCCACCTGACCCTTGAAGCGGATGTGCGGCTCAATGACAAATGAGGTGCCCGCTTGTTTGAGCTTGTCGGCCATGGCCTCCCACTGGCCCATCTCCATCACCAGACCAAAGTGACGCACCGGCACGTTGTCGCCATCGACCGCGCTGGTGTTGTGGTGCCCCGCCTCGGAAGGGCTCAGGTGCGCCACGATTTGGTGGCCGTAAAAATTGAAGTCGATCCAGTCCTCACTGGAGCGGCCTTCGGGACAACCCAACAAATCACCATAAAACGCCCTGGCCTTGGCCAAAGAAGTGACGGGAAAAGCCAAATGGAAAGGTTGCATGGTGTGCTCCGCCTGAAATCAAAAGAGCAGATTTTGCACCCAACACTGTGCGGCGGGGGTGCATTTTGGTGACAGTAGAAGACAAGGAACTGGACGCCAACGCTTTAACCGCTGGGTGCAGAAGCAGCGCACCGAATAGACGGCTGATTGGCCACCCCAAGGCCTAGCCCCAATCCACCTGCCAGTGGATGACTTGCAAGCCTCAGCGTAAAGCCTGATCCCGCGCTGCGCGTGACTCGGGGCTGGAGGCGGCCAAGGCGATCTGGTCGTGTGCCATGTACGAGGTGGCGTGGTTCAGGGCCGTGGCGGCCGCGTTGACCGACTCTTTGCTCATGCGCATGGTGGCGGCGGGTTGGGCCAGGGTTTGCGCGGCCAGGGCTTGTGCGCGAATCAAGGCTTGGCCTTTGCCACTGAGGTAGTCGACCAGTCCAAGGCTCAGGGCTTCGGGCGCAACCACGCGTTCGCACAAGATGGTCAGGCGCTTGGCTTTGGCCGGGCCCAGCAGGTTGACCAAACGGGGGATGGTGCCCCAGGTGAGCGGTATGCCCAAGGCGATTTCGGGCAAGGACACAAAGGCGTCTTGCGCCAGCACCCGCCAGTCGCAGGCCAAGGACAGCGCCAGCCCGCCACCCACGGCATAGCCTTCGATGGCGGCGATGGTGATTTGCGGCATTTCTTCCCAGGCCTTGCACATGCGAAAACCCGTGCCCGCAATGTCGCGCCGCTGAACAGTGGACAAGCTGTCGTCGGCCCAGGCTTGCGCGTCGTTCAGATCGGCACCCGCCGAAAAACACCGCGCATCGCCCGTGAGGATGACCACGTCAATGTCTGTGCGATCACTCAGGTCGCGCGCCACGGCAGTGATCTCGCGCATCAGGGCGCGGGACAAAGCATGCCGAACTTGGGGACGGTTCATATGAACTTCGACCCAGCGGCCTTGTTCTTTGACGATCAGGTGTTCGTACATGCGGGTCTCCTTTATCGGGACTTGGCCGCTTCCAGCATGTCCCGCGTCTGCATCGCCACTTGGCGAGCAGATTGCTCAAAGTCATCACCACTCGATGCATACAGCACCGCACGCGAAGAGTTGACGATGATGGCCCCTGCGCTGGCGCCATCGGCATGCGCACGCCAGCCGGCCTTGACGGTGGCGACTGCGTCGCCGCCTTGTGCGCCCACACCGGGGATCAGCAGGGGGACGGTGGGGGCGAGTTCGCGCACGCGCTCGATTTCTGCGGGGTAAGTCGCGCCAACCACCAGGCCCAGTTGACCGTTCAGGTTCCAAGGGCCTTGCGCCAGTCGGGCCACATGTTCGTACAGGCGGGGCTGGCCTTCCACAGAAGCCAGGTGCTGGTTTTGCAGGTCGTCACCGCCGGGGTTGGAGGTGCGGCACAACAAGAAGGCGCCTTTGCCGTGGTACTTGAGGTAGGGGGCCACCGAGTCCCAGCCCATGAAGGGGGACAGGGTCACGGCGTCGGCACCGTAGCGCTCAAAGGCTTCTTTGGCGTATTGCTCGGCCGTGGAGCCGATGTCGCCGCGCTTGGCGTCCAAAATGATCGGCACATGCGGGGCCACGCGGCGCATGTGCGCCATCAGGCGTTCGAGCTGCCCTTCGGCGCGGTGCGCAGCAAAATAGGCAATTTGGGGTTTGAAGCTGCTGACCAGGTCGGCCGTGGCGTCGACGATGCGGGCACAAAAGTCGTAGATTTTGTTGGCGTCGCCCTTGTAGGCGGCAGGGAACTTGGTGGGTTCGGGGTCCAGGCCCACGCAAAGCATGGAGCCATTTTGGCGCTCGGCGGCGCGCAGCATGTCGAGAAAGTTCATGCGCCATTTTAAAGCCCGACTAAGATGCGCACCATGCACAAACTTTCTCCTCTCCAATGGACTTTACTGATTTTGCTCACACTGATTTGGGGAATCAATTGGCCAGTCATGAAACTGGGGGTCACAGGATTTCCGCCGCTCACCTTCCGAATGATGTGCTTGTGGTTGGGGGTGCCTATTTTGGGCATGGCACTGGTGGCCATGAAGGTCCCTTTTCGAATTCCTCGCATCCACTGGCGGGAATTGATGGTTCTGGCGGTATTCAATATGATCATTTGGAACGCTTTTATCATCCTCGCAGTGCAATCGCTTTCCAGTGGACGGGCCGCCATTTTGGGCTACACCATGCCCATGTTTTCTGCGCTTTTGGGGGCTTGGGTGTTCAGTGACCAGCTGGCCAAACGATCATGGGCTGGGGTGGCCGCGGCCAGCTTGGGGGTGGTTTTACTGCTCTGGCATGAATTGTCCAACCTGAGCGGCCGACCTGTGGGCGTGTTGCTGGCCCTGATGGCGGCCAGCACCTGGGCCTTGGGCACGCAATTGCTGCGCCGAACCCGCATGTCTGTACCCACCTTGGCCATCTCCTTTTGGATGACGCTGATGACCGCCGTGGTGGTCAGCATTTTGGCCGTGGGTTTAGAGCGAACCCATTGGGTCAGTCCAACACCATCCAACTGGTTTGCGATCGTGTTCAACGCGGTCCTGGTGTTTGGCTTTGCTCATGCAGCCTGGTTTTACCTGGCCCGCAGTTTGCCCCCTGTGGCCTCCACGCTGAGTGTGATGATGATCCCGGTGTTGGGCGTATTCAGTGGTGCGCTTTGGCTGAACGAAATCTTGCATTGGCAAGATTGGGCGGCCGTGGGTTTGATGACCGCTTCGATTGCTTTTGTGCTGTGGCCAGCCTCCAAAAAAGCGGCCTGATCTGTGGTCTCACAAGCGATCGCACGCCGGCATTCGCTAACCCGCTCACCAAGCCGGCTGCAAAGCCGCAAAACCTTTGGGGGCCTCGCTGGACTTCTCAAAGGTCACGATCTCATAGGCATCGGGTTGAGCCAGGAGTGCGCGCAAGAGCTGGTTGTTCAAAGCATGGCCCGAGCGGAAGGCGCTGTAGGCGGCCAACAAAGGTTTGCCCACGATGTACAGGTCGCCCATGGCGTCCAGGATTTTGTGTTTGACGAATTCGTCGTCATAGCGCAGACCGTCGGCGTTGAGGACTTTGTAGTCGTCCATGACGATGGCGTTATCCAAGCCTCCACCCAGCGCCAAGCCGTTGGCGCGCATCATTTCCACATCTTTGGTGAAACCAAAAGTACGGGCGCGGGCGATGTCACGCGCATAAACGCCCTCTGACATGTCAAACACCACCTGCTGGCCTGTCGAGTCGACGGCGGGATGGTGGAAATCGATTTCGAAACTGAGTTTGTAGCCGTGAAAGGGTTCGAGTTTGGCCCACTTGATTTGGCTGCCCTCGCCTTCGCTGACTTGCACGGTTTTAAGAACTCGCAAAAAGCGCTTGGCTGCGTTTTGCTCGACGATGCCTGCGCTTTGCAGCAAAAACACAAAGGAAGAGGCTGACCCGTCCAAAATGGGCACTTCCTCGGCGGTGATGTCGACATACAAGTTGTCAACGCCCAGCCCGGCGCAGGCCGACATCAGATGCTCCACGGTGAAGACCTTGGCCTGACCGACCGAGATGGTCGAAGCCAGCCGAGTGTCGGTCACCGATTCAGCCCGAGCGGGAATGTCCACAGGCTCAGGCAGATCGACCCGGCGAAACACGATGCCGGTGTCGGGCGCCGCAGGGCGCAGAATCAATTCAACCCGCTGGCCGCTGTGCAAACCCACGCCAACAGCTTGGGTCAGGGTTTTGAGGGTGCGTTGAGCAATCATTAGCTCATTTTAAATCGGGCGTTCTCATCAGGCGCTGACAAGGCATTCAAGAAGTGAATCATCATTTCTTTCAAGCTGGATCAAGCCTGAAAAAGCCAGACCGAATGAGACCGGTCTGACCCTGCTCCAGCTCGACCAATGGACGAATGGATCAATCGGCTTGTTTGCGCAAAAAAGCTGGAATTTCGATGTCGTCCATGCCTGCGTTGGCCATGCCATCCACACGTGCGGCTGCATGGGTGCGGTTATTGCGCCAGTAGGCTGGCACATTCAAGCCGGTGTTGACCAAAGGGGCAACCGCATTCGCGGCATGGCTCGTCGCCTCTTGTCCACCCAACATGAAGGGCGCGTTATCGGTACCCGTTCTTAGCACTTGAAGAGGGGGTGCTGTGCGGCGTGCACCAGGCTTGGCCAGCCCTGTCGCCACCACGGTCACGCGGATTTGGTCACCCAAGCTTTCGTCATAAGCCGTACCGTAAATGACATGGGCATCTTCCGAAGCGCAGTCACGGATGGTGTTCATGGCTTGCTTGGATTCAGACAGCTTCAAAGAACCCTTTGCGGCACTGATCAAGACCAGCACGCCGCGTGCACCCTTGAGGTCCACGCCTTCCAGCAGTGGGCAGGCCACGGCTTGCTCGGCTGCAATCCGAGCGCGATCCGGACCACTGGCGGCAGCCGTACCCATCATGGCTTTGCCGGGCTCGCCCATGACGGTGCGCACGTCTTCAAAGTCGACATTCACATGGCCGGGCACGTTGATGATTTCGGCAATACCGCCCACGGCATTCTTCAACACATCGTTGGCGTGCGAGAAAGCCTCGTCCTGAGTCATGTCTTCGCCGCCGGGCAATTCGAGCAGCTTCTCGTTCAAGACCACGATCAGAGAGTCCACGTTGGCTTCCAGCTCTTTCATGCCTTCATCGGCGTTGTCCATGCGGCGCTTGCCTTCAAAGTCGAAAGGCTTGGTGACCACGCCCACGGTAAGAATGCCCATGTCTTTCGCAATCTTGGCAATGACCGGTGCAGCGCCGGTGCCGGTACCGCCGCCCATGCCAGCGGTGATGAACAGCATGTGTGCGCCTTCAATGGCCGCGCGGATGTCGGCCTCTGCGGCTTCAGCGGCTTCGCGGCCCTTGTCTGGCTTGCTGCCAGCGCCCAGACCGGTTTGACCCAGTTGCACGAAACGGTGGGCCGCACTGCGGGCAAGGGCTTGTGCATCGGTGTTGGCGCAGATGAATTCAACGCCTTGGACCTGACGCTCAATCATGTGCTCCACGGCATTGCCGCCGCCACCACCGACCCCGATCACTTTGATCTGGGTGCCTTGGTTGAATTCCTCTGTCTGGATCATTTCGATGGTCATGTTATTTCTCCTAAATGGTTTGCAGTTGCCTGAAAGTTTTGAATGCGGTTTTTGGGATGGATGGTTTGTCAACATCGCAGAGGTCTGGTCAAAGGTGGACTGCTTCTGGCCTGATAAAGATGGGTCCAATTCATCAAAAGTTCCCCACAATGAAGTCTTTGAACCGGCCAAAAGCGTTGTTCACCGAGCTCTTCTTTTGGGTGACCTTGTAGCCGCGCAGGCGGGCCAAGCGGGCCTCTTCCAGCAAACCCATCACGGTTGCGGCACGAGGTTGGCTGACCATGTCGGCCAAGCCTCCGGAATACTTGGGCAAGCCCCGGCGCACGGGCTTGAGGAAGATGTCCTCACCAAGTTCGATCATGCCCGGCATCACGGCGCTGCCACCGGTAAGTACGATGCCCGAGGACAGCACCTCTTCGTAACCCGATTCACGAATGACCTGGTGCACCAAGGAAAATATTTCTTCGATGCGCGGCTCGATCACACCAGCCAAAGCCTGACGACTGAGCATGCGCGGCCCCCGATCACCCAGCCCTGGCACTTCCACTTGGGCATCGGGATCGGCGAGCAGCTGTTTGGCATTACCACTCTCCACCTTGATGTCTTCAGCATCCTTGGTGGGTGTGCGCAAGGCCATGGCAATGTCGCTGGTGATCAGGTCACCGGCAATCGGGATCACGGCGGTGTGGCGGATGGAGCCGTTGGCAAAAATCGCCACATCGGTCGTACCCGCACCAATATCAACGCATGCCACGCCCAACTCGCGTTCATCTTCGGACAACACAGCCAAGCTCGACGACTGGGGGTTGAGCAAAAGCTGGTCCACTTCCAGGCCGCAGCGGCGCACACATTTGATGATGTTTTCAGCGGCGCTTTGGGCGCCTGTGACGATGTGCACCTTGGCCTCCAGGCGCATGCCACTCATGCCGATGGGCTCCTTGACCTCCTGGCTGTCGATCACGAATTCCTGTGGCGCTACCAGCAGCAGCCTCTGATCGCTGGAGATGTTGATGGCCCGTGCGGTTTCCATCACACGGGCCAGATCGGCCTGGGTGACTTCCTTGTCCTTGATGGCCACCATGCCACTGGAGTTGATGCCGCGAATGTGGCTGCCCGTGATGCCGACGTTCACGCGGGTAATTTTGCAATCGGCCATCAGCTCGGCCTCTTTGAGCGCTTGCTGGATGCTTTGCACGGTGGCGTCGATGTTGACCACCACACCCCGCTTGAGCCCGTTGCCTGGTGCAATGCCCAAACCCGCAATCTTGAGCTGACCGTCGGCCATGACCTCGGCCACCACAGCCATGACCTTGGACGTTCCAATGTCCAGGCCCACCACCAGATCTTTGTACTCTTTTGCCATTTCAACCACCGTTTCCGTTTATTTCCATGCGCCTTGATTGCTCAAGGCTTTTTATTGCTGTCTGCGTCCACCGTGCTCACACCGTGCAAGCGCAATGCATAGCCGTCCTTGTGGCGCAAATCTGCACCGGCCAAAGCAGACGTGCCTCGTTCATAGCGGGTGGTCACCTGCTTCAATGTTGTTAAAAAAACATCGACCTTTTTCACAATGTCAGCGCTCTCACCTCGACCCAGTTCAATCTGAGCACCATGTTGGGTTTGAATCCGCCAACTGCCGCGCGGGGTCAGTTCCAGCAGATCAATCTGCATGTCCAGCGCCTGAAAGCGCGGGCTCAAAACCAGATACATGGCAGCCACGTTCTGCGACTCGTCGGCGGGCCCCTTCATGCGTGGCAGACGCTCGGCATCGGCATCGTCCAAAACAGCCTCAAACACCTGCCCTTGTTCATTGATCAAGGTCCCCGCGTCCTCACTGCCCCAGGTCGCCATGGGTTTGTGCTCCCACAAGACCGCCCGCAAACGGTTGGGGAAATCACGGTGCACCACCGCAATCCGCACCCAAGGCACGGACTCAAAGGTCTGTTGCACTTGGGCCAGGTCGATGGTGAAAAAATTACCCTCCAGTTTGGGCAACACATGTGTCCGAAACGCAAATGCGTTGTTGCGACTGACCTCGCCTTGCACCGTGATGGTTTGCAGCGCAAAGCCCGGATGACGGATCACCCACCAAGCCCCGCTCCCCACGGCCAACAGCACAAACACCAGCACCAGCAAAGCGGTGGCCATGTTCATGAGCCTGACATCGGTGGGCAAGGGCATGGCTTTTTTCACGCACCCGCTCCTGGGTAATCCAATTGCGCAGAGGCCAGCAAATGACAGCACAGCGCCTCATACGACATGCCCTCGGCCGCAGCCGACATGGGCACCAGCGAATGACTGGTCATGCCGGGGGAGGTATTGATCTCGAGCAAATAAGGCTGGCGGGTGTTGCCATCGATCATCACATCGATACGGCCCCAACCCCTGCAGCCCAGCACCTGATAAGCCCGGCTCACCAAAGTCTGAATGGCAACTTCTTCCTGGGCGGGCAAACCGCAGGGCACCAGGTACTGTGTGTCGTCGGTGAAGTATTTGTTTTGGTAGTCGTAATTGCCTTCAGGGGCCACGATGCGGGTCACGGGCAGTGCGCGGGCTTCTTCGCCTGCGCCCAGCACCGGGCAGGTGACTTCGTCACCCACGATGCACTGCTCACACAGAATGTCATGGTCACAAGCGGCCGCAGCACGCAATGCGGCGTGCACGTCTTCGGCCCGCACCACCTTGCTCACACCAATGGAGGAACCTTCGCGTGCTGGCTTGACGATCAGGGGCAAGCCTAAAGCTTGAATGAGCTCGTCTGCCGACAAAGTGTCGATTTGTGCTGGCTGCACCAGCACTTGGCGCGGCACTGGCAAACCCTCGGCATGCCAGACGCGCTTGGTCATGACCTTGTCCATGGCGATGCTGGACGCCATCACACCCGATCCTGTGTACGGGATGCCCATCAACTCCAAGGCGCCTTGCACCGTGCCGTCTTCGCCAAAGCGGCCATGCAAGGCAATGAAGCAGCGCTGGAATCCATCTTTCTGAAGTTCGCTCAGATCGCGTTCTGCCGGATCAAAAGCATGGGCATCCACTCCCGCAGCCAGCAGGGCTTGGAGCACACCACGGCCCGACATCAGGGAGACCTCGCGCTCTGCCGAGCGCCCACCCATCAACACTGCGACTTTGCCCATCTGGGCCATGGAAGTTTTGGGTATCATGCGCTCACCTCTTGGGCCTTGGCGGCCAAGGACACCACCTGCGCTGGGGTGACACCAATGGAACCTGCACCCATGCAAATGAGCACATCGCCATCACGCGCATTGCGCATCACGGCCTGGGGCATGTCGGCGATCTGATCCACAAACACGGGCTCGACCTTGCCCGCCACACGCAGGGCGCGGGCCAATGAGCGTCCGTCTGCGGCCACGATAGGCGCTTCGCCTGCGGCGTAGACCTCAGACAACAAGACGCTGTCGCAACCTTGACCAATGACTTTGACAAAGTCTTCAAAACAATCACGGGTGCGGCTGTACCGGTGCGGCTGGAACGCCAACACAATGCGTCGACCTGGGAATGCACCACGGGCTGCCGCCAGCGTGGCCGCCATCTCGACCGGGTGGTGACCGTAATCGTCGATGACGGTGAAGCGGCCTTGGCCATCGGCCGTGGCCACATCGCCATAACGCTGAAAGCGTCGGCCCACGCCTTTGAATTGGGCCAGAGCGCGTTGCACAGCGGCATCATCCAAACCCAACTCAACAGCCACCGAAATGGCCGCCAAAGCGTTGAGCACGTTGTGAACACCCGGCAAATTCAACACGATGGGCAGGTCGGGCAGTGTCACTCCATTGCGCCTTTGCACTGTGAAATGCATCTGTCCGTTGTGGGCCCGCACATCCACCGCACGCACCTGGGCGCCTTCGTTCAGTCCATAGGTGGTCACAGGGCGGGCGATGTCGTCCACGATGGACTGCACACCGGGGTCGTCCGAGCAGACGATGGCCGTGCCGTAAAAAGGCATGCGGTGCAAGAACTCCACAAACGCGGCTTTGAGCTTGGCCAGGTCGTGGCCATAGGTCTCCATGTGGTCGGCGTCGATGTTGGTCACCACCGCCATCACGGGCAAGAGGTTCAAAAACGAAGCGTCCGACTCGTCAGCTTCCACCACGATGTAGTCGCCAGTGCCCAGCTTGGCATTGGCGCCTGCGCTGTTCAGTCGGCCACCAATCACAAAGGTGGGGTCCAGTCCGGCCTCGGCCAGCACACTGGCCACCAGGCTGGTGGTGGTGGTTTTGCCGTGTGTGCCCGCAATGGCCACGCCCTGCTTCATGCGCATGAGCTCGGCCAGCATCACAGCCCGCGGCACGATCGGGATGTGGCGCGCCCGTGCGGCCAGCACTTCGGGGTTGTCGGCTTTGACGGCAGTCGAGGTCACCACGGCATCGGCGTCTTGGACATTGCCTGCGCTGTGGC
Source organism: Limnohabitans sp. Rim8 (assembly GCA_945897465.1). Taxonomy (GTDB): domain Bacteria; phylum Pseudomonadota; class Gammaproteobacteria; order Burkholderiales; family Burkholderiaceae_C; genus Limnohabitans_A. The sequence continues at coordinate 21,540 of CAMDFK010000015.1, read as the reverse complement.
CCACATGGGTGGCGATGCCCAAAGCCGCCAAGCGTTGCAGCGTGGCGCTGTCGGACAAATCGGAGCCGGAGATCTGGTACCCCAGATTGAGCAAGACTTCGGCAATGCCGCTCATGCCCGAGCCACCGACACCGATGAAATGAATTTTTCGGATGGCGTGTTTCATGCCGCCAACTCCTCACAAGCCATCACAAGCTCCCTGCTCGCATTTGTTTTTTTCTGTGCGTGGGCTTTTTCAGCCACGTCTTGCAATGTGTCGCGGCTCAAGGCCGTCAGGCGCTCGGCCAGGTTTTGTGCGGTCAACTCAGCCTGCGGCACCAGCCAGCCACCACCCGAAGCCACCAAGAACTGCGCATTGGTGGTCTGGTGGTCGTCCACAGCAAATGGAAATGGCACAAACAAGGCGGCCACACCCACCGCGGCCAACTCGGTCACGGTGCTGGCGCCTGCACGGCAGATGACCAGATCGGCTTGCGCAAAGGCGCTGGCCGTGTCGTCGATGAAGGGCGTCAATTCGGCTTGCACGCCTGCCGCTGCATAGTTGGCCCGCAGGGCTTCAATTTGTTTGGCACCGCTTTGGTGAGTCACGCTGGGGCGCGTGGCCTCTGGCATCAAGGCCAGGGCCTGCGGCACGATGTCGTTCAGGGCTTTGGCCCCCAAGCTGCCGCCCACCACCAGTACCCGCAAGGGGCCGCTGCGTCCGGCAAAGCGCTCGGCGGGTGTGGCCTGCTGCATGAAAGCCTGGCGCAGCGGATTGCCCACCCATTGGCCGGTTTTGAATACACCGGGGAATGCGGTGAACACGCGGTCGGCCAATTGCGCCAGCACCTTGTTGGCCAAGCCCGCCACCGAGTTTTGCTCGTGCAGCACCAAGGGCTTGCCCCACAAGCTGGCCATCATGCCGCCTGGGAAGGTGATGTAGCCGCCCAGGCCCAGCACCACATCGGGCTTGACCCGGCGCACCACCTGCAGACTTTGCCAAAAAGCACGCAGCAGCTTGAGTGGCAAGAAAGCCAGTGTGGCCAAGCCCTTGCCGCGCACACCACCAAAGGCCACCGCTTCAAAGGCGAAGCCGCGCGGCGGCACCAGCTGGCTTTCCATGCTGTCGGGTGCGCCCAACCAGTGCACGCGCCAACCGGCCTCACGCAAGGCCTCGGCCACAGCCAAGCCCGGGAAGATGTGCCCTCCGGTGCCACCCGCCATGACCAGTGCGCATTTTTGCGTCATGCTCGGCCTCCGCGCATCATTTGTTTGTTCTCGGCGTCGATGCGCAGCACAATGGCGATCGCGATCAGGTTCATCATGATTGCCGAGCCGCCGTAACTCATCAGCGGCAAAGTCAGGCCCTTGGTGGGCAAGGCCCCCAGGTTCACGCCGATGTTGATGAAGGCTTGAAAGCCGATCCAAATGCCCACGCCTTGTGCAACCAAACCAGAAAACACTTTTTCCAGGGCAATCGCTTGTCGCCCGATCACCATGATGCGACGACTGAGCCACAAGAACAGACCAATCACCAGCGTCACACCCACCAAGCCAAACTCTTCACCAATCACGGCCAACAAAAAGTCGGTGTGTGCTTCGGGCAGCCAATGGAGCTTCTCCACACTGCCTCCCAAGCCAACGCCCCAAATTTCGCCCCGGCCAATCGCGATCAGCGAGTGGGTCAACTGGTAGCCCTTGCCCAAGGCATGCTGGGCACTGAAGGGGTCAAGGTAGGCAAAGATCCGCTCTCGGCGCCAAGGCGACTCGGCGATCATGATCACAAAGGCCAGCACCAGAATGCCCAGAATCAGGAAGAACATCCGGGCGTTCACCCCCCCCAGGAACAAGATGCCCATGGCGATGGTGGCGATCACCATGAAGGCACCCATGTCGGGCTCGGCCAGCAAGAACACACCCGCCAGGCCCACCGCAGCGCCCATGGGCAGCACAGCTTTGAAGAATTTTTCCTTCACGTCCATCTTGCGCACCATGTAATCGGCGGCATAGATGATGGTCGCCAGCTTGGCCAACTCAGAGGGCTGAAAGTTCATGACGCCAAAGGAAATCCAGCGGCGTGCACCGTTCACACCTTTGCCGATGAAAGGAATCAACACCAAGGCCAACAAAATCAGAGAAAACACAAACAAGGGCCGGGCCACTTTTTCCCAAGTCTCCATGCGCACCTGAAAAACCAGCAAAGCCATGATGCAGCCCACCCCCATGGAAATCACATGGCGTGTCAGAAAGTGGGTGTGGCTGTAACGCGAAAAACGTGGGTTGTCCGGCATCGCAATCGAGGCCGAATACACCATGACCATGCCCCAAAGCAGCAAGGCCACCACCACCCAGACCAAGGTCTGGTCAACGCTTTGCAAACTGGCGGGTCGACCATTGGCGCGACTGCCCAGACCGTACTCGCCCAGATTGACCGGCAAGCCCTGCGAACTGGCCCTCCCCCCTCCACCACCGGTGATGCTGTGGAGCAGGCCAACGGCAGATTGCTGCAAGCGCTGAGGGAAATTCATGGTTTCACTCACAGCCCGCCCTCCAAGGCCACACCTGCTGCCTCGGCCAAGCTCGCCACGGCTTGCACAAACACCTCGGCGCGATGGCCATAGTTGTCAAACATGTCAAAGCTCGCGCATGCTGGCGACATCAAGACCGCATCGCCACTGCGGGCGATGGCCGCAGCCTGTGCCACGGCGGCATGCATGTCTGCGGCATCGTGCAGCGGCACGCCCGTGCCTTGCAACGCTTCGCGAATCACCGGAGCATCTCGGCCCATCAAAACCACACCCCGGGCAAAACGCTGAACGGGATCGGCCAAAGGCAAGAAGTCCTGACCCTTGCCTTCACCACCCAAAATGACCACCACGCGGCGGTCTGCGCCCAGGCCTTGCAATGCGGCGACCGTTGCGCCCACGTTGGTGCCCTTGCTGTCGTCAAAAAATTCAACCTCTTGGATGATGGCCACCGGCTCGACACGGTGCGGCTCGCCCCGGTATTCGCGCAGGCCATACAGCATGGGGCCCAAGGCGCAACCGGCGCTGCTGGCCAGTGCCAGCGCGGCGAGTGCATTGACTGCGTTGTGGCGACCCCGAATGCGCAAGGCGTCGGCGGGCATCAGGCGCTGGATGTGCAGCTCCTCGGCGGCGTCTTTGCGGCGGCGACGTGTTTCATCGGCCTCCAAGGCCCGCACCAGCCAAGTCATGCCGTGGGTGACTTCGATACCAAAGTCGCCTGGACGCTGGGGCATGTCGCCACCAAACAGCACAGCAGCTCGCTCAACTGGCTTTTGCAACTTCACACGCACGGGCTCGGGCCGCATGGCCATGACCTGGGCGTCTTCTCGGTTGAGCACCATCAGGGCCTGCGCACCAAAAATGCGGGCTTTGGCAGCAGCATAGGCGGCCATGCTGCCATGCCAATCGAGGTGGTCTTGCGAGATGTTCAGCACCGTGGCGGCGGTCGGCTCAAAGCCTTCGCAGCTGTCGAGCTGGAAGCTGGACAGCTCCAGCACCCACACCTGGGGCAGCGCTTGGGCCATAGGGTCCTGGTTCTGAACGGCAGGCGCAACGGGCAGCGGCAGTTCAGCGGCGGCCTCGTCATCCAAGTTGTCCGGCGTCTCGTCTTTACCGGCGGCATCGGCGGCGGCGCTTGAAGGCTCATCCTGAGCTTTTACTGGCATGACCGTCTCTGTGGCCGTCATGACCAAAGTCTGCTCAATGACCCGATTTGGGTTTTCAAGCTCAACTGCGGCGCGTTCAGTAGTCTCTTGCTCGACCTGCGCTTGCGCTTGAGCGATCGCTTCGGTCAAGGTGTCCAGCAGTGTGGGGCCGATGTTGCCCGCCACTTTCACGGTTTTGCCCGCACGCGCCACCAGCTGCCCAGTCAGGGCTGTGACCGTGGTCTTGCCATTGGTGCCGGTGATGGCCAATACCTGAGGGGCGTAGCCAAAGCGTGTCTTCAAATTTTCCAAACCTGCAGCGAACAAGCTCAGCTCGCCGCCTTGCCACAGGCCCATGTTGCGGGCAGCATCCACCACCGAGGCCACCACCTCGGGGGCCAGGCCAGGGCTGCGGAACACGGCACGCACCGATGTGCCTTCGACCAAGCTGGCTGAAAAGGGGCCGGACACAAATCGCACGCCAGGCCACTCGGCCTGCAAAGCGGCCAACTGCGGCGGCGCATCACGGGTATCGGCCACGGTCACGTCCGCTCCGGCCAGGGCGCACCAGCGGGCCATTGCCAGGCCCGAAGCACCCAAACCGAGAATCAGAACGTGTTGACCTTGGAGCTGCATGGCTTACCTCAGCTTCAGGGTCGACAAGCCGACCAGACACAGCAGCATGGTGATGATCCAGAAACGCACCACGACTTGCGTTTCCTTCCAGCCGCTCTTTTCAAAATGGTGGTGCAAGGGTGCCATCTTCAAGATGCGCCGACCCTCGCCGTATTTCTTCTTGGTGTACTTGAAGTAAGTCACCTGCGCGATCACCGACAAGGCCTCGACGACAAAGATGCCCCCCATGATGGCCAGCACAATTTCGGCCCGAACAATGACCGCGATGGTGCCCAATGCAGCGCCCAGCGCCAAAGCGCCTACATCGCCCATGAAGACCTGGGCCGGGTGGGTGTTGAACCACAAAAACGCCAGACCTGCACCCGCCATGGCAGCGCAAAAAATCAACAACTCGCCCGAACCCGGAATGTGCGGAAAGAACAAGTACTTGGAATACACCGCGCTGCCCGTGACATAGGCAAACACACCCAGCGCCGAGCCCACCATGACCACTGGCATGATGGCCAGGCCATCCAAACCGTCCGTGAGGTTGACCGCATTGCTGGACCCCACGATCACCAGATAAGTCAGCAACACAAAGCCGAATACGCCCAATGGGTAGGTGATTTCTTTGAAGAAGGGCACCTGCAATCCCGCCTTCAGGGGCAAGCTCACTTCAAAACCCGACATGACCCATTGAACAAACAAGTCCAACACCCGCGCGTTGGAGTTCTCGGAAATGCTGAACACCAAACACAAAGCGGCCAGCAAACCTATGACCGATTGCCAAAAATACTTCTCGCGAGAACGCATGCCCTCAGGATCTTTGTTGACCACTTTGCGCCAATCGTCCGCCCAGCCAATCGCCCCAAAGCCCAGCGTCACGATCAGCACGATCCAGACAAAGCGATTGGACAGGTCAAACCACAACAAAGTGGAGATGGCGATCGACAACAAGATGAGCACACCGCCCATGGTGGGTGTGCCGCTCTTGGACAGGTGCGATTCCATGCCGTAGCCGCGGATAGGCTGGCCAATTTTGAGCGAGGTCAAGCGGCGGATCACCCAAGGGCCTGCGGCCAGACCGATCAAGAGCGCCGTCATCGCAGCCATCACGGCACGGAAGGTGATGTATTGGAAAACACGCAGGAAACCCCACTCGGGTGACAAACTTTGTAACCATTGGGCCAGGCTAAGCAGCATGGGACTCCCCTTTTTTATCTTTGTCTTGACTGTTCTTGTCGTCGCTGTGCGACTGCAGCGCTTGCACCACGCGCTCCATCTTCATGAAGCGCGAGCCTTTGACGACCACGCTGCGGAACTCGCCCAGCGACCCTGTGGTCGCCAACAGCAAACTGTCCATGTCTGCGAAGTGCCGAGCCGCACCAAAGGCCTGAGCGCTGTGTACACACAAGTCACCCAGGGTGAACAGTCCTTCGATGCCGTGCTCGGCGGCGTAGGCACCCACCTCGGCATGGAACTCGGGGCCTTGGTTGCCCACCTCACCCATGTCACCCAGGACCAGTAAACGCGGCGCTGCCAACTCGGCCAGCACGTCGATGGCAGCGCGAACCGAGTCGGGGTTGGCGTTGTAGGTGTCGTCCACCAAGGTGATTTCTTCTGCGTCCATGGGCAGGACCAGCGCACGCGAGCGGCCCTTGACTGGCTCAAACGCCACCAGGCCCTGCACCACAGCGGCCAAAGGCACACCCGCTGCCAAGGCGCAGGCCGTGGCGGCCAAGGCGTTTTTGACGTTGTGTCGCCCCGCAATGTGCAGGCGCACAGGCGCGGTGCCCTCGGGCGTTTTGAGCGTGAACTGCCAGGCGCCCGACTGCCAGACCACCACGGCAGCGCGCACGTCGGCGTCTGAGGCGGCGGCCATGGCAAAACAGCGCTGTGCACGCTGGCCCGACAACTCGCGCCACACGGCCGTGAAATCTTCATCGGCTGGAAACACCGCCACACCCTCTGGAAGCAACGCCTGCAGCACCGCCCCGTTTTCACGCGCCACGGCCTCGACGGTGCCCATGAACTCTTGGTGCTCACGTTGGGCGTTGTTGACCAAGGCCACCGTGGGCTGAGCCAGTTGGGACAAGTAGGCGATTTCGCCGGGGTGGTTCATGCCCAGCTCGACCACGGCCATGCGGTGATGGGCACGCAAATTGAACAGGGTCAAGGGCACGCCAATGTCGTTGTTCAGGTTGCCTTGGGTGGACAAGGCGTCGTCCCCCGCATGGGCACGCAAGATGGACGCGATCATTTGGGTCACGGTGGTCTTGCCGTTGCTGCCGGTCACGGCGATCAGCGGCAAACTGAACTGCGCGCGCCAACCCGCCGCCAGCTCGCCCAAAGCGATGCGCGCATCGGGCACCACCAGCGCGGGCAAACCGTGCGCCGCAGCTTGTGCTGCGCCAGAAGCCTCGCACACCACCGCCACCGCGCCTTGCGCTTGGGCTTGGGCGATGAACTGGTTGCCATCAAAGCGCTCACCACGCAAAGCCACAAACAGGTCACCTGCTTGCAGACTGCGGCTGTCGGTGTGCACCCGGTCGGCCACCACGCCTTGCACGTTCACGCCGCGTGCTTGGCTCAGCCAGCTCAGGGCGAGTGACACACTCAGTTGCATGGACACCGGGGCTTTCATGCGGGCACCCCCTGGCGATGCACAGCGCGACGCTGCAAGGCCGCGCGGGCCTGCGCCACATCCGAAAACGGGTGGCGCACGCCCAGGATCTCTTGCTCGCTTTCGTGGCCTTTGCCCGCCACCAGCACCACATCTTGCGCGGCAGCTTGGGCTACCGCTTCACCAATCGCCAAGGCACGGTCGAGTTGAATCTGGACCGATTGCGGGCAGCGCAGGCCTTGGACCATGGCGGCCACAATCGCCTCGGGCAATTCGCTGCGGGGGTTGTCGCTGGTCAGCAGCACATGGTCGGCTGCGGCTTCGGCGGCCGCGGCCATCAAGGGGCGTTTGCTCGCATCGCGGTCACCACCACAGCCCAACACACACCACAGGCGGCCGCCACGCAGCGCTGCCTGCGGACGCAATGCAGCAAGCGCTTGGGTGATGGCATCGGGCGTGTGGGCATAGTCCACGACCACCAGCGGACTGGTCACATCCGCCTGAGCACCGGGCAGTTCCAAGGAGACGCGCTCCATGCGGCCGGGTACCGCCGTCAGCTGCGCACAGGCTTGCACCGCTTGCGCCAAATCAAAACCCAGGGCCCGCAAACTGCCGATCACACCCAAGAGGTTGTCGATGTTGTAGTCACCGATCAAACCCGTGTGCAGGGTCTTCACGGTCTGGCCCTCGGTCACCTCGAAAGCCAAACCCCGGGCACTGGGCAAGGCGCGGGCTTGCAAACGGGCTGCGCCGCGGCGCGAGCAGGTCCAGACGTCGAGTGGCTTGCCTTGCAGCTGCTGGGCCAGCAAAGCGCCCTGCGCATCATCGATGTTGATGACGGCCGACTGCAAACCGGGCCAGGCAAACAAAGCGGCCTTGGCCGACCAGTAAGAGGCCATGTCGCCGTGGTAGTCCAGGTGGTCCTGGGTGAAGTTGGTGAACACGGCCACGCGGATGTGAGTGCCGTCCAATCGGTGTTCGGCCAGGCCGATGGATGAAGCTTCAATGGCGCAGTGCGTGACGCCGTCATCTGCAAACTGCCGGAACTGGCGTTGCAACAACACCGGGTCGGGCGTGGTCATGCCGGTGGTGATCAGATCGGGTAAACGGCCCACACCCAAGGTGCCCACCAACCCACAGGACTGCTGCAGCGCAGGCGATGACAGTGCCTGTGCCAACCACCATGCGGTGGATGTTTTGCCATTGGTGCCCGTGACCGCCAGCACCTGCAAAGCGCAGCTGGGTTGTTCATAGTAGGCGTCAGCCACCCAAGCGGTTTGGGCTTTGAGGCGGGGCATGCAAGCCAGAGCTTCTTGCTTGGCGCCCTGCAGCGCAGTCACCCAAGGGGTGTGGCCAATCTCTTCCATCAGGCAGGCGCTGGCGCCTTGCGCCAAGGCCTGAGCCAGGTAACGCCGCCCGTCGGTGGCAGCACCCGGCCACGCAATGAAACCGTCGCCCGCCTGCACCAGTCGGCTGTCGGTGCGCAGCTCGCCGGTCACGCGCGAGCGCAACCAGACAGCGGCGTCTTGAGCGCTGTGCCAGGTGTGCATCAGAACGACTCCTCCACCGCTTGGGCCACGATCTGGGGCTTGACGGCCATGTCGGGCTGAACACCCATCAGACGCAGGGTTTGCTGCACCGTTTGGCTGAACACCGGTGCGGCTACGGCACCGCCGTAATAGACCCCGTTGGAGGGCTCATCGATCATCACCGCCACCACGATGCGGGGCTGCTCGATGGGGGCGATGCCTACAAAAAAGCCACGGTATTTTTTGCTGGCGTAACCCTTGCCCTCTTGCTTTCGAGCTGTGCCCGACTTGCCCCCCACCGAATAACCGATGGTCTGGGCTTTTTGACCTGTGCCGCCAGGCCCAGCAGCCATTTGCAGCATCTTGCGCATGGCTTTGGCATTGGCCGTCGTGATCACGCGCGTACCCTGCGCTGGTTGCTCGGCTTTCATCATGGTGGCCGGCACAATTTCACCGTCACGCGCAAACACGGTGTAAGCACGTGCGACCTGAAACAAACTGCCCGACACGCCATAGCCATAGCTCATCGTGGCCTGCTCAACGGGACGCCAAGATTTATAGGGCCGCACACGACCACTGACCACACCCGGAAACGGCAAAGCGGGTTTTTGTCCAAAACCCAGCTCGGTGAACATCTCCCACATTTCGCGGGGCTCCATTTGCATGGCGATCTTCACAGTGCCCACGTTGCTCGACTTCTGGATCACCTCACTCACACTGAGCAGGCCGTAGGTGTGCACATCGCTGATGGTCGAGCCGGTGATGTTGATGCGCCCCGGAGCGGTCTGAATCATCGTCTCGGGCTTGACCAAGCCTTGCTCCAAAGCCAAAGCCACGGTGAAGGGCTTCATGGTCGAGCCGGGCTCGAAACTGTCGGTCAAGGCGCGGTTGCGCAGTTGCTCCCCGCTGAGGTTGACACGCCGCGATGGCGAATAGCTGGGGTAATTGGCCAACGCCAGAATTTCTCCGGTCTGAGCATCCAGCACCACCACGCTGCCAGCCTTGGCCTTGTGCGCCTTGACCGCGTCGCGCAGGGTTTGGTAGGCATAGAACTGTACCTTGCTGTCGATGCTCAGCTGCAGGTCCTTGCCATCCACAGGGTGCACGGTTTCACCCACAGCTTCAACCACACGACCCAGTCGGTCCTTGATCACGCGGCGCGAACCAGCCTGACCGGCCAGTTGCTTTTGGAAAATCAGCTCCACGCCTTCTTGGCCCTTGTCTTCCACATTGGTGAAGCCCACGATGTGAGCAGCCGCCTCCCCTTCAGGGTAGAGTCGCTTGTACTCTTTGATGTCGTACACACCCTTGATGCCCAGCGCCCGAATTTCCTTGACCACTGGCTCGTCCATCTGACGGCGCAGCCAGACAAAGGTTTTTTCCTCGTCTTTGAGCTTGTGGTCCAACTCGGCGGGCGTCATCTCCAACAATCGGGCCAACTGACGCAGCTTGACCGGGTCACGTTCCATGTCTTCTGGGTTGGCCCAAATACTGGGCGCAGGCACACTGGAAGCCAACAAGACGCCATTGCGGTCGAGTACACGACCGCGGTTGGCAGGTAATTCCAAAGTGCGTGCAAAACGCACCTCTCCTTGACGAAGAAAGAAATCGTTGTCAACCACCTGGACATGAACAGCCCGGCCCACCAGACCCAGAAAACCCAAGGCCATAGCGGCCACAATCAGTTTGCTGCGCCAGACCGGTGTCTTGCTGGCCAGCAAAGGACTGGAAGTCAACTGGACACTGCGGCTGCGGCTCACTGGCTAGCTCCAACAGCAGGAGACACCACAACAGCAGCGACTGCGCCCTGCGCAGTGACGTATTGGGTAATGGCAGGTGAAGCTGTGCGCATGTTCAATTGCTGGCGAGCAATTTGCTCCACCCGCAAAGGCGTGGCCTGAGCACGACGTTCGACTTCCATCCTGTCATGGTCCACCGCAATGCGCTTGGCCTCTTTGCGTGCAGACTCCAAGTCCATGAACATGCGGCGAGACTCGTAGTGGCTGTGCACCAACCACAAGGCGCTGACCACCGTCGCGACCAGTAAGAGCATGCTCACTCGGGTCATACCGGCACCTCGGTGCGCTCGGCCATGCGCATGATGGCGCTGCGCGATCGCGGGTTGCCACGCACCTCGTCCTCGCTGGGGCGAACGCGCCCTTGCCCCTTCAGGCGCATCTTGACAGGCTCGGCAAATGGCACGCGGCGGTCCACCACCTCTTTGGAATGTTTGGCCATGAACTGCTTGACAATGCGGTCTTCCAGCGAATGGAAGCTGATGACCACCAAGCGGCCACCCGATGCCAACACCCGCAAACTGCCCTCTAGCGCCTGTTCGAGCTCTTCAAGTTCGGCATTGATGAAAATCCGAAAAGCCTGAAATGTCCGCGTTGCAGGGTTCTGGCCCGGCTCGCGGGTTTTGACCGTATCAGCCACGAGTTGGGCCAAATCGGAGGTGCTTGAAATTGGGCCCCGCTCCTGTCGGCGAGCCACAAGCGCCTTTGCAATCTGAAAAGCAAACCGTTCTTCGCCATAGTCACGTATCACCTCCGTGATTTGATCCACCTCTGCGGTGGCCAGCCAATCGGCCACACTCTGTCCGCGCGTGGTGTCCATGCGCATGTCGAGCGGGCCTTCAAAACGAAAAGAAAAACCCCTCTCGGGGCTGTCGATCTGGGGGGAGCTGATGCCCAAGTCCATCAGCACACCATCGACACTGCCAGCGGGCAGTTCACCCAGGTGCGAGAAGCCCTCGTGCCGAATCGCAAAACGGCTGTCTTTGATCAGCCTGGCTTCGGCAATCGCCTCCAGGTCCTTGTCAAAGGCCAGCAGCCGGCCCTGCGCAGACAGGCGCGACAAAATCAAGCGCGAATGCCCACCCCGACCGAAGGTGGCGTCCACATAAGCGCCATCGGCACCGGCCGAAGCCCGGAGCAACTCCTCCACGGCTTCGTTGAGCAACACGGTGATGTGGGTCAGTGCGCTGTCGGCCATGGCGCTCAGAAAGAGAAGTCCTTGAACACATCGGGCATGTCGCCCTGCATGGCCTGCGCCTCTTGCGCGTCATAGGTGGTTTGGTCCCACAACTCAAAGTGGTTGCCCATGCCCAACAGCATGGTGTCCTTGGAAATGCCAGCGGCCTGGCGCAGCTCGGGCGAAATCAACACGCGCCCGGTGCCATCCATCTCGACGTCCATGGCATTGCCCAAGAAAATGCGCTTCCACCATTGGGCCGACATGGGCAATTCGGCAATGCGGTCACGGAACTTTTCCCATTCGTTGCGGGGAAACACCATCAGACACCCGTGCGGGTGCTTGGTGATGGTCAGCTGACCCTGTGCCGTGGCGCTCAAGACGTCACGATGCCGAGTCGGCACAGACAAGCGCCCTTTGGCATCCAGACTCAGCGATGAAGCCCCTTGAAACACGGCGAAGACCCTTTGGTGTGAAAAAAGCACATCAGTGGCACCAAATCCCACTTAATTGCACTTTTTTGCACTGTATCAGGAAACTGAAGCCAAACCAAGGGTGTTGAGCGATTTTTTTCAATGAAATCAAAGGCTTAGCGCTTGTTTTCAATCTTGGAAAGTGCTTAATTTCTTTAAAAATTAGACACTTACACGTCACTGTGCAAGTAACATCTCAAGTCACAATAAATCTAAAAAATTCAAAATCGGGAAATTCATTAAAGATGTCTTGCCACCATGGGCACGAAAAAAAACCCCTGAGAAGGGGTTTTTTGACGAGAAGTTGCGGCAAAGAACTGATCAATCGCCAAACATCTTTTGTTTGAGTTCACGCCGCTGCTGCGCTTCCAAGGACAAAGTGGCTGTGGGGCGGGCCAACAAACGGCCCACACCGATGGCCTCACCGGTTTCATCGCAAAAACCGTAATCGCCCGCATCAATGCGCTGAATCGATTGCTCGATCTTCTTGAGCAGCTTGCGCTCACGGTCGCGCGTGCGCAGCTCCAAGGCATGCTCTTCTTCAATCGTCGCGCGGTCAGCGGGGTCGGGCACCACGACCGTGTCTTCACGCAGGTGCTCGGTGGTTTGTCCGGCACTGGCCAAGATGTCTTGCTTGAGCAGGGTCAGCTTCAGGCGGAAATACGCCATCTGCTTGTCGTTCATGTACTCATCGTCCGACATGGCGAGGATTTCAGCGTCCGACAGTTCTTCGGCTCTTTTGGTTTTCCAGTTGTTGGCCAGCTTGGGGTCTTTCTTGATGGGCGCAATAGGGACCAAGACAGCCGTGAGGGTTGCGCTGGGCAAAAAACTTGACTTGGCTGCCGTGGAAGCCACTGCAGGAGGCAAGGAAGGCACGGTGATCTGGGCCAAACGGGCCGAAGGCCGTGTGGCTCGAACCAGCTGCTCTGGCGCAGGTGATGCGTTGCCTTGGTTGGATTCGGCGGGGGTTTGGACTGTTTCCACTTTGGTAACGCTCATGTTTTTCGTTTTGGGTGGCTGGGCTGGCAGGACAGCTGTGGCAGTCTTGGGTGCAGCAGAAGATGGAGTTGGGCTGGATGAAGCCACTGATTTGGATACAGCTGCAGAAGGTGCGGCGGTTTTGGCCTTCTCAGCCTTGGCAGGCACAGTTGGCTTGGGCGAGGGCTTGGCCTTGGCAGCGGTTTTGGCCATGGGCTTCACCGCCGGTTTCACAGCCACTTTTGCAGCGGCTTTGAGAGCAGGTTTCACAGGGGCTTTGGCGCTGGGTTTCACAGCCGCCTTCGCAGCTGGTTTGGCTGCAGGTTTGACCAGGGGTTTGGCGGTCACCACCTTGGCCTTGGCGGCTGTGGTGTTGGATTTGGAGGCCACTGCAGATTTGCCAAGGGGTATTGCTTTGTTCGGGGTCTTCACGTCTTGTCTCCTAGCCGTGTCAAAGGGCAGTCTTCTGACCGTCTGTCCCTGCGCAGCCGACCTGAAACCTGTTCATGTGCTTCTCAAACCCTTGTTATAGACCTTGTGGGGTTCGCCAGCACCGCCCAAAAGGCGATGCCATCGGCGGGCGATTGTAGCGACTAGAACGGTCAAAATTTGTCGGGGGTCGGATTAAAAGCCAGATCAGACCCCAAGCGAGCGCGAAAGCCTGCCATGGTGCATGACTTCAGACCAAACACTGCTCCAAGCCTTGCAGCAGGATGTCTTTGGGCAAATCGATGCCAATGAACACCATCTTGCTCATTTTGGTCTCGCCATCGGCCCACATGGGGCCCAAATCGCTGCCCATGAGCTGGTGCACGCCTTGGAAAATCACCTTGCGCTCGGTGCCGCGCATGTTCAACACACCTTTATAGCGCAGCATGCGGGGGCCGTAAATGTTGACGATCGCACCTAAAAAATCCTCCAGCTTGGCCGGGTCAAAGGCCTTGTCCGATCGGAAAACAAAACTTTTCACGTCGTCATCGTGGTGATGGTGGTGGCCCTGCTCGTGGGCATGTGAGGGGTGGTCACAGTGCTCGCCGTGTTCATGGTCGTGCGCGTGCCCCTGTTGGTGTGACGGGTGGTCGCAATGCTCGCCGTGCACATGGTCGTGGTCATGGGCATCGTCTTTGAGGAAGTCCGGGTCGATGTCGAGCTTGGCGTTCAGGTTGAAGCCCTTGAGGTCGAACACCTCGGACAAAGCCACCTCGCCAAAGTGCACCACTTTTTGGGGGGCTCGCGGGTTCATGTGTTTCAGGCGGTGCTGCAAGGCGTCCAACTCTTGGGGCGACGCCAGGTCAGCCTTGCTGATGAAGATCTGATCGGCAAAGCCCACCTGACGGCGTGCTTCTTGGCGGTCGTTGAGCTGCTGGGCGGCGTGCTTGGCGTCCACCAAGGTCAAGATCGAATCGAGCAAAAAGGTCTCGGCAATTTCGTCGTCCATGAAGAAGGTCTGCGCCACCGGACCGGGGTCGGCGAGGCCCGTGGTCTCAATCACGATACGGTCAAAGCTGAGCAAACCTTTGCGGCGCTTGGCGGCCAGCAGCTGCAAGGTCACGCGCAGGTCTTCTCGGATGGTGCAGCAGATGCAGCCATTGCTCATCTGAATGATCTGCTCGTTGGTGTCAGAGACCAAGATGTCGTTGTCGATGTTTTCTTCGCCGAACTCGTTCTCGATCACGGCGATCTTCTGCCCATGGGCCTCGGTCAGCACGCGCTTGAGCAAGGTGGTTTTACCCGAGCCCAGAAAGCCGGTCAGGATGGTGGTGGGGATCAGGGCCATGGTGCGGTTCCAGTTCAGGACAAGAAAACAAGAGTTGGGGAGTGTAGCGATGAATTCAAGCGCCGCGCCTGCGCACCGGGCATGGCCTCACACCGCAGCGTCGCAGCCTGATGCGGACTTCATTTGCGTTTGGCCCGGGGGTGGGCTGCGTCGTAGGTTTTGGCCAGGTGCTGAAAATCCAGCCGCGTGTAGACCTGGGTGGTGCTGATGTTGGCGTGGCCCAGCAACTCTTGCACCGCCCGCAAGTCACCGCTGGACTGCAGCACATGGCTGGCAAAAGAGTGGCGCAACATGTGCGGGTGCACCGGGGTGGCCAGGCCCGCCAGCAGGCTGCGGCGCTTGAGGCGCTGCGCCACACCGCGGGGCGTGAGGCGCGTGCCGTGCCGCCCGGGAAACAGCGCCAGCGCCAAAGGGGACGCCCCCGGTGTGGGCTCGGTCAACATGCCCGGCAGCTGCGGCCGCACGGCCAGCCAGTGCGTTAGGGCATCGATCGCCGCACGCCCCAAAGGCACACTGCGGCGCTTGCTGCCTTTGCCCTGCACCTGAACCTCGGCATTTTGCAAATCAATCCAACCCCGCCCGGCACGTGCGGCCTCGGTGCTGGCCACCACGTCCAGCCCGGTCAGCTCGGCCATGCGCAGGCCGCAGCCATACAAGAGCTCGACCATGGCCGCATCGCGGGCTTCCAACCAGGGGTCGTCGTTGTCCTCTTCGTGCTCGGCCAGCTGCATCGCTTCGTCCACGCCCAGCGCCTTGGGCAGCGGCTTGGCCACACGCGGGGCCCGCACATCGGCCACCGGGTTGAGCGGAATCAGCCCCTCGCGCCCTAACCATGTGTAAAACCCGCGCCAACCCGACAGGATCAGAGCAATGCCGCGCCCACTGCGCCCGGCGCTGTTCATCTGCGCCACCCAGCGGCGCACATGGCCGCTTTGCACCTGCAGCAAAGGCACACCCGATGCCGCTGCCATGTCGGCCAAACGGATCAAGTCCAGCTGGTACAGGGTGCAGGTGCGCTCGGCCAAGCGTTTTTCAAAGCGAACATGGTCCAGATAGCGGGTGACCAGCGGGTCAGTTTTGAGGGCATCAATTTGGGTGGTCTCTGTCGGGGCTGGATTGCCACGCTGCGCTCCCAATGACGGCACAAACTTGTTCATGAGGGCACTGGCTGGTCAGTGACGCAAAACTGACAATGCCGCACCCGCCAGCTCGGCCAGGCGCTCCAGCAGGTCGGTGCCCATTTGGCTGTTAAAGCGCTGCGCATCGGGCGAGGCCAGCACCAGCAAACCAAAGGCGGGCTGCCCGGGGGCCGCACGCAAAGCCAAAAGGGCCAAGGATGCGGCTTGTTTCGGCGCGTCCAGCCACTGCACTGCCTCATACCCAGCATTCGGCCCGACATAAGGCCGGTCGAGCGAGGTGGCCAGTGTCTGCACCGCCTCGGTCACGCCCTGTGCACAGGCTGCTTGCGCATGCTCGGCCTTCAGCGACCACAGGCGCAAAGCCACTTGCGGCACCTGGAACAGCTCGCGGATGTTCTCCACCGCCGAGGCAGCCAGTTGGTCCTGCGGCGTGACCAACAATTCGCACGACCAGCGGTGCAGCTTGTCGGTCAAGATCATGTTTTCGTTGCCGTGCCGGATCATGTCCATGATGCGGTGCTCCAGGCCCTTGATCTTGTCGCGCAGCATTTGCGCCTGGCGCTCTTGCAGGCCCACCGCGCGGTGGCTTTGCGGGTGGGTGAGCTGCACCGTGGCCAAGAGCGAGGCGTGGCGCTCAAAAAAGTCCGGCGTGTTCACCAAATAGTCGGCGATGTCGTCTTCGGTGATCGGGCTCATGGGTTCAGGCGTGGTCATGCGGGGCTCCGGAAATTCAAAAGGTCAAGGTGAGTCAGGCACATCGATGTTGCCCTCAAAAACAGAGGTGGCCGGGCCGGTCATCAGCACTGGGCTGTCTGCCTGGCCCGCCCACTCGATGGTGAGCACGCCGCCGTGGGTCTGCACATCCACTCGCGCGTCCAGCCAAGCTTGGCGGATGCCCGCCACCACCGCCGCGCAGGCCCCGGTGCCGCAGGCCAGGGTCTCGCCCGCGCCGCGCTCGAACACCCGCAGCTTGATCTGGCTGCGCGAGACGATCTGCATGAAGCCCGCGTTCACCCGACTCGGAAAAGCGGGATGGTTTTCAATCAGCGGCCCCTGGGACAGCACCGGGAAAGTCTCCACATCGTCCACGCGCTGCACCGCATGCGGGTTGCCCATGGACACCACACCAACTCGGGCTATGGATGGGGCAATGCCCAACTCGCCCAGCGCCAAATCGAACACCGGCCAGCCATTGACCTGGTCGCTGATGAGGCCATTAGGGTTGAAGGGCACACACTCCCAGTCAAAGACGGGGGCACCCATGTCCACCGTGACGCGGCCATCGGGGTTCATGCGCAGCTCGATCTCGCCTTTTTGCACTTTGACACGCACAGTGCTTTTGTCGGTCAGGCCCTTGTCGCGAACATAGCGCACAAAGCAGCGGGCCCCGTTGCCGCAGTGCTCGACCTCACCGCCATCGGCGTTGTGGATCACGTATTCAAAGTCCAGCCCAGTTGCGGGCGAAGGCCGCACCGTGAGGATCTGGTCGGCCCCCACGCCAAAGTGGCGATCGGCCAAAAAGCGGTATTGGGCCGTGGTGAGGCCCAGACGGCCTTGCGTCTCGTCGAGCACGACAAAATCGTTGCCAGCGCCTTGCATCTTGGTAAAACGGATGTGCATGCTCTAGATTATCGCCCGAGGAAGTGTCGCCAGCCGCCTGATAATGGGGCATGGCACGCACCTCCCAACTCCTCTACCCCCAACGTGAACCTGCGCCCCTGCGCCCCGCCGCCACCGTGCTGCTGCTGCGTGATGGGCCCAATGGCGTCGAAGTCTTGATGACCCGGCGCTCGATGAAGGCCAGCTTCGCGCCCGGCGCCTATGTGTTTCCGGGCGGCGGCATCGACGCCGCCGATGCCCAAGCCCACGGCATGGCGCAGCGACGCCCCACGCAAAGCGACTTGCACCTGACGCAAGCGATTGCCGCCATCCGCGAAAGCTTTGAAGAGCTGGGTGTTTTGTTTGCCCGCCATGCCGATGGACGCTGGGCCAACCACGACGACATCGCGGCAATCGACCGCAAAGGCCCTTTTGCGGCCCAATGCCAGGCTCACGGTTTGAGCCTCGCCGCCGAGCAGGTCTTTGTGCTGGCCCACTGGATCACCGACCGCGACCTGCCGCGCCGCTTTGACGTGCCCTTTTTGGTGGCCCGCATGCCCGAAGGCCAGGCCCCGGTGGCCGACGAATCCGAGCAGTTCGAGCCGGTGTGGGTGCGCCCACAAGACGCGCTGAACCGCCACGAGGCGGGTGATTTTTTCATGGTCTACCCGACCATCCGCACACTGGAGCGCCTCAAAGCCTTTGCCAACGTAAACGCCGTGCTGCAAGCCTGCGCCGTGAACGACGAACCGCTGTGGACCAGTTGCCCCCGTGCCGGCTGGCTGGCGGGTAATGAAGCGCGTTACATGGAGCACGAAGCCCCCTTTGGCGAGCTGGCCTTGGTCACCCCAGACGGGCAAATCCACCACCACCTGGACTGGCGGACCGACCAAGCCGTGCCACTGCTGCAAAACGTGCAGCGCCTGACCGCCCCCAACCCCGGCGTGATGACCGGCCCCGGCACCAACAGTTATTTGGTGGGCGACCCGAACACCGGCTACATCGCCATCGACCCCGGCCCGGCCGACCACGAGCACCTGCAACGCATCTGGCGTGCCGCAGGCGGGCAAATCAAAGCCATCGTTTGCACCCACTCCCACCCGGACCACTCCCCCGGCGCAGCCCCGCTGCAGGCGCTGTGCACCCACAGGCCGCCCATTCTGGGCCTGGCCTCCAAACCCACGGCCCGCGCCAACAGCCGCTTCACCCCCGAGCGTGAATTGGCCGATGGCGAAAAACTGGTGCTGCAAGGCATAGGCGCCCAAGGTGAGATCACCCACACCCTGCGCGTGGTGCACACCCCAGGCCATGCGGCCAACCACCTGTGCTTGGTGCTCGAAGAAGACGGCCTGCTGTTTTCGGGCGACCATGTGCTCAACGGCAGCACCACCGTGATCGACCCGCCCGACGGCCACATGGGTGACTACCTGGCTTCGTTGGACAAACTGGCCGCCGGTTGTGAGACCGGTGGCATCGAATTCATCTTGCCCGCTCACGGCCATGTCCTGGGCTTTGCGCACCAGGCCATCACCCACCTCAAGGCCCACCGACTCAAGCGCGAGGCCAAAATCGCCGCCGCCATGCAGGCCCTGCCCCAAGGCAGCTTGCAAGAGTGGGTGGAAATAGCCTACGACGATGTGCCGCCCCGCCTGTGGCCAGTGGCCGCTCGCTCGCTGCAAGCGCATTTGGACCACATCCGCGAACAAGCCCTGTCTTGATCCGCTTTGAGCATTTTTGAAAGCTCTGATGATTTCCTCTGAAGAAGGCATTCGCCTGGCCAAACGCGTGGCCGCCGAGCAAAACTGCTCGCGCCGCGAAGCCGAAGCCCTGATCGTGGCCGGTGGTGTGCAGGTCGAGGGCAAAGTCGTGACCGATCCTGCTCGACGTGTGCGTGAAGAACAAACCGTGTTGGTGAACCGCCTGGTCTCGATGGCCGCGCTCGCCCCCATGACGCTGGTGCTGTTCAAACCTGCGCAGCGGGTGGCCAACCTGGCCTGGCTGCAAGACACCTTGGGCCTCAAAGCCCCCCAGCCCGGCCTGTGGGGCCCCGAGCGTCTGGCCAAGATGCAAATGCCCCTGCCACTGGCCAAACCGGCCAGCGGCCTGTGCATCTTCACGGACGACGTGGGCGTGATGCGCCACTTGGTAGACCGCCGCAGCCCCATGGAGCAAGAGTGGATGGCCACCGTGGGCGGCGAGGTGCCAGACGGCCTGATCAAGGCCCTGAACGGCCCGGGCATCCGCGCCAGCATCAACCGCCAAACCGACACCCTCACGGTGCTGCGCATCGCGGGCAAAGACATCGATGGGCTGGAATTGGGCCGTTGGCTGGACGAACAATGCCCCTTGCAGGACCTGCGCCGCCAACGCGTGGGCCGCATCGGTTTGGCCCCTCTGGAGCCGGGGCAATGGCGGCAGACAGAAAGCCACGAGCGGTTTTAATCTGTTTTTAATCCGTTTAAAGGGTGAAATCAGTTAGATTAAGCCTTGAATAAACCCGGTTTATCACCACCTGATACCTCAGTCTGAGAAAATTACTTATCAGTCACTCTGCACAAACTGCAGCCTTGACCCCCCTGGATGGCTTGTTTTTACAGGTCACCAAAACGCAAAAAGGAGACCAGCATGCGTTTGAGCACCAAAAGCCGATTTGCTGTCACCGCCATGATCGATGTGGCGTTGCGAGAAGACCGTGGCCCCGTTTCGCTGGCGGCCATCAGCACACGCCACCAGATTTCGCTGTCCTACCTGGAACAACTGTTCAGCAAACTTCGCCAGCACGGCTTGGTCGAGAGCACCCGAGGCCCCGGCGGCGGTTATTCACTGTCGCGCAATGCTGAAAAAATCACCATGGCCGACATCGTGGGTGCTGTTGACGCCCCCACCGAAGAAGAATCTGCGGCCGAAGGCGGCTGGATGAACAGCGAGTTGTGGTCCAGCTTGAACGAAAAAATGCTGACCCACCTGCAGTCCATCACCCTGCGCCAATTGGTGGCCGAGCAGCGGACCAAAGGTGTCACCGTGGAGCCAGCGCCCCAACCAACCGTCAAGCGCGGCGTGTTTGCCAAGCCAAAAAGTGCCTTGAAAATCACTGCCCCCAATTCGGTGTTTGCCTTGGCCGGTAGCCTGATGCCCTCTCGCAGCTGATCGACTTCTAGTGCCCACAAAAAAGCCCGCCTCGGCGGGTTTTTTTGTGGGCTGCGCCCTGAGGAAAAAGTGTGAAGCCCGCCGATAAGCCGGATTCTGTGCACAGCGGTTGCCCGCTGCGTGACCGTCATTACTCTGGGCCGAGGGTTGCCCACCCGGCTCGGTGCTACCTACCCGCCAGCTCTGCGGAACCACATCAACGCTGGCCTACTTGGTATTGCTGCGCGTAGAGATTGCCCGTTTCACCCGAACTCAATCGGCTCGTCTCTGTTGCTCTGATCCTCACCTCACGGTGGAGAGGTGTTACCTCCTACGCTGTCCTGTGCAGTCCGGACGTTCCTCCAGTGCCTCCTTTCGGAGATTGCACCAGCGACGGTCTGGCGTGCTTCACAGAGCGATTATCGCCCGGCAGAGATAATCAAGACTTCTTGCTTGATAACCACAAGCCACAGAGGTTGCCATGATCCGCATTTCAGAACTCAAACTCCCCTTGTCGGCCCTGCCGATTGAATCGCGCCGCGCGGCCGACGCACCTTCCGAGACCGACGAAGACCGCCTGCCCACGCCTCACCCTATTGCAGCACTGTGCCAGTTGGCCGCCCACGCGCTGGGCGTGGCCACCACCGACATTGCCAAGCTGCACGTCTTCAAACGCAGCTTTGACGCCCGCAAAGCCGACTTGCTGGCGGTCTACATCGTCGACCTGTCGCTGCTTGACGCGCAGACAGAAAACCGCTTGCTGCAACAGTTTGAAAAGAACCCCCACATCCAGCCCACCCCCGACATGGCTTGGCAACCACCCTGTCAGGCTCCGGCCAGTTTTGGCACAGAGGAAGGCGAACGCCCCGTGGTGGTAGGTTTTGGACCGTGCGGCATGTTTGCGGCTCTGGCACTGGCGCAAATGGGTTTCAAGCCCATCGTGCTCGAGCGCGGCAAGCCCGTGCGCGAACGCACCAAAGACACCTGGGGCCTGTGGCGCAAAAAGGTGCTCAACCCCGAGAGCAATGTGCAGTTTGGCGAAGGCGGCGCAGGCACCTT